>NZ_JBFBLP010000025.1:0-98216 GCF_040686775.1 Streptomyces sp. NPDC079141 | reverse complement strand
CCCCCAGCCCGGACAGCCGACGCCGGCACAGCACGACACGCCCGGCATCCCGCAGCAGGCCCCGGCGGCCGCGCCCCAGGGTGGCTACGGCTTCCCGCAGCCCGGACAGCCGACGCAGCCGGCCCCCGTACAGACGGATACACCCGGCATCCCGCAGCAGCCCCCGGCGGCCGCGCCGCAGGGCGGCTACGGCTTCCCCCAGCCCGGACAGCCGACGCCGAACCCCGCGCCCGTCGCGCAACAGCCCGCCGCACCGGCCCCTGCCGTGCAGCAGCCCCCGGCCCCAGCGCCCCAAGGCGGCTACGGCTTCCCCCAGCCCGGCCAGCCCCCGCAGCCGACGCCGAACCCGGCACCCGCGCAGCAGCCCCCGGCCCCGGCGCCCACTCCCCAGGGTGGCTACGGCTTCCCGCAGCCCGGGCAGCCCGCGCCCAGCAGCCCGCAGGACGGCTACGGCCTCCCTCAGCCGGGCCAGCCGACGCCGAACCCCGCCTCCGCCGCGCAGCAGCCCCCGGCCCCGGCGCCCACCCCGCAGGGCAGCTACGGCTTCCCCCAGCCCGCCCCCAACTCCCCCGCACAGCCCGCACAGCCCGGACAGCCCGCCCCCAACTCCCCTGCACAGCCCGGCGGTTACGGCTTCCCGCAGGGGCAGCCGCAGTCCCCGGCCCCCGCGGCGCAGGACGGTGCTCAAGCCCCCCACATCCCGCAGGCGCCCAACCAGCCTCAGCACCTCCAGCAGCAGCCTCCGCAGCCTCAGGCGCCCCAGCCCCCCATCGACCCCCGCGCCGGGGCCGCCTGGCCTCAGCCCATTCAGCATGATCAGCGGCAGCCGACCAACCCGGGGGCCGCGCCTCTGGGTTACACCGCTGCCGTGGAGCTGTCGTCGGATCGGCTGCTCAACAACAAGAAGCAGAAGGCGAAGAGCGGGCGGCCGGCTGCCGCGCCCTCGCGGTTCAAGATCGGCGGCAAGAAGGAGGAGGCCGAGCGGCAGCGGAAGCTGGAGCTGATCCGCACGCCCGTGCTGTCCTGCTACCGGATCGCGGTCATCAGCCTCAAGGGCGGGGTCGGCAAGACCACGACCACCACGGCCCTCGGCTCGACCCTCGCCACCGAGCGGCAGGACAAGATCCTCGCCATCGACGCCAACCCGGACGCCGGCACGCTGGGCCGCCGGGTGCGCCGCGAGACCGGGGCCACGATCCGTGACCTCGTCCAGGCGATCCCGTACCTCAACTCCTACATGGACATCCGCCGGTTCACGTCCCAGGCGCCCTCCGGTCTGGAGATCATCGCCAACGACGTCGACCCGGCCGTGTCCACGACCTTCAACGACGAGGACTACCGGCGCGCGATCGACGTGCTGGGCAGGCAGTACCCGATCATCCTCACCGACTCCGGTACGGGTCTGCTCTACAGCGCCATGCGCGGCGTACTGGACCTCGCCGACCAGCTCATCATCATCTCGACGCCGTCGGTCGACGGTGCGAGCAGCGCCAGCACGACGCTGGACTGGCTGTCCGCGCACGGGTACGCCGACCTGGTCTCCCGTTCCATCACCGTCATCTCCGGAGTGCGCGAGACCGGCAAGATGATCAAGGTGGAGGACATCGTCAGCCACTTCGAGACGCGGTGCCGGGGCGTTGTCGTCGTGCCGTTCGACGAGCATCTGTCGGCCGGCGCCGAGGTCGACCTCGACATGATGCGCCCGAAGGTGCGGGAGGCGTACTTCCACCTCGCGGCGATGGTCGCCGAGGACTTCGTACGTCACCAGCAGTCCCACGGTCTGTGGACGAGCGACGGCAACCCGCCGCCGGTAGCGGCCCCGCCGATGCCGGGCCAGCCCGTCCCGGGAGGACAGCCCTACCCGGGCCAGCCCATGCCGGGGCAGTACCACCAGGCCCCGCAGGCCCCCCAAGCCCCCCAGCCCGGTCAGCCGTACCCCCAGCCCTACCCCCAGCAGGGCCAGCAGGTCCATCCCGGCCAGCCCCCCGCCCACCCCTACCCGCCCCAGGGCTACCCGCAGGACGGCCAGACCCCGCCTCCGCCGCCCCAGCAGTAGGACGTAAGGCATGACAGAAGGGCGGCCGGTGCCCACAGGCACCGGCCGCCCTTCTACGTCCCATACATACGGCTACCGAGCCGTCGCCTCCGCCGCCTCCAGCAGCTCGCGGCAGCGCTTGACGTCCTCGGCCATCTGCTCCAGCAGCGCCTCGATGGAGTCGAACTTGGCCTGGCCGCGGACGAAGGCCAGGAAGTCGACGGCGACGTGCAGGCCGTAGAGGTCCAGGCCCACCCGGTCGATGGCGTACGCCTCCACCGTGCGCTCGGTGCCGTCGAACGTCGGGTTCGTGCCGACCGAGATCGCGGCCGGCATGATCTCGCCCTGGGCGTGCAGCCAGCCGGCGTAGACGCCGTCGGCGGGGGTCGCGGTGTGCGGGAGGGTCTCGACGTTGGCCGTCGGGAAGCCCAGCTCGCGGCCGCGCTGGGCGCCGCGGACGACCACGCCCTCCACCTGGTGCGGGCGGCCCAGGATCTCGGCGGCGCCCTCGACGTCGCCCTCGCCGACCAGGCGCCGGGTCAGGGTCGAGGAGAAGGGCAGGCCGCCGCCCGCCTCGCCGGACAGGCACAGGTCGACGACCTCGACCTCGAAGTCGTAGGTCTTGCCCTGCTCGGCGAGGTACGCGACATCGCCCGCGGCCCGGTGGCCGAAGCGGAAGTTGGGGCCCTCGACGACGGCCTTGGCGTGCAGCCGGTCGATGAGGACCTTGACGACGAAGTCCGCCGGGGAGAGGTTCGAGAACTCCGTGGTGAACGGGAGCACGAGGACGGCGTCCACGCCCAGCTCCGCGATGAGTTCGGCGCGCCGATGGTGCGGGGCCAGCAGCGGCGGATGGCTGCCGGGCCGCAGGACCTCCCTGGGGTGCGGGTCGAAGGTGACGACCACTGCGGGCAGGCCCAGTTCACGGGCGCGCTCCACGGTGTGCCGGATGATGAGCTGGTGTCCGCGGTGGACACCGTCGTAGGAACCGATGGTGACGACGCTGCGCCCCCAGTCCTGGGGGATGTCCTCCAAGCCACGCCAGCGCTGCACTGTGACCGCTCCTTGTCGAACCTGTGTCCGTCACTACCTTCTGCGCAGGTCTAAGGGTGCCATGCCGCGTGCCTCCGTCCCGCATCGGCATGGAGGCTGTGACGGGTAGCACGTACCGGTGCGGGGTCAGGCGGGGACGCGGGCACCCGCCAGGTTCTCGATCATCCGGCGGGTGCTGGGGCCCACCACGGCCGCCCACTCCTGGGGTGCGTCGGTCAGCCAGCCCGCCACCCGGGCGGCGAAGCCGGGGACATGACGGCCCAGGTCGACGAGGCCACGGTCGAAACGGGTCGCGCCGTCCGGGGTGCGGACGAGGAGCAGCCCGGTGCGGTGGACGAGGTCCCGCAGGCCTTCGCCGCCTCGCTCCGCGGCGGCGTGCAGCACGGCGTCCAGGACGGCGGGATCGTGCTCGTGGTTCAAGAGGAACTCAAGGAGTTCTCGACGCAGTGGACGGGAGTCCGGGGCTCCGGGAGCCGCGAGGACACCGGCGAGCGCGGCCCGCACGTGTTCGGGGCCGCCGTCCAGCAGTCCGGTGACGAGAGGGAAGAGTACGGCCCGTGCGGCGGGGCCCTGGTCCAGCCGCCGGTCGACGTACGCGGCGACGTCCCCGGCGGTCTCCGGGCGCCGCTCCACCGACTCCCGGACCAGCGCGGCCACGCGGCGGGCCAGGGTCGGGGTGGTGACGTCGGCGAGCGTGCGCAGGGCCCGGCCCGCGTCCGGCAGGCGCAGCCGCTCCCGGAAGGCGTCGAGGACCGGCTCGGGGTGCGTGGTCAGGGCGCCGACCAGCGCGCTCGGCGGGAACTGCGGATCGCCGGACGCGAAGTGCCGCAGCGCCTGCGGGAGATGGCGGGCCCGGGTGTGCGGATCGCGAACAAGCAGGGCGAGCGCGCCGCCGTGCAGGGTGCAGTCGGCGGGGCGCGCGAGCAGGGCCAGGGCGGCATAGCGCAGCAGTTCGCGGTCGGCGTCGGTGCGCAGGTGCGGCGCGGCGCGCAGCCCGTAGGCCACCGCCGCCACCCGCCGCGCGGGCCGCTCGTCGTGCGCCCACCGGTCCACGGCCCGGCAGATCGCCGACGGCTCCTCCTCGGCGAGCACGCCGAGCAGTTCGTCGGCCCGCCGGTGCGCACAGCCGACGAGCACCTCGGTGAGATCGTCCAGCGCCCGGTGCCGATGCGTGTGCAACAGCGCCTGAGCGGCCCGCGCCACACTCGCGTGCGGCATCGCGGGCAGCGCCCGGTCGTCGTCGAACCAGCGGGTGAGGTGCGGTTGTACGGCGGTGGCGTCGTCGGCGAGCAGGCGGGCGACGGCGTCGAGGTAACGGGGTCCGGCACCGGAGTCGTGCGGTGGCGCGTCGGCGAGGACGAGCCGGCGCAGCAGATCGAGCCGCTCGCCGTCCGGCACCGGCAGCCCGGTCCAGAAGTCCGGCCCGAACTCCCCCGGCACGGGCCGCTGTCGCTGCCGCCAGGCCACGATCCGGTCGGCGAGCAGGCGCAGCACGTCGGCGTGGGGCGTGGCGTCGGGTACGCGGGTGAGCGCCTCGGCGAGGAGCCGGGCCGCCCACCAGGAGTGCGGGTCGGCGTCGAGCGCCAGCACCAACTCCCTCAGTTTCGCCGAGAGTTGGAGCGGGCCGTGCTGGCGGGCGAGGAGGAGCAGGGCCTCGACGACGGGGCCGATGCGATGGCGGGGCACGGGGAGGGGGTGGGCGTCGATGGTGCGGCGGTGCACCAGGGCGTGCAGGGCCTCGTCCAGGTCGAGGTGCATGCCCTGGATCCAGTCGGCGAGTTCCTCGTGGGCGAAGCGGTAGCCGCCGCCGGCGGGGACGAGGAGGCCCTCGGTGAGGACGGCGGACGCCCAGCCGGTGCCGCCGCCGAGCCGTGCGGGGGCGGGCCCCCAGGGGAACACCGCCTCGAACGACTCCCGGTCCAGCTCACCCTGTCCGGGACCGAGGCTGCGCCGGGCGGCCTCGTGGACCTGGCCGGAGACCTTCGCGGCGAGGCGGCGTACGGCGGTGCCGCGCAGGCCGTTCTCGGCGGCGAGGCGTACCGCGATGCGCAGGCACATCAGGTCCAGGTGGGCGGCGAAGACGTCGTCCCTGTCGACGCGGGCCTCGGGCGCCTCGGGCAGGGCGGCGCGGACCTCGGCGAGGAGGCGCAGGGTGAGGGGGTGACGGGCGTCGCGGGCGGTGAGGGTCCGGTCGGGGATGCCGTAGCGGGCGCGGGCCTGGCGGGCCTCGTCGGGGGTGAGGTCGGTGAGGGGCACGCAGGCCGGGAGCCGGGGGATGGTGTCATCCGCGTCCGCCGGGGCGATGCCGAACAGCATCTCCTCCGGGAACTCCGTTCCCGCCCCCTCCCAGTACTCCTCCCGGCACGCCACCACCAGCCGCGCGCCCGTCTCCCCGAGCCACCGAGCCGTCCCCTCGGTCCACTCGGGCAGGCGGTGGGCCAGGACCGGGGGCATCTCCTCGGGGCCGTCGAGGAGGAGGAGCAGGGGGCGGTCGGCCGTGTGGGCGAGGCGGGCCAGGCGTTCGGGAGTGAGGTCGCCGAGGTCGGCCGGGAGGGCGGACTGCGAGGCGGCGACGATACGGGCGGCCCGGGTGAGCGCCCGGCGCGCCGCGTCGGCGACCGAGGTGTCCCGGTCCTTGAGGTCGGCGCCGCGCAGCCACAGCGTGGGCGCCGGTTCCGCACCCCGGTGGCGGCGCGCGGCGAGCGCCGCGAGTTCCGTCGTACGGCCGCTGCCCGGCGCCCCCACGAGCCCGAGGACGGCGGCGCTGTCGGTTGCGGTGAACGCGGCGAACTGCCCGGCCGTGGACGCCCGTTCCACCGGTTCGACGTCGGCCGCTCCCCCGGCGCCGGCCCGTCCGACGTATCCCGCCAGCGCCCCGGGCGGACCGTCCTGCCCCACCGAAGTGGCCGTCAGCTCCAGCACCCCGGCCAGGTTGAGGTCGGCGCCGTACGCGGGCACGGTGGCGGCGTTCTCGGCGAGCAGGGCGGCGAGCGGGCCGTCCGGGGGCGGGCGCAGCGGTACGGCGAAGCCGACGTCGCGGTGGCCGCTCTGCAGGGCCGTGCCGAGCACGCCGAGCACCGCGCCGGTCTGGGCGTCGAGCACGGGTCCCCCGGCGGCCCCGCCGCCCAGCCGCAACGCGTCCCGGCCCGCGGTGCCGATCGCCAGCTCCAGCACGTCGTCGAGGAGATGGAAGCGGTCCGTGGCCGTGTAGGTCACGGAGGTCGTGTCGAGCACCCGGGCCTCGCGCCAGCAGCCGGTCGCGATCCGGACGTACCGGCCGGTCTCGGTGCGGTCCCGCGCGGTCACCGGCAGCGGCTCCACGCCGAGACCTTCGGTGCGGACGAGGGCCAGGTCCAGGGCGGGCAGCGCGGTCACCGCCTCGGTGCCCACGACGCAGCTGCGCTCCCCGGCGGCGTGCAGGACGAGCCGGGGCAGGCCGTCGACGGCCTCATGGCTGGTGATCACCGTGCCGTGGTGGTCGGCGACGAAACCGAGGCCGCGGGGGCGGCCCGCGAGGTCGTGGATACGGATCAGCGCGTCGTCGGGGGCGTGGCGTCGGCCCGTGAGGTGATCGCGCCCCGGCTCGTCGTCGGCGCCGTTGCGGGGCGAGCGCGCGCCGGTGTCCGGCGGCCGTCGGCCGCCTCCGGTCCGCGGGCCCCGTCCCGCCATGGTCGAACCTCCCCGCCGTACAGCCGTGCCTGTATTCGACGGTAGGCGGGGGGTGATCAGCGGGACAGATCGCGCGGCGAACGCGCCCCCTTCCGCTCCCTCGGTTCACTCCGAGCGCCTGCCCGGACGGGTGAATGAACGGGGATCGCTGGATACACCCTAGGGGTGGGGGGAACCCAGGGGGGCCGTGGAGCGGCGGGCAGCGAACCACCCCGTGCGCGCCGCTCCACGGGCGGGCGAAGGAGTTCAGCCGAAGACGGCCAGGCTCTTCGCCTTGCCCTTGTGCTCCTCGACGAGCGCGAGGAAACGGCCCTCGGGGTCGAAGACGGCCACGGCGCCGGATCCCGCGTACTCGTCGGGCATGTCGAGCCGCACGCCGTTCAGGAGGAGGCGGGCCCGCTTGGCGTCCACGTCCCAGCGCGGGAACGCGGCCGCGGCGGCCTCGGCGATCGGCATCACCGTCAGCTCCTGCTGGAGCTGGTCCAGCGTCTTCGCCGTGTCCAGCTTGTACGGGCCGACGCGGGTGCGGCGCAGCGCCGTGAGGTGGCCGCCGACGCCCAGATCGGCGCCCAGATCGCGGGCGAGCGCCCGGATGTAGGTGCCGGAGGAGCAGACCACCGACACGACCAGGTCGAGTACGGGGGTGCCGTCCTCGGCGACGGCGTCACGGACGTCGTAGACCGTGAAGGAGGAGATCCTGACGGGGCGGGCGGGGATCTCGAAGTCCTCGCCGTCGCGGGCCCGCTTGTACGAGCGCACGCCGTCGATCTTGATGGCGCTGACCTTGGACGGCACCTGCATGATGTCGCCGGTCAGCTTGGCGATCCCGGCGTCGACGGCATCGCGGGTGACCTTCGAGGCATCGACCGACCCCGTGATCTCGCCCTCGGCGTCGTCGGTGACCGTGGTCTGGCCGAGCCGGATGGTGCCCAGGTACTCCTTCTCGGTCAGCGCGAGGTGTCCGAGGAGCTTGGTGGCCTTCTCGACGCCGAGGACGAGCACGCCCGTCGCCATGGGGTCGAGCGTGCCGGCGTGGCCGACGCGGCGGGTCCTGGCGATCCCGCGCATCTTGGCGACCACGTCGTGCGAGGTGAAGCCCGACGGCTTGTCGACGATGACAAGCCCGTCGGGCGTCCGGTGTTTCTGCGTCATTCGGCGGCGTCGTCCTCGTCGTCACCCGGCTTCTTGTACGGGTCGGCCTCACCGGCGTAGGTGGCGCCGGCCGAGACCTCGCGCACCTTCTCGTCGGACTGGCGGGCCTTGTCGAGGAGGTCCTCGATGGTCCGGGCGGTGTCGGGCAGCGCGTCGGCCACGAAGGTGAGCGTCGGCGTGAACTTCACGCCCGCCGCCGCACCGACCGCGCTGCGGAGCACGCCCTTGGCGCTCTCCAGCCCGGCGGCCGCGGCCTTCCGCTCCTCGTCGTCCCCGTAGACCGTGTAGAAGACGGTCGCCTCCCGCAGGTCACCCGTGACCCGGGTGTCCGTGATGGTGACGTGCGAGCCGAGCCGCGGGTCCTTGATCCCGCGCTGCAGCTTCTGGGCCACCACCTCCCGGATGAGGTCCGCCAGCCTTTTCGCCCGCGCGTTGTCGGCCACTGGTCCGTCTCCTTAAGTTCTTGCTTCTTGCATCAGTCTTCGTCGCTGTGGAGCCTGCGTCGAACCGAGAGCAGTTCCACCTCGGGCCGTCCGGCGACCAGCCGCTCGCAGCGGTCCAGTACGTCGGAGAGGTGTCCCGTGTCCCCGGAGACCATCGCGAGCCCGATCTCGGCCCGGCGATGAAGGTCCTGGCTGCCCGTCTCCGCCGCGCTCACCGCGTACTTGCGCTGGAGTTCGGCCACGATCGGACGGACGAGAGAGCGCTTCTCCTTCAGCGAGCGAACGTCACCGAGGAGCAGGTCGAAGGACAGAGTCCCCACATACATGTGTGTATCCGGATGTCCCGCCGGTTCGGGGTACGGGCGCCACGCATCGACGCCGATACGGGAACCGTACACGCAACGGCCGGGGCCGATCGACGGAATAACTTCCGCCGACCGGCCCCGGTCGCGTGTCAGGTCACGCGCGCGGCTTCTCGCGCATCTCGTACGTCGCGATGACGTCGTCGACCTTGATGTCGTTGAAGTTGCCGAGGTTGATACCGCCCTCGAACCCTTCGCGGATCTCGGTGACATCGTCCTTGAAGCGACGCAGACCCTCGATGTTGAGGTTCTCCGCGACCACCTTGCCGTCGCGGATGAGGCGCGCCTTGGTGTTCCGCTTGACCTCGCCGGAGCGGATGAGAACACCCGCGATGTTGCCCAGCTTGGACGACTTGAAGACCTCGCGGATCTCCGCCGTACCGAGCTCGACCTCTTCGTACTCCGGCTTGAGCATGCCCTTGAGGGCCGCCTCGATCTCCTCGATCGCCTGGTAGATGACCGAGTAGTAGCGGACGTCCACGCCCTCGCGCTCGGCCATCTGCGCCGCGCGGCCGGCCGCACGGACGTTGAAGCCGATCACGATGGCGTCCGAGCCCATCGCCAGGTCGATGTCGGACTCCGTGACCGCACCGACGCCGCGGTGCAGGACGCGGATGTCGACCTCTTCGCCGACGTCCAGCTGGAGCAGGGAGGACTCCAGGGCCTCGACGGAACCAGAAGCGTCACCCTTGATGATGAGGTTGAGCTGCTGGACCTCGCCGGCCTTGAGCACCTTGTCCAGGTCCTCAAGCGAGACACGGCGCGTGCGCTTGGCGAAGGCCGCGTTGCGCTCGCGGGCGGCACGCTTCTCGGCGATCTGACGGGCCGTACGGTCCTCGTCGACGACGATGAAGTTGTCGCCGGCGCCCGGGACGTTGGTCAGACCCAGCACCTGGACCGGAGTCGAGGGGCCGGCCTCGGCGACGTTGTTGCCGTTGTCGTCGAGCATGGCGCGGACGCGGCCGTAGGCGTCGCCCACCACCATCGTCTCGCCGACCCGCAGGGTGCCTCGCTGGACGAGCACGGTCGCCACGGCACCACGGCCGCGGTCGAGCCGGGACTCGATCGAGATGCCCTGCGCGTCCTGGTTCGGGTTGGCGCGCAGGTCGAGCGAGGCGTCGGCCGTGAGGATCACGGCCTCCAGCAGGGAGTCGATGTGCAGACCCTGCTTGGCGGAGATGTCGACGAACATCGTGTCGCCGCCGTACTCCTCGGCGACCAGGCCGTACTCGGTCAGCTGACCGCGGACCTTGGTCGGGTCGGCACCCTCGACGTCGATCTTGTTGACCGCGACGACGATCGGGACGTCGGCCGCCTTGGCGTGGTTGAGCGCCTCGACCGTCTGCGGCATGACGCCGTCGTTGGCCGCGACGACCAGGATCGCGATGTCGGTCGACTTCGCACCACGGGCACGCATGGCGGTGAACGCCTCGTGACCCGGGGTGTCGATGAAGGTGATCTTGCGGTCTTCGCCGTTGACCTCGGTCGCGACCTGGTAGGCACCGATGTGCTGGGTGATGCCGCCGGCCTCGCCCGCGATGACGTTCGTCTTGCGGATGGCGTCGAGGAGTCGGGTCTTACCGTGGTCGACGTGACCCATGACGGTCACGACCGGCGGACGGACGACCAGGTCTTCCTCGGTGCCCTCGTCCTCGCCGAACTCCAGGTCGAAGGACTCCAGCAGCTCGCGGTCCTCCTCCTCCGGGCTGACGATCTGAACCGTGTAGTTCATCTCGTCGGCAAGGAGCTGGAGCGTCTCGTCGGAGACGGACTGCGTGGCCGTGACCATCTCGCCGAGGTTCATCATGACCGCGACGAGCGACGCCGGGTTGGCGTTGATCTTCTCCGCGAAGTCGGTGAGGGACGCACCGCGCGACAGGCGAATGGACTCGCCGTTGCCGCGAGGCAGCATCACGCCGCCGACCGACGGGGCCTGCATGGCCTCGTACTCCTGGCGCCTCTGCCGCTTCGACTTGCGACCGCGACGCGCGGGACCGCCGGGACGACCGAAGGCGCCCTGCGTGCCACCACGGCCACCGGGACCACCGGGACGACCGCCGAAGCCGGGACGACCGCCACCACCGGCGCCGGGACCACCCGGACGACCGGCGAAGCCGCCGCCACCGCCACCGGGACCACCGGGACGGCCGGCGAAGCCGCCACCGCCGCCACCCGGACGACCGGCGAAGCCGCCGCCGCCACCCGGACGACCGCCGCCGCCACCGGGACGACCGCCGCCACCGGGACCACGGCCACCGGGGCCGCCACCGGGACGCGGGCCCGCAGCGGGACGCTGCGGCATCATGCCGGGGTTCGGACGGGGACCACCGGGGCCACCGCCGGGACGCGGGCCGCCACCCTGCGGACGGGGCATGCCGCCCGGGGTGGGACGCGCGCCGCCCGGAGCCTGCGGACGGGGACCGCCCGCCGCGCCCTGGGGACGAGGACCGCCCTGGCCCTGACCCTGCGGACGCGGAGCGCCGCCGGGAGCGCCGGGGCCACCCTGGCCGCCGGGACGCGGGGCACCGCCCGGACGGGGCGCCTGCGGGCGCGCCATGCCGGTGGAGCCACCAGAGGTGAACGGGTTGTTGCCCGGACGGGGACCGGCCGGACGGGCACCGGGACGCGGGGCCTGACCACCCGGGCGCGGAGCGCCGGGACGGTCGCCACGGTCACCGCGGCCCTGGCCGGGACCGGCCGGACGAGCGCCCGGACGCGGGGCCTGGCCGGCCGGACGCGGGGCGCCCGGACGCGGGCCGGAGCCCTGGGCGGCAGCCGGCGCGGCGGGAGCCGACGGCGGCGCCGTGAACTCGGGCGTGGTCGGAGCCGGGGACGCCGGGGCGGGCCGCGGCGCGGGCTTCGGGCCCGGGGTGGGACGGGGGCCGGGAGCGGCCGGCGCGGCGGGAGCCGCGGGCTTCTCGGCGGCGGCCGGCTTGGGGGCCGGCGGGCGCGGGGCGGCCGGACGGGCAGCCTGCACCGGAGAGGGGGCTGCCGGCTTCGCCGGGGCAGCCTTGCGGGCGGAGGCGGGCTTGCCGCCACCGCCGCCCTGCTGGAGGGCGTCCGTCAGCTTACGGACAACGGGCGCTTCGATGGTCGAAGACGCCGAACGGACGAATTCACCGAGTTCTTGGAGCTTGGCCATGACGACCTTGCTCTCCACGCCGAACTCCTTGGCGAGTTCGTATACCCGGACCTTAGCCACTTCGCTCCTTTTAGGTCCGGGTTGCGTCCGGACCGTCGCTACTTCATGGGCGTACTCATCGCGTGCTCATCGAGTGCTCATCGCAATCTCGACCTACTTCCAACTCGCGGGGTACCTGGGCCGCACGGAGGTTCCGCACGACCGCGACTTACGGTGTTGCCTGCTCGACGTAGTGGCGCAACGCCTTGGTGTCGAGCGGTCCCGGGGCACGCAGCGCCCGTGGGAACGCCCGACGGCGTACCGCCAGGTCGAGACAGACCAGGGCGGGGTGCACATACGCACCCCGGCCGGGCAGCGTACCGCGATGATCGGGGACGCACTCGTCCTCAATCGCCACGATCCGCAGCAAGTCCTTCTTGGCCGCTCGCTCCCGACACCCCACACAGGTGCGCTCAGGGCATGCGCGGGCTCGCGTCCGGCCAGACACTCTTAAGTCTACCTCCCCGTACCGACCTCACCCCTTTGGGTCAGGAATCGAACGGTTGTTGTCGTGATCTGAGCCACCTGCGGCTCAGATCTATTCCCCGGCCTGCTCCGTGTCCGGGCGGATGTCGATCCGCCAGCCGGTGAGCCGGGCCGCGAGACGGGCATTCTGCCCTTCCTTGCCGATCGCCAGCGACAGCTGGTAGTCCGGCACGGTCACGCGCGCGGAGCGGGCCGCCATGTCCACGACCTCCACCTTGGAGACGCGGGCCGGGGACAGCGCGTTCGCCACCATCTCGGCCGGGTCGTCCGACCAGTCGACGATGTCGATCTTCTCGCCGTTGAGCTCGCCCATGACATTGCGCACACGGCCGCCCATGGGGCCGATGCAGGCGCCCTTGGCGTTCAGGCCGGAGCGGGTGGACCGTACGGCGATCTTCGTGCGGTGGCCGGCCTCGCGGGCGATGGCGGCGATCTCGACGGAACCGTCGGCGATCTCCGGCACCTCCAGGGCGAAGAGCTTCTTCACCAGATTGGGGTGCGTGCGGGAGAGCGTGACGGACGGGCCGCGTACGCCCTTGGCCACCCGTACGACGTAGCTGCGCAGGCGCATGCCGTGCGGGTAGGTCTCGCCCGGGACCTGCTCCTGCACCGGCAGGATGGCCTCCAGCTTGCCGATGTCCACGAGCACGTTCTTCGGGTCGCGGCCCTGCTGGACCACGCCGGTGACGATGTCGCCCTCGCGACCGGCGTACTCGCCGAGCGTCGCGTCGTCCTCGGCGTCGCGCAGCCGCTGCAGGATGACCTGCTTGGCGGTGGTGGCGGCGATACGGCCGAAGCCGGACGGGGTGTCGTCGAACTCGCGGGGCTCCTGGCCCTCGTCGAGGTCCTCGGGGTCCTCCTTCGCCCACACGGTCACATGCCCGGTCTCCCGGTTGAGCTCCACGCGCGCGTGACGGCGGCTTCCCTCGGTGCGGTGGTAGGCGATGAGGAGGGCCGATTCGATCGCCTCGACCAGCAGGTTGAAGGAGATCTCCTTCTCCCGAACCAAGCCCCTCAGGGCACTCATGTCGATGTCCACGGCTACGCCTCCTCCTCTTCCTTCATGTCCTTCTTGTCCTTGCGGTTGAACTCGACCTGGACGCGCGCCTTGGCGATGTCGGCGAAGGCGAGCCTGCGGCTGGTGGCCTTGCGGCCCTTCACGCCGGGGACTTCCAGATCGACGCCGTCCTCGTCCACGGCCAGGATCCTGGCGACGAGGTCCCCGCCCTCGGTGAGCTGGAACTTCACCAGGCGGTCGACGGCGCGTACGTAGTGCCGGTGCTCCTTGAGTTCACGCTCCGCACCGGGGGTTCCCACTTCGAGGGTGTACTCGCCCTCGCCCATCGCGTCCGTCTCGTCGAGCTTCGCCGAGAGCGCGCGGCTCACATCGGCGATCTGGTCCAGGTCCGCACCCATGTCGGAGTCGACGACGACGCTCAGCACCCGCTTGCGTCCGACGGAGTCCACGGCGATCTCTTCGAGATCCAGGCCCTGGGAGGCGACGAGCGGTTCCAGGAGCTCTCGCAGCCTCTCGCTCTGGGTGGTGCTCATCCGGGTGACTCCTCGGCCGCGTGTGCTGTTGTGGGATGGGTCGCGTGTCTGGTCAAAGGGTATCCGGTCCCACGGGGTGTTGCCGTCCATCGGGTAGCGGGCGGGTGCCGGTGAGTGGTCGGGAACGCGTCCACGGGTACCGTGATCACGGGCTTGCCGCCCCTCCCCTTCGTACGAGCATCCGAGGACGTCTGTCGTGCCGTTTCCCCTACCGTCGCGCGTGCCCTCGGGGCCGCGGAGAAGGAGCCTGCTCGTCTCGGTCGCCGGTGGTGCCCTGCTCGTGGGCTGTTCCGGCGGGTCCGACGACTCCGGGGGCACGGGCGGCAGCCCGTCGGCCGCCGACCGGGCACGCGCGCGTGCGGCGCGTGACAGCGCGGACCTGGTGGAGCGGTACGACGCCGTGATCGCCGCGCATCCGGCGCTCGCGGAGCGGCTGGGGCCGCTGCGGGCGGAAACGGTCCGGCACTCGGAGGCGTTCGGGTGGAAGGCAGCGAAGGCGGTCTCGCCGTCCGCGTCGGCGTCGGCGTCCCCCGCGGCCGTGCCCACCGACGAGAAGGACGCCCTCGCCTCGCTCGCCGCCGCCGAGCGCGCCCTCGCGGACCGGCGCACCGCGGCACTGCTCGACCTGCCCGGCGAGCCGGCCCGGCTGCTGGCCTCCGTGGCGGCGGCCGGAGCGGCCCATGTGTTCCTGCTGACGGAGGGTGGCCGATGAGCAAGGCCGAGGACGGGGAGCTGACCGCGCTCCAGGCGGCGCTGGCCGCCGAGCATGCGGCGGTGTACGGCTACGGCGTCGTCGGCGGCCGGATCCGCGAAGGGCGGCGCGGCGAGGCCCGGGGGGCGTACGACGCCCATCGGGCACGACGGGACGCCCTGGTGCGGGAGGTGCGGGACCTGGGCGGGCAGCCGGTGGCCGCGGAGGCCGGGTACGCGCTTCCGTTCGCCGTGCCGGACTCCCCCGCCGCGGTGCTGCTGGCCGCCGAGCTGGAGGACCGGGTGGCCGGGGTCTACTCCGACCTGGTGCGCGCGGCCACGGGCGAGCGGCGGCGTACGGCCGCCGAGGCGCTGCGGGAGGCGGCGGTGCGGGCGGTGCGCTGGCGCGGGGAGAGCGTAGCCTTCCCAGGGCTCGCCGAACGGGCGGGCACCGGCTCGGTGTCGGCGACGCCCACCACGTGACGCGTAGGGGAAAGGAAACACTCGCGTATGGCTTTCGAACCGCCGCAGCGTCTGGTCAGGGCGCTCGGTGAGACGGCACCGGACGCCGGCGGCTGGCTGGAGAAGCTGCCCGAGACGGTGGGGCAGGCCGTCGCGCTACGCGAGTTGACCGTGGAGCGGGTGCAGATGCCGGGCGGGCGCAGCAGCCTGGTCGTGCTGGTGCGCCGGGCGAACGGGACGCCGGCCGTGCTGAAGGTGGCCCCGCCGCGGGCCCGCCCCGAGAGCGAGCGGGCGGCGCTGGCGCACTGGGCCGGACTGGGTGCCGTACATCTGCTCGAAGCCGGGCCGGTGACCGAGGGGGCGCTGTTGTTGGAGCGGCTGCATCCGGATGTGTCGGTGCGGTCGCTGCCCGAGGCGAAGGCGTTGCTGGAGGCCGCGGGGACACTGCGGCGGCTCTGGGTGGAGCCGCCAGCCGGTCATCCCTTCGAGACGGTGGCCGAGCGGACGGGTCGGCAGGCCGAGGCGATGCGGGCGACCGTCGAGGGTCACGCGGAGGCGGGCCCGCTGGTGGCCGCCGCCCTTTCGGCACGCGACGAGCTGCTGGCCGAGCCGCCCGAACACCGGCTGCTGCACGGGACGTTCCGGCAGAGCAAGGTGCTCGCCGGGGAGCGGATGCCGTGGCTGGCCGTGGGGCCCGATCCGGTGGTCGGGGAGTGCGCGTTCGACCTGGCGCGGCTGGTGCGGGACCGGGTGGAGGATCTGATCGCCCAGCCGTCGGGCGCCGCGACGACGCGGCGTCGCGTGAAGCGGCTCGCCGAGTCGCTGGACGTGGACCAGGAGCGGCTGCGGGGCTGGACGCTGTTCCGGGCGGTGGAGTCCGGGGCGAGGGCGCTTCGCGTGGGGCGGTCGAAGGACGCGGAGTTGCTGCTTGAGTTCGCGAGCTGGCTCTGACCGCGTCACGCCGAGGCGGCCTCGTCACATGACGGCTCCGCGTCCCCCTGCCGGGGTGTGCGCAGGGGGACGCGGCGGGTCCGGCCGACGTGCCTCCCGAGCCTGTCTGCCGGAGTCTCGCGGGGTCATCGCCTCGGCCGTCGGGTGCCCTCAGTGGTCGCCGGACCGCAGGGGACGGCCGCGTGGTGGCGTCTCGGGCGGCGCGGGGGGCAGGACACCTTCCAAGGCCAGCAGCCGAATGTGTCTGCGCAGGTGCGTGGCCTGGTCCACCGGCGTGGGAGCGTCCCCGCGTGAGGGCGGGGCGACGGGATCCCTGTACGGCACGTGGGCGAACAGCGGCAGGTCGGCGGAGGCCAGCGGCCAGCACAGCCGCCGTCCCCCCGCCTGAACGCAGAGCACGTGACCGCCGTCCGCGTCGGGAGTGACGGCGGCACTCGCCGGGTGCAGGGCCGCCAGCCAGGCGAGGAGGGAGGCCCGTTCGCGCAGGGCGCGGGTCAGCTCCCGCTCGTAGGAGTCGGCATGCCGCTGCCAGCGATCACGCTCCCGCCGGCAGTCGGCCAGGTCCAGCGCGAGGCGACCGGGTGGGGTGGCGGGCCGTTCGACGGTCCGGCTGCTCGGCCACAGGGCCTTGCGGAGGACGGCGGCTGCCCGGGCGAGGGGCCCTGGGGCCCCGGGGGCGTCGGTTCCTGGCTCGTCGGGCGGGAGTGCCGACGGGGGTGAGGGCATGAAGGGCTCCGGTGATGGTGAGGCAGTCAGTTCGGTTCGCCGCCTGGCCCGGCCGGTCGCCGGGCGGGCACACGGGCGGCCTCCTCGCGGTCGCGCGTGGAACCGGTACGGCGGTAGCGCCCGGCGTCACGGGCGTTGGCGGAGCGGCATGCCTCGCAGACGGGCTCGCCCCGGCGCAGATGCCGCTGGTAGGCCGCCCTGGTTCCGCAGGGGGCGGGCTGCTTCCGTGCCGGTCCGGCCGGGGCGCGGGCCGGCCGTTCCACGGGCGGACGCTCCGTCCTGCGTTCCAGGGCGTGGCGCTGAGCGCCGGTCAGCCCGGCGACGACGCCCTGGCGTCGGCACTTCGGCAGGCCCTTCTCCCGTTGCAGCACGGCGTCCCGGCAGGCGTCGAGCACCGGACAGGCCGCACAGATCGCCACGGCTGTGGTCAGGGCCTGGCTGGAGAACCAGAGGTCCGCGTCCCACTGAGCGCAGGCGGCGTTCGCCTCCCAGGCCCGTGAGCCCTCGTCCGCCCCTCGGTCGGCGCGGGTCCGCGCGCCCGGTCCGCCGAGGCTCATCCGACCGGCCCGGGCGGGCGGGACGCCGGGGCGGGCAGCGGTGCTGGCGCCGGGGGTGGCCCTTCTCCGTCGGCGGTCGCCGTCCGCACCGGTGACAGCGGCCCCACATGGGCGGCCACATTGGCGAGGGAGCATCGCTCGGGCCGGCCGGCCAGGGAGAGCAGGGGCATGCCGTCGTGCGTGCGGCAGCCCTGGAAGTACCAGACGTCCCCGTGCGCGTCGCGCTGCGGCAGCGTCAGGTCGTAGGTGGCGTCGCCGAGCCGGAAGGGTCGCACCGCCGCTACGGCCGCGGCGCCTCGGGGGGCCGCCGTGGCGCCGTGGGCCACCACGGTCACCCGGACTCCCCCGCACTGTCCCTCACCGGTCACCGCGTGGGGTCGGGCACCTTCGCCGATGCGCGTGATGCCGAGGTACGCGCGCCAGCGCGCCCACTGGGCGGGGCCGTCGACGCGCAGCACGACCCGTACCCGGTCGCCGTCGACGCGGACGTCGGACGGGCCCTGGCGCCCGTGCAGCAGCTGCTCGACGGCGCGGGCGAGGGTCCTTGCCCGCGCGCAGGAGGCGTCCCAGGCCAGTGCCTGCCGCTCCAGATCGGTGGCCGCGCGCGGGGCCCGCGTCCAGCCGCCGTCGGGCGTCCGGTGCAGCACCAGCCCGAAGGAGCGCTCGGGGTCGACGAGGAGTCCGGCCGAGTCGAGCGCCTGCGCGACGGCACTGGCCTGTTCCGGACGGACCGACGCGAGTACCGCGCGGATCACGCCGGTGGCGTGCGGAAGGTTGCTGTTCACACGGACACCGCCCCTGCCGCCCAGCGCAGGTTCGACAGGGCGCGGTGGGTCAGGGCCTTGACGGCCCCGACGCTGCGGCCCATCGCCAGGGCGGTCTCCTGCGGCGTCAGTTCGTCCAGGAAGCGCAGTTCCACGCAGTGCCGCTGCGACGCGTTGAGGGTGTGCAGGACGGCGCGGACCACCTCATGCGCCTCGACGGCTTCCAGTTCCCGCAGGGCCGGTGTCTCCGCGGTCCGGCCGGGCCGCTGTAAGTCGTCGGGTTCGGCGACCGAGGTCTCCCATCGGGTCCGGCCCCGGCCGAGCTCGTCGAGGTAGAGGTTCTTGGCGATCGTGATCAGCCAGGCGGCGAAGGCGTTGCCCCGCCAGGCAAAGGTGTCGATGCGCCGCAGGGCGCGCATGAACACCTCCTGGGTCAAATCCTCCGCGAGATGTCCGTTGCGCGTGCGGACGAGGAGATAGCCGTACACGAGTCGGTAATGCTCGTGGTACAGGCCCGCGAACGCCTCCCGGTCGCCGGTGCGGGCCCGGGCGACGAGTTCGGGTTCCGGGCCGTCCGGAACGGTGATGACGTGGTTCGTCAAGGCCACGATCGGTTCTCCCGTCGACGTCGTTCAGCTGCATGCGGGCGACGACACCTCGCCCAATCTTCAATATTCATGTAGATGTAGATTCTCTGGGTGAACGACACCGTCGCACGCCAGGGGCCGCGATCCACATCCGGAGCTATCTACAGTCTTCACGTAGATGCATATAGTGTCAAGGTGCGCACAGGACGTGACCGGAAGTCGACCTCCCATGGGGGCGCACGGTTGCGTCGCACCCGCCGTAACGCCCCCGCACACCCCCGCCGCGCGGCCTCGATCTGCGATCTACTTGCGCTTGTAGATATTGATGGCCGATCCTCGATGCGTGACGAACCAGCAGAGCCGCCCAGGAGACCCGGACCCCGGCAACGATCCCTCGCACCGGGACGAGGACCTGGCGGCACTGCTCGAACGCCTGCTCGCCCGGGCCCCAGGCCGGACCCAGAAGGACCTGGCGGCGGAAGCCGGCATCTCCTATCCCACGCTGAACGCCTGGATGAACCGCACGCGCGGCACCTCGCGCATCGATCCCGAGAAGCTGCGCGCCATGGTCGAGGTGTTCCGCCGCTGGGGCGTACGGACCACACCGAAGGAGTTCTTCGAGGCGGTCGGTCGTCCCGTGCCCGGCCCCAGCGGGGACGAGCGCGAGGCCAGGCTGCTGAAGCTGTACCGGCAATTGCCGGAGTCACGTCAACGGGCGCTGCTCAAGGACGCCGAGGCAATGCTTCAGGTCAGCCGCATCATGTGAGGTCAGCGGCGCAGGCCCGCTCCCGGGGCCGGGACGCCGACGTCCGCCGCGAAGCGACCGGGGCTACCGGTACGACCGGGGAATATGACGAAACACCTCACCCGTCCCACAGCCATCGGTACCATCAATCAGCCGCTGACCTCCCGGAGCGGATCACTCATGCCGTAGTGCGTCCCTGGGGAGACAGTTGTGTGCATCCACATTGCCCTGACAGACGATCTCACGGAGATCGCCGTCTGGGACCCGGACGAGGTCACTATCCGCATCGCCAGAGGTGTCCCGGCACGGGACGTGCTCCGGGAAGTGCGGGACATCCTGATGATCGACCTCGGGGTGGCCGTCTCCCGCGGCGGGCCGTTGCGCTGCTTCTGCGGTATGCGCGTGGAGCTGCCGCACGAACTGCTGCCCTGTTTCCACGCCGCAGAGGCAGGCTGAACCCGCGCCGACGGCAGCGGCATCACGCGACAAGGCCGTTCTTCTCGAAGTGACTCGGCGTCACTTCGAGAAGAACGGCCTCGATGACGGATCCGCGGCTACGCGGTCAGCCGGGCGATGGCCTCCTCGACCGTCAGCTCCTCGCGCTCACCCGTCCGGCGGTCCTTCAGCTCCAGCACGCCCTCGGCGGCGCGGCGGCCGGCCACCAGGATCTGCGGTACGCCGATCAGCTCGGAGTCGGTGAACTTGACGCCCGGGGACACACCGGCGCGGTCGTCGCACAGGACGCGCAGACCGGCGGCGGCCAGCTTCTCGGAGACGTCGAGCGCGAGCTCGGTCTGCAGGGCCTTGCCGGCGGCGACGACGTGGACGTCGGCCGGGGCGACCTCCTTGGGCCAGCACAGGCCCTTGTCGTCGGCGGTCTGCTCGGCGAGGGCCGCGACGGCGCGGGAGACGCCGATGCCGTAGGAGCCCATCGTGACGCGGACCGGCTTGCCCTGCTGGCCGAGGACGTCGAGCTTGAGGGCGTCGGCGTACTTGCGGCCCAGCTGGAAGATGTGGCCGATCTCGATGGCGCGGTCCAGCTTCAGGCCCGTGCCGCACTTCGGGCAGGGGTCGCCCTCCTGGACGACGACGACGTCGACGTACTGGGAGACCTCGAAGTCACGGCCCGCGACGACGTTCTTCGCGTGCATGCCCTCCTTGTTGGCGCCGGTGATCCAGGCGGTGCCGGGAGCCACGCGCGGGTCGGCGAGGTACGTGACCTTCTCGCCCAGGCCCTGCGGGCCGACGTAGCCGCGGACCAGGTCCGGGCGCTCGGCGAAGTCCGCCTCGGTGACCATCTCGACGACCGCCGGGGCGAAGTGCGCCTCGACCTTGTCCATGTCGACCTCGCGGTCGCCGGGGACGCCCACGGCGACGATCTCGCCGTCGACCTTGACGAGGAGGTTCTTCAGCGTGGCGGAGGCCGGGACGCCGAGGGAGGCGGCGAGGGTCTCGATGGTCGGGGTGTCCGGGGTCGGGATCTCTTCGAGCGCGGGGACGCCTTCGGCGTCCACCGCCTTCAGCTCGTAGGTGATCGCCTCGGTGTTCGCCGCGAAGTCGCAGTTCGGGCAGTCGGCGAAGGTGTCCTCGCCGGCGCCGGCCGGGGCGAGGAACTCCTCCGACTTGGAGCCGCCCATCGCGCCCGCGGTCGCGGCGCAGATGCGGTAGTCGAGGCCGAGGCGCTCGAAGACCCGCTGGTAGGCCTGGCGGTGCAGGGCGTAGGACTGGGCCAGGCCCTCGTCCTCCAGGTCGAAGGAGTAGGAGTCCTTCATCAGGAACTCACGGCCGCGCAGGATGCCCGCGCGGGGGCGGGCCTCGTCACGGAACTTGGTCTGGATCTGGTAGAGGATGACCGGCAGGTCCTTGTAGGAGGACGCCTGGTCCTTCACGATCAGCGTGAAGATCTCCTCGTGGGTGGGGCCGAGGAGATAGTCACCGCCCTTGCGGTCCTTGAGCCGGAACAGCTCCGGGCCGTACTCGTCCCAGCGGGCGGTCGCCTCGTACGGCTCCCTCGGCAGCAGGGCGGGGAGCAGCACCTCCTGGGCGCCGATCGCGTCCATCTCCTCGCGGACGATCCGCTCCACGTTGGCGAGGACCTTCTTGCCGAGCGGCAGCCAGGTCCAGATGCCGGCCGCGGTACGGCGGACATAGCCGGCGCGGACGAGGAGCTTGTGGCTGAGGACCTCGGCGTCCGCCGGGTCGTCGCGCAGCGTCTTCGCCATCAACTGGGACATGCGCTGGACCGGTGCGTTCGCCATGGTTCTCGTACTCCTGCTGCGTAAGGGTGATGGCAGGAGGTTAGCCGGGGGGTACGGGGCGGTGGAAATCGGTTAACCGCGGCGGAGGGGCAGCGGGGCGCCCATCACGGCGTACGGCTTCGGTGCGCTGGGGAACAGGACTCGGCGGGCGAGGTCCTGGTAGCCGAGGGAGTGGTAGAGGCCGCGGGCCGGGCTGTCGGTGTCGATCGCGGAGAGGATCGAGCGGGGCTGGCCGGCGCCGTCGGTGATCGTGGTGATCAGGGAGCGGCCGACCCCGCGGTTCTGGTAGGCGGGGTGGACGTGCAGTTCCGTGATGACGAAGGAGTCGTCGAGCCAGAAGTCGTTGCCCTGGGCGCGGAGGTAGGGCTCGACGACGGTGGACCACCAGTGGGCACGGTCGTTGGGCATGCCGTAGACGAATCCCACGAGCCGGTCCGCGACGGTGGCGCCGAAAGCTCTCGCGCCGGGAAGGGTCATGTGGCGCAGGACGATCTGGCGGCGTACGGCGACCTCGTCGGAGCCGAGTCCGAAGGCGACGGCCTGGACGGCTAGGGCCTCGTCTACGTGGGCGGACAGGTCGAGGGGGCCGATGACGAGGTCCATGCCGGGAGAGTACAACCCCCTGCGGCTCAGAAGAGCACACTCATGAAGGCACCGACCTCTTCGAAGCCCACTCTGCGGTACGTCCTTCTCGCCGCGGTGTTGAAATCGTTGACGTACAGGCTGACCACGGGGGCCACGTCCGCGAGGGCGTAGCGCAGGACCGCCGCCATACCGGGGGCGGCGACGCCCTGGCCGCGGTACTCCGGTGCCACCCACACGCCCTGGATCTGGCAGGCCCGGTCCGTCGCGGCGCCGATCTCCGCCTTGAAGACGACCTTGCCGTCGCTGTCGAGGCGGGCGAACGAGCGGCCGGAGCCGACGAGTTCGGCGACCCTCGCCTGGTACAGCAGGCCGCCGTCGCCGGCCATCGGGGAGACGCCGACCTCCTCGGTGAACATCGCCACGCACGCCGGCATGATCGTGTCCATCTCGTCCTTGCGGATGCGGCGGACGTAAGGGTCGGGGGTGACGTCCGCGGGAAGGTGGTCGGTGACCATGAGGGGCTGGTGGGCGCGGACGTCGCGGGCGGGTCCCCAGCTCGGTTCGAGCAGGCGCCACAGCTGGGCGGTGGACTCGGCGGGGCCGACGATGGAGGAACAGCGGCGGCCGGCCCGCCGGGCACGGTCGGCGAAGGCGCGGACGGCTCGGGGGGTGGCGCAGATCGGGACGAGGTTGGCGCCGGCGTAGCAGAGGGAGGTCAGCAGGCCGCCCTCGTACCAGCCCCACATCTCGCCGCCGAGCCGCCACGGGTCCAGGCCGGCGACCTGGACCCGGGAGGTCACGAAGGCGTTCGCGACCGGCTCGCGGTCGAGGACGGCGAGCGCGGCGTCCAGGTCGCTCGGTTCGAGGACCCGGGTTGTGGTCTGCGTCAACACGGGCGGGGCCTCACACGCTCAGGGGGCTGATCTCCGCACTGTACCTGCGGAAGCTGAGCCGCGGCGCCATGTGAAGGTGGCGGGGGTTCAGAGGGCGCCGTGGGCCACCTCACCGTCCCTGGGGGCTGCCGCCCCCAGACCCCCGCTTCGGCCCTGAACGGGCCTCGTCCTCAAAACGCCGGACGGGCTGGATGATGCGGGCCGAGGCCAGAAAAGCCCCCGGAGCGAAGGAAGACCTTCCTCAGCCAGCCACCGACACCGAAGGCTCGCCCGACGTCACGCCGTCCGCCTCCATCTGTTCGGCCAGCTTCATGGCCTCCTCGATGAGGGTCTCGACGATCTTGGACTCGGGGACGGTCTTGATGACCTCGCCCTTGACGAAGATCTGGCCCTTGCCGTTGCCGGAGGCGACGCCGAGGTCGGCCTCGCGGGCCTCGCCGGGGCCGTTGACGACGCAGCCCATGACGGCCACACGGAGGGGGACCTCCATGCCGGTGAGGCCGGCCGTGACTTCCTCGGCCAGCTTGTAGACGTCGACCTGGGCGCGGCCGCAGGACGGGCAGGAGACGATCTCCAGGCCGCGCTGCTTGAGGTTCAGGGACTCCAGGATCTGGATGCCGACCTTGACCTCCTCGGCGGGGGGCGCGGAGAGGGAGACGCGGATCGTGTCGCCGATGCCCTGGGAGAGCAGGGCGCCGAAGGCGACGGCCGACTTGATCGTGCCCTGGAAGGCCGGGCCCGCCTCCGTCACACCGAGGTGGAGCGGGTAGTCGCACTGGGCGGCGAGCTGCCGGTAGGCCTCGACCATCACGACGGGGTCGTTGTGCTTGACGGAGATCTTGATGTCCCGGAAGTCGTGCTCCTCGAAGAGGGACGCCTCCCACAGGGCCGACTCCGCGAGCGCCTCCGGCGTGGCCTTGCCGTACTTCTGGAGCAGGCGCCGGTCGAGGGAGCCCGCGTTGACGCCGATCCGGATCGGGGTGCCGTGGTCCTTCGCGGCGCGCGCGATCTCCTTGACCTTGTCGTCGAACTGCTTGATGTTGCCGGGGTTCACCCGGACCGCCGCGCAGCCCGCCTCGATGGCGGCGAAGACGTACTTCGGCTGGAAGTGGATGTCGGCGATGACGGGGATCTGGGACTTCCTCGCGATCGTCGCCAGCGCGTCCGCGTCGTCCTGCGTCGGGCACGCCACCCGCACGATCTGGCAGCCGGACGCCGTCAGCTCGGCGATCTGCTGGAGCGTGGCGCCGATGTCGGACGTACGCGTGGTCGTCATCGACTGGACCGAGACCGGCGCGTCTCCGCCGACCGCCACGGATCCGACCTGGATCTGCCGGCTCTTCCGGCGCTCGGCGAGCTTGGTCGGAACGGACGGCATGCCGAGAGAAATCGCAGTCATCTGCTGTGCAACCCCAAGTCGTGGATCAAGGTCCGGTCCCGTCAGCAGCGGGCTCCAGGCTTCGAGATTACGGCACAAGCGATCGTCCGAGCACGCCCCCACCTCGAACCCACTCGGCGGGGGGACCCCCACGCCCGCAAACCCACTCAATGGTGGACGGCCGGGAACCCCATGGTCCCCGGCCGCCGTGAACTCCGTATGGCTAGGAGATTCTCACTGGGTTGACGACATCCGCGACCAGTACGAGCAGCGTGAAGCAGATGAAGATCCCGGCCACCACGTAGGCCACCGGCATCAGCTTCGCCACGTCGAACGGGCCCGGGTCCGGGCGGCGCAGCACCTTGGCGATGTTGCGGCGCAGCGACTCCCACAGGGCGCCCGCGATATGGCCGCCGTCGAGCGGCAGCAGCGGGAGCATGTTGAACAGGAACAGGGAGAGGTTGAAGCCCGCAACCAGCATGACCGCCATGGCCAGCTGCTGGGAGGCCGGGATGTCCAGGGTGAAGATCTCGCCGCCCACCCGGGCCGCGCCGACCACGCCCATGGGTGAGTCGGCCTCGCGCTCGCCGTCTCCGAAGGCCGCGTCCCACAGGGCGGGGATCTTGCCGGGCAGGGCGGCGAGGGAGTCGACGGCGTCGCCGACCCGGTCGCCCATCCAGGTCACCGAGTCGCCGAAGTCCTGTTTGACGATGCCGGTGGCGGCGCTGAAGCCGAGGAAGCCGGCGGTGATGTACTCGCCCTGGACGATCTGGCCGCTGGAGTCCTTCTTGGCGACCTGGTTGGTGGCGATCTTCGCGTGCAGGGTGACTTCCTCGCCGCCCCGCTCGACGACGATCGGCACCTCCTTGCCGGGGTTGGCGCGGATGAGGTCGGAGAGCTTGTTCCAGTCGTCGGTGCGTACACCGTCGAAGGAGACGATCTTGTCACCGGCCTTCAGGCCCGCCGCGGCGGCCGGGGAGGCGGGGTCGGACTTCTTGCAGTCGTCGCGGTTCTCGCTCTGCGCGATCACGCACTGGGAGACCGAGCTGACGCTGGTGGTCTGCTGCGAGATGCCGAAGCCCATCAGCACGGTGAGGAACAGGCCGACCGCCAGGACCAGGTTCATGAACGGGCCCGCGAACATCACGATGACCCGCTTCCACGGCTTGCGCGTGTAGAAGAGGCGGGTCTCGTCACCCGGCTTGAGCTCCTCGAACGCGGCCTCGCGGGCGTCCTCGATCATGCCGCGCCAGGGCGAGGTGGAGCGGGCCTCCAGACGGCCGTCGGCACCCGGCGGGAACATGCCGATCATGCGGATGTAGCCGCCGAACGGGACCGCCTTGATGCCGTACTCGGTCTCGCCCTTCTTGCGCGACCAGATGGTCGGGCCGAAGCCGACCATGTACTGGGGCACGCGGATGCCGAAGAGCTTCGCGGTGGACAGGTGCCCCAGCTCGTGCCAGGCGATCGAGAACAGCAGGCCGACGGCGAAGACCACTATGCCGAGGATGAACATCAGGGTCGTCATGCACGGGCCTCCGCCGTCTGTGCCGCCAGTTCCCGGGCCCGGGTGCGTGCCCAGGTCTCCGCTTCGAGGACGTCCGCGACGGTGAGGGAAGTTCCCGTCGCCGGGGTTCCGTGCTCCTCGACCACCCGGGTCACGGTCTCCATGATCCCGTTGAACGGCAGCGCGCCGGCCCGGAAGGCCTCCACGCACTCCTCGTTGGCGGCATTGAACACCGCCGGGGCCGTGCCCGCGAGCTCACCGACGTGCCGGGCAAGGTTCACCGACGGGAACGCGTCGTTGTCCAGCGGGAAGAACTCCCACGTCGAGGCCTTGCTCCAGTCGAAGGCGGGCGCCGCGTCGGGGACGCGCTCGGGCCAGCCCAGGCCGATGGCGATCGGCCCGCGCATGTCGGGGGGCGTCGCCTGCGCGATCGTGGATCCGTCCGTGAACTCGACCATCGAGTGAACATACGACTGGGGGTGCACGACGACCTCAATGCGGTCGAAGGGAATGTCGTAGAGGAGGTGCGCCTCGATGACTTCCAGGCCCTTGTTGACGAGGGTCGCGGAGTTGATCGTGATCACCGGGCCCATGGCCCAGGTGGGGTGGGCGAGGGCGTCCTCGACGGTCACCTGCTCCAGGTCGGCCTTGGTGCGGCCGCGGAAGGGTCCGCCGGACGCCGTGACGACCAGCTTGCGTACGTCGGCTCGCGTGCCGGAGGCCAGCGCCTGGAACAGGGCGGCGTGCTCGGAGTCGACCGGGATGATCTGTCCGGGCTTGGCAAGGGCCTTGACCAGCGGGCCGCCGACGATGAGCGACTCCTTGTTGGCGAGCGCGAGGGTGCGGCCCGCCTCCAGGGCGGCGAGGGTCGGGGCCAGGCCGATGGAGCCCGTGATGCCGTTCAGCACGGTGTGGCAGTCGGCGGCGGCGACCTGGGTGGCCGCCTCCGGGCCGGCGAGGATCTCGGGGAGCGGCTCCCCTGCGCCGTAGAGCGCCTGCAGGGCCTCCCGCAGTGCCGGTACGGCGTCCTCGCGGGCGACCGCGACCGTGCGCACCCGCAGTCGGTGGGCCTGCTCGGCGAGGAGGGGGACCCGGCCGCCGTTGGCGGACAGCGCGGTGACCCGGAAGCGGTCCGGGTTGCGCAGGACGAGGTCGATGGCCTGCGTGCCGATCGACCCGGTGGAACCGAGGATCACCACGTCCTTGGGCCCGTCTCCCGCGACGGGGTCGTACACCAGGTGCGGGTCGGCGAGAGGGGCTGGAGAGTCGCTCATCCCTCCATTGTTGCCGCAACGGGTGTCGGGGAGGACAGGGTGTCCCCCTCATGAGGGCCGAGGGGAACACCCGGTCGGGGGTCGGTCAGCGAATCGGGCGGTGGACGTTCTCGTGTTCGCTCGGGCCGGGGGTCGCGTCGGCGATCCACGGGCCGTCGCCCGAGGGGTCGACGATGCCCTGTTCCAGCCACTCGTAGGTGCCGGACAGGACGCCCTTGACGACCTTGCGGTCGAGGTCGTCGGTGTTGGACCACAGGCGGCCGAAGAGCTCCTCGACGCGCAGCCGGGACTGGCGGCAGAAGGCGTCGGCGAGTTGGTAGGCCTCGCGGCCGTTCTCGCCCCGGCCGCGCAGGTGCTCGGCGCGCACACAGACCGCGCTCATCGCGAACAGTTCCGCGCCGATGTCGACGATCCGGCCGAGGAAGCCCTGCTTGCTCTCCATGCGGCCCTGCCAGCGGGACATGGCGTAGAAGGTGGAGCGGGCGAGCTTGCGGGCGGTGCGCTCGACGTAGCGCAGATGCACGGACAGGTCGACGCCGTTTTTGAACTCGCTGTAGGAGTAGGGCAGTTGGCCTTGTCCTGCGACCAGTTTCGGCAGCCACCGGGCGTAGAAGACGCCGGCGCTCGCGCCCGCCTTCGCCTTGTCCGACAGGGACTTGTCGGGGTCGATGAGGTCACCGGCGACCGAGAGGTGGGCGTCGACGGCCTCGCGGGCGATGAGGAGGTGCATGATCTCCGTGGAGCCCTCGAAGATGCGGTTGATGCGCAGGTCGCGCAGGACCTGCTCGGCGGGGACCGCGCGTTCGCCGCGGGCGCGCAGGGAGTCGGCCGTCTCGAAGCCGCGTCCGCCGCGGATCTGGACGAGTTCGTCGGCCATCAGCCAGGCCATCTCCGAGGCGTACAGCTTGGCGAGGGCGCCTTCGATGCGGATGTCGTTGCGGTCCTCGTCGGCCATCTGCGAGGCCAGGTCCGTCACGGCCTCCAGGGCGAAGGTGGTGGCCGCGATGAAGGAGATCTTCGAGCCGACGGCTTCGTGGTGGGCGACCGGCTTGCCCCACTGCTCGCGCGCGGCCGACCACTCGCGGGCGATCTTCAGGCACCACTTGCCGGCGGCGACGCAGGAGGCGGGCAGCGAGAGCCGACCGGTGTTGAGGGTCGTCAGCGCGATCTTCAGGCCCGCGCCCTCCGGTCCGATGCGGTTGGCTGCCGGGACCCGGACCTGGTGGAAGCGGGTGACGCCGTTCTCGATGCCGCGCAGGCCCATGAAGGCGTTGCGGTTCTCGACGGTGATGCCGGGCGAGTTGGTCTCCACCACGAAGGCGGTGATGCCGCCCTTGTGGTCCTCGGACTTCGGGACGCGGGCCATGACGACGAGCAGGTCGGCGACCACGCCGTTGGTGGTCCACAGCTTCACCCCGTCGAGGACGTACTCGTCCCCGTCCGGTACGGCGGAGGTGGCCAGGCGCGCCGGGTCGGAGCCGACGTCCGGTTCCGTGAGCAGGAACGCGGAGATGTCGGTGCGGGCGCAGCGGGGCAGGAAGCGTTCCTTCTGCTCCGGGGTGCCGAACAGCTTCAGCGGCTGGGGTACGCCGATCGACTGGTGCGCGGAGAGCAGGACGCCGATCGCGGGTGAGGCCGAGCCCGCCAGGGTCAGCGCCTTGTTGTAGTACACCTGGGTGAGGCCGAGGCCGCCGTACTTGGTGTCGATCTTCATGCCGAGGGCGCCGAGGTCCTTGAGGCCGCTGATCACCTCGTCGGGGATCCGGGCCTCGCGCTCGATCAGGCCGCCGTCGACCTTCGTCTCGACGAAGTCGCGGAGTTTGGCGAGGAACTCCTCGCCGCGCTGGGCGGCCTCGTCGGTCGGCATGGGGTGGGGGTGGATGAGGTCGAGGCGGAAGCGGCCGAGGAACAGTTCCTTGGCGAAGCTGGGCTTGCGCCATTCCTGCTGCCGGGCGGCCTCCGCCACCTGGCGTGCCTCACGTTCGGTGACAGTGGGCTTGGTGGGTGGTGCGGACATGAGGCTCACCTCGCCGCGAATAGGGATCTTGAGGACCGTACGTTACTGACCGGTGCTACTCGATCGTATGTACCCGATCCGGGGCGAGGCCACCACCCTGCGTGCGGCCGTTCGGCCGATGTCGACGGAATACGCCTCGGTGTCAAGTCGCCCCGTGCCTGCGGTGTTGCATCAGGGGGCCCTCCGGGGGGACTGTGCGTGTGCGCCACTCGGCGGGCCCCGGTCGTGCGAGGGTTGCCGTAGCGCCCGGGAAATTGGCTGTCGAAGCGCTTCGATTGACTATGGACACCCACCCTTGGTGGAGCTACTGTCGAACCACCCTCACCCGCCCGTATTCGCAGTGCGCACTGTCGAAGCGCTTCACAAAGCTTGGAGAGCTGGATGGTCACCCTCGCCGAGGTCGCCCAGCACGCCGGAGTCTCGGCGAGCACGGTGAGCTATGTCCTCAGCGGCAAGCGGTCCATCTCCGCGACCACCCGGCTGCGGGTCGAGCAGAGCATCCGCGAGCTGGGGTACCACCCGAACGCGGGCGCGCGCGCCCTGGCCAGCAACCGGTCGAACATCATCGCGCTGATGATCCCGCTGCGCACCGACATGTATGTGCCGGTGATGATGGAGATCGCCATCGCGGTGGCCACCACGGCCCGTACGCACGGCTACGACGTGCTGCTACTCACCGGCGAGGAGGGCCCCGACGCGGTGCGCCGGGTCACCGGCAGCGGGCTCGCCGACGCGATGATCCTGATGGACGTCGAACTCGACGACGAGCGGCTGCCGTTGCTGCGCGGCACCGACCAGCCCTCCGTACTGATCGGCCTCCCCGCCGACACCTCCGGGCTGACCTGCGTCGATCTGGACTTCCGGGCGACCGGTGCGCTGTGCGTGGAGCATCTGGCGATGCTCGGGCACCGCGACATCGCTGTCATCGGCGAGGCCCCCGCCGTCTACGAACGCCACACCGGTTTCGCCGAGCGCACCCTCGACGGACTACGCTCCCGCGCCCAGGAGTTGGGCGTACGGCTGCTGCACCGGCCGTGCGAGGGCGGCTACGACGCGATGGCCGTCACGCTCGCCCGCATCCTCGACGAGCGCCCGGGCACCACGGGGTTCGTCGTACAGAACGAGTCGGCGGTCGAACCGCTGCTCGCCCTGCTGCGCCAGCAGGGCCGTGCCGTTCCGGAGGACGTGTCGGTGGTCGCGGTCTGCCCCGACCAGGTCGCCACCCAGGCCTCGGTGCGGCTGACGTCCGTGTCCATCCCCGCGCAGGAGATGGGCCGGCACGCCGTCGAGCATCTCGTCGCCAAGCTGGACGGGCGGGGCAAGGACGAAGTCGTGCTCATCTCCCCTGAGTTGACGGTCCGGGCGAGCTCGGGGCCGGCCGCTTCCTGACCAGTACGTCTCCCGTGCGGCTCCCTCGGGGGCGGCATCACCCTGCCATCGTTCAGGAGTTCGCCTCGTGAATCAGCCTGCCGCAACGCAAGCAGTCAGCCTCGCCCAGTCCTCCCCCACCGTCGGCACGTTCCGCGAGCGGGACGGCGCGCTGGAGTGGAGCGGCCGACAGGAGACCGTGCGCGTCGAGCCTTGGGGGCCGGACGCGGTGCGGGTGCGGGCACGGCTCGGCGGGCCGGTCCTGGAGGGGCTGCCCGGCGCTCTGCTCACCGAGGCTCCGGCCACCTCGTCCACCGTCAAGATCGATGACGGCAGGGGGCAGTTGACCGTCGGCTCGCTCACCGTCGAGATCGGCGCCGAGGGCCTGATCCGCTTTCTGCGCACCTCCGACGGCGCGGAGATCCTCGCCGAGGAGCGCGCCCACTTCTGGTGGCCGGGCTCGCGCCTGTACACGGCCGTCGGCAACGGCCACCACCGCCTTGAGCAGCGCTTCGCCGCCTACGACGACGAGAAGCTCTACGGCCTCGGCCAGCACCAGCACGGCCGGCTGGACCAGAAGGGCCTGGTCCTGGACCTGGTCCAGCGCAACGCCGAGGTCGGCATCCCGGTGCTCACCTCCAGCCGCGGCTACACCCTGCTGTGGAACAACCCGGCGATCGGCCGCGTGGAGCTGGCGCACAACGGCACGCGCTGGGTCGCCGACTCGGCCCGGCAGATCGACTACTGGATCACCGCGGGCGCCCCGGCCGACGCCCAGCGCCGGTACAGCGCGGTGACCGGCCGGACGCCGATGCTGCCCGAGTGGGCGGCCGGGTTCTGGCAGTGCAAGCTGCGCTACCGCACCCAGGACGAACTCCTCGGCGTGGCACGGGAGTACAAGCGCCGGGGCCTGCCCCTGGACGTGATCGTCTGCGACTTCTTCCACTGGACGCACCTGGGCGAGTGGAAGTTCGACCTGAACGAGTGGCCTGACCCGGGGGCGATGGTCCGCGAGCTGGAGGAGCTCGGCGTCAAGCTCGTGGTGAGCGTCTGGCCGTCGGTGTCGCCGCTGTCGGAGAACCATCCGGTGATGGAGCAGCGCGGCTACTTCATCGGCACCCAGTACGGCCCGATGGCGCACGCCGACTGGCCGGACAAGGAGGTGGCCTCCACCGTCCAGGTCGCCTTCTACGACGCCACGAACCCGGACGCCCGGGAGTTCGTGTGGTCGAAGGTTCGCGACAACTACCTGCTGCCGTACGGCATCACGGCCTTCTGGCTGGACGCCTGCGAGCCGGAGCTGAAGCCGGGCTTCCAGGAGAACCTGCGGTACTGGGCGGGCCCCGGCCTGGAGGTGGGCAACCTCTATCCGGCCGAGAACGCCCGCACCTTCTACGAGGGACTGCTCGCGGAGGGCGAGTCCGAGATCGTCTCCCTCAACCGCTCGGCGTGGGCGGGCAGTCAGCGCTACGGCGCCGCCCTGTGGTCCGGTGACATCGGCACCGACTTCCCGACGCTGCGCCGCCAGATCGCGGCCGGCCTCAACACCGCGCTCTCCGGCATCCCTTGGTGGAACACGGACATCGGCGGCTTCCACGGCGGCGACCCGGACGACCCGGCGTACCGGGAGGTGATGGTCCGCTGGTTCCAGTTCGGCGCGCTGTCCCCGCTGATGCGGCTGCACGGCTTCCGCGACCCGGGCATGCCGCTGGGCCCGGAGATGACGGGCGGCCCCAACGAGGTCTGGTCGTACGGCGAGGAGGCCGGCGAGATCCTGGCGCGGTACCTGCGCCTGCGCGAGCGACTGAAGCCCTACGTCCTGGACGTGATGCGCGAGGCGCACGAGGAGGGGCTGCCGGTGATGCGGCCGCTGTTCCTTGAGTTCCCCGAGGACCCGGCGGCCTGGTCGGTCGACGACGCCTATCTCTTCGGCCGGGATCTGCTGGTCGCCCCGGTACTGACGGCGGGCGCCACGGCCCGCACGGCGTATCTCCCGGCGGGCGCGGTCTGGACGGACGCATGGACGGGTGAGACGTACCGGGGCGGTACGGCCGTGACGGTCGACGCCCCGCTGGACCGCATCCCGCTGTTCCTGCGGGACGAGGCGCGGCTGCCCGTGGCGGAGTAGCCGTGCCGTAAGGGCGGCCGGTCCCGTGGGGACGGGACCGGCCGCCAACTTCCGTTACCCGCAAGCAATTTCGACTGCGTTAGGCTCCCTGAGTGTCCTCGTCCTCGATCGCCCTTGCCCTGACCGACCTGCTGCTGCGGCCGGGTTTCCGTTCCCGTCGTACGCCCGACCGGATCTTCGACCGGATCCGCACCGAGGCCTTCGTGACCGGGGAGACGTCGGCGGACCGGGAGTTCGTCGACGGCTTCCGCTCCCTGCTGCGCTGGTGGGCCGGGGCCGAGAACCTCACTCCGACGGGCTGGCAGTCGGCACAGACCCATGTGCGCAGGCATCTCACCAACCGGGCCCGGATCGGCCGGCTGATCGCCGACAACCCCGCCATCGCGGAGGAACCGATCGAGCGGCCGGTGTTCGTGGTGGGCCTGCCGCGCACGGCGACCACGCTCACCCACGGCGTGCTGTCCCTGTCGGACGAGCACCGCAGCCCCCTGCTGTGGGAGCTGCTCTCCCCAGGCCTCGACGTGCCGCCCGGGCAGCTGCGCAAGGCGATGGCGCCCGCACGCCAACTCGTGCGCGGCACCGACCTGTTCGCGCCGGGCTTCCGGGACATCCACCCGCTGGTCGCCGACGGACCCGAGGAGTGCACCTTCGCCCTGCCGCACGCCCTGATGCCGCTGGCGCAGGCGCCCATACCGGCGTACCGGGACTGGCACTACGAGCACGACTTCGTCCCCGACTACCGCCACCTCAAGCGGGTCTACCAGGTCCTGCAGTACGGCCGCCCGCGGCGCCGCTGGGTGCTGAAGTCCCCCATGCACCTGGAGCATCTGCCGGCGCTGCGCACGGTCTTCCCCGACGCCACGATCGTATGGACGCACCGCGACCCGGTCACCGTCATGGCGTCGTTCTGCAGCCTGGTCGAGCACGGCATGGGCCTCAGCGTGCGCCCTCTGGACCTGCACGGCATCGGCGCCACCTGGCTGGAGCTGCTCGGCCGGTCCGCCGAGCGTGGCATCGCCGCACGGGCGGACATCCCGCCGGAGTCCCTGGTGGACGTCCCGTACTCCTGGCTGGGCGCCGACCCGGCCACCGGCGGCGTCCCGAAGCTCTACGCCGCCGTCGGCGCCCGCTGGACCGACGCGGAGGCCGCCCGGCTGCCCGGGGTCGTGGCCCGCCCCAAGGGCTCCCGCCCGCACCGGTACGACCTGTCCCGCTACGGCCTGACCCGCGCCGACGTCGAGACGGCCTTCGCCGGCTACAACGCCCTGCGGGCCGAGGTGGACCGCGCCTGACGGTCCGGCCCCGGCCCCGAGGACGCGTCAGCTGCTGCTGACGGTCAGGTTGTCGGTCCGGAAGTCCAGACCGCCGGACGACGAGGTGATCTCGTAGCCGAACTGCACGTCGCCGATGGTCTCGTTGCTCGACATCCAGCCCTTGGTGCCGGAGATCCAGGTGAGGATCGGCTTGATGTTCACGGTGCCGGAGGTGGAGTCCGAGGTGCGCAGGAAGGAGAACACCTCGTTGGCGCCGTTGTTGCCCTTGTAGACGTTCCAGGTGTGGCCGCCGAGGGTCACGGACCCTTGCGAGGTGCCGAGGGGGCCGACGGCGCCGTTGTAGTTGACCCAGAGCATGATCTCGTAGTCGTAGTCGGTGTCCCAGATGTCGTACGACGTGTTGTACGCGCCGGACGACGGCACGGTGACGCTGTAGTTGCTGGTGAGCGAGCCGATGGAGGCGATCGTCTTGTTGATCACCTTCTTGGCGTTGGGGTAGGACTTGATGCCGCCGGTGTTGGGATGGTTGGCCCAGACTCCCCAGTTGGTGCCGGAGTTGGCCCAGATGCACTGGCTGCCGGCGCCGGAGCCCCAGATGTTGTTGTAGAGCGTGTAGCCGTTCAGGCTGGTGTTGCCCCACTGGTCGCAGGAGCTCCAGACGGCGGCGTGGGCGGGGGCGGAGGCGAGGCCGACGGTGGCGCCCAGCGCGAGGGCCGGGGCCAGCAGGGCCTTGGCGATCCTGCTCGGTGTGCGGGTTGTTGCCATGGCGTCCCTTCCATGGGTGGGGGGAATTGCGGGGGTTACCACATCCCCGGAGTGAGGACGTGGTCTTCTCCGGCGACGAGGTCGAGCGGTCTCGCGCCGGTGGAAGTCCTGAGGTCGATCCGGACGGTGCGCGTGGGGCGTATCACCGCGGTCGCTTCCTCGGGGGTCCAGCTGAGGTCGATCGAGGCCCCGAACCGGGTGCGGACACCGCGGAGTTCGCCGCTCGGACACGTCTTCGGCAGCGCGGGCAGCAGGACCAGCCGGTCGGGGGTGGACTGCACGAGCATCTCGATCAGCACGGCGGGCAGGGCGTGGGCGGCGTCGGCGTTGTAGACGTCGCGGTTCGGGTAGTGCGCGCTCATCAGGGAGGCGTGGAAGAAGTCGCCGTCCAGGACCTGGCCGAGGGCGTGGGCGACGCGGTCGCCGTCGCGCAGGCGGGCCGCGACGAGGGCGTGGTGGAGGTGGCCGTGCGCGGAGTCGTTCTCGGCGCCGCGGAGTTGGAGCGCGCGGTGGGCGGCCCGTGCGAGGTGGGGGGTGTCGTAGGGGTTGATCTCGTCGAGCGGCCAGACGGCGTAGAGGTGGCTGAGGTGGCGGTGGTCGTAGGTGTCCGCCAGGCCGGGCCGGGCCCATTCGGCGAGGGCGCCGTCCTCGTTCATCCGGTGCGGGGGGAGTTTCTCGGCGAGCGCTCTCCAGCGGTCGGCGTGCTCGGGGTGGTACGCGGCGGCCGTGTGCAGCGCGTGCCGGGCCGCGGAGAGGTCCATGGCCGCGTTGACCGCGCCCCAGCTCGCGTTCGCGGGCCGGTTCTCGGGTGAGTAGGAGGGCACGACGACCAGCCGGCCGTCGTCGTCGGTGCGGGTGAGGAAGTCCTCGTAGAACAGGGCCACTTCGGCGAGCGCGGCGGCCGTGCGCGGGTCGTGTGCGCCGCGCGTCTCGTCGTGGTCGACGAGTGGTTTGAGCAGCCAGTCGGCGCCCGCGGTCCACAGGTGCAGCGGGTACTCACGGCTGAAGTGGTACGTGTGCCCGGACTCGCCGTCGGTGTGCGAGGGCGCGACGACACCCCTGGTGCCGAAGATCGCGCGGGCGTTGTCCCGCCAGTCTGGGAGCTGACGGTGGATCAGTCCCGCCAGTGATGCGGTGACTTCGGGGAGGTCGGCGGCTGCCGCGGAGGCGGTCTGGAGGTTGAGGTTGGCGTTGGTGGTGAAGGCGCCCGACCAGGCCGTGTCCCAGTCGCCGGTCCACAGGCCGACGAGGCGGGGCGGGAGAAGGCCGCTGCTGGACAGCAGGTGGTAGCGGCCGGCCGCGAAGAGCCGCTCCGTCAAGGCCGTGCCGCGGGTCCGTTTGAGCAACTCCGAGCCTGGTAGGGCGCGTTCGGCGGGGTCGCCGCCGAGGTCGAGGGTGACACGGTCGTAGGCGGTGCGGTGGAGGGCGGCATGGCGGTCGAGGAGTCCGTCGTAGTCCATGGGCAGGTCGCGCAGGGCACGGCCGGCCTCGATCACGTCGAGTTCGCCGGTGTGCCGTCGGACCCGGGTGAGCAGCAGGACCGACGTGGCGCCCTCGACGCGCACGCCGGGCGGCACGAGGGTCGAGGTGCCGCCGGTGACCACGACGAAGGTCACGCCGGTGTAGGCGCGGTCGCTGTCGGGGTAGCGGGCGCGCAGGGTCAGCAGGGCGCCCTCGGGGGTGAGCACGGCGCCGTGGCCGACGCCGAGGCCTGCGGGGGCGCCGGGGAGGCGGTGGTCGAGGGAGATGTCGAGGGTCGGGCCGGGGGACGTGATCCGCTGGACGATCACGTCGTCGGCGCGGGAGACGAAGACGTGGCTGGTCCAGTCGGCGCACTCGGCGGTGGCCTCGCCGGTGGTGAAGTCGACGGAGCGGCGGTAGGCGTGCGCGTCGCCGGGCGGTCTGCGCAGCCGGATCGCGAACGCCGGGTGGAAGGGCTGTACCCACTGGAGGGGGCGGCCGTCCGTGAAGCTCTCGGCGGCGGTCTTCTCCCCGGCGAGGAGTCGGTCCTGGAGCGCGGGGAGGCCGGCGGCGAGCTGCGGCGGACGGGTGTGCTCGCTTCCGTTCGGGCGGACCAGGGTGTGATGGGTGACAATCACTCGGTCGTCGTTCGGATCGCCGAACACGAGGGCGCCGTGGTGGCCGTTGCCGCTGAGGAAGGCGTCCTCCCAGCGGGTGGCGGGGGTGGGCTCCCAGGTGGTGTGGACGGGGGCTTCGGTCATCGTTTGAGCACCGCCGCTCCGTAGCGGCCGAGGGTGAGCTCGTCCGTGACCGCCGCCCCCGTCAGCAGGTCGCGGTGGGTGCCGGGGACGGCGACGGTGACCGGCTCGCGCCCGTGGTTGAGCACGAACAGCGCCTCGCCGCGGCGGACGGCCTCGACGCCCGCGGGCAGTCCGTCGAGCACGGGCCGCACACCCGCGCCCGCGGCGATCCGGGCCAGCAGCGCGCGCAGGTCGTCCGGCTCGGGGAGCGTGGAGAGGTACCAGGCGCGGCCGGTGCGCAGCACGGCGGGCAGCCCGTCGAGCTCGCCGCCCTTGTAGCGGACGATGTCGTCGACGGTGTCCGCGGCCTCGATCTCCTCGGACCACAGCGTGCCGCGCAGGCCGTCGCACTCGACGCCCTCCCCCGCCTCCAGCGGCCACCACTCGTGCAGGACGCGGATGCCGAACAGCTCGCGCAGCCGCGCGTCCATGCCGCCGGGGCGCACCCGGTCGTCCTCGTCTGCGACGCCGGTGAGGAAGCCGGAGACGAGGGTGCCGCCCTGGCGGACGTACGCGAGGAGGTTCTCGATCGCCGCGTCGGTGAGCGCGTACAACTGCGGTACGACGACCAGCTTGTAGCCGGTCAGATCGTGCTCGGGGTGGGCGAAGTCGGTGGCGAGGTGGGCCTGCCACAGGGCGCGGTGCCAGGCGGTGAGAATCTGCGGATAGTCGACCTCGGTGGACAGACGGCCCTCGTGGGCGCCGGCCCACCAGGAGTGCCAGTCGTGCAGGATCGCGATGTCGTTGCCGGTGTGACTGTTCGTCACCTCGCTGGAGATTTCGGCCAGTTCGGCGCCCAGCCGCTTGATCTCCTGGTACGTGCGCCCCTGCTGCCCCGCGTGGCTGACCATCCCCGAGTGGAACTTCTCCGCGCCCTGCCGGGACTGGCGCCACTGGAAGTAGCAGACGGCGTCCGCACCCCGGGCCACGGCCTGGAGCGACCAGAGGCGGTTGAGGCCGTACGGCTTGGGGTGGTTGACGCCCCGCCAGTTCACCGGCCCGGCCGCCTGCTCCATCAGCATCCACGGCCCGCGCGCCTGGGAGCGGGTCATGTCCTGGACCAGGGCGCCGCTCTGGGCGCCGAGCGGGTCGCGCGGGTCGGGGTAGAGGTCGACGGAGACGACGTCCTCCTCCTCGGCCCAGCGCCAGGCGTCCTGCCCCGCCCACAGCGGCATGAAGTTGGTGGTGACCGGGAGGTGCGGGGTGTGCCGGCGGACGATGTCGCGCTCGGCGGTGTAACACTCCAGGAGCATGTCGGAGGTGAACCGCTTGAAGTCCAGCACCTGGGCGGGGTTCTTCAGGTAGTGGGCGTTGCGGGGCGGCAGGATCTCCGCCCAGTCTCCGTAGCCCTGGCTCCAGAAGGCCGTCCCCCAGGCGGTGTTGAGGGCGTCGAGCGAGCCGTACCTGCGTTGGAGCCAGCCGCGGAAGCGGGCGGCGGCCTCGTCGCCCCAGTCGTAGGTGCAGTACTCGTTGTTGATGTGCCACATGGTGAGGGCCGGGTGGCTGCCGTAGCGGGCGGCGAGGGCCTCGGTGATGGCGGCGGCGTGGCGGCGGTAGGTGGCGCTGGAGTGCGAGAAGTGCTGGCGGCCGCCCCACCACTCGGTGCGGCCGTCCTCGGTGACGGGCAGGGTGTCGGGGTACAGGCGGCCCATCCAGGGCGGGGGCGAGGCGGTGGGGGTGGCGAGGACGACGCCGATGCCGTTGCCGTGCATCAGGTCCATGAGCCGGTCCAGCCAGCCGAACTCCCTTGCCCCCGGGTGTGGTTCGAGCTTCGCCCAGGAGAAGACGCCGAGGGTGACGGAGTTGACCCCGGCGTCCCTCATGAGCCGGACGTCCTCGTGCCAGGTCTCCTCGGGCCACTGCTCGGGGTTGTAGTCGCCGCCGAAGAGGATGCGGCCCTTCGTCGCCGTGCTCAGGTCGGGCATCAGACGGGCTCCCCGTACTGGACGCCGCGGCCGTTGGTGGCCAGGTAGACGCGGCCGTACACGCGCGGGTCGCCGGTGACGGCCCTGCCGGTCCAGCCCCACTGGTGCCGGTCGTCGTTGACGCGCACCCAGGTCTTCCCCTCGTCGTCGGAGCGGTGGACGGCGTTGGAGCCCTCGGTCGCGCCGACCATGTAGATCGCCGGGTAGGAGGCGCCGTTGGCGGCCTTGCCGAAGCCCAGTGTGTGCGAGGCCCGGCAGCTGTCGACCTTGGTGAAGCCGGTGCCACCGTCGGTGGAGCGGTACAGCCCGGACTCCTTGGTGCTGAGCCACAGGTCACCGGAGCGACCGGGCGCGGCGGCCAGCTGGAACTGGCTGTCTCCGGCGGGCAGCCCGGTCGCACGCGCGGTGAAGGAGACGCCGCTGTCGGTGCTGGCGAGCAGCGTTCCCGAGTCGGTGTCGTACGCGTAGAACAGCGCCGGGTCGGCCGGGTCGGCGACCGGCGTGGCGCCCTTCGGAAAGGAAGTGACCTCGGACCAGGTGGCGCCGTTGTCCGTCGAGCGGTAGGCCGGGTACTTCGTGCCGTCCCAGTGCGCGAAGACCCACAGGAGCACACTGCCGTCGGTGTTGGTGGCGATCGGGCCGGGCGCGTCCTTGGCGAGGTCGGGCTGCGCCGCGAAGGGTGCCCAGGTCTTGCCGCCGTCGTTCGAGTAGGAGCCGTTGCCGTGGTCGCCCCAGCCCGTGCGGACGACGTACTCCGGCTTCGCCGCGGCCTGCGCGAGTCCCGTCGCCGACCCGAACACGGGGTTCGTGGCCATGCCGCGCGAGGGAGATGCCGTGAGCGAGTCGTGGTACATCACGCCGATGTCCCCGTTGGCGCTGAGCAGGTGCGCCGTTCCGACCGGCGGCGAGATCAGCCGGACGACGGAGGTCTCCTCCAGACCGCGGATCTGCGGAGCCCAGCGCTTGAGGTCGCGCGTGCCGTAGAGGGTGGCGCCGGTGCCGTAGACGAGGTGCCGTGAGTCGTACGGGTCGAGGGCCAGCGCCTGGATCCACCAGCCGAACTTGGGGGCGTCGTTGCCCCATCTGAGATAGGGGGTCTCGGACACGTCGAAGACGGCGGAGTCCTTGAGGGAGGTCCAGCTGCGGCCGCCGTCGGTGCTGCGGTACACGGTGTCGACGGCCGACCAGCGGTTGTTGGTGGAGACGACGACGGTGCCGGGACGGCGGGCGTCGACGGCGACGCCGCCGTAGCCGAACGTGTCGGCCGAACCGTCTTCGGTCGTCCCGCCCGGCCGCACCGGCGTGACCTCACGCCAACTGCCGTGGCCCAGCTTGTGCACGCTGCCGTCGGACTGCCCGTTGGGGCCGGGCGCGTTCGCGTACGTCACGTACAGCTCGCGGGTCTGCCGGTCGTACGCGGCGCGGATCGGCACCTTCGCGGCGGTGCCGGAGGGCTGCCCGGGGACGGCCTCCCAGGTGGTGCCGTCGGTCGTGCGGAACAGGTTGGGCGAGCTGCCGTCGGAGTCGCCCCAGCCCGCGTACAGGGTGCGGCCGGCGGCGACGAGCAGGGTGACGCCCTGCCCGCTGCCGCTCGGGGTGCCCGGGAAGCCGGTCGTCGCTGCCCAGGTGGCGCCCCGGTCGGTGGACTTGAGGAGCCCGTCGTGTCTGGTCCCCAGCCACAGGGTGTCGCTGTCGCGTGGGTCGACGAGCAGCCGCTCGCCCGCGCCCCGGCCGTCCTCGTTGGCGCCGAGCTTCACGGTCAGGTCGGTGCGGGTCCAGGTGGCGCCCCGGTCGTCGGAGCGCAGGACCGCCCCGTTCCCGGCCCAGGACTGGGTGTACGTGCCGAGGGCCAGGTACAGCCGGTTCGGGTGGGCGGGGTCCACGGCCATCGCCTCGACCCCGAGCAGGTTCCAGTCGTCCCAGCCGAGGTGGTCGGTCAGCGGGGTCCAGCGGGCGGTGCGGTCGTCCCAGCGGTAGGCGCCGCCGATGTCGGTGCGGGCGTAGGCGAGCCCGCGGACGGCTGGGTGGAAGAGGACGCCGGAGATGAATCCGGTGCCGCCCATGGCGGCGTTGCGCCAGCGGTAGGCGGGGGCGGTGGCGGCCTGCGCAGGCCCCTGCGTGAAGGGAAGGGCGGTGACAGCGGCGGCGGCAGCCGCTCCGGCGAGAACGGCACGACGACCAGGATATGACGCGCTCATGACATATACCTCGCTAATCGAGAAAGGGCAGGGGACGTACCCAAGGGGCGCGGGGAACTGCGCGACCAGCCACGACGGACCCTCAGCCGCCGTGGACCGGAAGCACCCCGTTCAGTGGGCGCGGCTGCTACCCCTTCACCGCCCCCGTGAGCATGCCCTTCTTGAAGTGCCGCTGGACGAACGGCGAAAGCACGGCCACCGGAAGCAACGCCATCACCATCACGGCCATCTGCACCGCCAGCCCCGACAACTGCCCCGTCTTGATGGCCTGCCCCATGCCCGTGGGAGCCTCCTGCTTCTGCAGCAGCTGGATCATGACGTTCTGCAGCGGCATCATGTCCTGGTCGTTCAGGTACAGCGAGGCGTTGAACCAGGCGCTCCAGTAGCCGACCGCGTAGAACAGCGTGATCACCGCGATGACGGCCCGGGACAGCGGCAGCACGATCTTCCACAGGATGCGGAAGTCCCCCGCCCCGTCGATCCGCGCGCTGTCGATGAGCTCCTGCGAGATGCCCATGAAGAACCCGCGTAGCACCAGGATGTTGAACACGCTGATCGCGCTCGGCAGGATCAGCGCGAGATAGCTGTCCGTCAGTCCGAGGGTCTGCACCAGCAGATACGTGGGGATGAGACCGGCGCTGAAGAACATGGTCGCCAGCAGGGCCATCAGGATCCAGCGGTGCCCCACCGAGCCGGTGCGCGACAGGCCGTACGCGCAGAGCACGGACACGGTCATCGAGAACGCCGTACCCACCAGCGTGATCAGGATGCTGATGATCGTCGCCCGGGTGACCTGGCCGCCGCTGAGCAGCTCCTGGTAGGCGACGAAGGTGATGTCCTTCGGCACCATCACCAGACCGCCGGCCTCATCGATGGTCTTGCGCGAGGAGAGACTGGTGACGACGACGATCCACAGCGGGAACAGGATCGCGAGGCAGGCGAAGCCGAGGACGAGGCTCTTGCTCGCCAGGCCCGCCTTGGACGGCTGCTCCTCCCACACCGGGCGGGGCGGCGCGGCCCACCGGCTCGGCTTGCGCGCGGGTTTGTCGATCACGGCGGTCACTTCTTGTACACCCCCTGCTCGCCCATGAGATGGGCCACCTTGTTCGCGGCCAGGACGAGGCCGATACTGATGACGCCCTTGACGAGTCCGGCGGCGGCCGCGTAGCCGAAGTCCTGGTTGCGGACGCCGTTCCACCACACGAAGGTGTCGAGGACCTCCGAGGCCCCTGGTCCGACGGCTTCTCGTTGCAAGAGGATCTGTTCGAAGCCGACCGTCAGGGCGTCGCCGACGCGCAGCACCAGCAGCAGCGCGATCACCGGCCGCAGCGCGGGCAGGGTCACGTGCCACATCCGGCGCCAGCGGTTGGCGCCGTCCATCGCGGCGGCCTCGTACAGATCGGGACTGACGGCTGCCAGCGCGGCGAGGAAGACGATGATCCCCCAGCCGGCGTCCTTCCACACGGTCTGCGCGGTGACCAGGAACTTGAAGGTGTTCGGGTCCGTCATGACGTTGAGGCCGTTGTGGCCGTGGTCGCGCAGCAGCTGCGAGAGCAGTCCGGCGCCGCCGAGCAACTGCTGGAAGACCGCGATGACCAGCACCCACGAGAAGAAGTGCGGCAGGTAGAGGACGGCCTGCGCGAACGCCCGGACCCGGGGCCTGAGCACGCTGTTGATGAGCAGCGCGAGCGCGATCGGGATCGGGAAGAACAGCACGAGCTGGAGGAAGAACAGCACCAGGGTGTTCTGGACCGCCTGCCAGAAGGCGGAGTCCTCGAAGATCCGCTGGAAGTTCTCCAGCCCCACCCAGGGGCTGTTCAGCATGGACACGACGCCGTTGTCGCTGATGTAGGGGTCGTAGTCCTGGAAGGCGACCACGTTGCCGAGGATCGGCACGTAGTTGAAGAGCAGGACGAGGGCGACGGCCGGCAGCGTCATCAGGAGCAGGACGCGGTCGCGCCTGAACCTGATCCGCAGACTCAGCTTTGCCGAGGGTGGTTTCTTACGGGGACCGGTGGCGCCGCCGGGTGCCACCGGGGTCTTCTCCGTCGAATCGGCCTCGGCGCTGCTCCGAGGCACCGTGCTGTGCGACACGGCCGTTCTCCTTGCCTCGGTATGGGGTCAGTTGGCCGCGGAACCGTTCTCGTCGAGGATCTGCTTGTACCAGTCGCGCAGCCTGTCGCCGCCCTTGCTCTTCCAGTCGGAGACGGCCTGCTGCATGTCGCTGATCTTCTTGCGGCCGCGGACGATGTCGTCCTCCAGCTGCTCGAAGTCGTTGGAGAGGTTGGTGTAGCGGCTGGGCTCGGTGATCTGCATGCCCCAGAAGGAGGACTTCTTGGTGAAAGCGCCCATCCGCTGCTGCCACTCGACCTGGCCCCTCGTGACCTCCGGATAGTCGGGGTGGGCAAGGGTCGGGGAGGGGCTCGCGACCATGACGTAGGCGTTCACCACGTCGATGTTGCCCTGGTCGGTCTTGCTGGGGACGCCGTCCTTGACGGTGTAGTGGGTCCCCTCCACACCGTAGTTGGTCATCATGTACTCCTTGGTGCCGTACGGCGCCGCGGTGACGTTGGCGACGGCGAGCACGTCGCGGACGACCGACTCGGAGGCGTTCTTGTTGACGAAGGCGAAGATGTTGGCCGGCTGCGTGGCCCACAAGGTGGGCTTGCCGCCGTCGTGGCCCCAGATGTCCATGCCCCAGGCCTTGAAGTCGGGGTTCTGGGCGGCCTGTTCGGCGGTGCGGCCATACCACCCCGAGAGGTCCGCGGGGTAGATCAGGAGCTCACCCTTGGCGAACTTGGGGCCCGGGTCCGGGGCGTTCTTGCCCATCCCGGAGTCGGGGTGGACGACGCCGGCGGCGTACAACTTGCGGGACCACTCCAGCGCTTCGAGGAACTCCTCGGTCTCGACACGGTTGATCAGCTTGCCGTCGACCAGGTTCCAGCCGAGCGGCTTCTCGCCGCCGGAGAGCACGCCGAAGGCGCCGAAGGCGGTCCACTTCATGTCCAAACACGCCCAGCGCTTGGCCTTGGCGTTGGTGATGTCCTTGGCCAGGGCCATGAACTCGTCGCAGGAGGTGGGGATTTCGTACCCCTCCTTGTCGAAGATGTCCTGGCGGTAGAGGGGCACGATGTTGCCGACGTAGGAGGCCGGCATCGGCAGGCCGCGCAGCTTGCCGCCGAAGATGGAGCGCTGCCAGGCGCCGGTCGGAATGGCCGCGAGGTTCGGGTAGTCCTTGACCGCGTCCCCGGAGAGGTAGGGGCCGAGGTCGGCGAACTTGCTGATGATGGCGCTGGGTATCTTGCCGCCCATGTTCCAGCCGGGGACGACCACCACATCGGGTACGTCGCTGGAGGCGAGGACCGCGCCGAGCTTCTGGTCGTAGGTGTTGCCGTCCTGGTTCTGCCACTTGACGTCGACACCGATCAGGTCGTTCATCGCCTTGTAGTAGGCGTTGTCGCCCTTCGGCGGGGAGCCCCAGAACGGGGACATGATGGTGACCTGGCCGCCCTTGCCGAGCTTCTTGGGCACCGAGGTCTTCAGGTCGGCCAGGTCCAGCTTGCTGGTGAAGCCGACCGCGGAGCCGTTCTTGGCCGGGAGGTCCGGCACGACGACGTTGCTGGCGACGTAGGCCGGGAGGATCTTCTTCGCGTCCTTGCCCGACGTGGTGCCGTCGCGCGAGTCGCTGTCCGAACCGCCACAGGCGGAGAGCAGCGGCATCCCTCCCGCCACCGCTGCGGCGGCAACCGCCGAGGAGGCGAGGAAGCTTCTCCTGCTGGGCGCGGAGGAGGCGGAGGAGGCGTTCGGCGTCATTGCGTCAACCCTTCGTGGCGCACCTGGACACCCGGCGGTGGGCCGTCGGCTGCGGTGTCTTAAGTGGAACTGGCTGAGCTGAAGCGATTCTCCGACCAAGGGGAGGAACTCTGATAGTCGAAGCGCTTCGATGTTGCTGTGAGGTTAAGTGAACGTCCGGGGGCGCACAAGGGTGGCTTCCAAGATTCCTCCTAGGCGACAGAGGTGACCTTTTCTCATGCACCACTTGAAGTGTTGGCGCTGGTCCCTTGACACGCGCCCTTACGTCGAATGAGCATCGAAGCGCTTCGAAAGCATCGCACCGATCCATCGCAAGGGATCCTCAACGTGACCGCACCCACGCCGCCCACACCGCCATTCCGCGATCCGCACCTGCCGTTCGCGAAGCGCATCGACGATCTGCTGGCACGGCTTACCCTCGACGAAAAGATCGGGTTCCTGCACCAGTTCGCCCCGGCCGTCGAACGGCTCGGCGTCGCCGCGTTCCGCACCGGCCAGGAGGCCCTGCACGGCGTGGCCTGGATGGGCCCGGCGACGGTCTTCCCACAGGCGGTCGGCCTCGGCGCGACCTGGAACACCGAGCTCGTACGGTGGGTCGGCGAGGCGGTGTCCGCGGAGATCCGCGCGATGCGCGCCCGCGACGACCGTATCGGCCTCAACGTCTGGGCCCCGACGGTCAACCTGCTGCGCCACCCCCTGTGGGGCCGCAACGAGGAGGGCTACTCCGAGGACCCCAAGCTGACCTCGGCGATCGCCACCGCCTACACGCACGGCCTGCGCGGCGACCACCCGACGTACTGGCGCACCGCACCGGTCCTCAAGCACTGGCTGGCCCACAACAACGAGACGGACCGGGACACTTCGTCCTCCTCCGTCCGCCCGCGCGTCCTGCACGAGTACGACCTGCGCGCCTTCCGCGAGACGGTCGAGGCGGGCGCGGTGGCCGGTGTGATGCCGGCCTACAACCTGGTCAACGGCCGCCCCAACCACGTCTCCCCGTACCTGCGCGAGCACCTGCGCGCCTGGACGGACGATGACCTGCTGGTCTGTTCGGACGCGAGCGCGCCGTCCAACCTGGTCGACTCCGAGCACTACTTCGACACCCACGAGGAGGCGACGGCGGCCTCGCTGCTCGCCGGCGTCGACAGCTTCACCGACCACGGCACGGACAGCACGAAGATCGTCGCCCGGATCAAGGGGGCCGTGGAACAGGGCCTGTTGACCGAGGCCGACATCGACACCGCGGTCCGCCACCACCTCTCGGTCCGCTTCCGCCTCGGCGAGTTCGACGGACACGACGAGCCCGGCGCCTTCGACACCCCCGAGCACCGCGCGCTCGCGCAGGAGGCCGCCGAGCAGGCGGTCGTACTGCTGAGGAACGACGGTGTGCTGCCGCTGGCCCCCGACACCCGCATCGCCGTGGTGGGCCTGCTCGCCGACGAGTGCAAGCTCGACTGGTACAGCGGCACCCTCATCCACCGCTCCACCCCACTGGAGGGCCTGTACGAGCGGTTCGGCGCCGAGCGCGTGGAGTTCGCGGAGGGCGTGGACCGTATCCGGCTGAGGACCTCGACGGGCGCGTTCCTGCACGTCCCCGAGGCGGACGCCGACGACAAGGTGCGGGGCGCCGAGGGCGCGCTGGACCCCGCGCTCCTCGCGGGCCGCACGGACCTGCCTCCCCTGACGACCGACCCGGCCGGCACCGAACTCGCGCTCGTCGACTGGGGCGAGGGCCTGCTGACGCTGCGCGCGCCCGACGGCCGCTACCTCTCGGTCGCCGAGGACGGCTGGGTACGCGCCTCCGCGGACCAGCCCGGCGGCTGGGTCGTCCAGGAGACCTTCCGGTTGGAACCCCACGGAAACGGACACCTCCTGCGGCATGTCGGCACCGGTCGCCACGTCTCTGTCGCCGCCGACGGCGTGAAGGTTGCCGAGGCGAACGCGGAAGTCTTCGACCTGGTCGTCGTCGAGCGCGGCGAGGAGGCGGTGGCCCGCGTCGCGGCACAGGCCGACGTGGTGCTGGTGGTCGCGGGCAACGACCCGCACATCAACGGCCGCGAGACCGAGGACCGTACGACCCTGCGCCTGCCCGCCCAGCAGGAGCGGCTGCTGCGGTCCGCCAGCGCCGCCAACCCGAACACGGTGCTGGCACTGGTCTCCGCCTACCCCTACGCCGTCGAGCCCGGCCCCCTGCCGGCGCTGCTGTGGACGGCCCACGGCGGCCAGGCGGCCGGCACCGCACTGGCCCGCGTGCTGGCCGGCGACGTCTCACCGGCGGGCCGGCTGCCGCAGACCTGGTACGCCGAGGACGCCGATCTGCCCGACCTCCTCGACTACGACGTGATCGGCAGCCGCCAGACCTACCTGTACTTCGAGGGCACCCCGCTCTTCCCGTTCGGCCACGGCCTGTCGTACGCGTCGTTCTCCTACGGCGACCTGACCGCGCGAGTGACGAGGGACGCGGTGCACGTCTCCTGCACGGTGACGAACACCGGCGATGTGACGGCCGACGAGGTCGTCCAGCTCTACACGCGCGCCGCGGACCCCTCGGTCCCGCGCCCGCGCCGCGAGCTGGCCGACCACCGGCGGATCACCCTGGAGCCGGGCTCCCGGACCGGGCTGACCTTCGAAGTACCCTTGTCCGCCTTCGAGTTCTGGGACGTGGCCCACGGCCGGTGGCGCCGCGAGCCGGGCCCGTACGACATCCTGGTCGGCGCGTCCAGCGAGGACGTCCGGCTGCGGACGACCGTGCTCCTCGACGGCGACCCGGCCGCACCGCGCCCGGTCCGCGAACGCGGCCTGGACGGCGCCGACTTCGACGAGCAGAGCGGCGTGGAGATCGTCGACCGCACCAAGGCGTCGGGCGACGCGGTGACGGCGGCCGGGGGCCGGTCCGGTGAACTGCTCTACCGCGACTGCGACTTCGGCAACGGCGTCACACAGGTGACGGCGACGGTGGCCGGCGAGGGCGTGGTGGAGGTGTCACTGGACGGGGGTCCGGCACTGGCCGTGCTGACGCTCTCCGGAGCCGGTGGCCCGTACGACTACACCACGGTCGGCGCCGCGGTCGCGGCCGAGGGCGTGCACGACGTCCGCCTCCGACTGCGCGGCCCGCTGCGGCTCGCGCACGTCGGCTTCTCCGGTTGAGGGTCCGGACGAAGCCGGCACAGGGAAGGGGCCCGGCACCGGAAGGCATCGGTGCCGGGCCCTTTCGCGGGACGGCGATCGCGTCGAGAACGACACTACCTGAAAATGGTTCCCATTAGCTAGGGGTTCCTGCGGCAAAGGCCGACGGCCGCAGCCCCCGCACAGTGGGCTGCGGCCGTCCTTCTGACCCGTCCGTGGCAGGTCAGAGCGCGAGGCCGGTGAGGACCAGGACCCGCTCGTAGGTGTAGTCGTCCATCGCGAACTTCACGCCCTCACGGCCCACACCGGACTGCTTGGCGCCGCCGTACGGCATCTGGTCGGCACGGTAGGAAGGCACGTCGCCGATGACGACACCGCCGACCTCCAGGGCCCGGTGGGCGCGGAAGGCGGTCTGCAGGTCGCGCGTGAACACGCCCGCCTGGAGGCCGTACTTGGAGTCGTTGACGGCGGCGAAGGCCTCGGCCTCGCCGTCCACCTTCTGCACGGTGAGGACCGGCCCGAAGACCTCCTCGCAGGCCAGGTTGGTGCCGGCCGGTACGTCGGCGAGGACGGTCGGCGCGTAGGAGGCACCGTCGCGCTTGCCGCCGGTGAGCAGGGCGGCGCCGACCTCGACGGCCTCCTGCACCCACGCCTCGACACGCTTGGCGGCGTCCTCGCTGACCAGCGGGCCGACGTCGGTCGTGGCGTCGCTCGGGTCACCGGTGACCTGGGCCTCGACGGCGGCGACAATGCGCGGCAGCAGCCGGTCGTAGACGGAGGCGTCCGCGATCACGCGCTGCACCGAGATGCAGGACTGGCCGCCCTGGTAGTTGGAGAAGGTGGCGATACGGGTGGCGGCCCAGTCGAGGTCCTCGTCGCTCGCGAAGTCGGCGAGGACGACCGCGGCGCCGTTGCCGCCCAGCTCCAGGGTGCAGTGCTTGCGCGGCACCGACTCCATGATCGCGTAGCCGACCTTCTCGGAGCCGGTGAAGGAGATCACCGGCAGGCGCTCGTCCTGGACGAGGGCGGGCATACGGTCGTTGGACACCGGGAGGATGCTCCACGAACCGGCCGGCAGCTCGGTCTCGGCGAGCAGCTCACCGATGATCAGGCCGGAGAGCGGGGTGGCCGGGGCGGGCTTGAGGATGATCGGCGCGCCGGCGGCGATGGCCGGGGCGATCTTGTGCGCGCACAGGTTGAGCGGGAAGTTGAAGGGCGCGATGCCGAGGACGACGCCCTTCGGGAAACGCCGGGTGAGGGCCAGCCGGCCCTGGCCGCCCAGGTCGGTGTCGAGGCGCTGGGCCTCGCCGCCGTTGAAGCGGCGGGCCTCCTCGGCCGCGAACCGGAACACGGAGACGGCACGGCCGACTTCGCCGCGCGCCCACTTGATCGGCTTGCCGTTCTCCGCGGAGATCAGCTGCGCGATCTCCTCGGTGCGCTCGACGAGACGACGGCTGACGTGGTCCAGGGCGGCGGCGCGGACGTGCGCCGGGGTGGCGGCGAACTCGTCCCGTACGGCGTACGCGGCGGCCACGGCCTCCTCGACCTGGGCGTCGTTCGGCATGCTCACCTTGCCGACGAGCCGGCCGTCCCACGGCGAGGTGACGTCGAAGGTGTCCTCGCCGGTGACCTGGCGGCCGGCGAGCCAGAAGGCGTGGGTGGAAGTCATAGTCGAGTCCCGGCCCTTCCGCGTTGGGGGTGGGTGTTCCTTGGTTCGGGGTCCACGGTAGGGGCGCGGGGGCGCGCGGGCGTTTGTCCGAGTCGTAGTAGTGGGGGGTCAGGGTTTGCCGGAGTGGCGGGGTGGGGTGTTTCTCGCCCCCGCCGCCCCTACCCGTCCCGTCCCCCAGGGGCTCCACCCCTTCGACCCCGCCGGGGGCTGCGCCCCCAGACCCCCGCCTCGGCCCTGAACGGGCCTCGTCCACAAACGCCGGACGGGCCGGGGAACGCCGACCGGCTACTCCGCCGACGTCGCCTTCAGCGCCAGCCACAGCTCCATGCGCACGTCCGGGTCGTCCAGGGAGCGGCCGAGGATTTCCTCCACGCGGCGCATGCGGTACCGGAGCGTGTGCCGGTGTACGCCCAGGTCCGCCGCTGCCGCGTCCCACTGGCCGTGGCGGGAGAGCCAGGCCCGCAGGGAGGCGACCAGGTCGCCCCGGCCGGTCGCGTCGTGCTCGTGCAGGGCGCGGAGCAGGCCGTCCGCGAACGCCCGTACGGCGTCGTCGGCCAGCAGCGGCACCACGGAGCCGGCCGCCAGCTGCTCGTGCTCCACGCACACCCGACCGCGCCGGCGCGCCACCGACAGCGCCTGCTCGGCCTGCTTGTACGCGGCGGCCGCGGCAATCGGCCCGACCGGCGCCGAGAGCCCGACGACCAGTTCGTCGTCCTGCGTCTCCCGCACCGCGGCACCCGCCCGCGCCGCCTCCAGCGCCGTCGCGTACTCAGTGATCGCGGCGACCGCGGCCCCGCAGTCCGCGGCCAGCACCACCAGCCGCTCCCCCTCCGGCACGACGAGCACCGCCTCCCCGGCCCGCGCCGCGGCGGCCTCCACCACCTCGGCGAGCGCGCCGAGCGGATCGCCGTTGGTGTCGGTCGCCGCGGCCAGTGCCGCCGCCGACGGCTTGGCGGTGGACTGCGGACGCTCGGCGGGCTCCACGGCCGCCAGCGCCGCCGACACCGCCACCGACTCGGCGACGATCATCCGGAAGGGCGCGTCCAGGAGACCGCCGTAGAGGTCCCCGGCGACCGCCCGGGCGTGGTCCGGCTCCCCGGCGAGCAGCATCCGCAGCACCGCCGCGCCGATCCGCTGCTCGGCGGCGTGCAGGGACCGCGAGCGTTCCGTGGTCAGGGTGAGCAGGGCGATGGCCGAGTGGACGGCGTAGCGCTCGGCGGTGCCGAGGGCCGCCGCCGTGCCGACCGCGAGCGCGGCGCGCGGCCTGCGACCCGTGCCGAGGCTGTGCAGCTCCACCCGGTCCTCGTTGTCGGGACCGGTCCCGCCCACCACCGAGGAGGCCGGCGCGGGCCGCTCCCGCAGCCGTTCCACATCGGCGGTGAGCCGGGCCGCGCGCCGCCCGGCCCACTCCGGCGCCGTGGCGACGACGGCGCCGGACGCGTCGTAGAGCGCGGCCCAGCCGTCGACCTGTGAGGCGAGCGCGCCGAGCAGCCCCTCGGGCCCGTCCGTCAGCGCCTGTTTGGTCAGCTCGCGCTGGGCGGCGAAGCCTGCCGTCACCGCCCGGTACTGATCGGCCGCGATCGCCGCCGACACCGCCTTGCTGATGGCGAGGAACGGTGTGCGGCGCGGCACCTCCAGCAGCGGCAGCCCCTCGTGCTCGGCCGCCTCGACCAGCGCCGCCGGGATGTCCTCGTAGTTGACGCCGACGGCGAAGCCGAGTCCGACGACGCCCGCGCCGACCAGCCGCTTCACATAGCGGCGCATGGCCTCGGGGTCCTCCGCGTCCAGCTTGAGCGCGGTGATCAGCAGCAGCTCGCCGCCCTCCATGTAGGGGACGGGGTCGGCGAGCTCACTGACGTGCGCCCAGCGGACGGGCACGTCGAGCCGGTCCCCGCCCGCCCGCACGGTGAGCTTGAGCGCGGAGTGGTGGACGAGCGAGGCGAGCGTGGGGGGCATGAGGCCTTCAGGTCTTCTGGTCTTCAGGTCGGTGAAGTCGGCGTGATCCTTGTGATCATTTGGCCGCTACGTATGAACGACCTATGCCGATTCTGCCTCACCGTACGGTCACGAGGTGACCGTTCACTCCCGCAGATCCACCAGCAGCGGCGGCGCGTGCTCGCCCCGCACGTTCGTCAGCGACAGCACCGCGTGCCCGGGCGGCACGGCGTGCGCCAGTTCGGACGCCGACCAGCGCTCCCGCTCGACCTGGCGCACGGTCACCGCGCGCGCGGTCGGCGCCTTGCCGGTGATGACCCGCCGCACCGCGTGCAGCGCCTTGCCGGCCGGGGTCTCCGCGATGATCTGCCGGTCGGTGACGTCCCGCGCCTCGGTCCACTCCTTGCCCCACACCTCGGCGAAGTCCTGCCCGTCCCACGGCGTCAGCCCGGACAGCGCCATCCGGCACCCGGCCGCCCCGAGCAACGGCCCGCGCAGCGGCCTGGGCACGTCGTCCAGGGTGCGCAGGGTCAGCACGGCGCCGGCGTTGCCGGACCGCAGCCGCTGAATGCCACGCACGGCCTCCGGCGTCACCACACCGGTGGCGTCGTCGAGGATCAGACAGGCGAACAGCGACCGGTCCTCGCGCACCGCCACGCTCGCGCTGAACTGGGCGAGCACGAGCCGCGCCAGCATCCGCGAGGCGTCCGCATGCCCGCGCGCGGGCAGGTCGATGCGGACCCGTACGGGGTGGTCGAGGGCCTTGAGGGAGAAGGGCCGCGACTGCCCCGAGGTGTCGAAGAACCCGGCGAACGCCGGCCGGTCGAGCAGCGCCACCCGGTCCGCGAGCACGCCCCCGACATCGCCCGGATGCGCCATCTGCCGCTCCCTGGCGTCCAGTTCGCGCAGCAGCGAATCCTGCCCGGAGCCCTGGAGCGCCGTGCGCAGCTCCCCGAGCGGGCCGGGCGCCCCGTCCAGCAGCTGCCGCAGCTCCGGCACGGACGGGAAGCGGCCGTGTACCGCCCGGAACGGCCCGAGCAACTGCGCCAGCACGGTCGTCGAGCGGCGGCTGTCGCTCCCGGGGTGCGGGTCGACGAGGTCCCCGGCCAGCGCCTCGGCCAGCACGGCCGCGGCCTCGTCCGGGTCGGTGGTCCCGCCGTACAGGTCGAGGTCGTACACGGACTCCGGATTCCCGATGCGTACGACGACGTCGTAGGCGTCGGCCGGGCCGAGCCCCGCGCCCGCCGCGCCCACGACCACCACGGCGGCGCGCCCGGCGAGCGCGTGCAGGCACAGCGACTCGGCGAGCGGCCGGACGACGGTGCCGGACTTGCCGGAACCGGCCGGCCCTACGGCGAGCAGGGAGGTGCCGAGCAGCTCGGGTCCCAGGGCGAGGCCGGTGCCGCGGTAGGCGTACGGGTTGCGGGCGTCGTCGGCCGTGGTGCCGAGGCGCACCTGGCCGGTGACCAGGTCGTGCCGGGAGAGCCGGGCCGGCAGATCGCGTGCGCCGGAGGGGTGCAGACAGGCGGCGGCGCCGTCCCTGAGCACGGCGCCGGTGAAGGTGGACAGGTCGTGCCTGCCACTGCGCACGCTCTGCCAGGCACGGGCGATCCGGGCGTGGTCGACGTCCCGCATGAGCCCGGCCTTCGCCTCACCGGAGAGCCGCTCGGCGGCGTCGACGGCACCGGCGGCGCGCAGCTGCGGCCACTCGGCGGGGTCCTGCTCGGGGGCGGGCGGGCGCTCGGCCACGGGGGCCCGGCGGGTCCAGGCGGACGGGCCGTAGCGGCGCCAGACCTCGCTCCAGCGGCCGATCTTCCCGAACACCGCGAAAATGCCCGCGAACACGAGGCCTGAATAAACCCACGAAAGGGTCCCCAGTGCGCCAGAGCGCCCCATCGTCCAGGAATCGGGAGCCAAGGCGTACCACGGCCACTGCCAGAAGCCACCTAGGTAACCATTCCACAGCAGCGAGCAGAGCAGCCATCCGCACAGGAACGCGATCAGCGCCCCGCTCAACAATTGCCGCGCCGGAATCTCCTCAGGCTCCTCCTCCGGCCTGGGCTTGTGCCCGAACCGCCAAACGCCGGGCAGTGCCTCCGGCCGGGGCGTGCGCAGCCAGGCCAGGAAGGCGGAGCCGTCTGGCAGAGGCGGCATCGAAGGCCTCGGCGGCACAGCGGAGCGTGATCGTGGCACAGGCGTCGCGTGCGTACCCCGCGCGTCCTGCGTCCCGTCGCTGTCCATCGCCCTTGCCCCCTGACCAGCCGTTCCGTCCACCATCAGCGAGCCAATCTAACGCCCCCGCAAGGGGAGTTCACCGTTTGCGGCTCCGGCGCGCGGGACGGACCCGGACACCCGCTATGTCCACCACGGACAACCGGGCACACCGAAAACGCCCACATGGAGCATGCCCACCCCCCTCTCCCCGTCCTAGCCTGCGAGAAAAGAGAAGACAAGCATCCGCAAAACCCCCAGGAGCCCCTCATGACCGACCTTCCGCAGGAGCGCCGCGTCGTCACCGCCATCCCCGGCCCGAAGTCGCAGGAGCTGCAGGCCCGCCGCGTCGCGACGGTGGCGCAGGGCGTGGGTTCCGTGCTGCCGGTGTTCACCGCGCGGGCCGGCGGCGGCATCATCGAGGACGTCGACGGCAACCGCCTGATCGACTTCGGCTCCGGCATCGCCGTGACCAGCGTCGGCGCGTCCGCCGAGGCCGTCGTACGCCGCGCCTCCGCGCAGCTCGCCGACTTCACCCACACCTGTTTCATGGTGACGCCGTACGAGGGTTACGTGGAGGTCGCCGAGGCCCTCGCCGAGCTCACCCCGGGTGACCACGCCAAGAAGTCGGCGCTGTTCAACTCCGGCGCCGAGGCCGTCGAGAACGCCGTCAAGATCGCGCGTGCGTACACCAAGCGCCAGGCCGTCGTCGTGTTCGACCACGGCTACCACGGCCGCACCAACCTGACGATGGCGCTGACGGCGAAGAACATGCCGTACAAGCACGGCTTCGGTCCGTTCGCGCCCGAGGTCTACCGCGTCCCGGTCGCCTACGGCTACCGCTGGCCGACCGGTGCCGAGAACGCCGGCCCCGAGGCCGCCGCCCAGGCCATCGACCAGATCACCAAGCAGGTCGGCGCGGAGAACGTGGCCGCGATCATCATCGAGCCGGTGCTCGGCGAGGGCGGCTTCATCGAGCCGGCCAAGGGCTTCCTGCCGGCGATCGTGAAGTTCGCCAACGACAACGGCATCGTCTTCGTCGCCGACGAGATCCAGTCCGGCTTCTGCCGTACGGGCCAGTGGTTCGCGTGCGAGGACGAGGGCATCGTCCCCGACCTGATCACGACCGCCAAGGGCATCGCGGGCGGTCTGCCGCTCGCCGCCGTCACCGGCCGCGCCGAGATCATGGACGCCGCGCACGCCGGTGGCCTGGGCGGCACCTACGGCGGCAACCCGGTCGCCTGCGCCGGTGCGCTGGGCTCCATCGAGACGATGAAGGAGCTCGACCTCAACGCCAAGGCGAAGAACATCGAGGCGATCATGAAGGCCCGCCTCACCGCCATGGCCGAGAAGTTCGACATCATCGGCGACCTGCGCGGCCGCGGCGCCATGATCGCCATCGAGCTGGTCAAGGACCGCACCACCAAGGAGCCGAACCCGGAGGCCACCGGCGCGCTCGCCAAGGCCTGCCACGCCGAGGGCCTGCTGGTCCTGACCTGTGGCACCTACGGCAACGTGCTGCGCTTCCTGCCGCCGCTGGTGATCGGCGAGGACCTGCTGAACGAGGGCCTCGACATCATCGAGCAGGCCTTCGCCCGCATCTGAGCCGCGTCACATCCGCCCCAGCCCTGACAAGCGCTTTCGTTCCGGGGCTGGGGCCGTGAGCGGCAGAGGGTGTGAAGAAGGTGTGCGGGGTGGCTGTCAGGTCTCGATTCCGACTGTCTTGGGCGCACCCCCTGTCGTAGGTTCTACCCAGATGAGAGATACACCCCGCCCACAGGGGACTGTGGGCGACATCAGGCCGGGGCCTCCCCAGCTTCGACCTGGTCGTGCCCTCGCGCACACATACGGAGCCTCCGGCTCCGGATCTCCTCACCGATCGGACAGTCGCCCGCCCCAAACCCCCCGGGGCGCGCGGCCATCCGATCCGGACGGCCGCCCCGCAACAACCCCCCCTGTTCCGGGGCGGCCGACCTCCCTCCTCTCCCTTCTGGGACTTCTCGGGCTTCCCGCCCTGCTGTTCGCGCTGATCACCTGGCAGGTCGTGGCCGACGGCCCGCTGGTGCGGGTGGACGAACGTCTCAGCCGAGCGCTCGTCCACCCCGACCGCGCCTCCGAACTCCTCGCCGACCTGGGCAATGTCCAGGTCGCGGTGCCCGTGCTCGGCGCGGTGCTCATCCATGTCGCCCGGCGGTCCCGGCGCGCCGGTGCGGACCGCTGGTGGTGGCCTGCCACGGCCGCGGCCCTGCTGATGGCGCTGGTCCCGGCCCTGGTCGTCCCGGTCAAGGAGCTGACCGACCGCCCGGGCACCCCGGTCGTGCCACCGGCCACCGGCTACTTCCCGTCCGGCCACACGGCCACGGCGGCCGTCGCGTACGGCGCCGCCGTCCTGCTCCTGCTGCCCTGGCTCCGCACGGCCTGGACCCGCCGCACGCTCGTCGTCGCCTACGGCCTCGCCGTCCTCGGCGTCTCCTACGGGCTGGTCCGGCGCGGCTATCACTGGCCGCTGGACGTGGTGGCGAGCTGGTGTCTGTCCACCGTGATACTGACCGGTTTCGTCCTGCTGCTCGGCCGATCCGTCAGGACTGAGTGACGGGGCGCATCGCGAGGCCCTCGGTGCCCGCCCAGGCGGTCACCCGCTGGCCGTCGTCCGCCGACAGCACATCGACGGGCATCGGGACGTCGACCGGCTCGTCCGGCTCGCTCTCCCCGCCGGGGCTCCCGAGGCCGAGCGTCATGCGCGTCGCCTCGTAGGTGTCCATCCCACCGCCGCTGACCAGCAGCCCGGCGTATGCCTCGGCGCCCGGAGCGAGGGTGACCGCCTCTGCGGAGTCGGTTCCCTCCAGCACGGGGGCCGGGCCCTGGGCGTCGCCGAGCGTGACCTCGGGGGCGCCTTGGACATCGCACTTCTTGTCGCCGGCATTCGTGACGACGAGGAGGACATGCCGGACGTTCTCGCCTGTCCCGTCGTAGTCCGTCGCGGAGACGGAGAGGTCTTCCATGGTGCAGAGAGGGGTGGTGGAGCTGTCGTCGCCGCCCTCTTCTCCTGTGCTGCCGCTGTCGTCCGGCTCCGTCGGGGCCGTCTCGGCGGACGTCGCCGAACTCGTCGCGCTCGGCCGGTCCGAGGACTTGCCCTCGTCCGCCGTGTCCGACTCGCACGCCGTGGTCGCAAGCAGCGCGGCGGCCGCCGCAGCCCCGAGGACGTAGAACTGCCGGCCTCTGCGGTTGGTGCGGTTCTTGCGGTCCTTGCGAGCAAGCGCGCTCATGATGCCCCCGTGACAGGCCGTGTCCGGCCCGCTGTCGACTGCTGATGACGAGCCGAGTCTGGGGCACGCATCGATCCGAACTTGCGCGTCGTGCGCGTCTGTTACCGCTCAAGTACAAGGAAGCAGCGGTTCCGCCGGTAGATCACGGACCAACGAAACGAACCGCTCGCGGATGGGGGTCCGCGTCGGCCGCACGGGCGGCCGACGAGAGTGCGGTGACGCTCGACCTGATCCTCGGTCCTTGATCCTCGGCCCGGACCGGCTAGCCGTCCTCCTCCGTCGCCAGACCCGCCGCCGCCTCATGCATGGCCAGTTCGAGGAGCGCCGGATCGGTGAGGGTGCCGGAGCCGTCCGGCGGGACCAGCCAGCGGACGCCGCCGGTGGACCTGCCGGGGTAGGGCACCACGATCCAGGTGCCGGCGCCCGCGGTGCGGATGCCGGTGCCGAGCCACCGGGCGGCCGTGCCCGGCGGCACAAAAAAGCCCATGCGCGCGTCGCCGAAGTCGACGAGCACCGGGCCCGGTTGGTCGAGGATGCGGGTGAGCACATCGAGGGTGGGATATCCGAGCTCGCCCGGCAGGATGAGCACGTCCCAGGCCTTGCCGGCGGGCAGCAGCGCGACCCCGAGCGGGTTGCGCTCCCACTCCCAGCGGCAGGCCTCGGGATCCGGAGCCACGGATGCCAGCCATTCGACCGCCGTCTTCGCCCCTGTCATGACGGGGACCTCCTTCTTCCGTCGTGGACGCCTTCTGCGTCACGAGGGAGAGGGAGGTCCCCTGCCGGGCATTACGCGGGTTTGCTTCACTCGTCGGAGTGAAGTGGGTCACAGGTCAGCTGTCGAAGCCCAGACCCAGCCGGTCCATGGTCTTCAGCCACAGGTTGCGCCGCCCGCCGTGCTGGTCGGCGCGGGCCAGCGACCACTTGGTGAGCGCGATGCCGGTCCAGGCGAACGGCTCCGGCGGGAAGGGCAGCGGCTTCTTGCGGACCATTTCGAGCGTGGTGCGCTCGGTCTCCTCCCCCGACAGCAGGTCCAGCATCACGTCCGCGCCGAAGCGCGTGGCGCCGACGCCGAGGCCGGTGTAGCCCGCCGCGTACGCCACCTTCCCGTGGTGCGCGGTGCCGAAGAACGCCGAGAAGCGCGAGCAGGTGTCGATCGCGCCGCCCCAGGCGTGCGTGAAGCGGACGCCCTCCAGCTGCGGGAAGCAGGTGAAGAAGTGGTCGGCGAGCTTGGCGTAGGTCTCCGGGCGGTCGTCGTACTCGGCGCGCACCCGGCCGCCGTAGGGGTAGATGGCGTCGTAGCCGCCCCACAGGATCCGGTTGTCGGCGGAGAGCCGGAAGTAGTGGAACTGGTTGGCGCTGTCGCCGAGGCCCTGCCGGCCCTGCCAGCCGATCTCCTTGAGCTGCTCGTCGGTGAGCGGCTCGGTCATCAGCGCGTAGTCGTAGACGGGGACCGTGTAGGCCCGTACCCGCTTGACCAGGTTCGGGAAGATGTTCGTGCCGAGTGCGACCTGGCGGGCGCGGATCCGGCCGTAGGGGGTGCGTACGGCCATGCCGGCGCCGTACGGCTTCAGGGTGAGGGCGGGGGTGTGCTCGTAGACGCGGACGCCGAGCCCCAGGCACGCCCGCTTCAGGCCCCAGGCGAGCTTGGCGGGGTTGAGCATGGCGACGCCGCGGCGGTCGTGGAGGCCCGCCTGGAATGTCGGTGAGTCGACCTGTTCCCGCACCGCGTCGGCGTCCAGGAACTCCACGCCCTCGGCGAGGCCCTGGCGCTCGATCTCCTCGTACCAGTCGCGCAGTTCCCACGCCTGGTACGTCTCGGTCGCGACGTCGATCTCACCGCTGCGCTCGAAGTCGCAGTCCAGGGAGTAGCGGGCGACCGCCGCCTCGATCTCGTCGAGGTTGCGGGCGCCCAGCTCCTCCAGCTGGTGGATCTCGTCCGGCCAGCGGGCGAGCCCGTTGGCCAGACCGTGGGTGAGGGAGGCGGCGCAGAAGCCGCCGTTGCGGCCCGAGGCGGCCCAGCCCACCTCGCGGCCCTCCAGGAGCACCACATCCCGGCCGGGGTCGCGCTCCTTGGCGAGCAGCGCGGTCCACAGTCCGCTGTACCCGCCGCCGACGACCAGCAGATCGCAGGTCTCGGGGCCGGTGAGCGCGGGCTCGGGGTGGGGCTTTCCGGGGTCGTCCAGCCAGTACGGGACCGGCTGGGCTTCAGACAGTGCCTTTGTCCAACGGCTCATGGCGCTTGGGGCCATGATTTCAACTCCCTACAGAGGGTTTTCGAAAAGGTCTTATGCCTTTTGCTTGTTTCGGCGGTTGCCGACGACCATCGAGGCCAGCACGAACAGTACGGCGACGATGAACATGGCAGTACCGATGACATTGATCTGAACGGGTGTTCCGCGCTGCGCCGAGCCCCAGACGAACATGGGGAACGTGACGGTCGAGCCCGCGTTGAAATTGGTGATGATGAAATCGTCGAAGGAGAGCGCGAAGGCGAGCAGCGCGCCCGCGGCGATTCCGGGTGCCGCGATCGGCAGGGTGACCCTGACGAAGGTCTGGAACGGGCCGGCGTAGAGGTCCTGCGCGGCCTGCTCCAGCCTCGGGTCCATCGACATGACGCGCGCCTTGACGGCCGTCACGACGAAGCTGAGGCAGAACATGATGTGGGCGATGAGGATCGTCCAGAAGCCCAGCTGGACGCCCATGTTGAGGAACAGGGTGAGCAGCGAGGCGGCCATGACGACCTCGGGCATGGCCATCGGCATGAAGATCAGCGAGTTGATCGCGCCGCGCGCCCGGAACCGGTAGCGGACCAGCGCGAAGGCGATCATCGTGCCGAGGGCGGTGGCGCCCAGCGTCGACCAGAAGGCGATCTGGAGGCTGAGGGTCAGCGAGTCGCACAGACCCGAGACACCGCACGGGTCGGTCCAGGCGTCGGTCGAGAAGTTCTGCCACTCGTAGTTGAAGCGCCCCTTCGGATCGTTGAAGGAGAACACCGTGACGACGACGTTCGGCAGCAGCAGGTATCCGAGCGTGCAGAGGCCCGCGATGACGACGAATTTGCGCTTGAGCCAATTGACGAAGGCCATTTAAACCAGATCCTCCGTACCGGACTTGCGGATGTACAGCGACACCATGATCAGGATCGCGAACATCAGGATGAAGGAGAGCGCCGCCGCCGTCGGATAGTCGAGGATCCGCAGGAACTGCGACTGGATGACGTTGCCGATCATTCGGGTGTCGGTGGAGCCGAGCAGATCGGCGTTCACGTAGTCACCGGCGGCCGGGATGAACGTCAGCAGCGTGCCGGAGACGACACCCGGCATCGACAGCGGGAAGGTGACCTTCCGGAAGGTCGTGGACGGCTTCGCGTACAGGTCGTTCGCCGCCTCGTGCAGCCTGGGGTCGATGCGCTCCAGCGAGGTGTACAGCGGCAGGATCATGAACGGCAGGAAGTTGTACGTCAGACCGCAGACCACCGCCAGCGGGGTGGCCAGCACACGGTCGCCGGCGGTCATGCCGAGCCAGCTGGTGACGTCCAGGACGTGCAGCGAGTTCAGCGCGCCGACGACCGGGCCGCCGTCCGCGAGGATCGTCTTCCAGGCCAGGGTGCGGATCAGGAAGCTGGTGAAGAACGGCGCGATCACCAGGATCATGATCAGGTTCCGCCAGCGGCCGGCCCGGAACGCGATCAGGTACGCGAGCGGGTAGCCCAGCAGCAGACACAGGACCGTCGCGGAACCGGCGTACAGCACCGACCGCAGGAACTGCGGGTAGTACTCGGTCAGCGCGTCCCAGTAGGTGGCGAAGTGCCAGGTGACCTCGTAGCCCTGCTCCAGGGAGCCGGTCTGCACCGAGGTCGACGCCTGGTAGACCATCGGCAGCGCGAAGAACACCAGCAGCCAGGCGAGTCCGGGCAGCAGCAGGAGGTACGGCGTCCAGCGGCCCCGCTTGCGCGGGGGCTTCTTCTCGGGGGCGGGCGCCAGAGGCGGCGCCTCGGTGACCGTCGCCATCAGACCGCCTCTTCCTCGGTGCCCGCGTCGATGTCCTGAGCGGCGTCGAGGCCGAAGGTGTGGGCCGGCGACCAGTGCAGGACGACGTCGGCGCCGGGCACCAGGCGGGGGTCACGGTCGACGTTCTGGGCGTAGACCGCGAGCTCGGGGCAGACCGGGCTGTCGATGACGTACTGCGTGGAGACGCCGATGAAGGACGCGTCGGCGATCTTGCCGGTGACGCGGTTGCGGCCGTCCGGGATCTCACCGGCGTCGTCGGCGTGCGTGAGGGAGATCTTCTCCGGGCGTACGCCGACCAGCACCTTGCCGCCGGTCGTGGTGGGCGCGGAACAGCGCGCCTCGGGCAGTACGAGCTTGCCGCCGCCCGCCTTGAGGACGATGTCGCCGCCGGACTTGGCGTCCACCTCGGCCTCGATGAGGTTGGAGGTGCCCAGGAAGTTGGCGACGAACGTCGTCCTCGGGTTCTCGTACAGGTCGGCGGGGGCGCCGAGCTGCTCGACGCGGCCCGCGTTCATCACGGCGACCGTGTCGGCCATCGTCATGGCCTCCTCCTGGTCGTGCGTGACATGCACGAAGGTGATGCCGACCTCGGTCTGGATGCGCTTGAGCTCCAGCTGCATCTGGCGGCGCAGCTTGAGGTCGAGGGCGCCGAGGGGCTCGTCGAGGAGGAGCACCTTGGGGTGGTTGATCAGCGCGCGGGCGACCGCGACGCGCTGCTGCTGGCCGCCGGAGAGCTGGTGCGGCTTCTTGCGCGCCTGCTCGCCGAGCTGGACCAGCTCCAGCATCTCCTCGACCTGCTTCTTCACGCTCTTGATGCCGCGCCGGCGCAGACCGAAGGCGACATTCTCGAAGATGTCGAGGTGCGGGAAGAGGGCGTAGGACTGGAAGACCGTGTTCACGGGCCGTTTGTAGGGCGGCAGATGGGTGACGTCCTGCTCGCCGAGGGAGACCGTGCCCGTGGTGGGCTCCTCAAGTCCCGCGATCATGCGCAGGGTTGTCGTCTTTCCGCAGCCGGAGGCGCCGAGCAGGGCGAAGAAGGAGCCCTGCGGGACGGTCAGGTCCAGCGGGTGTACGGCGGTGAAGCCGTTGTCGTACGTCTTGCTGATGCCCGAGAGACGGACGTCGCCGGTGTTGTCGTTCTTGTTCGTCACGTCGATCACGCCCCAGTCAGCTTCGCGAACTTCTCTTCAAAGGCCGTCTCTTCCTTCGAACTCAGCGAACGGAAGGCGCGGGACTTCGCGGCCATCTCCTTGTCGGGGATGATCAGCGGGTTGTTCGCCGCGTCCTCGTCGATCTCGGCCAGTTCGTCCTTGATCCCGTCGACGGGGGTCACGTAGTTGATGTACGCGGCGAGTTCGGCGGCGGCCTTGGGCTCGTAGTAGTAGTCGATGAGCCGCTCGGCGTTGGTCTTGTGCCGGGCCTTGTTGGGGACCAGCAGGTTGTCGGTCGACGTGATGTATCCGCTGTCCGGGATGATGAAGTCGATGTCCGGGCTGTCCGCCTTGAGCTGTACGACGTCTCCGGCCCAGGCGATACAGGCGGCGAAGTCGCCGCTGGTCAGGTCGGAGGTGTAGTCGTTGCCGGTGAAGCGGCGGATCTGGCCCTTGTCGACGGCCTTCTGGATGCGGGCGATGGCCGCGTCGTAGTCGTCGGCGGTGAAGTTGCCCGGGTCCTTGCCCATGTCGAGCAGCGTCATGCCGATGCTGTCGCGCATCTCCGACAGGAAGCCGACCTTGCCCTTGAGCTTGGGGTTGTCGAGGAGGTCGGAGACCGTCTTGACCTCTTCGCCGTCCAGCGCCTTCTTGTTGTAGGCGATGACGGTCGAAATGCCCTGCCACACATACGAGTAGGCGCGGCCCGGGTCCCAGTCCGGGGTGCGGAACTGGGCGGACAGGTTGGCGTAGGCGTTCGGCAGGTTGGCCGGGTCCAGTTTCTGGACCCAGCCCAGGCGGATCAGGCGGGCCGCCAGCCAGTCGGTGACGCAGATGAGGTCGCGTCCGGTGTCCTGGCCGGCCGCGAGCTGCGGCTTGATCTTGCCGAAGAACTCGACGTTGTCGTTGATGTCCTCGGTGTACTTGACCTTGATGCCGGTCCGCTCGGTGAACGCGTCGAGCGTGGGGTGGTGCTTCTCGCTCTCGTCCACGTCCATGTACTCGGTCCAGTTGGAGAAGCTGATGGTCTTCTCCTTGGCCGAGTGGTCGTCCGCGGACACTCCGCCCTCGGACTTGCCGGCGGCCGGGATACCGCAGGCGCTCAGCGCCCCCAGACCGCCGACCGCGAGCGCGCCGCCGGCGGAGGCGCGCAGCAGGGAACGGCGGGAGAGGGACGCCCTGCCGTTGCGGAAGCTGCGCCGCATGGCGGCCACTTGGGCCGGGGACAGGCGGTCGGGCTCGAACTGCTCCATGCGCTTGGTGCCCTTTCGGGAGGTCGGGCGGCCGCGGGTCAGGCGGCCTGGTTGCTATCGGTCCCCGAAGATCGTGCGGTGCCAGTCCTTCCTGACGACCGCCGTGTTGTCGAACATGACGTGCTTGATCTGCGTGTACTCCTCGAACGAGTACGCGGACATGTCCTTGCCGAAGCCGGACGCCTTGTACCCGCCGTGGGGCATCTCGCTGATGATCGGGATGTGGTCGTTCACCCACACACAGCCCGCCTTGATCTCGCGGGTGGCGCGGTTCGCCCGGTATACGTCGCGGCTCCAGGCGGAGGCGGCGAGACCGTACGGGGTGTCATTGGCGAGGGCGAGGCCCTCGTCGTCGGTGTCGAAGGGCAGGACCACGAGGACCGGCCCGAAGATCTCGGACTGGACGATCTCGCTGTCCTGAGGGGCGTCCGCGACGAGGGTGGGGCGGTAGTACGCCCCCTTGCCGTCGGGGATCTCGCCGCCGGTCACCACGCGCGCGTAGGCACGCGCCCGGTCGACGAACCCGGCGACCCGGTCCCGCTGGACGTGGGAGATGAGCGGGCCGAGGTCGGTGCCCTCGGCGAAGGGGTCGCCGAGCCGGACGGTCTCCATGAGGGCGGCCGTGCGCGCGACGAACTCCTCGTACAGCGGGCGCTGCACGTACGCGCGCGTGGCGGCCGTGCAGTCCTGCCCGGTGTTGATGAGGGCGCCCGCGACCGCGCCGTTGGCGGCGGCCTCCACATCGGCGTCGTCGAAGACGACGAAGGGCGCCTTGCCACCGAGCTCCAGGTGGATCCGCTTGACGGTGGCGGTGGCGATCTCGGCGACGCGCTTGCCGACCGCGGTGGAGCCGGTGAAGGAGGTCATGGCCACGTCCGGGTGGCCGACGAGGTGCTCGCCGGCCTCCCTTCCGGTGCCGGTGACGATGTTGACGACACCGTCCGGGATGCCCGCCTCAGTACAGGCCTCGGCGAACAGCAGCGAGGTGAGCGGGGTGAGCTCGGCGGGCTTGAGCACGATGGTGTTGCCCGCGGCGATCGCCGGGAGGATCTTCCAGGCAGCCATCTGGAGGGGGTAGTTCCAGGGGGCGATGGAGCCGACCACACCGATGGCCTCGCGGCGCACGTACGAGGTGTGGTCGCCGGAGTACTCGCCGGCCGACTGGCCCTGGAGATGACGGGCGGCACCGGCGAAGAACGCGGTGTTGTCGACCGTGCCGGGCACGTCGAACTCTCGGGTCAGCTTCAGCGGCTTGCCGCACTGGAGGGACTCGGCGCGGGCGAACTCCTCGGCGCGGTCCGCGAGCACGGCGGCCAGCTTGTGCAGCGCGTCGGAGCGCTCGCCCGGGGTGGCTCCGGACCAGCCGGGGAAGGCCGCACGGGCGGCGGCCACGGCGGCGTCGACGTCGTCGGTGCCGGCCAGCTCGTAGGTCAGGACCTCCTCGCCGGTGGCCGGGTCGACGACCGCGTGGGTGCGGCCCGAGGTGCCCTTCGTCAGGCGGCCCGCAATGTACTGCGCACCGGCCGCGAAGCGCTCCTCGGCGGGGAATCGTTCCGGGGTGGCATTGCCCGGGTTGTGCATGTCGCTCTCCTCCGCCTTCGCCCCGCTGTCCACGGGGGCGGGTGGCGTAGCTCCAGCTCGATTTGAGTGCCGATCCTGACAGAGCAATGGCACTCCAACAAGTGATTCCGTTGTTGCCTTTTGGTTACGCGACGGAATCTGTCGACCAGGTGTCGAGTCGGCATGGAAAAGGAGGGACGTCCTGTCAGTGGTGCGTGCCACACTCGCATGCATGGCAAAGATCAATTCCCGGGAAGCCCTGGTCAGGGCGGTCCACGCGGGGGCGGGGATCAAGTATCTGCACTTCTGGGGGCACCGGCCGCGGCCCGACGGAAGCATCGGCGCGAGCTGTCTGAGCCAGTGGTGGCCGTCGCCGTTCACGGTGGACGGGGTGGAGTACGCGACGGCCGAGCACTGGATGATGGCCGGCAAGGCCCGGCTGTTCGGCGACGCCGAGGCCGAGCGGCAGGTGCTCGCGGCGGACCATCCGTCGCAGGCGAAGAACGCCGGGCGGCTGGTGCGGGGCTTCGACGAGGGCATATGGGAGCGTGAGCGGTTCGGGATCGTGGTCGAGGGCAGCGTCCACAAGTTCGGCTCCGACGACGCGCTGCGGGCGTTCCTGCTGGGCACGGGCGAGCGTGTGCTGGTGGAGGCCAGCCCCATGGACCGGATCTGGGGCATCGGCCTGGCGGCGAACGACGAGGCCGCGATGGATCCCGAGCGGTGGCGGGGGCCGAATCTGCTGGGGTTCGCGCTGATGGAGGCGCGGGAGAGACTGCGGGCGGCCTAGAAGGCCTGGAAGCCGGGGGTCTCCGCGCTCACGTCGCGATCACGAACGCCACCATCACCAGGCCGAGGACGATGCCCGCGGCTCCGCAGATGGTCCCGGCCAGGGCCTGACCGGGGTTGGTCGCCTCGTTCCGCCGTACCTTCCCGCGGCCGATCAGACCGAAGATCAGCGCCAGCACACCGAGCAGGATGGCCACCGGCCACAGACAGAAGACGGCGGCCGAGATGATCCCGAGCACCAGCGCGGTCGTCCCCATCCCATTGCTCGGCGGCGGCTGCATACCGGGCCAGGCGTAGCCGCCGTAGCCCGCCTGGGGTGGATAGCCGTAGCCCATCTGGGGCGGGTAGCCGTAGCCACCGGGGTAGCCGTAGGGGACCTGGCCGGGGCCGTCGGGGGCGATGGGGGGCGGGGGGACGGGCTCGCCCTGGGTGTAGGGGGCGGGCGGGGCGAAGGGGTCGGCGGGCCCGCCCGGTCCGGCCCACGGCTGGGCCGGACCCGGCATCGACGTGACCGTCTGCTGGTCGTGCACCGACGGGGCCGGCCAGGACTGCGGGGCGTTCGAGGCGAGGGTGGTGCCGGGGCCGTCGGAGGCCTGCGCAGGAGGGGCCCAGGGGCTCGGTGCGGCGGCCGTACTGTCGGTGGCGTCCTGCGCGCCCGACCCGCTCCGCTTGGTGAGATCGACCTCGAACCCGTTCCCCGGTGTATCCGGCGTCTGAGCGTCGTCGGACATGCGCGGGACCCCCTCTGTCGTACGTTCCGTCATGCTACGGCCCGGCCCCGGACGCCGCGTCCCCGGCCTACGATGATCCCCGAGTCATCGATCAGCCGATCACCCGCGTCCCGCCGCAGCCGGCGCGGACGCCGTTCCCGGGGAGGAACCTTGACCGACCTGACCGCCGCCACAGGCAACCTGCACGCCTTCATCGCCGGACTGCCCAAGGCCGAACTGCATGTGCACCACGTCGGCTCCGCCTCCCCCCGCATCGTGTCGGAACTGGCCGCCCGCCACCCCGACTCCAAGGTTCCCACCGACCCCGAGGCCCTGGCCGACTACTTCACCTTCACGGACTTCGCCCACTTCATCGACGTGTACCTGTCCGTCGTGGATCTGATCCGCACACCGGAGGACGTACGGCTGCTGACGTACGAGGTGGCCCGGGACCTGAACCGCCAGCAGGTGCGGTACGCCGAACTGACCGTCACCCCCTTCTCCTCCACCCGCCGCGGCATCGACGAGCGCGGCTTCATGGACGCGATCGAGGACGCCCGCAAGGCGGCGGAGGCCGACTTCGGGACCGTACTGCGCTGGTGCTTCGACATCCCCGGCGAGGCGGGTCTGGAGTCCGCCGAGGAGACCGTGCGGCTCGCCACCGACGACAAGCTGCGCCCGGAGGGGCTGGTGTCGTTCGGTCTCGGCGGTCCCGAGATCGGCGTACCGCGGCCGCAGTTCAAGCCCTACTTCGACCGGGCGATCGCCGCCGGCCTGCACTCGGTGCCGCACGCCGGTGAGACCACCGGCCCGGAGACGGTCTGGGACGCGCTGACGTATCTGCGCGCCGAGCGCATCGGGCACGGCACCAGCTCCGCCCAGGACCCGAAGCTCCTCACGCACCTCGCCGAGCACCGCATCCCGCTGGAGGTGTGCCCAACCTCCAACATCGCCACGCGCGCGGTGCGCACCCTCGACGAGCACCCGATCAAGGAGTTCGTGCGGGCCGGGGTCCTGGTCACCATCAACTCCGACGACCCGCCGATGTTCGGCACCGACCTGAACAACGAGTACGCGGTCGCCGCCCGCCTGCTGGAACTCGACGAGCGCGGCCTCGCGCAGCTGGCGCACAACGCGGTCGACGCGGCCTTCCTCGACGAGCCCGCCAAGGCCCGGATCAAGGCCGAGATCGACACGTACACCACGGCCTGGCTGGCCCGATGACCACCACGGTCACGGCCGTCGCCCACCGCGGCGACCCCTACCGCTTCCGCGAGAACACCCTCGACTCGCTGCGCTCCGCGCTCCGCCGGGGCGCCGACGCCGTCGAGGTCGATGTGCGCGTCACCCGGGACGGCGTGCCCGTCCTGCTGCACGACGAGACGCTCAAGCGGCTGTGGGAACTGGACCGCCCGCTGCGCGCACTGTCGGCGGACGAACTGCGCGGCCACACGGCGGGCGGGGTGCCGACGCTGGCCGAGGCACTGTCCGCGACCGACGGACACCGGGTGATGATCGACCTGCCCGGCGAACCGGACCGGCGCACGGTGCGCGGGATCGTGGACGTCGTGCGCGAGTGCGGGGCGGAGGACCGCGTGTACTACTGCGCGGCCGCCCCCGCCATGCTCGCCGTGCGCGCAGCCGACCCGGCCGCCGAGATCGCGCTGACCTGGACGACGCTGGCGCCCCCGCGGCCCGCGCTGCTGGAGGCGGTGCGGCCGCGCTGGCTCAACTACCGTTTCGGGTTGGTCGACCGGGCCCTCGCCGAGCGGGTCCACCGGGGCGGGCACCTGCTGTCGGCCTGGACCCCCGACACACGTCGCTCGATGCGCCGCCTCATCGGCCTGGGCGTCGACTCGATCACCACCAACCGGGTCGACGCGCTGCACGCGCTCACACACGCGAACGCTGCGCCACCGTCGCCGGATCGGCGGGGGTGGCGCGCGTGACGTACTGCGGTACGGGCGCGGTGTCGTCGCCGGTGTCGCGGACCAGGCCGTAGCGGATCACACCCTGCTCGGGGCCCTGGAGGACGTCGTTGTGCACGGCGTCCCAGTCCGTCGGCATGACGGTCAGGCCGTAGGAGGCGCCGCGCTCGTTCTGGTGGAGGGTGACGGTCCCGTCGAGGTAGAAGTACTCGTTCTGCCACATCTGCTGGGTGCCCTCGGGCAGCACGGTCCAGCCGATGTCGGGGCCGCCCATACCGGTGACGTAGCCGCGGTCGGAGCCGTCCCCGACAACGTCGTCCATACGGCGCCCGCCGCCCGACGCGACATGGAACAGCTTGCCCCGCAGACCGGTCCACGTCGGCATGGCCAGGCCGCCGGACCGGTCGTGCGGGGCGATCTGCCAGCGCACCAGCACATAGCCCTGCCCGCTGAGCGTCAGGCTCTCGCCACGGTGCTGCATGACCGCCTTGGCGCCCCAGGTGCTGGTGAGGCCGGTCGCGGGACGGCGGGGCAGGGCGGCAGGCCCGGTGTCCGGGTCCGGTGCCCGGTCCACGGCGTCGACGACGGTGCCGTAGAGCTCGGTCTTCGAGGGGGACGGTGTGGGGGCGGGGCTGGCGGTGGGCGTGGGGGTGGGTGACGGCGAGGGGGGTCGGTAGGTGCTGGCTGCGCGCGGGGGTGGCGGGTCGTCGGACGGCTGGGTGACGACGTAGGCGCCGCCCGCGACGAGGGTCGCACCGGCCGTGACGGCGACGACGGGCTGGGTGAGCGCGCCCAGCACCTTGGCGGACCAGCCGACGGAGGCCGCCGCGGCGGCCGTCTTGCCGCCGAGGGCCAGCGACAGCGTGAAGCCGACCGGCAGCGGGACGAGCGCGAGTCCGACGAGGAGCCGCTCCGCCGGTACGACGGACTCGTGGGCGTCGCCGCAGTAGCCGCAGCCCCTGATGTGCCGGGCCAGCCGCTTGCGCCAGACCGAGTCGGGGCGGCCGTTCCAGCGGGCGGTCAGTTCGCGCAGGTCGGGGCAGGCGCCGTCCAGCGCTCGCACGATGCCGCGCGCGGTCTCCAGCCGTTCCTTCACCCGCTGCACGCGCACCGCGGCATGCTGTCGGCTGATCCCGGCCGCCGCGGCCAGCTCACGCCTGCTCAGCTCGCCCGCGACCTCCAGCCACCACAGCGACAGCAGCTGCCGGTCCTCGTCGTCGAGCCAGGGCACCGCCTCGGCGACCTCCCGCCGCTGGCCCTCAAGTCCGAGGCGCAGCACGGTGAGTTCGGCGAAGTCCTGCTGCGCGGCCGACTCGTCGAGCGGCGCGGCGGGCTGCCTGCGGCGCGCCCGGTCCCGTATCTGCCGCATGGCGATCGCGACCAGCCAGGACCGGAAACTGTCCGGATCACGCAGCGAACCGAGGTTGTCCACGGCCCGCAGCATGGTCTCCTGCACGACGTCGTCGACGTCGGCGTGCCCGTTCAGCGCCCGTCCGACGACGTTGTAGACCAGCGGAAGCCAGCCCTCGACCAGCTCCTCCAGCGCACGCCGGTCGCCGGCCTGCGCGGCCGCGATGGTGTCGCGCCAGTGGCTGCCGTGCACATCCGTCCCTTCCCGTGTCTTCCCTCGCAGTAAGCACTTTCTCAGCCGTGGCTGTGGGGACGGCCACGAGGGGGTTCACAGCTGGGAGACGGACCGGCGGCCTCCGCGATAACAGTTTTTCGGACCCGTAGGTGCGATCCCCGACAACACCCTTATCCGGTACGGGAGTTGCTCAGGGTTCTCCCAGGGGCGACCGCCCTCCTCGCCGACGATCCGACGCGTGCGCAGCACCCGGAGGATGATCACTGACACCCCACCGACCCTGGAGCAGCCGATGCGCGTCCGCGCCGTTGCCCTGTCCGCCTCCCTCGCCCTGGCGCTCGCCGCCGGCCCGCTTGCCGTACCTGCCCTCGCGGCGACCCCGGTCCACGCGCCCAGCACCACCGCACCGGACGCCGGCGCACTGCGCGCCGCGATCGCCGGGCTCCCGGACGCCGACGCGACGGCCGCCCTCGTCCGGGTCGGCGGCACCGGCGGCAGCTGGCGCGGCAGCTCGGGCGTGCACGATCTGAACAGCGGCCGGGCGGCGGATCCGCACGCACGGTTCCGGGCCGGCTCGACGACGAAGGTGGTGACGGCGGCGGTCGTGCTCCAGCTCGCGGCGGACGGCCGCGTCGGCCTGGACACGCCCGTGCAGCACTATCTGCCGGGCCTGCTGAGCGCGGAGTTCGACCCGATCACCGTACGGCAGCTGCTGAACCACACGAGCGGCATCCAGCCGGGCGACGGCTTCGACGACCCGTACGCACACCGCTTCGACACGCTGCCCCCGGCCCAGGTCGTGGCGTCGGCGGTCGCGAAGGGACCGGAATTCGACCCGGGCAGCAAGCAGCACTACCTGAACATCAACTACACGGTCCTCGGCATGCTCATCGAGAAGGTGACGGGACACTCGTACGCCTCCGAGGCCACCCGGCGCGTCCTGCGCCCCGCCGGGATGCGGCACACGTACTTCCCCGGCACCGACCCCCGGATCCGTGGCCCGCACAACCACGGCTACCAGACGATGGTCCGGCCGGACGGAACCACGACGCTCGTCGACGTCACCGAGTGGAACCAGGCGGACCGCTGGGCGGCCGGCGACATGATCTCGACGACCCAGGACCTGGAGCGGCTGATCACGGCGCTGTTCCGGGGACGGATCGTGCCGGGACCGCAGCTGGAGGAGATGTTCACGGTCCCGGCGGGCATCGACGGGGCGACCTACAGCGCCGGATTCCAGCGCTGGGAGCACGAGGGCAGGGTCTACTGGGTCAAGTCCGGGGCCCGCTACGGCTACAGCTCCGCCGTAGCCGCGACGCGCGACCTGAGCCGTACGCTCGTCTACTCGGTCAACGACAACGACGCCAAGGACGAGGCGGGCAATCCGGTCATCGAGCGGATCGTGCGGGCCGCGCTCAAGTAGCGAGCGCGGGTACGGGAGCCGGGGTCAGCGCCTCCAGCCTCTTGATCTTCCGGCGCACGACGTACAGCGGAATCACCCCGAACACCCCGAACGACATGTCGATCACACTCCACCAGAACGGGATCCCGCGGACCGGTCCGCAGATCAGCGCGAGCGGGATGATCCCGGCGCAGGCGATCATCCCGAACTCGACGACCCAGATGTTGCGGACGGGGTCGCGGTAGGGACCGTAGAAGGCGACGGCGATGACGAGGTGGGCGAAGGCGAGCCAGTCGGTGCCGTAGAGGAGGAAGGGGTAGTCGGCGTCGGCGGTGTCGAGGCCCTGCCGGACGCGCACGATCCAGTCCATCAGGGCGTCCGGCGTGGGGAGGTGCCGCAACAGCTCCTCGGTCCAGCGCAGTTCGTGGACGAGCGGGAAGGCCGTGGCGCCGCTGAGCACCAGGCAGACGACGAAGAGGACCAACCAGGCGCGGATGCCCTTGAGAAGGGCGGCTCTGTCGCTCATGACGGCAGCGTACGCCTGTAATTGAACATGTTCAAAACCTTGTGAGGGCACTGAGCCAACGACACCCTGTCGATCACCGGGTGCCGGGCAGGGCGACCTCCACGGCCAGCCCGCCCTCCGGCCGGGTCCGGGCCAGCACCCGCCCGTCGTGCGCCGCGACGACCGCGGCGACGATGGACAGCCCGAGGCCATGGCCGTCCCGCTTCCGCAGCCGTTCCGCCCCCAGCCGTCTGAAGGGCTGGAAGAGTCCGGCCGCCTGGTCGGCCGGTATCAGCGGCCCGCTGTTCTCGATCCGCAGCCCGGGCCGCCCCTGCGCGTCCAGGCCGGTCCACACCCGGACCCAGCTCCCTTCCGGGAGGTTGTGCCGTACGGCGTTGTCGGCGAGGTTGACCACCAGCCGTTCGAGCAACTGAGGGTCGCCGAGCACGGGCGCCGGGTCGAGACGCGCCTCCACACGCGGGCCGGAGCACGGCAGATGTTCCCGGACGACGGCCGCGAGATCGACGTACTCCCGCCGCTCCAGACCGCGTTGGCTGCGGGCCAGGGTGAGCAGCGCGTCGATCAGCCGCTCCTGCTCCTGCCCCGCCGCCCGCACCCGGAGCAGCGCGGAGCGCAGGCTGTCGGCGGAGGCGTCGGAGTCGGCGAGCGTCACATCGGCGATCGCCTGCTGGAGGGTGAGCGGGGTGCGCAACTCGTGCGAGGCGTTCGCGACGAACCGCTTCTGCGCCTCGAACGCGGCCTCCAGCCGGGCGAGTACGGCATCGAAGGTGTCCGCCATCGCCTTCAGCTCGTCGTCCGGGCCGCTCACCGCGAGCCGTTCGTGAAGGTTGTCGGCGGAGATACGGCGGGCGGCCGCGGTCATGGTGCGCACGGGAGCCAGCACCCGTCCGGCCATCAGCCAGCCCAGCGCCACCGAGGCCACCGTCATCACGGCGAGCGCGAGGGCCGACTCGACGAGCAGTTGGTGCAGCTGCTCCTCGCGCAGCACCGACAGCCGTTCCTCGACGTAGGAGGCGATCGTCGGCGCGTCCGGCTCCTCGACCTGGTGTGTCAGCCTGGGCGGCGCGCCCGCGGTGAGCGTCGGCTCGCTGCCCGCCACGAGGAGATAGGTGACGGCCAGCAGCACCGCCCCGGCGACCGCGAACAGCGCGCTGTACAGCAGGGTGAGCCGCCACCGGATGCTGCGCGGGCCCCGCAAGCGCCGGGCCGGGGCGTTCCTCACAGCCGGTACCCCGCCCGCTCGACCGTCTCGATCAGCGGCGGCTCCCCGAGCTTGCGGCGCAGTCGGCTCACGGTGACCTTCACGGTCTGGCTGAAGGGGTCGGCCGCCTCGTCCCAGGCGCGTTCGAGGAGTTCCTCGGCGGAGACCACTCCGCCGCGCGCGGCCATCAGAAGCTCCAGCACTGCGAACTCCTTGGGGCTGAGGGCGAGTCCGTGCCCGGAGCGGGTCACGGTGCGCCGCGCCGGGTCGAGCCGCAGCTCCCCGCGGACCAGGACCGGCGGCAGCGCGGGCTGCGCGCGCCGCGCCAACGCCCTGATCCGGGCCACGAGTTCGGTGAACGCGAACGGCTTGGACAGGTAGTCGTCGGCGCCGAGGCCGAGGCCCGCGACCCGGTCGGCCACGGTGCCGGCCGCCGTCAGCATCAGCACCCGCGCCCTGCTGCCCGCGGCGGTCAGCGTCCGGCACACCTGGTCGCCGTGCAGGCCGGGCAGATCGCGGTCGAGGACGACGACGTCGTAGCCGTTGACCTGGGCGCGTTCCAGTGCCGTGGTGCCGTCGAAGGCGAGGTCGACCGCCATTCCCTCCCGGCGCAGGCCCGAGGCCACGGTCTCGGCGAGTTCTTCGTGGTCCTCGACCACCAGCACACGCATGCGGCCAGTGTGGCGGGCGGCCGGTTACAGGGCGATAAGGGCCGCCGTTCCCGTGCCGTAACCGTGCGGGCTGTTGCGTGGATGCCGTCAACAGCCGCACTGCAACAGGAGGAACACATGCCCGCACCGGCGACCAGGCCCCGGCGGCTCGTTCTCGCCGCCCTGGCCACGATCACGGCCGTCACGCTCGGCACGGTCACCGCATCGGCGGCGACGGCCACGGACACGTCCGGCTCCACCGGCGAACCGCCCCGCAAGGGCCCCGGTCTCGCGGTGGACTACCGGCCGACCGACGGCGCGCCGGACGACGTCAACGAGGCGAACGACGACTTCGCCGCGTGCATGCGCGGCGCAGGACAGACGGTCTTCCCCGACTTCCACGCGGAGAAGGACGAGGACGGCGCGATCCGCCTGCAGGTGAGGATGGTGGCCGCCAAGGGCGAGGACCCGGCGGACCTGTTCGGCAAGGACCACCGCAAGGCGATCAAGAAGTGCGCCCCGATCCTGGAGGAGGCGGGCATCACCCTTCCGTCGGCCCCGAAGGACCTGCCGAAGCCGCCCGCGCACCCCGGCAAGGACGAACTGCCCGAGCTGCGCGAGCACGGCGAGCACGAGGACGGCCGGCCGTCCCTGACCAGCAGCGTCTGAGAGCACGACTGAGGGGGGCCGGGAACCGGCCCCCCTCAGCGGAGCGTCACACGTCCAGCGACGTCATCACGTGCTTGATCCGCGTGTAGTCCTCGAACCCGTACCCCGACAGGTCCTTGCCGTACCCGGACTTCTTGAACCCGCCGTGCGGCATCTCCGCGACCAGCGGAATGTGCGTGTTGATCCACACGCACCCGAAGTCCAGCTTCTTGGACATCCGCATCGCACGGCCGTGGTCCTTGGTCCACACGGACGAGGCCAGCGCGTACTCCACGCCGTTGGCCCACTGCACGGCCTGGTCCTCGTCCGAGAAGGACTGGACGGTGATGACCGGCCCGAAGACCTCGTTCTGGATGATCTCGTCGTCCTGCTTCAGACCCGAGACGACGGTCGGCGCGTAGAAGTAGCCCTTCTCGCCGACCCGGTGGCCACCGGCCTCGACCTTGGCGTGCGCGGGCAGCCGCTCGATGAATCCGGAGACCTGCTTGAGCTGGTTCGGGTTGTTCAGCGGCCCGTACAGCACGTCCTCGTCGTCCGGCTGGCCCGTCTTCGTGTCGGCCGCCGCCTTGGCGAGCGCCGACACGAACTCGTCGTGGATGGAGGCCTGGACGAGCACGCGCGTGGCGGCCGTACAGTCCTGCCCGGCGTTGAAGAAGCCCGCCACGGAGATGTCCTCGACGGCCTTGGCGATGTCGGTGTCCTCGAACACGACGACCGGCGCCTTGCCGCCCAGCTCCAGGTGGACCCGCTTGACGTCCTTGGACGCGGACTCGGCGACCGACATGCCGGCCCGGACCGAACCGGTGATGGAGGCCATCGCCGGGGTCGGGTGCTCGACCATCAGCCGGCCGGTGTCACGGTCGCCGCAGATGACGTTGAAGACGCCCTTGGGCAGGATCGAGCCGATGATGTCGGCGATCAGGACGGTGGAGGCCGGGGTGGTGTCCGACGGCTTCAGCACGACCGTGTTGCCGGCCGCGATCGCCGGGGCGAACTTCCATACGGCCATCATCATCGGGTAGTTCCACGGCGCGACCTGCGCGCAGACGCCGACCGGCTCACGGCGGATGATCGACGTCATCCCGTCCATGTACTCGCCGGCCGAGCGGCCCTCCAGCATCCGCGCCGCACCCGCGAAGAAGCGGATCTGGTCGACCATCGGCGGGATCTCCTCCGACCGGGTGAGCCCGGTCGGCTTGCCGGTGTTCTCCACCTCGGCCGCGATCAGTTCCTCGGCGCGCTCCTCGAACGCGTCCGCGATCTTCAGGAGGGCCTTCTGGCGCTCGGCGGGAGTGGTGTCGCGCCAGGCGGGGAAGGCCTGGGCGGCGGCCTCCATGGCGGCGTCGACGTCCGCCGACCCCGACAGTGGCGCGGTCGCGTACGCCTCTCCCGTCGCGGGGTTGACCACCTCGGTGGTCCGTCCGTCGGCGGCGTCCCGGAACTCACCGTCGATGTAGTTGCGCAGACGACGCAGCTCGGTGCTCACTGCCGGCCTCCTGTGTCAGGTCGAACTGTCCAATCACTGAGACACCCACCCTAGTCGGCGACCTGACGTTTTCAACAGCCCTACCACCACCAGATCTGCGAAATCCGCAAGTCTCGGCTACGTAAACAACGAATTTCATCGCTACGGCCTTGCAAAACTGTCGAGACGCGTGCACAGTGAACTCGTGGCCAGTCGAAGCGCAGACCCCAGGGACTCCCGCGAGTCCCCCCGCGAATCCAGGAACGGCAGCTCGCCGCACCTGGACGCCGTCTCCCTCGCCATCATCGAACAGCTCCAGGAGGACGGCCGCCGGCCGTACGCAGCCATCGGCAAGGCCGTGGGCCTCTCCGAGGCGGCCGTGCGCCAGCGCGTCCAGAAGCTGCTCGACCAGGGCGTGATGCAGATCGTCGCCGTCACCGACCCGCTCACCGTGGGTTTCCGGCGCCAGGCGATGGTCGGCATCCATGTCGAGGGCGACGTGGAGTCCGTGGCCGACGCACTGACCGGCATGTCCGAATGCGAGTACGTGGTGATGACCGCAGGCTCCTTCGACCTGATGGTGGAGATCGTCTGCGAGGACGACGACCACCTGCTGGAAGTCATCAACCGCCGCATCCGAGCCATCCCCGGGGTGCGCTCCACCGAGAGCTTCGTCTACCTGAAGCTCAAGAAGCAGACCTACATGTGGGGAACCCGATAGCCGTGAGGACCCGATAACCGTGAGCACCAAGGACCTCAGCCAGACCGCGTACGACCACCTGTGGATGCACTTCACCCGCATGTCCTCGTACGAGAAGTCCCCCGTCCCCACCATCGTGCGGGGCGAGGGCACCTACATCTACGACGACAAGGGCAGGCGCTACCTCGACGGTCTCGCGGGCCTGTTCGTGGTCCAGGCCGGCCACGGCCGCACGGAACTCGCCGAGACCGCCTTCAAGCAGGCGCAGGAGCTGGCCTTCTTCCCGGTGTGGTCCTACGCCCACCCCAAGGCTGTCGAGCTCGCCGAGCGGCTCGCGAACGAGGCGCCCGGCGACCTGAACAAGGTCTTCTTCACCACCGGTGGCGGCGAGGCGGTCGAGACCGCCTGGAAGCTCGCCAAGCAGTACTTCAAGCTCACCGGCAAGCCCACCAAGTACAAGGTCATCTCCCGCGCGGTCGCCTACCACGGCACCCCGCAGGGCGCCCTGTCCATCACGGGTCTGCCGGGCCTGAAGGCCCCCTTCGAGCCGCTGGTCCCGGGTGCGCACAAGGTCCCGAACACCAACATCTACCGCGCCCCGCTCTTCGGCGACGACCCGGAGGCCTTCGGCCGCTGGGCCGCCGACCAGATCGAGCAGCAGATCCTCTTCGAGGGCCCGGACACCGTCGCGGCCGTGTTCCTTGAGCCGGTCCAGAACGCGGGCGGCTGCTTCCCGCCCCCGCCCGGCTACTTCCAGCGGGTGCGCGAGATCTGCGACAAGTACGACGTCCTGCTGGTCTCGGACGAGGTCATCTGCGCCTTCGGCCGCCTCGGCACGACCTTCGCCTGCGACAAGTTCGGCTACGTCCCGGACATGATCACCTGCGCCAAGGGCATGACCTCGGGCTACTCCCCGATCGGCGCCTGCATCGTCTCCGACCGCCTGGCCGAGCCGTTCTACAAGGGCGACAACACCTTCCTGCACGGCTACACCTTCGGCGGCCACCCGGTCTCCGCGGCCGTCGGCCTCGCCAACCTCGACCTGTTCGAGCGCGAGAACCTCAACCAGCACGTCCTCGACAACGAGGGCGCCTTCCGCGCCACGCTGGAGAAGCTGCACGACCTGCCGATCGTCGGCGACGTCCGCGGCAACGGCTTCTTCTACGGCATCGAGCTGGTGAAGGACAAGGCGACGAAGGAGTCCTTCAACGACGAGGAGACCGAGCGCGTCCTGTACGGCTTCCTGTCGAAGGCGCTCTTCGACAACGGCCTGTACTGCCGTGCCGACGACCGTGGCGACCCGGTCATCCAGCTGGCCCCGCCGCTGATCTCGAACCAGGAGACGTTCGACGAGATCGAGCAGATCCTGCGCGCGACGCTGACGGAGGCGTGGACGAAGCTGTAACCTCCGGCGGTTTCACGCCCCCGGCCCCCAGCGGTTCCGCGGCCCGGGTGCACCCATGCGAGTGAGAAGGGTGCACCCGGGCCGCGTGCTGTCCGGCGTTTCTGCCCCGGATCCTTAGCGTGCCTGGTAACCGATCGGCCCTGCTGTCGTTCCCCCGCACGGGGGATGGCAAGGCAAACGGACCAGAACGAGGTGTACGCGCATGGAGGCCCCGCCCGACAACGATGTGCTCTGGGCCCGTGCCCTGCACTTCACCCACCACGACGGCTCGCCGGGGCTCGGCGGCGTCTCGCTCGGCGTGCGGGAGGGCGAGATCCTCGCCGTCAGCGGCCCGCGCGGCAGCGGCAAGACGACGCTGCTCAGCTGCCTGTCGGGGTTGGTCCCCGCCCAGCGCGGCGAGGTCTGGTTCAACAGCGTGCCGGTGCACACCATGGGCCCGATCACCCGTGAGCGACTGCGCCGCGACCGCTTCGGCTGGATCGACCCGGAACCCACGCTGGTCCCGGAGCTGAACGTCTGGGAGAACGCCGCCCTCCCCCTGATGCTGCGCGGCACGGGCCGCCGCCGCGCCAAGACGGCCGCCCTGGAGTGGCTGGACCGCCTCGACATCGGCGACGGCGCCCGCCGTCGCCCGCGGGAACTGACCCAGGCGCAGCGCCAGCGCGTCTGCATCGCCCGCGCCCTGGCCACCGCCCCGACCGTCCTGTTCGCCGACGAGCCGACGGCGCCGCTGCACCGCGCCGACCGGGCCCATGTCCTGCGCACGCTCACCACGGCCGCCCGCTCGCACGGCATCACGGTCGTCCTGGCGACGCACGACGCGGAGACCGCCGCCCTCGCCGACCGCACGGTCTCCCTGCTGGACGGCCGCCGGGTGAACACGGTCCATCTGCCCCCGGTCACCGAGGCGGAAGGCCGGGCCGCGTGCTCGCTCTCCGTCTGACCCGCCGCGCCCGTCCCGCCGTACAGCTGCGCCGCCTCCTGGTCGCGGCGGCGTCGGCGGGCACGGGGTTCCTGCTGCTGTGCACCCTCGGCCACGCCCTCACCCACCCGGACTCCCCCGGCTCCTCGTTCCTCCGGCTGACCTGGTGCGCGGCGCCGCTCGCCGCCACGGTGTACTTCGCGGTCGCGGTGGCCCGCACCGACCCCGGCACCCGGCCCCGCCCGGGCCTCGCGGCGATCGGCCTGGGCCCGGTGCGCCTGATGGCGATCTCGGCGACGACGACCGCCCTCGCCACCCTCCTCGGCTCGATGCTGGCCCTGCTCTTCTTCCTCCACCTGCGCGGAGACCTGACGGGCATGCCCTTCGACGGCGCGGCAGCGGACTTCCTCGCCGCGGCCGAGCCGCTGCCACTCCCGGCGGCCCTGACCCTGCTGTCCCTGACACCGGCAGCGGCGTCCGTGGCGGTGGCCGTGGTGCTCCGCCCACAGGAGAAGAGGCCGACCACGCCCCAAGGCCCCAGGGGCTTCGGCCGCTTCGGCGCGTACGGCAGATCGGGCGCACGGGAGACGTTCGGGACGTACGGCAGATTCGGCGCCCGTCGGCGTAACGCCGCCCCGTCTGTGGGCAGTCGTGCCGCTGGGGCGGCCCCGCTGCCACAGAGAGGCGGCACCCCGCAAGCACGGGCGAGCGAACCCACCCCCACGCCGGCCCCCACCCCGGACACCCCACCACCGACGGCCACCCCACCCGGCCTCCCCTGGGGCACAGCCGTCCTCGCCGCAGGCCTGGCCGTCGAGGCGTACGCCGGCACGGCCGCCAACCCCACGGCCCCCATGCCCACCGGCCTCCCCTCAGGCCCCACCGCCGTGCTCGTCGGCTGGGCCCTCACCGCAATCGGCCTCGCCCTCGCCGGCCCCGGCCTCACCCACCTCTGCGGCCGTCTCCTGCAGTCCCTCCACCCCGGCGCCCTCCGCCTCCTCGCCGGCCGCGTCCTCATGGAGGAGGCCACCCGCATCGGCCGCCCCCTGGGCGTCGTCTGCGCCGTCGCCTCCGCCGCGTACGCCATGGCCGCCGTACACGACCCGACCGGCACCGCCCCCGTCTTCGGCCCCCTGACCACCCTCGGCGCGACGGTCGTCACCGGCTGCACCGTGGCCACCTTGCTGACCGCCGCCGTAGAGGCCCGGCAGGCCCGCGCCGACACCACCGCGGCGCTGCTCCGGCTCGGCGCCCCGGCCACGATGCTGCGCAGTGCCGCCGCCCTGCGGGCCGGTGCCCTCCTGGCGGTCTTCGGCCCGCTCACCGTGATCGTCGCCGAACTCGCGGCCCTCCCCCTGGCCCGCTGAGAAATCCGCTCGAAAAAAATCACGGAACCGCGATGAGTTCGCCAGGGCGCCCCGGTCTACCCCACCGAAAGCACCGACCAGCCGCCTCGATGGGAGAAACCCCCCATGTACCAGCAGATGATCTTCGTGAACCTGCCCGTGACCGACCTCGACGCGTCGAAGAAGTTCTTCACGGAGCTGGGCTACTCGATCAACCCCCAGTTCAGCGACGAGAACGCGGCCTCCGTCGTGATCAGCGAGACCATCGTGGCGATGCTGCTCACCAAGCCGTTCTACGCGACGTTCACCGACAAGGAGATCGCGGACGCCACGAAGACCAGCGAGGTGCTGATCTGTCTGAGCGCCGAGAGCCGCGACAAGGTCGACGAGCTGGTGGAGAAGGCCGTCGCCGCCGGCGGCACCGCCTCGGCCAAGATCCAGGACATGGACTTCATGTACGGCCGTGCCTTCGACGACATCGACGGCCACACCTGGGAGGTCGTATGGATGGACCCGGCCGCGGTCGCGGGCTGAACCGCCCTGTCTAGCATGGGCGGGTGCAGACGATGCCCGCCCATGCGGCCCACCACAACGACCGCGAGATCGAGACGCTGGAGGAATTCGACGCGACCGTCGCCGCGCGCGGCACGCTCGCCGGATTCCGTGTCCAGGCCGTCGACCTGACGGACCGTACCCGCGAACTGCTCGGCACGGACACCACGGGCGCCGTCTTCCTCGGCTGCCCGATGCGCGAGGACGCGGCCGCGAAGATCCGTGCGGACGGCGCCGTCATCTTCCCGCCGATCCCGGGCCTGCCCTTCGACCCCTACCGCGGTCTGGTCTACTCGCCCGACGAGCTCTTCGCCGCCCTGTCGGACGGCGGCTACGAGGCCACGCCCGACGCCCGCGCGTATGCCTGGTTCCAGCGGACCAAGGCGGACGGGGACATACTCGCCTCCATGCTGCGCGCGATCCACGACGACTCCGTCTCGGACGCGCTCGACGAACTCCTGTCCGGCGCCCGGGTGGTGGGTGTCATGGGCGGCCACGCGATGGGGCGCGGCACCGAGGAGTACGCCGGAGCCGCCCGCCTCGGCCGCGAGCTGGCCCACGCCGGCTTCACGGTCGCCACCGGCGGCGGCCCTGGCGCCATGGAGGCGGCCAACCTCGGCGCGTACGCCGCCCCGTACGACGACGCCATGCTCACCGAGTCGCTCGAACTCCTCGCCACGGCACCGAAGTTCACCCCGTCGATCACCGCCTGGGCCACGGCGGCCTTCGAGGTCCGCACCCGCTGGCCCAAGGGCGGCCCCTCGATCGGCATCCCGACCTGGTTCTACGGCCATGAGCCGCCGAACCCGTTCGCCGCGCACATCGCCAAGTACTTCGCCAACGCCACCCGCGAGGACGGTCTGTTGGCCCGCTCCAACGCGGGCGTCGTCTTCCTGCCGGGCGCCGCCGGGACCGTACAGGAGATCTTCGACAACGCGACGCCGAACTACTACGAGTCGCGGGGCGAGCCCACGCCCATGGTCCTGGTGAACCGGGCGCACTGGACGGAGAAGCTGCCGGCCTGGTCCCTGTTGCAGTCGCTTGCGCGGGAGCGGTCGATGGAGTCCCGTATCGCCCTGGTCGACCGGATCGAGGAGGCTCCGGAGGCCTTGAAACGTCTCGGCGGTTAATAAGAGGGCAAAGCCAATGTCCTTGGCCTGCATATGCGTTGACACTGCTTACGCGGCGCTTATAAACCTGTGAGCCTCCTGGGAGCGATGGTGCTCGCGCGCCGTCGCTCCCGCCAACCCCCCGCATTTGCGCAACATGTGAAGGACCAACGTGGCAGTCCTGGCAGCTTTGCCCATATCCCGCCGTACCGTCGCACGTTCCGTGCGCGCCCTCGGCGTTGCCTCCGCCTCGGCCGCGCTCGCGCTCGGTGTCGCCGGCAACGCGGTCGCCTGCAATATCAACGAGTTCTCCGCCGAAGCCAAGTGCGACGGCGACAACGGTGTCATCACCGTGACCGACGTGGACCCGACCGGAGTCCCGGCCGTCGTGACCGTCTACCTCCAGAACAACGGCGCCGACCTGAAGAAGATCGGCGAGCAGACGGTCAAGGGCTCGCGCGAGGGCGTCACCATCACCTTCGCCGAGAACTGGAAGCCGAACGCCGAGTACCGCATCCACGTCAAGGCCGGGAACCAGGTCGACGAGGACATCAAGCCAAACCTGACCACCCCGTCCACGGCCTGCAAGAAGGAGGAGACGCCGCCCGCTTCGGACACCCCGACGCCGACGCCCTCGGCCTCCACCCCGGCCGAGGAGACCCCGTCCCCGACCCCGACGCCGTCGGAGAACGAGAGCACCACCCCGGCGGACACCCCGAGCAACGCCCCGTCGGCCGCGGCCGGTGACTCCAACCTCGCCGAGACCGGCGCGAACTCCAACACCGGCCTGATCGCCGGCATCGCGGTCGCCCTGGTCGCCGTCGGCGGCGGCGCCGTCTTCTTCGGCCTGCGCCGACGCGGGGCGAACAGCAACCGCTGACGCTCCCGGCGCGGGCCGCCCTCGGGTTGCCCGCGCCCCGAAGGGGCGCGGGGAACTGCGCGACCAGCCACGACGAAGTCGCAACCAGCCACCGACCTATCGCGGCGCTCCCAGCGGAACGCCGAGCACTACGACGTCGGCCGCCTCGAACTCCACCCCCACCTCGTCCCCCACCCCCGGCGCCTCCCGCAACGCACACGCCGCCTCCAGCCGAGGCGCGTCCTCGGGTTGCAGGTGCACGGCGACATGGGTGCCCTTGAAGGTCCGCGCGGCCACCGTGCACCGCAGCCCCGCCTCCACGTCCACCAACCGCACCCCGGCAGGCCGGACGAGCAGCGTGCACGCGCCCTGCGGAGCGTCGTCCGGCACCGGCAGCTTGCCCCACGGCGTGTCCGCGGCCTGCCCGGCGACCGTCGCCGGCACCACGTTGTCGAAGCCGAGGAAGCGGGCCACGAACTCGTCCGCAGGCCGCTGCCACACCTCAAGAGGCGTACCGGACTGGGCGATCCGCCCGTCCCGCATCACCACGACCCGGTCGGCGAGCGCGAAGGCCTCGCCCTGGTCGTGCGTCACGGCCAGCACGGTCGTCCCCAACTCGCTGAACAGTTCCCGCAGTTCGACCACCAGCCGCTCCCGCAGCGAGCGGTCGAGCTGCCCGAGCGGCTCGTCGAGCATGAGCAGCCGCGGCCGGGGTGCCAGGGCCCGGGCCAGCGCCACCCGCTGCTGCTCCCCGCCCGAGAGCGCGGCCACGGCCCGCCGGCCGGCCTCCGGCAGCCCGACGAGGTCGAGCAACTCCGTTACGCGGTCGGCCCGTTGCCCCTTGGTCGCCCCACGCATCCGCAGCCCGAACGCGACGTTCCCGGCCACGTCCCGCTGCGGGAACAGCTGGTGGTCCTGGAACATCAGCCCGACCCCGCGCCGATGCGCGGGCACGCCGGCCTGGTCCCGCCCGTCGAGCGACACCCGCCCGGCATCGAGCGGCTGCAACCCCGCCACCGCCCGCAGCAGCGTCGACTTGCCGCTGCCGCTGGGCCCGAGCACGCACACCACCTCGTGCTCGGCGACCGACAGATCGACGCTGTCCAGTACGGCCCGCCCGCCGAACCGCACGGTCGCGCCCTCAAGACTCAGCAGCATCAGAACTCCCCCGTCCGGTCCGCGCCCCGCAGCCGCTCCAGCATCAGCAGGGCCACCGCGCACACCACCATCAGCACCGTCGAAAGGGCCATCGCCTGGCCGTAGTTGAGCTGCCCGGCCCGCCCCAGCAGCTTGGCCACGGCGACCGGCAGCGTCGGGTTGTCGGGCCGCGCGATGAACACCGTCGCCCCGAACTCCCCCAGCGACACCGCAAAGGCGAACCCGGCCGAGATCAGCAGCGCACGCCGCACCATCGGCAGGTCCACCTCCCGCCACACCCGCCACGGCGACGCCCCGAGCACGGCCGCCGCCTCCCGCAGCCGATGATCCACGGCCCGCAGCACGGGCAGCATGGTCCGTACGACGAACGGGACGCCGACCAGCGCCTGCGCGAGCGGCACCAGGATCCACGAGGACCGCAGATCCAGCGGCGGCTCGTCGAGGGAGATCAGGAAGCCGAACCCGACCGTCACGGCGGACACCCCGAGCGGCAACATCAACAGCGCGTCGAACCCGCGCACGAACCGGCCCGCGTCCCGCCGGGTCAGCGCGGCCGCGGCCAGTCCGCCGATCAGCACGGCGATGAGGGTGGCGACGGCGGCGTACTCCAGCGAGTTGCCGATCGCGTCGATCGGCGGGACCAGGAAGACACCGCTGTCGGAGGAGGTCAGCGCCCGGTAGTAGCCGAAGTCGGGGGCGTCGAGGGACCGCTGCACCAGCACGGCCAGCGGCAGCAGAAGCAGGACGACGACACTGGCGAGGACCCCGGCCAGCAGCGCCCACTGCCCGGCCCCGCGCGGCCGGCGCGCGGTCTGCGAGGCGTCCACCAGCCGCAGCGCGGTCTCCCGCCGCCGGACGGTCCAGGCGTGCAGCGCGAGGATCGCGCCGACGGCCGCGAACTGGACGATCGTGAGGACGGCGGCCGTGGACAGGTCGAAGATCTCGGAGGTCTGCCGGTAGATCTCCACTTCGAGGGTGGAGAAGGTCGGGCCACCGAGGATCTGCACCACACCGAAGGAGGTGAAGGTGAACAGGAAGACCATCAGGGTGGCGGCGGCCACGGCCGGGCCGAGGGCCGGCAGGGTGATCTGCCGCCAGGCCCCGAAGCGGGACGCGCCGAGCACCCGCGCGGCCTCCTCCTGCCGCGGGTCGAGCTGCGCCCACAGGCCGCCGACGGTCCGCACGACGACCGCGTAGTTGAAGAAGACATGCGCCAGCAGGATCGCCCACACCGTGGTGTCCAGCCGTACGCCCCACAGCTCGTCCAGCAGTCCGCCCCGGCCGACCAGCGCCAGGAAGGCCGTACCGACGACGACCGTGGGCAGCACGAACGGGACCGTCACCACGGCCCGCAGGACCTGCTTGCCGGGGAACTCGAAGCGGGCGAAGACATAGGCGCCGGGCAGCGCGACCAGCAGGGTCAGCGCGGTGGAGGCGAGCGCCTGCCAGGTGGTGAACCACAGGACGTGCCGGATGTCGGACTGGCCGAGCACGTCCGTGATCCGCCCGAGCTGCCAGGCCCCGTCGACCTTGAGGCCGCGGGCGACGATCGCGGCGACGGGGTAGGCGAAGAAGACGCCGAAGAACGCGACGGGCAGGGCCATCAGGCCGAGCCGCGCCGCGTACGTCCGACGGGGAACCGCTACTTCAGTACGAGCGAGGTCCACGACTTGACCCACTGGTCACGGTTGGCGGCGATCTTGTCGGGCGCCATGGTCTGCGGATCCTCGGCCGCGGGACCGTACTCGCTGAACTCGGCAGGCACGCTCGCCCCCTCGACCACGGGGTAGACGAACATGTTCAGCGGCATGTCCTCCTGGAACTTCTTGCTGATCAGGAAGTCGATCAGCGCCTTGCCGCCCTCGCTGTTCCCGGCGTTGCTCAGCAGGCCCGCGAACTCGACCTGCCGGAAGCAGGTGCCCTCCGCGACCCCGGTCGGCGCGGTCGTCGGCTTCGGGTCGCCGTAGATGACCTCGGCGGGCGGCGAGGAGGCGTACGACACGACGAGCGGCCGGTCGGCCTTGGCGGCCTTGCCGCCGGCGGAGCCGGAGAACTCCTCGTTGTAGGCCTGCTCCCAGCCGTCGACCACCTTGACGCCGTTGGCCTTGAGCTTCTTCCAGTAGTCCTGCCAGCCCCCATCCCCGTACTGCGCGGCGGTGCCGAGCAGGAAGCCGAGGCCGGGCGAGGAGGTGGAGGCGTTCTCGGTGACGAGGAGGTCCTTGTACGCGGGCTTGACCAGGTCGTCGAGGGTCGACGGCGGGGTCAGGTCGTGCTCCTCGAAGTACTGCTTGTCGTAGTTGACGCAGATGTCGCCGTAGTCGACGGGCGTGACCCGGTGCTCGTCCCGGTCGAGCTGGTACTGCTCGTCGACCTGGTCGAGGCCCTTCGCCTCGTACGACTGGAAGAGCCCGTTGTCGAGCGCGCGGGACAGCAGGGTGTTGTCGACGCCGAAGAAGACGTCGCCCTGCGGGTTGTCCTTGGTCAGGATGGCCTTGTTGACGGCCTGGCCGGCGTCGCCGTCCTCCAGAACCCTGACCTGGTAACCGGAGCTCTTCTCGAACGCGGCGAGGACGTCCTTGGAAACGGCCCACGAGTCGTGGCTGACGAGCGTGACCGTCTTGGACCCGCCGGAGCTCTGCTCGTCATCGGACGACGACCCGCACGCGGACAGCGTGACGAGCCCCAGCCCGACGGCCAGAGCCGTGGCCTTCTTGGTGATGCTCACTGATTCCTCCTGGAGTGACCAGGAAGAGACGCGGCCCTGCCCGGAATCCCTCCGGGCAGGGCGCAACAGCTAGAGTGACGACCGATCTCCCTACCCAGAATGACCTGGGCCAGGTTCAGAGGGTCTGCGGCCTGTGCCGCACTCTCAGCGCTGTGGCGCTCCCCTGTCGGAATATGAAGATGTACGTACGCCGATCAGACTACCGCTCGGTGGCCGCGAGCTGACCACACGCCCCGTCGATCTCCTGCCCACGGGTGTCCCGGATGGTGACCGGCACCCCGTGCGCCGCGATGGCCTCGACGAACGCCTTCTCGTCCTCGGGCCGTGACGCGGTCCACTTGGAGCCCGGAGTCGGGTTCAGCGGAATCAGGTTCACATGGACCGGCTTGCCCCTGAGCAGCCGCCCGAGCCGGTCGCCCCGCCACGCCTGGTCGTTGATGTCGCGGATGAGCGCGTACTCGATGGACAGCCGGCGCCCCGACTTCTCGACGTACTCGAACCCGGCGTCCAGGACCTCGCGCACCTTCCAGCGCGTGTTCACGGGGACGAGGGTGTCGCGCAGCTCGTCGTCGGGCGCGTGCAGCGAGATCGCGAGCCGGCACTTGAAGCCTTCGTCGGCGAACCGGTGGATGGCCGGGACGAGACCGACGGTGGAGACGGTGATACCGCGCTGCGAAAGCCCCAGCCCGTCCGGCTCGGGATCGGTGAGCCGGCGGATGGCGCCCACGACCCGGTTGTAGTTGGCGAGCGGCTCGCCCATCCCCATGAAGACGATGTTGCTCAGCCGCGCCGGCCCACCGGGCACGTCGCCGTCCCGCAGCGCCCGCATGCCGTCCACGATCTGGTGGACGATCTCGGCGGTGGACAGATTCCGGTCGAGACCGGCCTGTCCGGTGGCGCAGAACGGGCAGTTCATCCCGCACCCCGCCTGGGAGCTGATGCACATGGTCACCCGGTCCGGGTACCGCATCAGCACCGACTCGACGAGCGTCCCGTCGAACAGCCGCCACAGCGTCTTGCGGGTGTCGCCCTGGTCGGTCGACAGATGCCGTACGACCGTCATCAGCTCCGGGAACAGCTCCTCGCGCAGCTTGGCGCGCGACCCGGCCGGGATGTCGGTCCACTGGTCCGGGTCGTGCGCGTACCGCGCGAAGTAGTGCTGCGAGAGCTGCTTGGCACGAAACGGCTTCTCCCCGACCGCCGCGACGGCGTCCTTACGCTCGGCAGGCGTGAGATCGGCAAGGTGCCGCGGCGGCTTCTTGGCTCCGCGGGGGGCGACGAATGTGAGTTCTCCGGGCTTAGGCATGGCCATACCAGTGTCGCAGATCGTTGGGTGTGGCCAGTCCCGCCCGATTACGCGGTCATCTGCTCCAGCCGCTCCTTCAGCAGTTGCTCGTCCCGGGGCAGCTCCTTGCGGACCTGGGGACGGACGACGAGGGGCACCAGGGCCTTGCCGAGGCCGTGGCCCTCGAAGTCGATCTCTATCGTCACGCGGGAGCGGCGCCCGTCGTCGAGCGGCTCGATCCGGCCGTGGGTGCGCGGCCTGACGGGACCTTCGACGCCGTGCAGATCCCAGCTGTACGGAGGCTCCATCGCGTCGAACTCCACGGTCATCGGAATCTCGCGGTTGCCGATGCGGCGGATGACCTTGACCCGGGAGCCGGGATGGACGGGGCCCTCTTCGAGCGGCTCCGCCTTGACGGCGCTCAGCTGCCATTCCGGCAGGTGGGACGGGTCGGTGATGTAGGCGTAGACGTCTTCGGGAGTGCGGTCGACGTCGATCGATTCTCGGATGGCGGACATGGGTGAACCCCCTTTGAGGGTGTACACCCAAATCGTCCCACCGCCCCGACCGCACCGCCATGGACAGAAGCCCCCGGCCCGTAACGAGCAGGGGGCTTCGAGAGCCGCGGGGCCGGGGCCCGTCGTCGGCCGGCCCCTCAGCTGGACCCGACGAACCAGACCAGCAACAGCCACACCACAGGAGCCGTGGGCAGCAGCGAGTCCAGCCGGTCCATGATCCCGCCGTGCCCCGGGAGCAGCGTGCCCATGTCCTTGATGCCGAGGTCACGCTTGATCATCGACTCGCCGAGGTCGCCCAGCGTGGCGCTCGCCGCGACCGCGAGGCCCAGCAGGAGCCCCTGCCACCAGGTGCCGTCGTCGATCAGGAACTGCATGCACAGCGCGCCCGCGACCATGGCGAACGACACCGCCCCCAGCAGCCCCTCGCGGGTCTTGCCGGGGCTGATGCGCGGGGCGAGCTTGTGCTTGCCGAAGCGCCAGCCGATGGCGTACGCGCCCGTGTCGCTGACCACGGTCAGCAGCAGGAACGTCAGGACGCGGGCCGGACCGTCGTCGGCGGTCAGCATCATCGCGACGAACGTCGCCAGGAAGGGGACGTAGAACGCCGCGAAGACACCCGCCGTGACGTCCTTGAGATAGCCCTCCGGCGGTTCCGTCATCCGCCAGACCAGCACGGCCAGCGCGGTCAGCGCCATTGCCACCCAGGCGCCCTCGGCGCCCCGGACGTATCCGGCGACGACCATCGCCGCGCCGCCGACCGCGAGCGGGACGAGCGGCGCCCTGATGCCCTTGCGCTCCTGGAGGCGGGAGGTCAGCTCCCACAGTCCGACCACGACGGCGACGGCGATCACGCCGACGAACACGGCCTTGACGACGAACAGCGATACGACGATCACCGCGCCGAGACCGACGCCGACACCTATGGCCGCGCCCAGGTCGCGCCCCGCGCTCTTCTTCTGCGGCTGGGGCGCCGGCTGCGGGGCGTCGGGCATGGGCTCCGGATTCTCAGGTACGGCCCGGTAGGGCTGCGCCTGCGGCGTCTCGTCGCGGAACAAGGGGCCGCTCAGCCGAGCGGCCCCCCGGTCGTCATCCTGGTCGTCGCCGTATCGAGGTACAGCGGGTCCGTCGGGCACGATGGGCATGGGGCGAGTCTGCTGCGCCTCAGGCGCATCGTACGTGGGACCCGCCGGGGCAGCCCCCTGGACAGGCCCCTGGTCGGACGGCCCCCAGTACCCGGCTTGTGGCGGCGCCCCCCAGGAAGAGTCGTTCATCAGACCTCAAGAAGCTCCGCTTCCTTGTGCTTCAGGAGCTCGTCCACCTGGGCGACGTACTTGTGCGTCGCGTCGTCGAGCTCCTTCTCCGCACGACGGCCCTCGTCCTCGCCGACCTCGCCGTCCTTGACGAGCTTGTCGATGCCGTCCTTGGCCTTGCGGCGGACCGAGCGGATGGACACGCGCGCGTCCTCCGCCTTGCCCTTGGCGACCTTGATGTAGTCGCGGCGGCGCTCCTCGGTGAGCTCCGGGAACACCACACGGATGATGTTGCCGTCGTTGCTCGGGTTGACGCCCAGGTCGGAGTCGCGGATCGCCTGCTCGATGTTGCGCAGCGCGCTCTTGTCGAACGGGGTCACCACCGCCATGCGCGGCTCCGGCACGGAGAACGAAGCCAGCTGGTTGATCGGCGTCGGCGCACCGTAGTAGTCGGCCACGATCTTGTTGAACATCGCCGGGTGCGCACGGCCGGTGCGGATCGCGGCGAAGTCCTCCTTGGCGACCACGACGGCCTTCTCCATCTTCTCCTCGGCTTCGAGGAGGGTCTCTTCGATCACCACTTGCTCCTGCGTGTCTTGAGTAGGCCCGGCTGCGGTTCCTTGGTGGGGCGGCGGCCGGCTGCGTCGCGTCTTCTTCCTGCACGGTTCCCGACCGGCAGGACATTGTCCATCCCCCGGTCAGGGTCATCAGCCGTGGCTGACTTGGTCACCCACAAGCGTGCCGATCTTCTCACCCTTGACGGCGCGCGCGATATTGCCCTCGGCCAGGAGCTCGAACACCAGGATCGGGAGCTTGTTGTCGCGGCACAGGGTGATCGCAGTGGCGTCGGCGACCTTCAGATCGCGCGTGATGACCTCGCCGTAACCGAGGGAGTCGAACTTCACCGCGTCCGGGTTGGCCTTCGGGTCGGAGTCGTAGACCCCGTCCACGCCGTTCTTGCCCATGAGCAGCGCCTCGGCGTCGATCTCCAGGGCGCGCTGGGCGGCGGTGGTGTCGGTGGAGAAGTACGGCATGCCCATACCGGCGCCGAAGATGACCACGCGGCCCTTCTCCAGGTGGCGCACGGCGCGCAGCGGGATGTACGGCTCGGCGACCTGGCCCATGGTGATGGCGGTCTGCACGCGGCTGTCGATGCCCTCCTTCTCCAGGAAGTCCTGGAGGGCGAGGCAGTTCATCACGGTGCCGAGCATGCCCATGTAGTCGGAGCGGGCGCGGTCCATGCCGCGCTGCTGGAGCTCGGCGCCGCGGAAGAAGTTGCCGCCGCCGATGACGACCGCGATCTGCGCGCCGTCGCGCACGACGGCCGCGATCTCGCGGGCGATCTTGTGCACCACGTCGGGGTCCACGCCCAGGCCCCCACCGCCGGAGAAAGCCTCTCCGGACAGCTTCAGCAGATACCGGCCGCGTACTTTGCCGTCGTCGCTCTTCTGGGTGGTCATCGGATTCTCCTCGTGGTGCACATACGAAGAAGGCCACTGCCGATGGGAATCGATTCGCATCCCATGCGCGGCAATGGCCTCCTCGTCAGATCTGCTGTCGTCCGCCACGCGCGTGCGTGGCGGCGTACCGGACGACTGCTGACGACCCTATCGGGCCCGCGCGTCGCTCGCGGTACGGACTCAGATGCCGACCTTGATACGCGTGAAGCGCTTCAGGGTGACACCGGCCTCGTCCAGAACCTTCTGGACCGACTTCTTGTTGTCGAGCGCGTACGGCTGACCGAGCAGCGTGGCGTCCTTGAAGAAGCCGTTGAGGCGACCCTCGACGATCTTCGGCAGGGCGGCCTCGGGCTTGCCCTCGGCGCGGGTGGTCTCCTCGGCGACGCGGCGCTCGGACTCGACGACCTCGGCCGGCACGTCCTCCTTGGAGAGGTACTTCGGCGCGAAGGCGGCGATGTGCTGGGCAACGCCCTTGGCCAGCTCGGCGTCGGCCTTGTCCAGCTCGACCAGGACACCGATCTGCGGGGGCAGGTCGGGCATGGTGCGGTGCATGTAGGCGAAGACGAAACCGTCGGCGAACTGCGCGAAGCGGTCCAGGACGATCTTCTCGCCGAGGTTGGCGTTGGCCTCGTCGACGAACGCCTGGACGGTCTTGCCGGCCTCGATCTCGGAGGCGAGCAGGGCCTCCAGGTCGGCCGGGGAGGTCGCGGCGACGTGCTGGGCGATCTGGTTGGCGGCGGCCTGGAACTTCTCGCCCTTGGCGACGAAGTCCGTCTCGCACTTCAGCTCGACCAGGACACCGGAGGTGTTGTCGTCGGCGATGAGGGAGACCACGGCGCCGTTCTCGGCGGAGCGGCCCTCGCGCTTGGCGACACCCTTCTGGCCCTTGATGCGCAGCGCCTCGACGGCCTTGTCGACGTTGCCGTCGGCCTCGTCCAGGGCCTTCTTGCAGTCCATCATGCCGGCGCCCGTGAGCTCACGGAGCTTCTTGACGTCGGCGGCGGTGTAGTTCGCCATGATTCCTGGAATCTCTCTCGAAGTCTGAAGATCTACGGGCCAAACGGCGGGGGCTGGTCGGCCCCCGCCGTCAAAGACCCGAAGGGGTGAGGGGTCAGGCCTGCTCGGCCTCGGCGGCCGGGGCCTCAGCGGCCGGGGCCTCGGCAGCAGCCTCAGCCGGGGCCTCGGCGGGGGCCTCGGCGGCAGCCGGAGCCTCCTCGGTCTTCTTCTCGCCCTCAAGCAGGTCGCGCTCCCACTCGGCAAGCGGCTCGCCCGCGGCCTTCTCGCCCTTGCCCTCGGTGGCCACACCGCTGCGGGCGATGAGGCCCTCGGCGACGGCGTCGGCGATCACACGGGTGAGCAGGGTGACGGAGCGGATCGCGTCGTCGTTGCCCGGGATCTTGTAGTCGACCTCGTCGGGGTCACAGTTGGTGTCGAGGATGGCGACGACCGGGATGTTGAGCTTGCGGGCCTCGCCGACCGCGATGTGCTCCTTCTTGGTGTCCACGATCCAGACGGCGCTGGGCACCTTCTGCATCTCGCGGATACCACCGAGGGTCTTCTCCAGCTTGGCCTTCTCGCGCGAGAGCACGAGAAGCTCCTTCTTGGTCAGACCGGAAGCGGCGACGTCCTCGAAGTCGATCTGCTCAAGCTCCTTGAGGCGCTGCAGACGCTTGTAGACGGTGGAGAAGTTGGTGAGCATGCCGCCCAGCCAGCGCTGGTTGACGTAGGGCATGCCGACGCGGGTGGCCTGCTCGGCGATGGCCTCCTGCGCCTGCTTCTTCGTGCCGACGAACATGACCGTGCCGCCGTGGGCGACGGTCTCCTTGACGAACTCGTAGGCGCGGTCGATGTACGACAGCGACTGGAGCAGGTCGATGATGTAGATGCCGTTGCGCTCGGTGAAGATGAAGCGCTTCATCTTCGGGTTCCAGCGACGGGTCTGGTGACCGAAGTGGACGCCGCTCTCCAGCAGCTCCCGCATCGTGACGACGGCCATGGCCGTTCTCCTTGAGTTTCTCGGTTGTGCCGCGGAAGCCGGACGGCTCCCGCGCCTGACGCCCGCGTGCGCCGTGCCGCAAAGGACCGAGGAGCGCTGACAACAGGTCGTTTTGTCGACCCGATGTCGGGGCGTGCGAAGTCGACCCGGTGACCCGGATCGCCAGAAGAAGTGTACGGGACCCGCGAGGCAGCGGGTGACGCGGCTGTCCACAACCAGGCGGTGGTCCACAGATCCCGGCCGTGATCTCCGCCGGTGGGCGAGCCTTCCGGCATGCGAGCGCAACGATGGATGAGCGCGGTGGCCACGGTGGTGTCGGCACTGCTGCTGACGATGACGGGCGGTGGGACGCCCCTGACCACGGTGGGCGCCGAGACGCCCGTGCCTGCCGTGGCCCGCGCCTGGCCGGTCGGCACACGCCCCGCCGTGCTGCGCGGCTGGGAACCCCCGCCTACGCCCTACGCCCGCGGCCACCGCGGGGTGGACCTGGCGGCCGCACCCGGCACTCCGGTACGGGCGGTGGCGGCGGGCCGGGTCTCCTTCGCGGGGCGCGTGGCGGGACGGGGCGTGGTCTCGGTGGAACTGACCGCCACGGGCACACCACCCCTACGGACTACGTACGAGCCGCTGCACCCCTCGGTGCGCAAGGGCGACGAGGTGGCGGCGGGCGAGGTGGTGGGGACGGTGGAACAAGCGGGACCGCACTGCGCGACGGGTTGCGTGCACTGGGGCCTGCTGAGCGGCAGGACGTATCTGAACCCGCTGTCGCTGCTGCCGCCGTGGCTCCTGCACGGGGGCAGATCGAGACTGCTCCCGGTACTGGGCGTACCACTCCCGTGAGCCACAACGCCCGCCCCGGCAGACGGTGCAGCCGTCGACCCTGCGGGCGGTCGTGCCGCTGGGGCAGCCCCGCTGCCACGGAGAGCCGGCGCCCCGCCGGCGCCGGGCTGCGCGACCCACCCCCGGTCGGCACCAACCCGCGGCACCCCGTCAGCACCGGGTCGCGCGAGCCACCCCCGCCGGACTCAGCCGCGAACCCCCCGCAACGCCATGGAAACCGCGGCGTCCGTGATCGCCGAGGGATCCTCCGCAGCCCCCAGCTCGATCCGCCGCACGGCCGCGTCCACCACGCCCTGGAGCAGCATCGCCGCCAGCCGGGGCTCGGCGTGCCCCATGTCCCCGAGAGCCTCGACGATCATCGCGACGAGCCCGCCGTGTGCCGCCCGGATCTTCTCCCGGGCCCCCGCGTCCAGCTCGCTCGCGGAGATGGCGACCACGGCCCGGTGTCGCCGGTCACCGACCAGCGCCAGCTGCCGGCGCACATACGCCTCGACCTTGGCCTCCGGCTCCTGAGCCGCGGCCATTGCCGCCTCGACCTCAGCCGCCCAGACGGGGAAGTCGACCGCGCACAGCTCCTCGACCACGGCGGCCCGCGACCGGAAGTATTCGTAGACGGACGACCTGGCAAGCCCCGTCCGCTCGGCGAGGGCCGGGAAGGTCAACGCCTCCGTCCCGCCCTCGGACAACAGGGAACGAGCCGCGTCCAGCAGGGCGGCTCGCTGCATCGACCGGTGCTCGGCCACGGAGGCCGCTCGAATCCTTGGCACGTCAACCACTCTACGGACGTGCCACCCCCAGCGGGAGTGACTCGGGTCAAGCAGGCACGATTCGTCGAGGTCAGAGCAGCGAACACGGGGTCGGTCAACGGCCGAAACTCGCCAGCTTCGCGCGCAGCTGGAGCACCGACTTGGTGTGGATCTGACTGACCCGGCTCTCGGTCACGCCGAGCACATTGCCGATCTCGGCGAGCGTGAGGCCCTCGTAGTAGTACAGCGTGACGACGGTCTTCTCCCGCTCGGGCAGGGTGTTGATGGCCCGTGCCAGGAACCGCCGCAGCTCCCGGTCCTCGGCCACCTCCACCGGATTGTCCGCGGCCGTGTCCTCCAGCGTGTCCATGAGGCTGAGCCGGTCGCCGCCCTCGCCCCCGACGTGCAGCAGCTCCTCCAGCGCCACCACGTTGGCCAGCGACAACTGGCTGAAGACCGCGTGGAGTTCGTCCACCGCGATGCCCATCTCGGCGGCCACCTCGCCCTCCGACGGCGTCCGTCTCAGCCGCGCCTCCAGCGTGGCGTACGCCCGCTCCACGTTCCGCGCCTTCTGCCGCACCGAGCGCGGAATCCAGTCGAGGGCCCGCAGCTCGTCGATCATCGCGCCCCGGATCCGCGTGATCGCGTACGTCTCGAACTTGATCTCCCGGTCGATGTCGAACTTCTCGATCGCGTCGATGAGCCCGAAGACCCCGGAGGACACGAAGTCGGCCTGCTCCACATTGGGCGGGAGCCCGACGCTCACCCGCCCCGCCACGTACTTCACCAGCGGCGAGTAGTGCAGGATCAGCTGCTCGCGCAGCCGCTCGTCCCCCGTCGCCTTGTACGACCGCCACAGCTCGTCGAGCGTCGAGGGAGCGGGCGGCCGCACGCTGCCACCGTCGCGGGCGGCTGGGGGGATGGCCGCCCGGTCGGACCCGGAGGTGTGCTGGGGCATTCGTCGCCTTGTGCCGTTCTGCCGTGAAGTGGGGCTGCCTGGGTGAGCTGTCGGTCTGATGGGGATCTGGTGTCGAGTTGCCGGTCTGCGCCGGAATCCTCGTGAGCGTAGCGTGACTGGAGTGTCGCGGTGTGCGAAGGGCAAGGCGTGAAGTGTGCGCAGATACGTTCCGCTAGGACCCCCCACGGACCTGCCGGTCGCTCTGCGTGATCGGTCACTGACGTCAACTGCGGGGATTTCCAAGGGCTTCGGGGTTCCCTCGGACGGCCGAACACGCTCGGTCAACATCGGCCTCCCTCGCCACGGACCGAGATCAACGCCTGGCGTGTCAACTTCCAGCCATCGCCGTGTCGTTCGACGTAACCAAGTGATCGGAGTTCGTACAGTCTGGCGATGGCGTCGTCCTGCGTCGTCTGCGCGCCGCGGGCGATCTCGTCCACCGGCGCCGCGCGGGCGCCGGGCAGCGCGGCGAGAACACCGCGGGCGGCGGGTTCCAGCAGGTCGCGCGGCAGCACGGGCCCGCGCCGGTCCGGGGCGAGCTCTCCCATGTCCCCCACCAGCTCCACGACTTCCGCGGCATCGGTGACCAGCGCCGCGTCCCCGCGCAGCAGTTCGTGCACACCGGCGGACAGAGCGCTGGTGGCCGGTCCCGGCACGCCCATCGTGTGGCGCCCCAGCCGCTGCGCCGCGCGTGCCGTGACCAGCGAGCCACTGCGATGCGCCGCCTCGACGACGACGGTGCCCCTGGTGAGCGCGGCGATGACCCGGTTGCGCACGATGAAACGGCTCGGCGTCGGATGGTCGCCGGGCGGCAACTCGCCTACGACGAGCCCCTGTTCCGCGATCCTGCCGATCAACTGGGCGTGCCCGCGCGGATAGGGCCGGTCGATGCCGCAGGCGAGTACGGCGACGGTGGCACCGCCTGCGCCGAGCGCACCTCTGTGGGCGGCGCCGTCGACGCCGTAGGCCCCGCCGGAGACGACCACCCAGCCGCGTTCGGCGAGTCCGGCGGCGAGGGTGGCGGCCATGTGCGCGCCGTACTCGGTGCAGGCGCGGGCGCCCACGACGGCGACGGATCGCAGCGCCCACATCCGCAGGCTGGGCCGCCCCCGTACCCACAGGCCCAGAGGGCGGGCGTCGCCGAGGTCGTCGAGCTGGCCCGGCCACTCGGCGTCTCCGGGGCACACGAAGCGCATGCCCGCGTCCCCGGCCAGGGCGAGGTCCCGCTCGGGCTCGGCCCGCTCGGCCCGGGCCAGCAGCCCGGCCCACCGCTTGTCGCTGATGCCGGCGGGCCGCGCCCCTCTCCCGCGCAGCCGCCGCACCACCTCCGCGACCCCCCACTCCCGCACCCACCGCCCGCCGACCTCGTCGCCGGGCTCGACGACCCGCCCGAGGAACACCCGGCCGACCCGCTCGCCGTCCGCTTCGCCGCCGCCGGTCACGTCAGCGCCCCGATGGCCATGGGGACGCCCCGCGGGACCCCGGTGCGCAGTTGCAGGGCCAGGGCGACGTCGCTGGCGTCGGGTCGGTCGTGGCCGACGAGGTCGGCGACGGTCCAGGCGACGCGCAGGACGCGGTCGAGGCCGCGGGCGGTCAGCACACCCCGTTCGAGGTTGCGCTCGGCCTCCTCCATCGCGCCGGGAGCCGACTGCCACCGGCTGCGCAGCTCCCGTCCCGGCACCTCGCTGTTGGTCCGCCACGGGGTCCCCGCCATCCGGGCCGCCGCCCGCTCCCTGGCCGCCCGCACCCGGTCGGCGACCGTCGCCGTGGACTCGCCCCGGGCCCCGCGCTCGGTGAGCTCGGCGCGGGTGACCCGGTCCACCCCCACCCGCAGGTCGACCCGGTCGAGCAGCGGCCCGGACAGCCGGGCCTGGTAGCGGCGGATCGTGGCGGGCGGGCACTCGCAGAAGTCGTCGGTACGGGAGAAGCGGCCGCAGGGACAGGGATTGGCCGCGAGCTTATGAGGGTCGTTCATCCTGTCCGTTGTCCGCTCTAGGCGTCAGCCCCACTCACCCGCAGCCCGCACACGAACATCCCGCGCCGACGGCCGACGCGGGATGTTCTCTCTTCCTCTGTCACTCTGCGCAACCACGGTCACAGTGGGCCCGGCGACCCTGCCAGCCTCAGTCACGGCAGTTGTAGATCTGGTCATGGCTGATCTTGGAGGACGTGTCGGTGCTGGTGGCAGGCTCGCGCGACAGCTTGATGGTGTCGGCGCCAGGT
>NZ_JBFBLP010000024.1:0-130456 GCF_040686775.1 Streptomyces sp. NPDC079141 | reverse complement strand
CTGCACGCCTTCCTCCAGCACGGCGGCCGCCCCGCCTTCGAACTCCGCGCCGTCCTCGCCGCCACCCTCTCCCCCACCTGGGGCGTCTACAGCGGCTACGAACTGTGCGAGAACACCCCCCTGCGCGAGGGCAGCGAGGAATACCTCCACTCCGAGAAGTACCAACTCAGGCCACGCGACTGGGAAACCGCCGACACCATCGCTCCACTGATCACCAAGCTGAACGCCGTCCGCCGCCGCCACCCCGCGCTGCACCGCCTCAGGAACCTCCGCTTCCACCGGACCGACAACGACGCCGTCATCGCCTACAGCAAGCGCGCCGGTGAGGACACGGTTCTGGTGGTCGTCAACCTCGACCCCCACCACACCCAGGAGGCGACGGTCTCGTTGGACATGCCGCAACTCGGCCTGGACCTCGACGGAACCCTGTCCGTGCACGACGAACTGACGGGTGAGACCTACCAATGGGGCAGGACCAACTATGTGCGCCTTGAGCCCGGCAGGGCACCCGCGCACGTGCTCCACGTCCAGGCCTCGCCCGCCTCGCCGCAGATCGGAGGGTCTACAGCGTCATGACTGTCAACGAGCCCGTCCAGGACACCTTCGAGGACACCCCGGCCAAGGACCGGCATCCCGACTGGTTCAAGAGCGCCGTGTTCTACGAGGTGCTCGTGCGCTCCTTCCAGGACAGCAACGGCGACGGCGTCGGTGACCTCAAGGGCCTGACCGCCAAGCTGGACTATCTCCAGTGGCTGGGCGTGGATTGCCTGTGGCTGCCGCCGTTCTTCAAGTCCCCGCTGCGGGACGGCGGTTACGACGTCTCCGACTACACCGCCGTACTGCCCGAGTTCGGTGACCTCGCCGACTTCGTCGAGTTCGTGGACGCCGCCCACCAGCGCGGTATGCGCGTGATCATCGACTTCGTGATGAACCACACCAGCGACCAGCACCCGTGGTTCCAGGAGTCGAGGAAGGACCCGGACGGGCCCTACGGCGACTTCTACATGTGGGCCGACGACGACAAGCAGTACGCCGACGCGCGGATCATCTTCGTCGACACCGAGGCCTCCAACTGGACCTTCGACCCGGTCCGGGAACAGTACTTCTTCCACCGCTTCTTCTCCCACCAGCCGGACCTCAACTACGAGAACCCGGCCGTGCAGGAGGAGATCCTGGGCGCCCTGCGCTTCTGGCTGGACCTGGGCATCGACGGCTTCCGGCTCGACGCCGTGCCCTACCTGTACGCCGAGGAGGGCACCAACTGCGAGAACCTCCCCGCCACGCACGAGTTCCTCAGGCGCGTACGGCGCGAGATCGACGCGATGTACCCCGACACGGTGCTGCTGGCGGAGGCCAATCAGTGGCCGGAGGACGTCGTCGACTACTTCGGCGACTACGCCTCGGGTGGCGACGAATGCCACATGGCCTTCCACTTCCCGGTCATGCCGCGCATCTTCATGGCGGTGCGCCGCGAATCGCGGTACCCCGTCTCGGAAATCCTCGCCAAGACGCCCGCCATCCCCTCCGGCTGCCAGTGGGGCATCTTCCTGCGCAACCACGACGAGCTGACCCTGGAGATGGTTACCGACGAGGAACGCGACTACATGTGGGCCGAGTACGCCAAGGACCCGCGGATGCGCGCCAACATCGGCATCCGCCGCCGCCTGGCCCCGCTCCTCGACAACGACCTCAACCAGATCGAACTCTTCACCGCCCTGCTCCTCGCCCTGCCCGGCTCGCCGATCCTCTACTACGGCGACGAGATCGGCATGGGCGACAACATCTGGCTCGGCGACCGCGACGCCGTCCGCACCCCCATGCAGTGGACCCCCGACCGCAACGCCGGCTTCTCGACGGCCGACCCCGGCCGCCTCTTCCTCCCCACGATCATGGACCCGGTCTACGGTCACCAGGTCATCAATGTGGAGGCGGCCATGGCGTCGCCGTCCTCGCTGCTGCACTGGACCCGCCGCATGATCGAGATCCGCAAGCAGAACCCCGCGTTCGGCCTCGGCTCGTTCACCGAGCTGCAGTCCTCGAACCCGGCGGTGCTGGCCTTCCTGCGCGAGTACGAGGACGACCTCGTCCTGTGCGTCAACAACTTCTCCCGCTTCGCGCAGCCCACCGAGCTCGATCTGCGGGAGTTCGACGGGCGGCATCCGGTCGAGCTGTTCGGCGGGGTGCGGTTCCCGGCCATCGGCGAACTGCCGTATCTGCTGACCCTGGCGGGACACGGCTTCTACTGGTTCCGGCTCTCCCGGGTCGCGGGCCGCATCCGACGCCGATCTTGAGTGTGTGCCCTTGAGCGTGTGCCGACGAAAGGACGCGTCACCATGCCGAAGACCGCATTCCTGCAACCGAGTCCGTCGGCCGTGGCCGACATCATGGCCTCGCTCGGCGGGCTGCTGCGTCAGTGGCTGCCGCGCCAGCGCTGGTTCGCGGGCAAGGACCGGCCCGTCACGGACCTGGCCCTGCTGTCCATGACCGAGCTGTTCCCGGGCTGTCTGCATCTGCTGGTCCACGCGGGCCATGTGCCGGTGCCCGCACCCGGCGGCACCGGCCCGGTCCCGGCGGGCGACTGCTACCAGCTGCTGCTCGGTGTGCGCGAGCACCCCTCGCCGCGCCTGGGGCGTGCCCTGATCGGGCGGGCCGAGGAGGGCCCCCTGGCGGGTCTGACGGTCTACGACGCGTTGCAGGACCTCCGGTCGGCGCAGATGCTCCTGGACCGGCTGCGGCACCCCGGTACGGCCGGTCCGCTGTGCTTCGAGTCCAGCCCGTCCGCGCCCGCGCTGCCCGCCGGACTGACGCCGCGGCTGATGGACGCCGAGCAGTCCAACTCCTCGCTGGTGTACGGCGACGCGCTGGTGCTGAAGGTGTTCCGGCGCATCCAGCCCGGTGTCAACCCGGACCTGGAGGTGCCGGGTGCGCTCGCCCGGCAGGGCTGCCGGCGTGTCCCGGCGCCCGTCGCCTGGTTCCGTACGACGCGTCCGTGGGACGCGACGCTCGGCGTCCTCCAGCCGTTCCTGCGCAACGCGACCGACGGCTGGACCCTGGCGCTGGAGGCGCTCGCCGCCGGTGACGACTTCACGGCGGAGGCGCACCAGCTGGGCCGGGCGACCGCGGAGGTGCATCTGGCACTCGCCTCGGCGTTCCCGTCCGGGGCCCGCCGCGAGAACGCCCGGACGGCGGCGGCGATGACCGAGCGGCTGGACGCCGCGGCGCACTGCGTGCCGGCGCTCCAGCCCTTCGTGCCCGGGCTGCGGACCGCGTTCGGCGCGCTCACCACGTGCGATCCCGGCCCGGCTGCCCAGCGCATCCACGGAGATCTGCACCTGGGGCAGGTGCTGCGGGCCGGCCGCGAGTGGTTCGTCATCGACTTCGAGGGCGAGCCGTCGCGCCCGCTCGCCGAACGGCGCAGCGCCCACTCCCCCGTGCGGGACATCGCGGGCATGCTGCGCTCCTTCGACTACGCGGCGCGCCAGCGCCGGCCCTGGCGGCCGGAGTGGGCCCGCCGCTGCCGGGAGGCGTTCTGCGCGGGCTACGCCGCCGCTGCCGGCTGGGACCCGCGCAAGAAGCACGGCCTGCTCCGGGCCTACGAGACCGACCGGGCCGTGTACGAGGTCCTGTACGAAGCCAGACACCGACCGGACTGGCTTCCCGTTCCTATGGCGGCGATCGAACGTCTCGCCGTGCGGGGAGGCTGAACACCATGGCACTGCGCGACACTTCGCTCCCCGAACCCTCCGGACCGGCCCGCTGCGCCCCGGCTCCGCCCCTGGACCCCGACGACCGGTGGCGCCTGCTGGCCGGCGCCCACCACGACCCGCACGCGCTGCTCGGCGCCCACCCGGTCCCGGGCGGGATCGCCTTCCGGACGCTGCGGCCGTTCGCCCGTGCGGTGAGCGTCGTGGTCGACGGCGAGCCCAGACGCCTCGCCTCGAACGAGGACGGCCTGTTCTCCGGCGTACTGCCGCTGGCCGCGATCCCCGCGTACACGCTGCTGGTGTCGTACGCGGACGGGGAGCACGAGGTCGAGGACCCGTACCGGTTCCTGCCCGCACTCGGTGAGCTGGACCTCCATCTCATCCGCGAGGGCCGGCACGAGCAGCTGTGGAAGGCGCTCGGCGCCGAGCCGATGACGCACCAGGGAGTGACCGGCACCCGGTTCACCGTGTGGGCGCCGAACGCCCAGGGCGTGCGGGTCGCCGCGGACTTCACCCACTGGGACGGCACCGCGTTCCCGATGCGTTCCCTCGGCGCGTCCGGGGTGTGGGAGCTGTTCCTGCCCGGGATCGGCGAGGGCACCCGGTACAAGTTCGAGATCCACTCCCGGCACGGCCACCGTTTCCTCAAGGCCGACCCGATGGCGCGGTACGCGGAGATCCCGCCGGACACCGCCTCGATCGTGCACTCCTCGCGCTACGAGTGGGGCGACGAGGAGTGGATGGCGCACCGGGGTGACGTCCCGGTGCACGTGGCGCCGTTCTCGGTGTACGAGGTGCATCTTCCGTCCTGGCGGCCCGGGCTTTCCTACCGTGAGCTGGCCGAGGTGCTCCCGGCGTACGTGGCCGATCTCGGCTTCACGCATGTGGAGTTCATGCCGGTGGCCCATCACCCGTTCTCGGGCTCCTGGGGTTACCAGATCACCGGTTTCTACGCTGCGATGTCGCGTCTCGGTACGCCCGACGACCTCAAGTACCTGATCGACGCGCTGCACCGGGCGGGCCTCGGCGTGATCATGGACTGGGTGCCGGCGCACTTCCCGAAGGACGACTGGGCGCTGGCCCGGTTCGACGGGGAGCCGCTGTACGAGCCGGGGGACGACCGGCGGGCGGAGCATCCGGACTGGGGGACGTACGAGTTCGACTTCGGGCGTGTGGAGGTGCGCAACTTCCTGGTCGCCAACGCGGTGTACTGGTGCGAGGAGTTCCACATCGACGGGCTGCGGGTGGACGCGGTCGCCTCGATGCTCTACCTGGACTACTCGCGCGACTCCGGCCAGTGGACGCCCAATGTGTACGGGGGCCGGGAGGATCTGGACGCGGTGGCGTTCCTCAGGGAGATGAACGCGACGGTGTACCGGCGTTCGCCGGGCGTGGTGACGATCGCGGAGGAGTCCACGGCGTGGGACGGGGTGACCCGGCCCACCGACAGCGGGGGGCTGGGTTTCGGCCTGAAGTGGAACATGGGCTGGATGCACGACTCGCTGGGCTACATGGCTCATGAGCCGGTCCACCGCAAGTACCACCACAACGAGATGACCTTCTCGATGGTGTACGCCTACAGCGAGAACTACGTGCTGCCCATCTCGCACGACGAGGTCGTCCACGGCAAGCAGGCGCTGGTGTCGAAGATGCCGGGCGACTGGTGGCAGCAGCGCGCCAACCACCGCGCGTATCTGGGCTTCATGTGGGCCCACCCCGGTAAACAACTGCTGTTCATGGGACAGGAGTTTGCTCAAGGGGCGGAATGGGCCGAGGCCCAGGGCCCGGACTGGTGGCTGCTGGACCCGGGCTACAGCGCCGAGGCCGACCACCGCGGCGTCCGGGACCTGGTGCGCGACCTCAACTCCGCGTACCGCGCGATCCCGGCCCTGTGGCAGCGCGACACCGACCCGGGCGGCTTCCGGTGGGTGGCCGGGGACGCGGCCGAGGACAACGTCTTCGCGTTCCTGAGGTACGACGCGGAGGGCACCCCGCTGCTGGCGGTGTCGAACTTCTCCCCGGTGGTCCGCCACGACTACGGCCTGTGGGCTCCCGAGGAGATCCCCGCCTGGCAGGAGATCCTCAACACCGACGCCGCCCGCTACGGCGGCAGTGACGTCACCCGGCCCGACCCGGTCAAGCCGGAGGAGGGCAGCATCCGGCTGACCCTGCCTCCGCTGGCCACGGTGTGGCTGACGCCGTACCCCGGCTGAGGCCCGCGCAGCGCCGGCAGGTGTCCGCATGCCGTGAACGGGGCAGTCGGGGCGTACGACGAGCAATCCTCGTCCTCGCACCACAGAAGGGCTGCCTCACGTGCGCACCGTCGGAGTGGAGGAGGAGCTCCTCCTTGTCGACCCGGAGACGGGCGAGCCGCGGGCCCTGTCCGCCGCGGTCCTCGCCCGGGCCGCGCTGGACCACGCGGACGGGGACGGCGTGTTCGAGAAGGAACTGCACAACCAGATGCTGGAGTTCGCCACGCATCCGCAGTGCGACATGGACGCCCTGGGCAGGGAGATCGTCCGGTGCCGCAAGGAGGCGGCGCGGCACGCCGGCGGGATCGGCTGCGCCGTCGCCGCGCTGGCCACCTCCCCGCTGCCGGTCAGTCCCTCCGTCGGTGCGAACCGCCGCTACCAGTGGATGGCGGACCAGTTCGGCATCGCGACCCAGGAACAGCTCGTCCTCGGCTGCCATGTCCATGTGTGCGTCGACTCCGACGAGGAGGGCGTCGCCGTCATCGACCGGCTGCGGCCGTGGCTGTCGGTGCTGGCGGCCGTGAGCGCCAACTCTCCGTTCTGGCAGGGTCAGGACACCGGATACAGCAGTTACCGCAGCCGGGTGTGGCAGCGGTGGCCGTCGGCCGGTGCGACCGAGGTCTTCGGATCCGCCGAGCGGTATCACCAGGTGATCGCGGACATGATCGCCACCGGAGTGATCCTCGACAAGGCGATGGTCTACTTCGACGCACGACTGTCCCGGAACAATCCGACGGTGGAGATCCGCGTCGCGGACGTGTGTCTGCACGCCGAGACGGCCGTCCTCATCGCCACTCTCGCCCGCGGCCTGGTCGAGACCGCCGCACGCGAGTGGCGGGCCGGCCGGGATCCGGCCGAGCACAGCGTGAGCGTGCTGCGGCTGGCCGCCTGGCAGGCCGCCCGGGACGGGCTGACGGACGAGCTGCTGCATCCCGTGACCATGCGGCGCATGCCCGCGCAGGCCGTGCTCCAGGTCCTGCTGGACCATGTCGCGGACGCGCTGGCGGACTGCGGCGACCTCGACCGCGCCCGGGACTGCGTCGCCGGCCTGCTGGGGCGCGGCAACGGGGCCCGAGTGCAGCGCGAGCTGTTGCGGCGCACCGGCGATCTGCGGGAGGTCGTCACCGAGTGCGTGCGGCACACCCAGGGGTGAGGCGCGCGCCGGTCACAGCAGCAGTACCAGGGCGTAGGCCAGGAAGAAGGCCGCGCAGAGCGCGGCGAGCACGAGGATGAGGACCAGCGGCGCCTTGGCCCGGCCCGTGCGCTCGGGCTCCTGATCGGGGTTCCAGTGGCTCATGGCCTCCGGGTCCCCGAACGCGCCCGGATCATCGGTCCGGCCCGGTTGTCGGATTCCGGCACGGTTCGCTCGTACCTGGGCTACATTCGAGCACCGCCGATAACTCTGCTCGTCGGTGGCGTCACACCCCGTACAGCTCAGGAGCTGCGCATGCGCGACCTCGCCCAGGCTCCCGCGATCTCTTCGCCGCCGGCCGGCGGCCTCGCCGACGGCATCTTCGAACGGGCCGCCCTCGATCCCACCCTGCCGGTGCTCGCCCGCCGCTCCCCGGACTCCTCCGCCTGGGAGGAGATCACCGCGGTGGAGCTGCGGGACACGGTGGTGGACCTGGCCAAGGGGCTGATCGCGTCCGGGATCTCGCCCGGCCACCGCGTGGCGATCATGGCGCGCACCCGGTACGAGTGGACGGTTCTCGGCTACGCCCTGTGGGCGGTGGGCGCCGAGGTGGTCCCCGTCTATCCGACCTCCTCGCGCGACCAGGTGGAGTGGATCCTGCGGGACTCCGGCTGCGTGGGTGTGGTGGTCGAGGACGAGCAGGCGGTCATGACGGTCGGCTCGGTGTGTGCCTCACTGCCCCGGCTGCGCCATGTGTGGCAGCTGGACGCGGGGGCGCTCGACGACCTGGTGGCGCGGGGCGAGTTCGTGCCGCAGGCCACGGTCGACTCGCTGCGCCGTATCGTGCTGCCGGACTCCACGGCCGTCATCGCCTACACCTCCGGCACCACGGGCCACCCCCTGGGGTGCGCGCTGAGCCACCGCAACCTGGCAAGCTCCTGCGACACGCTGCTCGCGGGCTGGGGCCACCTGGTGGTGCCGCCGGGCGGGCAGGCGTCGGTGCTCGCCTTTCTGCCGTTCTCCCATGTGTACGGCCTGATGGTGCAGGGGCTGTGCCTGCGCGGCGGCATGCTGATGGGCCACGAGCCCGATCTGACCGAGGCCAGCCTGTCCGCGGCTCTGCGCTCCTTCCGCCCCACGTATCTGTGTGCCGTCCCCTCGGTGTTCGAGAGGATCTACAAGAATTTCCTGCGCACCGCCCGGGAGTCGGGCCGCGGCGCCCTCTTCGAACGGGCGGCCGGCACGGCACGCGACTTCGCCGCAGCCGTGGAGCGCGCGCGGCTCGGCGAGGGCCCCGGGCCCGGCCTCGATCTGCGGCTCCAGCACGCCCTGTACGAACGGACGGTGTACCGCAGGCTCCGGGAGGCGCTGGGCGGCAGGGTGCAGCTGGCGACATCCGGCGGCTCGCCGCTGAACCGCGACCTCTCCCTCTTCTACGAGGGCATCGGGATCTACGTCAACGACGGCTACGGCCTGACCGAGACCAGCGGCGGGATCACGGCGCAGCCGCCGGGCCGGGAGCGGTCGGGCACGGTCGGCAAGGTCCTGCCGGGCATGGACGTGCGGGTGGCGGACGACGGCGAGATCCTGGTGCGCGGCCCGGCGGTGTTCCAGGGCTACGCGGGCGAGGAGGCGGCCACGCGGGCCGCGCTGCGCGGCGGCTGGCTGGCCACCGGGGACCTCGGGCTCCTCGACGCCGACGGCTATCTGACGATCACCGGGCGCAAGAAGGACGTCGTCATCACCAGCAGCGGCAAGAGCGTCTCCCCGGCCGCCCTGGAGCAGCGGCTGACCGTGCACCCGATGATCCATCAGGCGGTGGTGGTCGGCGACAACCGGCCCTGCGTCGGCGCACTGATCACGCTGGATCCGGACTTCGTGCGGTGGTGGCGCGGAACCCAGGTGCCGCGCACCGACGCGCCGAGCCGGGACGCCCGGGAGGCGAACGCGCTGCGGGAGGAGGTCGCGCGGGCCGTGGCCGCCGCCAACAGCGCGGTGTCGCGGTCGGAGTCCATCCGGGTGTTCCGGGTGCTGGCGCAGCCGTTCGACCTGTCCAACGGCCTGCTGACGCCGTCGATGAAGCTGCGCAGGGACGCGATCGTGCGCCACTACGCGCTGGAGATCGACGCGATGTACCAGGCGCGCACGCGCACTCCCAGGGAGAACCTGTCGGAGGAGTGGGCGCAGTGGGACGACACCGACAACGTGTTCCGCTGAGGGGTGTCGCGGCAGGCGGGTTCATCTGCCTGCCGCTCCCGACTGGCGCGGCGGCCGTGAGCGCGGTGGGATCGATGAGGTGCGAAGCAGCGATCCAGGGGCAGGCGCACGACGTCGAGGCAGACCGCCTGGAGCCGCAGAAGGGAAGAACATCGTGACACGACCCAGGATCCTGGTGGTTGGCGCAGGCTTCGCCGGAGTCGAGTGCGTCCGCCGCTTGGAACGCACACTCGCCCGCGACGAGGCCGACGTCACCCTGGTGACGCCGTTCGCCTACCAGCTCTACCTGCCCCTGCTCCCGCAGGTCGCCTCCGGCGTGCTCACGCCCCAGTCGATCGCCCTGTCGCTGCGCCGCAGCAAGAAGTACCGCACCCGGATCATCCCGGGCGGCGCCATCGGTGTGGACCTCGCGGCGAAGGTCTGTGTCATCCGCACGATCACCGACGAGCTGGTCAACGAGCCGTACGACTACATCGTGCTGGCCCCCGGCAGCATCACCCGCACCTTCGACATCCCGGGCCTCACCGACAACGCGTACGGCATGAAGACGCTCGCCGAGGCCGCCTACATCCGCGACCACGTCATCTCCCAGCTGGACCTCGCCGACGCCAGCGACGATCCGGTGGAGCGGGCGTCGCGGCTGCAGTTCGTGGTGGTCGGCGGCGGTTACGCGGGCACCGAGACGGCGGCCTGCCTGAACCGGCTCACGCGCGCCGCCGTCAAGCGCTACCCGCGGCTGGACCCGCATCTGATCAAGTGGCATCTGATCGACATCGCGCCGAAGCTGATGCCCGAACTGGGCGAGAAGCTGGGCGCAAGCGCCCAGCAGGTGCTGCGCAAGCGGGGCATCGAGATCTCGCTCGGCGTCTCCATCGCCAAGGCGGGCCCGGAGGAGGTCACCTTCACCGACGGCCGGGTGATCCCCACCCGCACCCTGATCTGGACCGCGGGGGTCGTCGCGAGCCCGCTGATCCGCACGCTCGACGCGGAGACGGTCCGCGGCCGGCTGGCGGTGACCCCGGAGATGACGCTGCCGGGCCGCGACGGCGTGTTCGCGCTCGGCGACGCCGCGGCGGTGCCGGACGAGGTCAAGGGCGAGGAGGGCGCGATCTGCCCGCCCACCGCCCAGCACGCCATGCGCCAGGGCCGGATCGTCGCCGACAACGTCCTCGCGGCGCTGCGCAACCAGCCGCTCAAGCCGTACGCGCACAAGGACCTCGGTCTGGTGGTCGACCTCGGCGGCCGGGACGCGGTCTCCAAACCGCTCGGCATCGAGCTGCGGGGCCTGCCCGCCCAGGCGGTGGCCCGCGGCTACCACTGGTCGGCGCTGCGCACCAACGTCGCCAAGACGCGGGTGATGACGAACTGGTTCCTCAACGCGGTCGCCGGTGACGATTTCGTGCGCACCGGCTTCCAGGCCCGCAAGCCCGCCAAGCTGAAGGACTTCGAGTACACCGACGCGTATCTGACGCCGGACCAGCTGCGGGAGCACATCGAGGGGACCGACGGCCGGGCGCAGTGAGCGCACCGGCGTGAGAGCGGCGCCGGGGCCGGACCGGGTACGGCTGCGCGACCGCGTCGCGGCCTCCGATCCGGGCCTGCTGCGGCTGACCGCCGGGCTGCGCACCGCGGGCGCGATCGCCCTCGCGCTCGCGGTGCTCGGGCTGTTGGGGGCCGACGTACCCCATCTGGTGGCGGGGGCCATCGCGGCGATGGTCGCCACCTTCGCCATCCGGGAGAAGCAGCGCGGGCCGCAGGCGGTCACGCTGGCCCTGGGCCTGCCGGTGGCGCTGGCTTCCGTGACGCTGGCGGCGCTGCTGCACTCCCATGTGGTCGCCGGTGACCTGTTCTTCGTCGCGCTCATCTTCTGCGCCGTCTACGGCCGACGGTTCGGCGACCGGGGTACGGCGCTCGGGCTCATCGCCTTCCAGGTGTACTTCCTGTCCCTGTTCGTCGGCGCGACCGTCTCCGACCTGCCGCACCTGTACGTGGCCATCGCCGTGGCGTTCGTGTCCAGCGCGGTGGTGCGGTTCGTGCTGGTGCCGCAGACGCCGGCAGGGATCCTGAACCGGCTGCGCGAGGCGTTCCGCGCCCGGCTGGCCCAGCTGGTGGCGGCGCAGCTGGTGCTCCTCGACGCCGGACCGCAGGAGGCGGACCGGGCGCTGGCGGAGGTGCGCGAGGGCACCGCGCGGCTGCACGAGACGGCGCTGCTGATCCAGGGCCGGCTGGAGGAGGGCACCGCCGACGAGACGGTTGCGGGGCTGGTCCAGCGGCGGGTCGCGGACGCCGAGATCGCCGCCGAGCGGCTGGGGCTGTTGCTGCTGACCGCGCGCAGCGCCGAGCGGGCGGACACGCTGACCCTGCATCTGCCGGGCGCTCCCGTCCCGTCCGGCGGGCGGCTGCCCGTGCGGGACGCGGCCACCGACGCGCTGCGCCGCGATCTGCGGGCGTTGCGGCTGCTCGTCGTGCGTCCCGTCGCCGCGGACTCCGGCACCGCGCTGGCGCAGGTGCGCAACCGGCTCCTGGGCTACCGCGACGAGGAGAACCTGCCCGACGCCCCGCCCGCCGTCCAGGACGTCTTCCGGGGGATCGGCGAGGCCGCTCGCGCGGTCCTCGGGCTGCGGATCGCCCTGGGCGGCGCCCAGGACGAGTCGGACGACTCGCCGGCCACCGCCCGTTCCCGGGAGGAGCTGGACGCGGAGGACGCCGCCATCGACGCCGGTGAGGAGGCGCTGCCCCAGGAGACGGGGCTGCGGCGGCCCACCACGCGTGCCGCCGTCCAGGTCTCGGTGGGCTCGGCGCTGGCCATCGTGGGCGGCGAGCTGCTGTCCAGCCAGCGTTGGTACTGGGCGGTGCTGACCTGCTGGATCGTGTTCATCAACACCGCCTCCACGGGCGAGATCCTGGTCAAGGGCGGGCGCCGGCTGCTGGGCACCGTGCTGGGAGTGCTGGCCGGCATCGTGCTGGCGGGGGTGGTGGGGCAGCACACGGGGGTCGCGTTCGCGCTGGTGCTGGTGTTCGTCTTCGCGATGTTCTACACGGCTCCGCTGTCCTACACGCTGATGTCGTTCTTCGTGACCGCGGCGCTGGGCCTGCTCTACACCCTGCTGCACACCTACAGCCTCTCGGTGCTGCTGCTGAGGGTGGAGGAGACGGCGCTCGGCGCGGCCTGCGGGGTGATCGCGGCGGCCGTGGTCCTGCCCGTGCGGACCGACCGGCGTACCAACGAGCTCCTCGCCACCGTCCTGGACCGGCTCGGCGAGGTCACCGAGGCGGCCGTGGACCAGCTCAGCGGCGGTCCCCCGGTGGATCTGCTGGACCGGGCGCGCGCTCTGGACGAGGCACTGGCCGATCTGCGGGCCGCCACACAGCCGCTCACTCATCCGGTCACGCCGTTGCGGGCGCGGCGCGACACCGCCCGCTATGTCGTCGCGCTGCTGGAGACCTGTGCGTACCACGCCCGTTCGCTGGCGGCGACCGCCGAACTGCTGCCGACCCACCCCTCGATCGCGGCGGATCCCCGGCTGCGGCGGGCCGCCCGGCGCATCGCACACAACATCGCGGCGATCTCGGCGCACGCCACCGACGAGCGGTCCACCGCGCAGATCGAGACGGGTCCGAGCATCGCCGCGCTGCTGGAGCCCGCCGTCCCCGGCGAACCCCGCTTCGGCCGTGTCACCGACCGGGTGCTGCGCCATCTCCAGCGGCTGGACGAGGGCGTGACGGGGCTCGCGCGACCGCTGCGGGTGCCTGTGGCGGCGCCGAAGAAGTGACGGCGCGGGATCGGACCCGCCGTCGGCGCGCGGTCGCTCCGCGCGAAAACGGCCGCTCGCGGTGGCCGGGTTCGCCTTCTGTCCATCACAACCTCCCGCAGCCCGCATGTCCCCGCCCGGGGAAGGCACACACCGCGTCCCCCGCCCGCGTGTGTGCCGTCACGGTGGGTACGCGGACTGCATGACCGATGTCGTCGACTCAGACGAACTGCTGCGGCGCATGCAGCGCGCCAGGGTGTGTGCACGGCAGGAGGAGCAGACGTGGCGGGCGCGGAGTTTCGGCCTGCGCACCAGCGATCCGGAGGGCGCCCGGGAGGCCACCGTGCGGTGGCTGGCCTACGAGACCGTCCTCAGGGTGCTGGACGAGATCCTGACCCCGGGCACGCATCCCGTGGAGGGCTGAGCCCAGCAGGGGCGCCGATTGGCCGTCGCCCCTGCCGGGAACTCGGCACTCCATGACAGCCGATCACCACCGAGCACCGGTCCGGCTTGGCCCGGTGCCCCCGGTGGTGCATGAGTGGCCCCAAGTGAAGCAGGTCACGTGACCCGGTTCGGATTTCACACATCGGGACCAGATGGTTTACCGTTCATCCATAAGTGGCTGCGGGGTCGACCGTACCTCCCCCGTGCCACCACTGACTGCCCTGGCTGGCCTCCCCCGTCCAGCCAGGGCTTTCTCATGCCGTGGAATTCTCCACCGGTTCTTTAGCCCGCCGAGGTGCTCTACGCGTCGGCACCAGCTGAAATGGGCGTAGGGAAAGCCCCGGAACCGAAACGCCGGCGAGGAGCCCCGCGCCATGACCAAAGCGACCAAACTGCTCACCGCCCTTCCGCCGCCCCAGCGCCAGCGGCTCATGGCGCTCGCCCGGGAGGTCTCCTTCCCCGAGGACGCCCGCATCTTCGAGGCCGGCGGCACGGCCGACCGCTTCTGGGTGATCCGCTCGGGCGCCGTCTCGCTCGACCAGCGCGTCACCTCGCTGCAACGCGTCACCGTCGCCAGCCTCGGCTCCGGCGATCTGCTGGGCTGGTCCTGGCTCTTCCCGCCCTACCAGTGGGACTTCGGCGCGGAGGCCTTCAGCCCGGTGCGCGCCTACGAGTTCGACGCGGCGGCCGTGCGGGCGCTGTGCGAGGAGGACCAGCAACTCGGGCTGATCCTCGTGCGCCAGGTCGCCGAGATCCTCGCGCACCGGCTGGAGGTCACCCGGGGCAAGCTCATGGAGAGCTACGGGATGAACCGGCGCACCCTCCTCTAGGCGACGCGGTAGCGGCGCAGCGCCGGGACCGCGAGGGCCAGGGCCAGCATCGCGACGACGACCAGGAGGCCGCCGCCGACCACGGCCTGGCGTGCGCCGAAGGCGGAGCCCGCGGTGCCGTGCAGGACGTCGGCCAGGCGTGGGCCGCCCGCGACGACGACCGTGAAGACGCCCTGCATACGGCCGCGCATCTCGTCGGTGGCGGCCGACAGCAGGATCGCCCCGCGGAAGACCATCGAGACCATGTCCGCGACCCCGGCGAGCGCCAGGAATGCCACCGCGAGCCAGAGACTGCTGCTCAGCCCGAAGCCCGTGATGGCGAGGCCCCAGGCGACGACCGCGCCGATCACCATCCGGCCGTGCCGGCGCGCCCGGGAGAACGTGCCGGAGAACAGCCCGCCGGCAACGGCCCCGATGGGGATCGCGGCGAACAGCAGGCCGAGCGCGAGTTCTTCGCCGTACGGGGCGTAGGTCTCGGCGGCCAGCTGCGGGAACAGCGCGCGGGGCATGCCCAGGACCATCGCGATGACGTCGGCGAGGAAGGACAGCAGCAGCACCTTGTGCAGGGCGATGTAGCGGAAACCGGCCGCGATCTGCCGTATCCCGGCGCGGCGGACCGTGGCGGCGGCGAGCGGCGGCAGCGGGGGCAGCCGGTGGACCGCCCACACGGTGACGCACAGCGCGAGCGCGTCGATCAGATAGAGCTCGGGCAGTCCGATCACGGGAATCAGCGCGCCCGCGAGCAGCGGTCCGGCGACCAGGCCGGTCTGCATCACGGTGGAGCCGAGGGCGTTCGCGGCGGCCAGTTCCCCGGGCGGGACCAGGCGGGCGATGGAGGCGTTGCGGGCCGGTGAGTTCAGGCCGAAGAAGGCCTGCTGGGCGGCGAGCAGGAGCATGAGGGCGGGCACCGACTCAAGGCCCGTGGCGGCCTGGAGCCAGAACAGCAGGGAGGTGACCGCGATGCCGCTGTTGGTGATCAGCAGCAGCTTGCGGCGGTCCATGCTGTCGGCGACGGCCCCGCCCCACAGCGCGAAGACCACCAGCGGCAGCAGACCGGCCAGGCTCGCGTAGCCGACCCAGGCCGAGGAGCCGGTGATGTCGTAGATCTGCTTGGGCACGGCGACCGCGGTGAGCTGGCTGCCGACCGCCGTGACGATCGTCGACGACCACAGCCTGCGGTAGGCCGGGCGGCGCAGGGGGCGGGTGTCCATGGCCCAGCGGCGCCCCACCGCCTGCTGTTCGCTGCTGCTCTCGCTGGTCTCCACGGACTTCCTGGTTGCTCGTTACATCCTTTCCGGACCAGGGTTCACCATGGCAGCCCTCATGGACACCTCCGGGGGCGCAATCTCAGCTTCCGGCGATCAGTGAGACACCGAGGAGGAGCATCGTCGCGGCGACCAGGCCGTCCAGGGCGCGCCAGGCCGCGGGCCGGGTCAGCACGCGGCCGAGCAGCCGGGCGCCGAAGCCGAGGGCGGCGAACCAGCAGAGGCTGGCGAACGCGGCCCCGAGCCCGAACGTCCAGCGCAGTTCGCCTCGGTCGGCGGCGATCGACCCGAGCAGGAACACCGTGTCGAGGTAGACGTGCGGGTTGAGCCAGGTCATCGCCAGACAGGTGAGCACCGCCCGTCGCCGCGAGCCCGCCGCGTCGCCGTCCGTGCTCAGGGCCCCGGCCGGACGGAACACGCGCCGGGCGGCGATCACGCCGTAGCAGAGGAGGAACGCGCCGCCGATCCAGCCGACCGCGGTCAGTGCCCCGGGCCAGGCGACCACCACCGCCCCGACGCCGGCGACGCCCAGGGTGATGAGGGCGGCGTCGGACAGGGCGCAGATGCCGACGACGGCGAGGACCGCGTCACGGCGGATCCCCTGGCGCAGTACGAAGGCGTTCTGGGCGCCGATGGCGACGATGAGCGAGAGGCCGGTGCCGAATCCTGCGGCAGCGGTGGACAGTGCGGTGGACATGGCCTCGACGCTACGGAGAGCCAAGCCTGGAGTACAGCTAATGTTTTTTACGTACCATTAGCTGTCGTGATGACGGAACTCCCCCTCGACCAGGTACGGACCCTGCTCGCGGTGGTGGACGAGGGCACGTTCGACGCCGCGGCCGCCGCCCTGCATGTGACGCCGTCCGCCGTCAGCCAGCGGGTCAAGGCGCTGGAACAGCGCACCGGGCGGGTGCTGCTGGTGCGCACCAAGCCGGTGCGGCCGACCGAGTCGGGCGCGGTCGTCGTGCGGTTCGCCCGGCAGCTGGCCCGGCTGGAGCGCGACGCGCGCGCCGAGCTCGGCATGGGCGGCGCGGAGGAGGAACCCACCCGGGTGTCGATCGCCGTCAACGCCGACTCGCTCGCGACCTGGTTCCTGGGCGCCCTCACCCGCGTACCGAAGGATCCGCGGCTCTGCTTCGAGCTGCGCCGTGAGGACGAGGCCCATACGGCGGCCCTGCTGCGGGAGGGCGTGGTGATGGCGGCGGTGACCTCCGCGTCCGAGGCCGTGGCGGGCTGCTCGGTACGGCCGCTCGGCAGGATGCGCTATGTCGCGGCGGCCGCCCCGGAGTTCGTCGACCGGCACCTCGACGGCCCGCTGCGCGAGGCGCTGCCGGAGGCCCCGGTGGTGACGTTCGACCGGAACGACGAGCTGCAGGACGTGTTCGTCCGCAGGCTGCGGCGCGGCCGGGGCGGGGCGGGACCCGTACGGCACCACATCCCCACCTCGGAGGGCTTTGTCGCCGCCATCACCGCCGGGCTGGGCTGGGGCCTGGTGCCCGAGGTGCAGGCCGGCCCGCTGCTGGACGCCGGGCGGCTGGTCCCGCTGGCCCCGGAACGCACGGTGGACGTCCCCCTGTATTGGCAGCAGTGGAAGCTGGACTCGCCGGCACTGGCGGCCGTGGCGGAGGCGGTCGCGGAGCGGGCCGCGCAGGTGCTGCGCCGCTGAGGCCTACGTGCGCTGCTGCCGGCGCACCATCTCGGTGATCCAGACCGGCGCGTAGGGAGAGGTGCAGCCCGGGGAGGTCGGGTAGTCCTTGAGCACCTCCAGGCGCTCACCGATGCCGAGGGCACGCGTGCGGTGCTCGGCGTGGACGATGCCGATTTGGGCCAGGCAGTGGTTCATCGCCCACTGCAGGCGGTCCGGGGCGTCCTTCATCTCCTCCTCGATGACGTCGAGCAGCCCTTCGAGGTCGAGGCCCTCGGGTTTCTTCGCCACGCGTTCGGTGGTCAGCGCCCAGCCCGCGCTCACCACCACGGGATCCGGGTCGGCGAGCCAGGCCAGGCGCAGGGCTTCGGCGTGCGGGCTCTTCTTCACCACGTAGTTCACGAGCCAGTCGTGCACCTTGGGTGCGCGCGCCTCGCACACCATGGCGTCCAGCTCGTCACGTTCGAACGCCTTCGGGCGGCAGATCAGGAGCGCCAGCAGGCGTGCCGCGGTGTCGTCCGTCTCCCAGAGCCCGCGCGCGAGGTCCTGCTGGGTCTTCAGCCGCTTGGCGAGCGCGCGCAGCTTGCCGAGGTTCACGCCGTGATCGTCGCCGTGTCTCTCGTTCACCGCGCGCGCTTTGGGGTCGTCGAGCCCGGCCAGCTCGGCCATCAGCTCGGCCACCGTCGTCCCCGCCACCTCGGCCTCCTCCGTCGCATCTCGGCCCGCAGGTTCTCACATCACCGGCAGCCGCGCCTGCGCGCTGTCCAGCAGCATCTCCAAGGCCGTCGGGTAGGCGCTCGTGACCATCCGCGTCGCCAGCAGCGGCGCCGCCTCGGCGATGCGCGGATGCGTGGCGCGCGGCAGCCGGGCGTAGGTCGAGCGCCACATCTCCTCGTCCGCCCGCTGCGACGAACTCGGCAACGCCAGCGACGCCGCGTCCAGGGCGGCGAAGGCCAGCGTCTGGTCGATGAACGCGTGGTAGATCCGCACCGTCTCCGGCAGCGGGAAGCCCGCGGTGCGCAGGACGTCCAGCACCGCCTCGTCCGCGGCGAGTTCGTTCGCCCGGCCGGTGACCCGGTTCGTGGTCAGCAGCGCCGCCTGCGGATGGGCGACGTAGGCGGCGTGGATGCGCAGCCCGACCGCCGTGAGGTCCGCCCGCCACTCCCCCGTCGGCCGCCAGCCGCGCAGGGCCTGGCCGATGAGCGCGTCGCCGATCGCGAGGGTCAGGTCGTCCATGCCGCGGAAGTAGCGGTAGAGCGTGCTCGGGTCGGCGTCCAGGGCGAGGCCGAGCCGGCGGGCGGTGAGCCCGGCGCTGCCGTGTTCGCGCAGCAGGCGCAGCGCGGTCTCGACGATCAGCCCTTCGGACAGCACGGTGCCGCTCTTGGTGGGCCGGCGCCGGCGCCGCTTCTCCTCGGGGACCACGGGCTTGGGCATGAGCACCCTCCTTATGCCAACGCCATTGACCTTACGTGAGGCGGGGGCGTTGTATCTGCGCCGGGGCCCCACCTCATCCATCTCCGAGAGGGAGTTCTCGTCATGCGTGTACTGCTCGTGGGCGCCGGTGGTGTGGGTACCGCCGTCACCCGGATCGCGGCCCGGCGGCCGTTCTTCGACGCGATGGTGGTCGCCGACTACGACCCGGCGCGGGCCGAGAAGGCCGTAGCGGCTCTCGGTGACGCCCGGTTCAGCGCCGAGCGCGTCGACGCGGCCGACGAGGCGGCGGTGGCGCGGCTGCTGGCGCGGCACGGCTGCGACGTGCTGCTCAACGCCACGGACCCGCGGTTCGTGATGCCGCTGTTCCAGGCCGCACGGTCGGCCGGCGCGACGTATGTCGACATGGCTATGTCACTGTCGCGGCCGCACCCCGAGCGCCCCTACGAGGAGTGCGGGACCAAGCTCGGCGACGAGCAGTTCGCGCAGTCCGACGAGTGGGCGAAGGCGGGTGCGCTGGCCCTGGTGGGCATGGGGGTGGAGCCGGGCCTGTCGGACGTCTTCGCACGGCACGCGGCGGACGAACTCTTCGACGAGATCGAGGAGATCGGTGTCCGGGACGGCGCGAACCTCACCGTCGACGGCTACGACTTCGCCCCGTCGTTCAACATCTGGACCACGATCGAGGAATGCCTCAACCCCCCGGTCGTCTACGAGAGCGACCGCGGCTGGTTCACCACCGAACCCTTCAGCGAGCCCGAGGTGTTCGACTTCCCCGAGGGCATCGGCCCGGTGGAATGCGTCAACGTGGAGCACGAAGAGGTGCTGCTCGTCCCCCGCTGGGTCGGCGCGCGCCGCGTGACGTTCAAGTACGGCCTGGGCGAGGAGTTCATCCAGACCCTCCGCACGCTGCACCTGCTGGGCCTGGACCGCACGGAGGCAGTGACCGTGCCGGGCGCCGAGGGCCCGGTCCGGGTCTCGCCCCGGGACGTCGTCGCCGCCTGTCTGCCCGACCCGGCGACGCTGGGCGAGCGGATGCGCGGCAAGACCTGCGCGGGCACCTGGGTGCGGGGCGTCAAGGACGGTGCGCCGCGCGAGGTGTACCTGTACCACGTGGTCGACAACGAGTGGTCCATGAAGGAGTACGGCAGCCAGGCCGTGGTGTGGCAGACGGCCGTCAATCCGGTCGTCGCCCTCGAACTCCTCGCCACGGGTGCCTGGTCGGGCTCGGGCGTCCTCGGCCCGGAGGCGTTCCCGGCCCGCCCGTTCCTGGATCTGCTGTCCGCGTACGGCTCCCCGTGGGGCCTGCGCGAACAGTGACCGCGTTCTCCCCCACGGCTCCGCCGCTTCACTCCCGTATCGACAGGCGGCTCGAAAGGGAGTAAAGCATCCGAAAGGGCACGTACGACTTCGATCGCAGGTGACTTCGATGGATGACTGGCGCGACCGTGCGGCATGCCGTCGCGAGGACCCCGACCTCTTCTTCCCGATCGGCACCTCCGGTCCGGCGCTCATACAGACGGAGCAGGCGAAGGCGGTCTGCCGCCGCTGCCCCGTGCGGGAGCGGTGTCTGCGCTGGGCGCTGGACACGGGGCAGGCCGTCGGCGTGTGGGGCGGGACGAGCGAGGAGGAACGGCACGGCCTGCTGCGCCGCGCGGGTGTGCGCAGAAGCGTCGGATGACGCGCTGTCAGACGTCCTTGGGCGCCTCGCTTCCCGGCAGCCGCAGGGTGAACACGGATCCGCCCCCGGGTTCGCTCGCCGCCTCGGCCGTGCCTCCGTGCGCGGCCACCAGGTGGCGGACGATCGGCAGCCCGAGCCCGCTGCCCCCGGTCCGGCGGCTGCGGGACTTCTCCGCCCGCCAGAAGCGGTCGAAGACGTGCGGCAGGTCCTCGGCGCCGATCCCCGTGCCGGTGTCGGCGACCTCGAACACCACGTCGTCGCCGTCCCGGCGCGCGGCCAGCGTGACCGTGCCGCCCGCGGGGGTGTGCCGCAGCGCGTTGGAGAGGAGGTTGCCGAGGGCCTGCCGCATCCGCACCGGGTCGGCGTCCAGCCAGGGGGTGCCGTCCGCCGTGGTGCGCAGGGTGACGCCCGCGGTGTCCGCGCCCACGCGGTGGGCGGCGGCGACCTGGTCGAGGAGTTCGTCGGCGCGGACGGGTTCGCGGTGCAGGCGCAGGGTTCCGGCGTCGGCGTCGGCGAGGTCCTGGAGGTCGTCGATGACCCGCTGGAGCACGAGGGCCTCCTCGTGCAGGGCGGCGAGCAGGGTGGGGTCGGGCTCGACCAGGCCGTCGCGGGTGACCTCCAGCCAGCCGCGGATGTTGGTGAGCGGGCTGCGCAGTTCGTGCGCGATGTCGCTGACCATCGCCTTGCGCTGGTCCTCCAGGCGGGCACGGCGCTCGGTCAGTTCGTTGAACGCCGTCGCGAGGATGCCGGTCTCGTCGCGGGTGGTCACGGGCACCCGCACATGCCGGTCCGGCGGCTGCTGGGCGGCCTCGGTCAGCGCCCGCAGCGGCCGGACGAGCCGGGTGGCCACGACGGCGGTGACGGCCACGGTGACGGAAAGCACCAGGCCCGCGGCGCCGACGACCTTGACGCGGTTGGCCGGCGACAGGTCGAACCGCACGGCGGGCCGGTCCCCGACGCCCAGGAACAGTTCGGCGGCCGGGGCGACATAGGGTTCGAGCTGGGACCGGCGGACGCGGTCCAGACAGTCCTGCGCCCGCTGCCGGGCCTGCGCCTGCGGTTGCGCGACGAACTTGGCCAGCTGGTAGCGGGTGCGCAGGCTCTGGTCGGTGACGTCGACGTCGAGAAAGAGCGGCGGGTAGTACTTCACTCCGTACCTGCCGAGACAGCCCCTGGCACGCTCGGCCAGGTCGGCGAGGGCCTTCTCCTCCGTGGCGGTGGCGGTGTTGAGCCGTCCGTCGGCGCACTCCAGGGGTACGTAGTCGATGGTGCTGCCGTCCCGGTCGGTGAGGACCGGCCGGCCGCTCGCGGTGCGCACCACGGTCGCGTCGACGCCGTTGCGGGCGAAGCACTTGCGCCGCTTCTCGGCGAGCCCTGCCAGTTGTTCACGCTCGGCGGCGGGCAGCCGGTACGGGCCCACCACCCGCGGATCGACGCCGCTGCGCTGGGCTCCGCGGTCGGTGTGGGTGTCGCTGGTCAGCGGGTCGACGGTGGCAGCGGCGCGTGGCGGCAGCGGGGTGCCGGGCGGCGCGGAGTCGGCGATCACCCGGCGGTCGGTGGTGGTCAGGGCGATACGCCGGCCGATCTGCCGGGACAGCTCGCGCACGGTGCCCTCCACTCCCGTCCACTCGGGGTGGGTGGCCGCGTAGCCGCTGAGCCGGTCGAGGACGTCCATGTCGTCGGCTAGCACCTGGCCCTGCTCCTCGCGCAGGGCGCGGGTGGTGGTCTCCACCGCGAGCCAGGCCGTCGCCGCCACACAGCACACGGCGATCAGCACGGAGGCGACCAGCAACCGCACCAGCAGCCGCTTGCGCAGGGGTATCCGGGACCTCATCCGCGTCCGCCGCTCAGCTTGTAGCCGACCCCGAAGACCGTCAGCAGCCGGGCCGGGCGGCGCGGGTCGGCCTCGATCTTCCGGCGCAGGTTCATGATGTGCACGTCGACGGCCCGTTCCGTCGAGGCCCGGTCGGTGCCGCGGGTGCACTCCAGCAACTGCCGCCGGGAGAAGACGCGTTCGGGTTCGGCGGCCATGGCGAGCAGGATCTGGAACTCGGCCGGTGTGCACTCCACCGGCTGCCCGTCGCAGGTCACCTCGTGCCGTACCGGGTCCACGGCGATCCCCGCGGCCCGTACGGCGGGGTCCTCCCGCCGGTCCCCCGCCCGCCCGCTGCGCCGCAGGACGGTGCGGATGCGGGCCATCAGCTCGCGTGGGCTGTAGGGCTTGGTCATGTAGTCGTCGGCGCCGAGTTCCAGGCCCAGCAGGACGTCGTCCTCGGCGGAGCGGGCGGTGAGCATCAGGACGGGGATGTCGTCGTCCCGGCGCAGCACCTCGCACACCCCGAACCCGTCGATCACCGGGAGCATCAGGTCCAGCACGACGAGGTCGGGCCGCAGCCGCCGGGCCGCGTCGAGGGCGGCCGGGCCGTCGTGGACCACGGTGGCGGTGTGACCCTCCGCCAGCAGGGAGCGCCGTATGAGTTCGGCCTGCATCTCGTCGTCCTCGGCGACCAGCACATGTGCGCACACCCGGCGGATCCTAAGCGGTTCGGTTGCTTCAGCGGGCAAGGGACTTGGCGTCGCCCATGACGACGACCGGGTTCTTCTCCGGGTCCAGGGCCAGGAGCAGTTCCTTCATGTGCTCGCGCGCGATGCTGACGCAGCCGTGGGTGGGGCCGCCGTGGTCGACGTGCAGCCATATGCCGCCGCCGCGCTCCGCGCCGAGCGGGCGGGTCCAGTCCAGGGGCGAGGTGCCGGGCTTGCGGTTGTAGTCGATGGCGATCACGTAGTCGAAGGAGCCCGCGAGGGGTTCGCCCTCGAAGCCGGTGCCGGTCGCGGTGAACCCGATGGAACGGTCGTACGGGAGCCGGGTTCCGGGGTCGGCGAGCAGGCCGCCGGCGTCCGAGAGGGTGAAGACGCCGATGGGGGTGCGCAGGTCGCCGAGGCGATGGCGGCCGGTCCAGCCCCGCTGTGCGTTGTGGGCGGGCCATGCGCGGCCGGCCTCCCAGCCGGCGTCGGTGCGCTCGTACAGGACGACGGTGGAGCGCGGGGAGTTCTTGTCGCGTCCGCTCACCACGACGGCCTGCCGGGTGTCGGAGGGCACCTCGGCCCAGGTCCCGGGTCCGAGGCCGGGGATCTGCTGCGGGGCCACGTCGAGGGAGATCTCGGGCTGGGGTGCGCCGGTGCTCGTCGTGGGAGCGGCGGCGGTGTGGGCCACGGCACCGCCGCCGCATCCGGTGAGCAGGAGGGAGGCGGCCAGCAGGGCGGCACGAGGCTTCGGCGTGATCATGCGTCGACCTTGACGGACACTTGTGAGGAACCCGTCAGCTCCAAGGGAGAAGGCCCCGTGAGCGTTCGCATCCGCCGCGTCTACGAACCCGCCGAACCCGGCGACGGCGTCCGTGTCCTGGTCGACCGGCTCTGGCCGCGCGGGGTGTCCAAGGATGCCGCGCGCGTGGACGAGTGGCCGAAGGCGATGACCCCGTCGACCGAGCTGCGCCGCTGGTACCACGCGGGCGAGGGCTCCTACGAGGAGTTCACCCGCCGCTACGAGGCGGAGCTGGTCGCCCCCGAGGCGGCCGAGCTCCTCGATCGCGTACGGGAGTTGGCGCGGACGGGGCCGGTGACGCTGCTGACGGCCGCGAAGGCTCCCGAGGAGAGCCACGCGGCCGTGCTCGCCCGTCTGCTGGGCTGACGGCTCAGCGGGTCTGCTCGGCGGCGGCCCGTCCCGCCGCCCGCCCGGAGAACAGGCAGCCGCCGAGGAAGGTGCCCTCCAGGGCGTTGTAGCCGTGGACGCCGCCGCCGCCGAACCCGGCGACCTCGCCCGCCGCGTACAGGCCCTCGACCGGCTGTCCGTCGGCGCCCAGGGCGCGGGAGTCGAGGTCGGTCTGGATGCCGCCGAGGGTCTTGCGGGTCAGGACGTGCAGCTTGACGCCGATCAGCGGGCCCGCCGCCGGGTCGAGGATGCGGTGCGGCGTGGCGACCCGGCCGAGCCGGTCGCCGATGTAGCGGCGGGCGTTGCGGATGCCCTGCACCTGGGCGTCCTTGCTGTACGGGTTGGCGATCTGGAGGTCGCGGGCCTCGATCTGGCGCCGCACCTCGGCCGCGTCCAGCAACGGCTTGTCGGTGAGCGCGTTCATCTTCTCGACGAGCTGCTCCAGGTTGGGTGCGGTCACGAAGTCCGCGCCCTTGCGCAGGAAGGCGTCCACCGGTCCGGGCGCGCCCTTGCCCAGCACCCGCTCCTTCAGGAAGCCCACGCGGTCCTTGGCGGTGATGTCGGGGTTCTGCTCGGAGCCCGAGAGCGCGAACTCCTTCTCGATGATCTTCTGGGTGAGGATGAACCAGGAGTGGTCGTAGCCGGCGATGTCCTCGGTGGTGCGCAGGTACTTGAGGGTGCCGAGGGTGTCGTAGCCGGGCAGGCACGGGTCGGGCAGGCGGCGGCCGAGGGCGTCGAACCACATCGAGGACGGGCCGGGCAGGATGCGGATGCCGTGGCCGGGCCAGATCGGGTCCCAGTTCTGCAGGCCCTCGGTGTAGTGCCACATGCGGTCGCGGTTGACCAGCCGTACGCCCGCTTCGGCACTGATGTCGAGCATGCGGCCGTCGACGTAGGCGGGGACGCCGGTGACCATCTCGGCGGGCGGGGTGCCGAGGCGTTCGGGCCAGTAGCGGCGGACGATGTCGTGGTTGGCGCCGATGCCGCCGCTGGTGACGACGACGGCCTGGGCGGTGAGCTCGAACTCGCCGACGGGGTCGCGGTTGGACTGCACGCCGCGGGCCGAGTCGTCCTCGGCGAGGACGGTGCCGCGTACGCCGCGCGCGGCGCCCTCCTCGATGACGAGTGCGTCGACCCGGTGGCGGTGGTAGAAGGTCAGCAGCCCGTCCCGGGCGGCCTGCTTGGCGTACTGGACGAAGGGCTCGACGACTCCGGTGCCGGTGCCCCAGGCGATGTGGAAGCGGGGCACGGAGTTGCCGTGGCCGTGGGCCCGCAGGTCGCCGCGTTCGGCCCAGCCGACGGTGGGCAGGAACTTGATGCCGTGCCCCTCCAGCCAGGACCGCTTCTCCCCGGCCGCGAACTCGACATAGGCCCGCGCCCAGCGCACTGCCCAGGAGTCCTCGTCGTCCACGCGGTCGAAACCGGCGCTGCCCTGCCAGTCGTTCCAGGCCAGGTCGAAGGAGTCCTTGATGCCCAGGCGGCGCTGTTCCGGGGAGTCGACCAGGAACAGTCCGCCGAAGGACCAGAAGGCCTGTCCGCCGAGGTTGCCCGCGTTCTCCTGGTCCACCAGGGCGACCCTGCGGCCCTTGCTGGTGAGTTCGTGTGCGGCGACCAGGCCCGCGAGGCCCGCTCCGACGACGATGACATCGGCGTCCATGCGACCTTCCCTTCCTATTGGGGGTTGCCGCTGCCGTCGGTCAGCAGCGCGGTGAGGAGTTGTTTGAGCCAGGCGCGGGCGCTGTCGACGTCCTTGTCCAGCAGCAGTTGGGTGGTGACTCCGTCGTAGGCGGCGACCACGGCACGGGCGGCGCCGTCGGCACCGCCGAGCACGGCGGGCAGCCCGGGGAGTCCGGCGAGCCGGTGCTCGATGGTCCGGCGCAGCCGTTCCCTGTGGTCCAGGAGGGAGCGGGCGACGGCCGCGTCGCGTGCGGCGTGCACCAGGAAGTCCGTCTTGACGAGCAGCCAGTCGACGTCGAGCAGCAGCACTTCGGTGACCCGGTCCACGGACGCCGGTACGTCGAGGTCGGGCCCATCGAGGGCGAGGGCGCCCGCGACCTGCTCGGCGATGAGGTCGGCGCGCTGCCGGTAGAGGGCGAAGAACAGTTCGTCGAGGCTGGCGAAGTTCGAGTAGAAGGCGCCCCGGCTGTAGCCGGCGGCCTCGCAGACCTCCTCGATCGACACCCGGCCGAAGCCCTTGGCGGCGAACACCTGGAAGGCGGCGTCGAGCAGGTTGGCGCGGGTGCGCACACGACGCCTGGTCACGCGCCGTGTCGTCTCCTCGACCGCCATGTCGCCCCTCCGTTCGATACGGGAATGTATCCGATACACCGATGTATCGAAAGAGCCGTGCAACCCCTGAATCGAATGGGAACAGATTTTCGAATAAGGAGTACGCTGGATCCATGACCACGCACCTCCAGGGCTCCCTCTTCGACCAGGCCGACCAGCTCCGGCTCGGCCCCCTCGACGGGATCCGCCGCACCGGACTCGGCCGCGGCGCCTGGATCGACGTACTGCCCGGATGGCTGTCCGGCTCCGACACCCTGTTCGAGGAGCTCGCGACCCAGGTCCCGTGGCGCGCCGAACGCCGCACGATGTACGACCAGGTCGTCGACGTCCCCCGCCTGCTCGCCTTCTACGGCGCACACGACCCGCTGCCGCACCCGGTACTGCAGGAGGCGCGTGCCGCACTGTCCGCGCACTACGCCGGGGAACTGGGCGAGCCCTTCACCACGGCCGGGCTCTGCTACTACCGCGACGGCCGGGACAGCGTCGCCTGGCACGGCGACCGCATCGGCCGGGGCGCCCGCGAGGACACCATGGTCGCCATCCTCTCCGTGGGCGCACCCCGCGACCTGCTGCTGCGCCCCATGCACGGCGGCGGCAGCACCGTGCGCCGCCCCCTGGGCCACGGCGACCTGATCGTGATGGGCGGCTCCTGCCAGCGCACCTGGGAACACGCGATCCCCAAGACGACCCGCGCCGCCGGACCACGCATCAGCATCCAGTTCCGCCCGCACGGCGTGCACTGAGGCGACTGAGGCGGCCGCTTCGGGTGCACGCGGGGGCCGCCTCCGGTGGACGGTGCCGGGGGCGGCCCGCGGCGGTGGTCCGCCGCTCTGGTTGGCTGTCCTCCGTCGGACATCCACCTCGGATTGCGGGAAGACCATGCGGGCAGACGTGCACCAAGTCGCGGACGGCACCTACCTGGTGCACGGCAGCGATACCAACTGGGTGATCCTCACCGAGGGGGACGCGGTCACCCTCGTCGACACCGGGTATCCCGGGGACCGTGAGCGGCTGCTCGCCTCCCTTGCGCAGGTGGGGAGTTCACCGGAGGCCGTGACGGCGGTGCTGATCACGCACGCGCACAACGACCACCTGGGATCGGCCGAGTACCTGCGTGCCGCGCACGGCACACCGGTGCTGCTGCACGAGGCCGAAGTGCCGCACGCGCGGCGGGAGTTCCTGCATCAGGTGTCCGTGGGTGAAGTGCTGAAGAACGGCTGGCGGCCGGGGGTGCTGCCGTGGGCGGTGCACGCGCTGCGCTCCGGCGGCACGGCCAAGGTGCCGGTCGCCGCCCCGGAGGCGTTCGCGACGGACGGTCCGCTCGACCTGCCCGGGCGGCCCGTGCCCGTGTTCACGCCCGGGCACACCGACGGGCACTGCGCCTTCCACCTGCCGGACGCCGGGGTGCTGATCTCGGGTGACGCGCTGGTGAGCGGGCATGCGACGTCCCGGATCCAGGGGCCGCAGCTGCTGGCCGACATGTTCCACCACGAGCGTTCCCGCGCCCTGGCCTCGCTGGACGTCCTGGCCGGTCTGGACGGCGACCTCATGCTGCCCGGGCACGGTCCGGTGCACCGCGGTCCAGTCCGTGAAGCGGCACTTCAGGCACGGGAGCGCGCCCTTTAGGGTGAGGTGACGATCACCCCCGCCGAGACGAGGACGCACCGCCCATGGCCCTGCAGATCAGCGCGACCAACCCGGAGCACCCCGCGCTCCTGCTGGAACTGCCGTGGCAGCTGCCCCTGGAGGAGTGGCCGGACGACGTCCTGGTGCCGCTCCCCCGCGGCATCTCCCGGCACGTCGTGCGCTACGCCCGGGCCGGCGCCGAGGTCATCGCCGTCAAGGAACTCGCCGAACGGCCCGCGCTGCGCGAGTACGAGCTGCTGCGCGACCTGGACCGGATCGGCATCCCCGCGGTGGACCCGCTGGCCGTGGTCACCGGACGCATCGACACCGGCAGCGCCCCGCTGGAGTCGGTGCTGGTCACCCGTCACCTGGGCGGCTCGATGCCGTACCGGTCGATGTTCGAGACGACGATGCGCCCGGCGACCATGCACCGGCTGATGGACGCGCTGGCCGTGCTGCTGGTGCGGCTGCACCTGGCCGGGTTCGCCTGGGGCGACTGCTCGCTGTCCAACACGCTGTTCCGCCGCGACGCGGGCGCGTACGCCGCGTACCTGGTGGACGCCGAGACCGGTGATCTGCACCCCCGGCTCAGCGACGGCCAGCGCGACTACGACCTCGATCTCGCCCGCGTCAACATCAGCGGCGAGCTGCTCGACCTGGAGGCGTCCGGCGCGCTGCACCCCTCCGTGGACCCGATCGAGTTCGGCACCGAGATCTGCGCCCGCTACCACGGCCTGTGGCAGGAACTGACCCGCACCTCCGTCTACCCGGCCGGCAAGTACCACTACATAGAGCGCCGCATACGCCGGCTCAACGACCTCGGCTTCGACGTCGCCGAGATGCAGATCGAGCACTCCTCCAACGGCGACTCCGTCACCTTCGTGCCCAAGGTCGTCGACGCCGGCCACCACCAGCGCCAACTGCTGCGCCTGACCGGCCTGGACGCCGAGGAGAACCAGGCCCGGCGGCTGCTGAACGACCTGGAGAGCTGGATGGCCACCCAGGACGACTACGCCCCGGGCGACCCCCTTGCAGCCCGCCCCGAGGTCCTCGCCCACCGCTGGGTGCGCGACGTCTTCCGCCCCACGGTGCGAGCCGTGCCGCTGGAGCTGCGCGGCTCGATGGACCCGGCCGAGATCTACCACGAGCTGCTCGAACACCGCTGGTACCTGTCCGAGCGGGCGCAGCACGACATCGGCCTGGACACGGCCGTCGAGGACTACATCAAGGACATCCTCCCCAAGGCGCGCGAGACGCTCCAGCCGACCTCGGACGCGGCCGACTGACCTACGCCGGCGGCACCACCGCCACCGGGCAGTCCGCGTGGTGCAGCACGCCGTGCGCCACCGAGCCGATCCGGGAGCCCACGGCCGTGCGGTGGGCACGCCGCCCCACGACCATGAGCTGGGCGTGGGCGGCCACCGACAGCAGGACCTGGCCCGCGCTGCCCATCTCCACGTGCTCGATCACATGCACGTCGGGGAAGCGTTCCCGCCACGGCTGGAGTGCCGCGGTCAACGCCTTCTTCTCGTACGGTTCCAGGCCGCCTGCGTCGTCGAGGAGCTTCAACGAGGCCGGGCTGTAGGAGAACAGTGGCGGCAGCGTCCAGGCGCGGACGGCCCGGATCGAGGCACCGCGTGCCGCGGCGGTCTCGAACGCGAAGTGCAACGCCTCGGCGCTGTCCTCCGGTTCGCCCTGCTGGCCGACGACGATCTCCCGCCCGGCGACCTCGTGCGAGGCCTTGTCCCCGGCCCGTACCAGGACGACCGGCCGGGCGGCCTCGACGATCACCTGCTGTCCCACGGAGCCCAGCAGGAAGCCGACGACCGCTCCGTGGCCGCGCGAGCCGAGCACCAGCATCTCGGCGTCCGCCGCCGCGGCGGCCAGCGTGTCCACGGGGTTGCCCTCCTGGACGTCGGTGGACACCTCAAGACCGGGGTGCTTCTCGCGCACGCCCCGCACCGCGTCCGCGACGGCCTCGTTCGCCCACGCCGCCTGTGCGTCGGGGCCGGCCGCCTCGATCGCCTCGTACGGCTGGAACCGCCAGGCATGCACCACATGCAGGGCGCGTCCGCGGCGGACCGCCTCGCGGGCGGCCCAGCCCAGCGCGGCGAGGCTCTCCTGCGATCCGTCCACCCCGGTCGTGATCGGGCGCGTCATCCGACTGCCTCCTTGTGTCGCGGTCACGTGCGTGGGACCAGTCTTCACCACGTCCGGTGCGCCACGGTCGCGCCGGTCAGCCGGGTGTGGTCCCCGTCGAGTGTGATCGACAGTCCGGTGGCGGTGACGTCGACCGCCGTCGCCGTCAGTCCCAGGGGGTAGTCGGCGTCGGTGCGTTCGCCGAGCCCGGTCTCGATCCGGTCGACGAGTGCGGCGGGGGCGGGGCCGCCGAGGAACTCGGCGTCCTCCAGACGCAGGGTCACGTGTCCGTCCTCCAGCCGGGGTTGCAGGGTGGCCCGGCCGAGCCCGCCCTGGAGGTCGAGGGCGATGGTGTCGGCCCGGTCGTCGAGGCGTACGCCGGTCACGGGGAGCCGGCCGGTCATCTCCTGGAGGGAGGCGGCGGGCACCTCGACCTCGGCGTGGGTGCGGGCGACGCTGACCGAGCGGCCGCCGGTCAGCCGCAGGTCGTCCAGGCGGGCCTGTACGGACACGTCGGGGATCCGGCCGAGGGCGGCGTGGCCGCTGGTGAAGGTCACGGCATCGAGGTGCCGGTCGAACAGGTCGAGCACGGCCGGTCCCCCTTCGACGTCGACGTCCACGTCCTGGCCGAGGGCCCGGCCCGCCGCGGCGGTCAGCCGGCCGTGCAGCAGGGTGCGGGCGGCGACCTCGGCGACGACGGCGCCGAGCAGGACGACGGCGAGGACGACGGCGGTGACGGAGGCGGCGCGGTGCCGCCGGAACACGGCGCGGATCATCCCTGGTCCCCCGAACCGACCGGTACGGCGGCCCGGTCCGGGTCCGGGACGGCGGCGGGCGCCGGGCCCTCGGGATCCAGATGCGGCAGGAGGCGGTCCAGCCATGCGGGCAGCCACCAGTTGGCGCGGCCGAGCAGGTACATCGTGGCCGGCACCAGGACCAGCCGGACCACGGTGGCGTCGATGACCACGCTGACGCCCAGGCCCAGCGCCAGCATCTTGATCACCACGTTGGTGGAGAGCAGGAAGGCCAGGAAGACGCTGGTCATGATGAGGGCCGCGCAGGTGATGACGCGGGCGGTGCCGGCCAGGCCGGTGGCGACGCTGAGGTGGTTGTCGCCGGTGTGCAGCCAGGACTCGCGGATCCGGGAGAGCAGGAAGACCTCGTAGTCCATGGACAGGCCGAAGACGATGGCGAACATCATCATCGGCACGTACGACTCGACCGGCACGGGTTCGTCCACGCCGAACAGGGAGCCGCCCCAGCCCCATTGGAAGACGGCGACGACGACACCGTAGGCGGCCCCGATGGACAGCAGGTTGAGCACGGCCGCCTTGAGCGCGACCAGGAGGCTGCGGAAGACGGTGAGCAGGAGCAGGAAGGCGGCCGCGACGACGACCGCGACGATGACGGGCAGTCGGTCCACGACCACGTCACGGAAGGTGAGTTGGGCCGCGGTGACGCCGGTGACGTACCCCTTCGCGCCCTCGTCGGCGACGGTGTCCTCCAGGCGGTGCATCAGGTCGGAGGTGGCCTCCTCCTGGGGGCCGGATTCCGGGGTGACGGTGGCGATGAGGAGGGCGTGGTCGTCGGTGGCGACGGGTGTGGTCGCGTGGGCGACGCCGGGTGTCGCGGTCAGCGCGTCGTGCAGGGCGGCGGCGTCGGTGGGTGTGCCGTCGAGGTCGACGACGATCGTGAACTGGCCGTTGGTGCCGGGTCCGAAGCCGTCGGAGACCAGGTCGTGGGCGCGGCGGTCGGTGTAGCTCGTCGGATCGGCGCCGTTGTCGATGTGGCCCAGGCGCATGGCGGCGGCGGGGACGGCAAGCACGCCCAGGACGAGAGTGCCGACCGTGAGGAAGAGCCAGGGGCGCCGCCCGACCCTGGCGGCCCAGCGGTGCCAGGTGTCGGCCGTGCCGCTCGGCTCGTCGACCGGGGTGCGCACCCGCCAGCGGTCGACACGGCGGCCGACGACGCCGAGGAGCGCGGGGGCCAGGGTGAGCGCGGCGACGGCGGCGACCAGCACGGTCAGGCCCGCCGCGGCGCCCAGGGTGCCGATGAAGGTGACGCCGGACGCGTACAGGCCGGCCAGGGCGAGGGCGACGGTGACGGCGGCGACGATCACCGCGCGGCCGCTGGTGGCCACGGCCCGGCCCGCGGCCTCGACGGGGTCGTCGAGATCGCGCAGGAGCCGCCGGTGACGGGTGATCAGGAACAGGGCGTAGTCGATGCCGACGCCCAGGCCCATCATGGTGGCCAGGGTGGGTGCGGCGTGGCCGAAGGTGAACGCGGCGGCCAGGAGCCCGAGGGCGGCGAGGCCCGACAGCAGTCCCACGAGGGCCGTGAGCAGGGGCAGCCCGGCGGCGGCCAGGCTGCCGAACCCGGCCAGCAGCACGATGACGGCGGTGGCGAGCCCGATCACCTCCGACAGCCGGTCCCCGGCCTCGGGACGGGCCAACTGGCCGAGCGGGCCGCCGTACTCGACCTGGACGCCGTCGGCGCGCAGCCCGTGCACGGCGTCGTCGACGCCGTGCAGGTACGACGTCTCGAAGCGGGCCGGATTGTCCGTGAAGCGGACGGTCACGATGCCGGTCGCGCCGTCCGCGGAGACCGCTCCGGGCGTGGCCAGCGGGTCGGCCACCGAGATCACCTCGGGCAGCCGTTGCAGGTCGGCCACCGTGGCGTCGACGGCGTCGCGGTGGGCGGTGAGGGTGCCGTCGTCGGAGTGCAGCACGATCTGGGAGGCGGTGCCGCGGACGTCGTCGGATCCGTGCGCCTCCAGCAGGTCGGCTCCGGTCTGTACGGAGGTGCCGGGCAGGGCGAAGTCGTCCTCGTAGGTGCCGCCCCAGGCGCGGTCGGCGCCGAGGGCGGTCAGCAGCACCAGCAGCCAGGTGCCGATCACCCACCACGGCCGTCGTGCGCACCAGCGGCCGAGCCGGTGCAGTCGGCCGGGTTCCTGGGTCGGTTCGGTGGCGTTGCTCATTGCGTCGTTCCTTGCGTCTTTCCTTGTCGGGCGGGGTCGTCCGGTCCGGGGCGGGGTCGCTCAGTCCTGCCGCCAGAAGTCGCTGCGGCGTTCGGCCCAGCGGCGCACCTCGTCGCCGTAGGCACCGGCGAGTGCCTTGTCGCGGATCGCCGTGCGCTCCTCGCTGCGCTCGTCCCCGGTGAGGCCGCGCAGCTCCTCGATGTCGTCCTGGAGTTCCTCGGGCAGGGCCCCGAAGCGGTGCCGGGCCGTCTCTGCGCGCAGCTGTACGCGGGCGCCGTACTCCCCGGCCAGCGCGTCCTGCCAGATCCGGGCTGCCGCCTCCCGCCGCTGGTCCGGCTCCGTGGCGCGCAGCTCGCGCAGGTCCGCGCGGAGTTCCCGGGGCAGCCGCCGGAGCGGGGGCAGCGGATCGGTGCCGACCAGGCCGATCGCGTCGGCGTCGGCCAGGGCGACCGCCGAGGTGGTGACGGCGGCCGAGGCCGTGCCGTCGGGCCCGGACGAGACCGCCACCCAGGCGAGTGCGGTCACGGCGGCGACGGTGGTCGCGGCCAGCGCGGCGGTCCGGGTCCGGTGGGTTGCGGCGGTACCGGTGCGGTTCACGATGTCCTCCCCTTGTTCGATCTCGGCGCTCAGCGTGGCCGGGACGTGCGAGCAAGAGGTTCGGCGAATGTTCGGGGCGTGTAAGGGCCGCTCGGGACGGCGTTCGCGCAGGCCGGAGGGTGGCTAGCCTGGAGGCGGGTCGCAAGGGGAGAGGCACATGCCGGAGAACAAGGGGCTCGTCCTGGTCGTCGAGGACGAGCGCAACATCGCCGACCTCCAGCGGCGCTATCTGAGCCGGGAGGGCTTCGGCGTCCATGTCGAGGCCGACGGAGACGCGGCCCTGGCCGCCGCCCGCCGGATGCGCCCGGCGGCGATCGTGCTGGACATCGCCCTGCCCGGCATGGACGGCATGGAGATCTGCCGGCGGCTGCGCGAGGAGGGCGACTGGACGCCCGTGCTGTTCGTGACGGCACGGGACGAGGTCACCGACCGGATTCTCGGGCTGGAGCTCGGCGCCGACGACTACCTCACCAAGCCGTTCTCCCCGCAGGAGCTGGTCGCCCGCGTCAAGAGCCTGCTGCGGCGCGCCGCCAACCCGCAGCGCGACCAGGTGCGCCGGGTCGGCCGTCTCGCCCTGGACGCCGGCCGCCGCACCCTGCACGTCGACGGCGAGCCGGTGGAGCTGACGACCACCGAGTTCAACCTGCTCGCCTTCCTGATGCACCACCCCGGCCAGGTCTTCACCCGCGAACAGCTGCTCGCCCAGGTCTGGGGGTACGCCGGCTACCGGGACACGCGCGTGATGGACGTCTACGTTTCCCAGCTGCGCGCCAAGCTCGGAAAGGCCAGCCCGCTGCGCACGGTGCGCGGGGTCGGCTACGGCATCAGCGACTCCGGCCGGTGAACGTCCTGCGCCGGCACGGATCCCTGGCGGGGAGCATCGTCCTGCTGACCACCGCCGTGGCCGCGGTGGCGGTGGTCCTGACGGCGCTGTTCGCCTGGCGGATGATCCGGACGAACGCCGAGGCGCAGGAGCGCGAGCAGCTCTCCCGCCAGGCGGAGGTCATGGCCCGCACCCCTCCGCTGGCCGCCTGGCTGTTGGAGCGGCAGGAACGCATCGCCGGGCCCGAGGACATCCGGCTCGCCCTCGTCCACCGCTCCGGCGCGGTGGACGGACCGGCGGCAAGCGTGGTCGACGAGGCTCGCCGCAGGGCGTTGCTGGACGGCGAGGAGGTGTCGGCGACCGCCCGGCTCGACGGGCACTCGGTGCTGGTGGAGGGGGTGCCGACTCCGAACGGCGGCGGCCTGGTGCTGACCCAGCCGATGAGCGCCGTCGACGCGGCCACCGACCGGATGCGCGGGGCCCTCGTCCTGCCGCTGGTGCTGGGCCTTATGGGTGCGGCGCTGGCCGGGGCGCTGCTGGGCCGGCGGCTGGCCCGCCCGCTGGTCTCGGCCGCCCGCACGGCCCACCGGCTGTCCGAGGGCGAGCGCGGTCTGACGGTGCCCTCGCGGGGCCCCGCCGAACTGGTGGAGCTGGCCGGGGCGTTGAACACCCTGGACGCGGCCCTGGCCCACAGCGAGAACCGGCAACGGGAGTTCCTGCTCTCGGTCTCCCACGAGATCCGCACCCCGTTGACGACGGCGCGCGGCTACGCCGAGGCCCTCGCCGACGAGGTCGTCACCGGCGCGGAAGTGCCCGAGGCCGGCCGTGTCGTGCGCACCGAGATCGAGCGGCTGGAGCGCTTCGTGGGCGACCTGCTGGCCCTGGCGCGCCTGGAGGCCGACGACTTCCGCCTGGACATCGCCGAGGTCGACCTCGACGCACTGCTGGGCGAGGCGGCGAAGGCCTGGTCGGCGCGGTGCGCCGCGCACGGCGTCGACTTCCGCGTGGAACGCCCGGCACACCCGTTGACCGTGACGACCGACGGCTTCCGCGTACGCCAACTCCTCGACGGTCTCGCCGAGAACGCCCTGCGGGTCACTCCGTCCGGCAGGCCCCTCGTACTGGCCCTGCACGCGGACGGTCCCGGCGCCCGCATCCAGATCCGTGACGGCGGCCCCGGTCTCACCGCCGAGGATCTCGCGGTCGTCTTCGAGCGCGGCGCGCTCGCCGACCGCTACCGCGGCGTCCGCGCCGTGGGCAGCGGCCTGGGATTGGCCATCGCCCACCGCCTGACCACCCGGCTGGGCGCCACCATCACCGCGGAGCGCGGAGCCCCCGAGGGCGGTGCCTGCTTCACCGTCCGTCTCCCGCGGGACCCCGGGCGCCCTTACCCGCCCCGAACACGGGGCTGACACGCGCGTCGCCTCGCGCGGGCACGCTCCGGTCCATGACGAGACGGAGGCAGGAGCGATGCTTTTCCGGAACAGGGAGTCGACACGTGCGCCCGGCGGGCGGCCACGACGGCGCCGAGCCGTCGCCGACGAGGAGCGACTCATGCCGCTGCGCCTGCGCCAGGACCTCGACCGTGCTCTGTCCTCGACCGGCGACGCGGCCCGCCGCGCGGCCGTCGACCGCGTCGTGCGAGGTATCGCCAACGGCGTCTACGGACGAGGCTTCCAGGGGCGTGCGCAGCAGGGCGGCCGACCCAACGCGAACTGAGCCGCCCCGGGAAGAATCCGGGCCCCCGGCGCGCTGTTCCTGGTACGAGGCCGGGTACATGGGCGTCACCCTGACGACCGCCGGGACCGGAGCCGTCGGAAGGGACGTGGACAAGATGACGAGGACCGAGGGCGACTCACCTCTCGTGACCGGCTGCGGGCGCCACATCGAGGTCCGGCGTCTGCGCCTCGCGGCCTCGGACCGGCCCATCAGCCGGCTCGCACTCGACGTGGGCCGGGACCAGGGCGGCGAACCGGGCGTCTGGGCGGCGCTCACCCCCGACGAGGCCCGCCGCCTGGCCCAACTGCTGCTGGCGCAGGCGGGGGCGGCCGAGCGGGACGTCAGGTGAAGATGATCTGGCCCCCGGCGGCGTGCTCGTAGAACTCGCCGACGGTGATGATGCCTTGGACCTGCTCGACGAGGTCGTCCTTGTCCAGCTCGAAGAGGTCCACCGACGCCTTGCAGGCGTAGATGCCCGCGCCGGTGTCGGAGATCATCTCGATGAACTCGGGGACCGGCGGGATGTCGAGCCTCTCCATCTTGCGTTCCATGTACCGGGTGATCAGATCCGGCACCCCGGGCATGCCGCCCAGCAAGGTGGGCAGGTGCAGGCCCGGGTTGCCGACCGTGGCCAGCTTGATGTGCTCCCAGCGCTTCTTCGTGATGGCGTCCAGGCCAAAGAAGGTGAAGAACAGATCGGCCTCGATGCCCTCGGCGCGGGCGCCGTTGGCCATGATCAGGGCCGGGTAGATCCCTTCCAGGGATCCCTTGGAGACGATGATCGAGACCTTCTCGATCGTGGCGGTGCCTGCCATGACGGGCGCCCCTCTCTCAGATGCAGCCGCGCGGCTTGGGAATTCCGGCGATCTTCGCGGCCGTCTTCGCCGGGCCCTTGGGGAAGAGCTGGTAGAGCTCCTTGACGCTGACGCCCGAGGTCTTGCCGAGGACACGCACGGTGGGGCCGGTGCCCTTGGCCGCGTAGGCGGTGCGCATGAAGCGGATGACCTGCCAGTGCCGGTCGGTCAGTTCCTCGATGCCGGACTCGCGGGCGAGTTGTTCGGCCATGGGCTCGGTCCACCGGTCGGGGTCGGTGAAGAAGCCCTCGTCGTCGACGGGGACGGCGGTGTCGGCGTAGGTGACGGTGGGCATGGCGGGTTCTCCTCCGGTCCTGGTTGGATCTCCCGCCGGGTCAGGCGGGCACGTGGGTCTTGCCGTGCTCGGGCATCTCCGAGCCGATTCCGGGCAGTTCGCGGCCGGGCAGCAGGCTGTGCCAGTACAGCCACTCGAAGGCGAGCTTGCCGAGGTGGTTGGCGTGCGACTCCTTCAGCAACGGCAGGCCGACGGTGGCCGGGTAGTGGCCGGGCAGCGGTTCGGTGTCGTAGTTGAAGTCGATCAGCAGGGCCTTGTGGAATCCGGTCTCGACGAAACAGTTGGCGTGTCCGTCGAACGTGGCGTCCGCCGGCTGCCCGGCAAGGTGACGGCCGATGTTGCGCACCAGCGTCTCGCCCTCGAAGTGGGCCACCGAGCCCGCCTTGGACGCGGGCAGCGCCGCCGCGTCACCGATCGCGAACACCTCGGGACGGCCGGGGAGTTGCAGGGTGTGCGGATCGACGGGTACGAAGCCCAGCTCGTCGCCGAGCCCCTCGGAGCGTCCTACGTACTCCGCGCCCCCGTGCAGCGGCACGACCACCGCCAGGTCGAAGGGCAGCTCGCGCTCGTCGTACGACACCAGCCGCCCGCCCGCGCCGTCGACCTCGCCGAGCGTGAACTCGGTCACCAGCTCGATGCCCTTGCGTTCCAGCAGCCCGCCGAGCGTCCTCGCGGCGACCGGCTTGGTGAAGGCGCCGTCCAGCGGTGTGGCGTAGGTCAGGCGCACCTTGTCCCGGATGCCGCGCCGCTGGAAGTACCAGTCGGCGAGGAAGGCGAACTCCAGCGGGGCCACCGGGCACTTGATCGGCAGGTCCGCGACGTCCACGACGACATGCCCGCCCTGGAAGTGCTGCAGGGCCGCGTGCAGACGCACGGCGCCGGGCAGGTCGTAGAAGGTGTGGACGTTTTCGCCCCAGCCGGGTCCGGTCAGTCCCTCGGTCTCCTCGGGCAGGAGTGTGGCTCCGGTGGCGACCACGAGAACGTCGTATCCGAGGCGGATCCCGCCGCCGAGGTGCACCGTGCGCGTGTCCAGGTCGACCCGGTCGATGCGTGCCTGCTTGTAGTCGACGGCCGGGTGCAGCTGCCGTGGGCGGGAGCGGACGAGGTGGTGCGGCTGGGCCGCGCCGAAGGGGACGAACAGCAGGCCGGGCTGGTAGAGGTGGTCGCCGTCCTGGTCGACGACCGTGATCCGGCACGCGTGCTCGTCGTAAGTGCGACACAGGCGGTTGGCCGTCATGGTGCCGGCGGTGCCGCCTCCGAGAATCACGATGTGTGTGCCCATACCCCCACTGTCGTGCGGGAGATGGGGACGAGCCTTGGGCCACTCGTCCCCACTGCGGTACCCACCGGGGTATGTCTGCCCGGTAATCGCCGGAGGGCCGAACGGCCCCCTCGGACTCAGCGGTCGCGCAACGCGGCCAGCGCGGCGTCGAGTTCGGCCGCCCGTGGGCGGTTGTGCGGCAGCTTGCCGAGGACGGCGGCCATGCCGCAGGTGTTGGTGAGCGCGGAGAAGACCAGACCGCCCGCGATGCCCGCCGCGAGGAGCTGGAAGGCCGGGTGCACGAGGAGGCCGAGCGCGAGGCCCAGGAGGACGATGGTGCCGGCGGTGAAGCGCACCTGCCGTTCCATGCTCCAGCCGGAGCGGGTGTCGCAGGCGGCCGGGGTGTGCAGGTCGTGGCCGTCGGCGGCCCAGGCGGCGGTGCCGCCGGTGAGGGTGGCCGTCGGGATGCCGTGCTCGGCCAGCAGCTTGCAGGCGTTCTCGGAGCGGGCGCCGGAGGCGCAGACGACGAGGACGTCACCGCGCTCGGCGGCGTGCCGGATCTCCGGCAGTGCGCGCCGGACGTGGTCCAGCGGGATGTTCACCGCGCCGGGCAGGTGGCCGGAGGCGTACTCACCCGGGGTGCGCACGTCGAGAACGGTGAGTTCGTGCAGCCGCGTGCGTGCCTGGTCGGTGCCGAGGGCGGCGGGGGCGGGGGTGGGGCTGTTGGTCATGGCAGGTGTGATCCTTGATGGTCGACGTCGTCCCGAACCGGGACGTACAGTACCCCTAGGGGTATTTTTGAGGAGTGATCGTGGAACTGGAGCTTGAGGGTGCGGACCTGAAGGCCGTACTCAACCGGCTGCGCCGGGCGCAGGGCCAGATCTCCGGTGTGATCCGGATGATCGAGGAGGGGCGTGACTGCGAGGACGTCGTCACGCAGCTCGCCGCCGCGTCCCGCGCGCTCGACCGGGCCGGTTTCGCGATCATCGCCACCGGCCTGCAGAAATGTGTGGCGGACATCGAGTCCGGCCGCAAGTCCGGCGAGGACGCCGAGCAGATGCGGGCGCGCCTGGAGAGGCTGTTCCTGTCCCTGGCCTGAGCCGCGGCCGGGTGCGCATCAGAGCACCGCGTCGATCAGCATGAACGCGGCGACGGCCAGCAGCACCAGGGCGAAGATCCGCCGGAGTGTGTGCGTGGAGACCTTCGCGGCCAGCCGTTTGCCGTCCCATGCACCGAGGATCGCGGCTCCGGCGAAGGGCGCGACGACCGCCCAGTCCAGCCCGTCGGCCGTGCCGGCGCGCGTCGCCAGCGCGGCCAGCGAGTTGACGGTGATAACGAGCAGGCTCGTGCCCACCGCCTCCCGCATCCGCAGACCGACCGCCCCCACCAGCGCCGGTACGGCGAGAAAGCCGCCGCCGACGCCAAGGACACCGGTGACGGCGCCGAGCCCGGCCCCCGCCGCCGCGGCGCGTCCCGGCCGCACCGGCACCGGGGTGTCCGCGGCCGTGCCGGTCCGCAGCATGCGGGTCGCGGCCACGGCGGCCACGACGCCGAACGCGGCCGTTAGCACGGCCGACGGAACACGGCCGGCCAGCGCACCGCCCAGCATCGCCGGGCCGATCCCCGCCGCCGCGAACAGCGGCCCCGTACGCCATCGGACGTGGCCGTCACGCGCGTGCGCGAACAGCGCGACGGCCGAGGTGAGCGTCACGATGATCAGGCTCGCGGTGGTGGCCGCGACCGGGCTGAAGCCGAGCAGGTAGATCAGGGCGGGCACGGCCAGCACGCTGCCGCCGCCCCCGAGCGCGCCGAGCGCCAGACCGATGACGGCCCCGGCGGCCAGGGCGAGGACGAGAGTGCTCACGCGATGGTGCCGTTTCCGCCGCGCGAGTCCACCACCGGCAGCCCCGCCCCGGCCCAGTCCCGCATCCCGCCGATCACATCCACGGCGTCGACACCTCGGGCCGTCAGCAGTTCGGCCGCCCGCCGGGAGCGGCTGCCGGAGCGGCAGATGACTACCAGGGGCTGTCCCTGCGCCCGGGCCGGCAGCGCGGCTCCGGCCGCCAGCGCGGACAGGGGCAGGTGCACGGCCTGCGGAGCGTGCCCCGCCGCCCACTCGTACGGCTCCCGGATGTCCAGCAGTACGGCGCCGGTGCGCGCGGCCGCCTCCTGCACGGTCACCCGCGCCGGACCCGGTCGGAGGATGCTCATGCCGCCTGCCTCCACACGACGAGTCCGGCCTGTTCGGCCGCGTCGAAGGAGTCGTCCACGGCGACGACGTCACGGCCCGCGGCATCGAGCATCGAGGCGGCGATGGCGGCCCGCATGCCGGCGCCGCAGTGCACCCACACCTCTCCGTCGGGCACCTCGTCGAGACGGCGGTGCAGGGCGTGCACCGGGATGTGGACCGAGCCCTCGACATACCCGCCCGCGCGCTCCGAGCCGCGCCGGACGTCGAGCACGACCACGCCCTCCGCCCGGCGCCGGTCCGCGAGGTCGGCGAAGGTGGCGCGGCGGAAGGAGGCCGGTGTCTCACCCTCGCGCACCCAGTCGGCGGGCCCGCCGGTAGCCGCGGCGGCCGGGCGGTCGATGCCGACCCGGACCAGTTCGCGCTGGGCGGCGGCCAGTTGCCCGGCGGACTCGGCGAGCAGGGTGACCGGCTTGCCCCACGGGATCAGCCAGGCCAGATAGGTGGCGAGTTGCCCGTCCGCCTCGAAGTTGAACGAGCCGGACACATGCCCGGCCGCGAACGCGACGCGCTGACGCAGGTCGACCACCCACTCCCCCGCGGCCAGCCGGGCGGCGATCTCCTCGGCGTCGGCCACGGCAGGCGGCGTCAGATCGACGGGCGCGGGACCGGCGGCGTTGGCCGGGCCCATGTGCGCGTAGTAGGCCGGGATGTCGTCCAGGCCCGCGAGCAGGTCGGCGACGAAGGCGTCCACGTCCCGGGTGAGGGCCGCGTTGGACGCCTTCTCCTTGCCGATGGTGGTGTCGCTGCCCTCCGCCTGGCTGGAGGAGCAGAAGCTGCCGAAGCCGTGCGTGGGCAGCACGGCCGTGTCGTCGGGCAGCTCGGCGGCCAGCCGGCGGGCGGAGGCGTGCTGCGCCCGCGCCAGCCGCTCGGTCAGCCGCGGCTCGACGAGGTCCGGGCGCCCGACGGTACCGATCAGCAGCGAACCGCCGGTGAAGACCGCGACCGCGCTGCCGTTCTCCTCCAGCGCGTAGGCGGTGTGGTGCGGGGTGTGTCCGGGTGTGGCCAGCGCGCGCAGGGTCAGCCCCGAGTCGACCTCCACGCCGTCACCGTCGTGCACGGGCACGCGCTCGAAGGAGACCCGCGCCCCGGCCGGCACGAGGTAGGCGGCACCGACGGTCCTGGCGAGCTCCAGGCCGCCGGTGACGTAGTCGTTGTGCACGTGGGTCTCCACGACGTGCGATATCCGCACCCCACGCCGTGCGGCCACCGCGAGGACCTGGTCGAAGTCGCGCGGTGGATCGACCACGACGGCCGTCCGCCCACCCCCGGCGAGATAGCTGCGATTGCCGAGCCCTGACACCTCGATCGTGTCGATGAAGAACACGAGCTGCTCCCTTCCAGTGAAGAATTACCCCGGGGGGTATGTCTTCGACGGTAGCATGGGTACCCCCGGGGGTATTTTCAGGGACGCGGAAGGCCCGCGCAGAGACGAAGACACGCCACAAGCACCTGAGGAAAGGCCGACACCATGCGCTACGACCGCACAGTCCACCTCGACACCGACTTCGCCACCGCGGTCACCCGGGTCCGCGAAGCCCTGGCCGCCCAGGGCTTCGGCATCCTCACCGAGATCGACGTCACCGCCACCCTCAAGGCCAAGCTGGACCACGACATGGAGGACTACGTCATCCTCGGCGCGTGCAATCCGCCCCTCGCCCACCGCGCCCTGGACACCGACCGCTCCATCGGCCTGCTGCTGCCCTGCAACGTCGTGGTGCGCACCGACGGCGACCGCACCGCCGTACAGGCCCTCGACCCGAACACGATGGTCGCCCTCACGGAACTCGAAGCCCTGCGCCCGGTCGCCGAGGAGGCCACCCGCCGCCTCGACGCCGCCCTCGCGGCCCTGACCGCAGGCGGGGCGACCGACTAGTTGCCGTCATTCCTCCGGCAGTTCCACGATCACCAACGTGCCCCGGCTCCCGGGACGGACCGCGTGTGCGGTTTTCGCCGGCACCATGAACAACTCGCCCGCCCGCACCGACACCGGCACGCCGTCCACTTCCAGCTCCAGCCGGCCGTCGAGGACCAGCAGGGCCTCGGCGGTCCGATGGCTCTCCTCCTCGACGGGCAGCTCGTCCATGCGCAGGACCTTCACACAGGCCGCCCCCACCTTGCCCAGCGTGCGAGAACTCCACGCCTCGGGCAGACCGGCCGCCGTCTCCGCAAGGTCGACCGCATTCATGGCACACCCCTTCCCACGGACCCGGTCGGCATGCCGAACGAGCCCGTGCGTAATGATCATTGGATGCCCTGAAAGCTACCTGACCAGGGAAAACAAGTGGTCGACCGTTTGGCAAAGCCTGCCGGTGGCCCGCGCCGTCAGTTGGACGTGCGGGGGTTGTGGCCGTGCAGGCCGATGTTCAGGGAGCCACCCAGGACCGTGAACCCCGTCACGGACTGCTGTACGACGATGTTGCCGCTGTCGGGGCCTCGGGCGCCCGGTGTGGCCGGGAACGCTTCGACGAGTTCCCGTAGCGCGGGAGCCACATCCGGCTCGTCCGCCAGCCACAGACGCAGACGGGCCACCCAGCCGGGCAGCAACTGAGCCCTCGTCTCGTCCCGGGACTCCTCGGCGGCGTCCTCGACCGCCCGCGCCAGGTCGCTGATACGGCGCTCGACCTCGCGTTCCCGGCCGGCGAAGATCGCGACGAAGCGGTGCCCGACGGCGTGCCACTGCGGCTCGCCGGCCGTCGACACCAAGAGCCGGGCCGCCTGTTCGGCGAGCAGACTCAGCTGGGAATCCATCCGCCCTCCCTGGTCCGATTCGCGCGCAACGTGAGGATACCCGTCATCGATCTCCCCTTACGCCGTTCAGGGCGTTGTGCAGGGACTCCGTCAGAGCGTGGGCTGAACCCAGGGCGCGTGTGGAGACCTCCGCCGCGCGCGCCAACACGGCCTCGGCCCGGTCGAGTCGGCCCTCCGCTCGCAGCGCCTCGCCGAGGTAGAGCTGGGAGCCCAGCGTGTCGGGGTGGTCCTCGCCGAGCACGAACGCACGCTCGGTCGCCGTCCGCTCCAGAAGGCTCATGGCCCGCGCGCGGTCGCCGACCGACAGGAGCACATAAGCCAGCGAGGCGTAGGAGGTCAGGGTGTGGGGGTGGTCTTCGCCCAGCAGTCGGGACCGCTCCGCGGCGACCCGTTCCAGCACTGCGATCGACCTGTCCGGTTCGGTCTCGCTGTACACCAGCGCCAGGCTGTCGAGCGTCGCCAGCGTGCGCAGGTCGTCGTCGCCGAGCACTCCGCGCTGCGCCTCCAGCACCTCTTCGAACAGCCGCCGCGCCTCCTCGACGTCCCCACCGAGGAAGGTGACGTAGGCGAGGTTGCCCCGTGTGGTGATCGTGTCCGGGTGGGTCTCGCCCAGTACCCGCGACAGGTCCTCCAACAGATGGACGTAGCGTTCGCGTGCCCCTTCCAGATCGCCGGCCTCGGCGAGCGCAGCGGCGAGGTTGTTCTCGGTGCCGAGCGTCTGGAGGTGGTGCGCGCCCAGGACCCGGACCTGGTCGGCGAGGACCTGCCGGAAGGTCGCGACGGACCGGTCGAAATCACCGGCCTCTGCATAGGCGGCCGCGAGGTTGTGCCGGGTGACCAGCGTGTGCGGATGGTCGTCGCCGAGCACCCGCAGCTGGAGGTCCAGGATCCGCTCGTAGGACTCCATGGCCCTGGCCACGTCGCCCAGCGACTGATAGGCGAGGGCGAGGTTCGCCCAGGTCACCAAGGTCTGGGGGTGTTCGAGGCCGAGGCTGCGGGACTGACCCTCCAGGGCACGCTCGTACAGCTCGACCGCCCTGTGCACCTGCCCCGCTGATGCACAGGCACCCGCGAGGTTGTTCGTCAACACGAGCGTGTCCGGGTGGTCGCTGCCGAGTGCCGCCATCACGTCGTCGACCGCGTGCTCGAACAGGATGACCGCCTGCCGCACACTCCCCTGCCCGTGCAGGAAATCGCCGGTGCGGCCCCGCAGCACCGCCATGGCCATGCTCGACCAATCGCGCGGGGTGCGCGCGTCGAGCTGGTTGACGTGCGGCGCAAGTGCGCGCCACCACCGCGCGGACTCCGGGCCGGTCGTCGGGGCGTCTGCGAGGGAAGCGAGCAGCAGGTCGACGGCGCGTCCGTGGGCCGTGCGGATGAGGTCGGGGTCGCGGTGGGGATCGGAGGCGTCCGACGTCCGGGCCGTGGCCTGGACCAGGGGATGGACGGCGATGCTGTCGCCGGCGATGAGGATCACGCTGTGCCGGGCCAGTTCCACCAAGGCCCTGGCCACCTCCGTCCGGCGGCCGAGCCCGTCGAGCAGGGCCCGGGGGATGTCGGTCGGGGCGTACCAGGCCAGGATGCGGAAGATGTCGACGGCCAGCGGGACCGGCGCCAGCCGGTCGAGGCTCAGCCGCCACACCCGCGCGATGGTCCGACCGGGGTCCTGCCCCTCGACAGCGGCGTCGAGGATGTCGCCGGTGTACTGGTGGAGCATCTCCAGGTACTGGCCCGGCTCCAGGCAGGCCTCCCGGCAGTAGGCGGCGGCCTGTTCGATGGCGAGGGGTAGATGGCCGAGTTCCCGGCACAGGTCCCGGACGGAGTCGACCTCGACGGTCTGCTCCTCTCCGCCCAGGATCCGGCCGAAGAGTTCGACCGCGGCCTCCTCGTCGAGCACGTCGATCGCCAGGGACGTCGCCAACCCCCGCCAGCCGAAGGCGCGCCGGCTGGTCACCAGGACCCGGCCCGAGGCAGGCAGTTGGGCGAGGAACTCACGCAGATGGTCCGGACTGTCGGCATCGTCCAGCACGATGAGCCATCCGGTGTGTGTCCTGAACCATTCCAGCGCGCGTTCGCGCAGGGTCTCGGCGGGCAGCTCGGCGAGCGCCGGTTGCAGGGCGCGTGCGAAGTCCGCGAGGCCCGCGTCGACCGCCTCCGGGGTCTGGGCCGGGATCCACCAGACCACCCGCTCGTCAGCCGCGTGGTGGGCCGCCACGTACGCGGCGAGGGTCGACTTGCCGATGCCGCCGAGCCCGTGCACCGCGTGCACGACCACCCTGCCGCCGTCGGCCCCCAGGGCCTCCTCCACCAGCGCGACCTCGCGCTCCCGGCCGACGAACACACCGGGGAGATAGGGGATGTTGTGCAGGCCCCGCACGGCCTCCACCTGATCGAGCGGCAGGAAGGCCTCGGGCGGGAGCAGACCCGCGGGCGTACCGTCGCGCAGCGCCTCCGCCGAGGCGTCCGCGCGGACCCCCGCGAGCGCGTGCGCCACTTCGCCGGAGAAGTCGACCCCGGCGGCGCCCGCTGCGCCCTCAGGTGCGGGAACACCGGCCCGGCGCCTGCGCAGTGGCCACTTCACGACGCGACCCTACTCGCCGGACGACGGCCCGTCATGGTCGTACTCCTCGCTGTTCCGGTCACGCCGTTCACCGTTCCCCGCCCCCAGTCCGCGTCCCCGAGCCGTTGGCCGAAGGGCCGCCGAAGAGGATCTCGGCGCGCGCCCGCGCCGCCTCGATCCGTTCCGGCGACCGGTGTTCGCTGCCCTGCCGAGGTGTCCGGGCGACGGCCTGGACGACGCGGTGGACGTGCACGCACTGCTGATCGAGTCCGACGAGGCTGTGCGCCGCGAGCCGTCCCAGCGCACGGATCAGCGCGGGCGGGTCGGCCAGGGGGGCGAGCGCCGCACGGGGCACGCGCGTCATGGGCCGTCCGGCGTCCGCCGCGGGGAACCAGGCGAGTGTGCGCAGGACGTCGCCGGCGAGCGGTGTGTCGCGCAGGCGGTCGAGGCTGGGCTCCCAGACCCCGGCCATGGTCCGGCGCAACTGCTCCCCCTCGTACGGCGCTTGGTGCGTCTCGTCAGGGGCTTCGGCGAGCCGCGCGAGGTACTGGGCGGCCGTCATCCGCTCCAGCAGACAGTGGGCGGCCGCCTGCTGCACCGCCAGGGCCAGATAGCCGAGTTCCGCGCACAGTTCCTCGACCCCGCTCGTGTCCGCGTCGCCGGTCCCGTCGTAGATGCTGGTGAACAGCTGCACCGCGGCCGCTTCCGGCAGCAACGGGACGGGGAGCGTCCGGGCGATGTCGTGCCAGCCGGCCGCCAGCCGGGTGGTGATCAGGACGGATCCGTGGCCCCGGGCGAGCGCCTTCAGGAAGCGCACGTCGTCCGGGTTGGCGACGTCGTCCAGGACGAGCAGCCAGCCGTCGTGCGTGAGCAGCCACTGCTTCGTCCGCTCGCACAGGGCCGTCGGGGAGAACATCTCGGCCGTGACGTCGTGCAGCTGAGCCCCGACGGAGGTGAGCCCGTCGGCGATGGCGTCGGCCGAGCTGCCGTCGATCCACCACACCGGGTCGTGCCGCGCCGCGTGGTGGATCGCCCAGTGGGCGGCCAGTGTGCTGGTGCCGACCCCGCCCAGACCGCACAGCACCTGGATCGTGGCCCCGTCGTCGAAGCCGCTGCTGATCGCCAGCAGCTCCTCCTCGCGACCGACGCAGAACCTCGGCTCGTCGGGGACCGGGCCGAGGCCAGGCCGGGCGGCGATGTCGGCGGGCGAGCTGAACATTTCGGACGGCACGTTGATCGCGTACTTGGTCTGTTGGTTGACCGCCGTGGCGCCGTCCGCCGTCGCTGCCGCACCCACGCCGGCCCCCGCGGCAACCGCCTGCGCACCCGGCGCGGCCACCGTCAGGGTCGTCAGCGGGACCGGGATGTCGGGCGCGGTCTGCTGCCAGAACCGCCACTTCACGCGGGTCGTCCTGTCGCCGCGCGCGGCGCACGGCGGGATCGACGTGCCCGGCAGTCGCACACCCCCATGGCGCCATCATGGCGCGCCCCACACCCGCTGCACCGGGCTTCGGCAAGATGCCGGATTTCTCCCTCCCCTGTGCCGAGCGTGCACGGTGGGGGCCGAGCCTGAGCGAACCGGGGCGATCGAACATACGATGGGCCGCAGCCGGCGCGGTGGCTGTCGTCGCGTGCCGGAAGGACGACCACTCGGGGTGGGAGACGTATGGCACAGGCCGCCGACACAGCGCGGACCGTCATCCTGACCGTGGACGACGACCCGGGGGTCTCCCGTGCCGTCGCCCGCGACCTGCGACGGCGCTACGGCGAGTCGTACCGGATCGTGCGCGCGGAGTCGGGCGAGTCCGCGCTGGAGGCACTGCGTGAGCTGAAGCTGCGCGGTGATCTCGTGGCCGTGATCCTGGCCGACTACCGCATGCCGCAGATGAACGGCATCGAGTTCCTCGAACAGGCCCTCGACGTGTACCCGGGCGCACGGCGGGTCCTGCTGACCGCGTACGCCGACACCAACGCGGCGATCGACGCGATCAACGTCGTCGATCTCGACCACTACCTGCTCAAGCCGTGGGACCCGCCGGAGGAGAAGCTCTATCCGGTCCTGGACGACCTGCTGGAGGCCTGGCGGTGCAGTGACTTCCGGCCGGTGCCCGCCACCAAGGTCGTCGGTCACCGCTGGTCGGCGCGCTCCTCGGACGTTCGGGAGTTCCTGGCCCGCAACCAGGTGCCCTACCGCTGGTACTCCGCCGACGAGCCCGAGGGGCGGCGGCTGCTGGCCGCCGCCGGGCAGGACGGAGAGCGGCTGCCGCTGGTGATCACACCGGAGGGGACCCCGCTCGTGGAGCCGGACGTGCCCGAGCTGGCGTCTCACGTCGGGCTGGCGACGACGCCGACGGCCGACTTCTACGACCTCGTCGTGATCGGCGGCGGTCCTGCCGGGCTCGGCTCGGCCGTGTACGGCGCCTCGGAGGGGCTGCGCACGGTGCTCGTGGAGCGGTCGGCGACCGGCGGGCAGGCCGGGCAGAGCTCGCGGATCGAGAACTACCTCGGCTTCCCCGACGGTGTCTCCGGCGCCCAGCTCACCGACCGGGCCCGCCGTCAGGCCACCAAGTTCGGCGCCGAGATCCTCACCGCGCGCGAGGTCACCGGCCTTGAGGTCAGCGGTGCCGCGCGCATCGTGCGGTTCGACGACGGCTCGGCCATCGCCGCGCACAGCGTGATCCTGGCGACCGGTGTGTCGTACCGGCAGCTGGAGGCGCCCGGCTGTGCCGAACTGACCAGCTGCGGCGTGTTCTACGGCTCCGCGCTGACCGAGGCTCCCGCCTGCCAGGGCCAGGACATCTACATCGTCGGCGGCGCCAACTCGGCGGGCCAGGCGGCGATGTACCTGTCCAAGGGCGCGAAGTCGGTGACGTTGCTGGTGCGCGGCCCGGACCTGTCGGCGTCGATGTCGCACTACCTGATCCAGCAGATCGAGGAGGCGCCGAACATCTCGGTGCGCCCGAGGACGGTCGTCGAGGCGGCGCACGGCGAGGGCCATCTCCAGCAGCTGACTCTGCGCGACACGCAGACCGGGCAGTCCGAACTGGTCGACGCGCAGTGGTTGTTCGTGTTCATCGGCGCGGCCCCGCTGACGGACTGGCTGGACGGGACGGTGCTGCGCGACGAGCGCGGGTTCATCCTGGCCGGCCCGGATCTGACGCCCGACGGGCGGCCGCCGGCCGACTGGGAGCTGGACCGGCCGCCGTACCACCTGGAGACCAACGTGCCCGGCGTGTTCGTGGCCGGTGACGCGCGCGCGGAGTCCGCCAAGCGGGTCGCCTCCGCGGTAGGAGAGGGAGCCATGGCCGTCATGCTCGTCCACCGGTATCTGGAGCAGTCATGAGCGGGCGGCTGATGCCGTGCAGCCCCCAGGAGATCGGGTCGCTGTTCCTGTTCGAGAAGCTGTCCTCCGAGCAGCTGGGCAGGTTGTGCGCCGAGGGGCGGGTGGAGCAGTTCGAGGCCGGTCCGGTGTATGCCGAGGGCGATCCCGCCACCTGCTTCTACGTGATGATCGAGGGCACGGTGGTGCTGTCGCGCCGGGTCGGCGGCGACGACGTGGAGGTGGCGCGGTCCTCGCAGCGCGGCGTGTACTCGGGGGCCATGCAGGCCTACCTCGGGGACCGGGCACGGCAGGTCTACAACAACTCCATGCGGGTGACGGAGCGTTCCCGGTTCTTCGTGCTGCCGGCGGACACGTTCGCGGACATCATGCAGGAGTGGTTCCCGATGGCGGTGCATCTGCTGGAGGGGCTCTTCTTCGGTTCGAAGAACTCCCAGCGGGTCATCGGCCAGCGTGAACGGCTGCTGGCGCTCGGCTCGTTGTCGGCCGGGCTCACTCATGAGCTCAACAACCCCGCCGCCGCGGCCGTACGGGCCACCGCCACGCTGCGCGAACGGGTGGCGAAGATGCGGCACAAGCTGGCCCACATCGCCTCGGGCCCGTACCCGCGGGAGAGCCTGGCGGGCCTCATCGACATCCAGGAGCGCACCGCCGAACTCGTCGGCAAGGCACCGGCCCTGAGCCCGCTGGAGGCCGCCGACCGCGAGGACGCGCTCACCGACTGGCTGGACGACCACGGCATCCCGGACGGCTGGCGGCTCGCGCCGACCTTCGTGCAGGCCGGGCTCGACGTCGACTGGCTGGAGCAGGTCGCGGCGGCCGTGGAGGAGGACATCCTCCCCGGCGCGATCGGCTGGCTCAACTACACGGTCGAGACCGAGCTGTTGATGAGCGAGATCGAGGACTCCACCACCCGTATCTCGCACCTCGTCGACGCCGCCAAGCAGTACTCGCAGCTCGACCGCGCCCCGTTCCGCAGCGTCGATGTGCACGAACTCCTCGACAGCACCCTGCTGATGCTCTCCGGGAAGATCGGCCCGCAGATCAAGGTCGTCAAGGAGTACGACCGTGCGCTGCCGGAGATCCCCGCGTACCCGGCGGAGCTCAACCAGGTGTGGACGAACCTCATCGACAACGCGGTCTCCGCCATCAACAGCGCGGGCGGGGAAGGGACGCTGACCGTGCGCACGGCACCGGACCACGACCGGCTGCTGGTGGAGTTCCGCGACACCGGCGTCGGGATTCCGGCCGAGCACCGCGGGCGGATCTTCGATCCCTTCTTCACCACCAAGCCCGTGGGCGAGGGCACCGGGCTCGGTCTGGACATCTCCTGGCGGATCGTGGTCAACAAGCACCACGGCTCCCTCCAGGTCGAGTCCGAACCGGGCGACACGCGGTTCCAGGTGCTGCTTCCGCTCACCGCCGCGGACAACGACACGCCGGAGGAGCCCGTATGACCGACGTCACCGGAATCGAACCCACCGTCCCGCCCAGTGGCACGGGGTGCGTCGAGTGCGACGAGATCGGCGGCTGGTGGTTCCATCTGCGCCGGTGCGCACAGTGCGGGCACATCGGGTGCTGCGACTCCTCGCCCGCGAAGCATGCGTCGGCCCATTACGAGGCCACGGGGCATCCGGTGATGCGGAGTTTCGAGCCGGGTGAGGAGTGGTTCTGGAACTTCGCGACGAAGGAACTGTACGAGGCGGGGCCGGAGTTGGCGCCGCCGGTGAGTCATCCGGTGGATCAGCCGGCGCCGGGCCCTGCCGGGCGGGTGCCGGAGGGCTGGGCGCGGACGTTGCGATGAGCGCGTGAGAGCTCGGAGGGACTGTCGGAGGCCCGTGTCAGGATGAGGGCATGGTGCAGATCATGTCCCCGTCCCCGCTCGTCGGCCGGGAGGAAGAGCTCGTCCGGCTGACGGGTGTGCTGGAGCGTGCCCGTGGTGGTGAGGCCCGGGCCGTGCTCGTGGCCGGGGACGCCGGTGTCGGAAAGACGCGGGTGCTCGACGAAGTCGCCGTGCTCGCCGACCGGGAGGGCATGACCGTGCTCACCGGGCACTGCGTCGACCTGGGTGATGTCGGTCTGCCGTATCTGCCGTTCACCGAGGTGCTGGGGGTGCTCGCCGGGGATCCGCGGTTCGCCGAGGTGCTGGCGGCGCATCCGGTGGTCGACCGGCTGCTCGGCGCGGGCACGGACGCCGAGGGCGGGCGGCTGCGGCTGTTCGAGGGCATGGCCGGGCTGCTGGCGGATCTGGCGGACGTCACGCCGCTGCTGCTGGTGCTGGAGGACCTGCACTGGGCCGACCAGTCCTCCCGGGATCTGCTGCGGTTCCTGCTGAGCCGGGGTGTGCTGGGCAGGGCGGCCGGGCAGCGGCTCGCGGTGCTGGCCTCGTACCGTGCGGACGATCTGCACCGCCGGCATCCGCTGCGCCCGCTGCTGGCGGAGCTGGTGCGGCTGCCCGCGGTGGAACGGCTGGAGCTGCGGCCGCTGGCCGACGCCGATGTGACGCGGCTGGTGCGGTCCCTGGAGGACCGCCCGCTGCCGGAGAGCACGGTCCGCCGGATCGTGGAACGGGCGGAGGGCAACGCCTTCTACGCCGAGGAGCTGGTCGCGGCCACGGACACCGAGGCCGGCGGTGTGCCCAGCGGGCTGGCCGATGTGCTCCTGCTGCGTTTCGAGCAACTGTCCTCCACCGCCCAGCTGGTGCTGCGCACCGCGGCCGTCGCCGGGCGCCGGGTCGAGGACGATCTGCTGCGGGAGGCCGTGGGCCTGCCGGAGGACGAGCTGGAGTCGGCACTGCGCGAGGCCGTGGGGCGGCAGCTGCTGGTCCCGGGCGACGGCGGCACGTACTCCTTCCGGCACGCCCTGGCCCGCGAGGCGGTCTACGCCGATCTCCTGCCCGGCGAACGGGCCCGGCTGCACGGCGCGTTCGCCCGGCTGCTCGCCGACCGGCCCCGCCGGGCCGAGACCGCGGCCGAGCGCGCCCACCACCACCGCGAGAGCCACGACCCGGCAGCGGCCCTCGCCGCCTCGCTGGAGGCCGCCGACCACGCCCGCCAGGTCGGCGCACCGGCGGAGGAGCTACGGCACCTGGAGACGGCGCTCGATCTGTGGTCGGCGGTGGAGCCGTCGGCGCGCCCCTCGGGCGAGGGCACCGACCGGGTGACGCTCACCCTGCGCGCCTCGGCGGCGGCCGCGCACGCCGGTGACGCGCATCGCGCGGTCGCCCTGACCCGCTCCGCGCTCGCCGCCGTCGACCAGGAGGCGGACCTGGAGCTGGCCGCCCGAGTCCGCTACACCCTCGCCGGCAATCTGATGGGCGTCGACAATCTGACGGCGGCGTTCACCCACAGCAGCGAGGCGCTCGCCCTGATCCCGGCCGAGCCTCCCTCGCTGACCTGGGTGTGGGCCGCGGCCACGCATGTCCTGGCGGCGCGTCAGATCGGGGAGAACGAGACCGCGCTGCGGGTCGCCCGCCAGGCCCTGAGCGTCGCCGAGCAGTTGCAGGTGCCCGATGCCCGGGCCGACCTCCTGGTCTCGCTGGCGGTCCTCGGGGAGGGCGGCCGGCAGACCCCGGAGGGCCGCAAGCGGCTGTTCGAGGCGCGGGACCTGGCCCGGGGTTCGGGCAACGCGCCGGTGGAGCTGCGCGCGCTGTTCCATCTCGCGATGGGCCACTTCGAGGCCGGCGATCTTCAAGGGTGTCTGCCGTGGCTAGCCGAGGGCCTGGACCGGGCGCGCCGCGCGGGCATGCTGTCCTCCCCGTATCCGCTGGAGATGCGCTATCTGCGGCTGCTGGTGCTGTACACGCTGGGCCGCTGGGACGAATGCGTGCGCGAGGCGGCGGCCGATGCCGAGATACTGCCGGCCACGGGCGAATACGCCTCCGGGCCCGCCTGGTACGTCTCCCTGGCACGCGGTGATCTGACGGCCGTCGACCGGGCCCGGGCGCTGCTCCAGAGGCCCTTCGACTGGCTGGGGACGATGGTCGCGTCGGGCGTGCTGACCGACGCCGCCGCGCTGCGGGGTGAAGCCCAGGAGGCGGTCGACCGGGTGCGGTCCACCGTCACGGCGCTCACCGACGAGGCGGGCACGCTGCCCGATGTGACGGTACGGCTCGTCGCGCTCGCCCTGTCCGCGGTCGCCGACCGGGCCGCCGAGCTGCGGCTGTCCGGCGACGAGGCCGGAGCGCGCCGGTGGGTGGACACCGCGACGGAGCTGGTCGAGCTGGCGCGGAAGTCGGCCGCGCAGGGCGCGAACCGTGCGCCGCAGGGGCCGGAGGGCAGGGCCTGGCTGGCGCGTGCCGAGGCCGAGTGGACGCAGGCCCGGTCCGGGCCGGACGCCGAGGCCTGGGCGCAGGCGGTGGCCGCGTTCGAGCACGGGGACGTGTACGAGCTGGCGCGCTGCCGGCTCCGGTACGCCGAGGCCCTGGTGCGGGCCGAGCGGCGCGCGGAGGCGGCCGTCGAGGCGGAAGCCGTGCGGGATACCGCGGCGCGGCTCGGCGCGCTGCCGCTGCTGGAGCGGGCGGACACCCTGATCCGCCGGGGCCGGCTGTCGGACACGTCGTCCGGCGAGGGCGGCACCTCGCCGCTGACGGCCCGTGAGCAGGACGTGCTGCGGCTGCTGGCCCTCGGCCGCAGCAACCGGCAGATCGGCGAGGAGTTGTTCATCAGCGGCAAGACGGCGAGCGTCCATGTCTCCAACATCCTCGCCAAGTTGGGCGCCGCGAGCCGCGGCGAGGCGGTGGCGATCGCCTACCGCGAGGGTCTGATCACGCCGGAGCCGACGGCGTCGAGTTGAGGACACGCGGCCGCGCGGAGGGTGGGCGCCTCCGCCCTGGTCACCCACATGAGCGAGCCATGCCCGGATAAGTCCTAAATGCCCATCATTTCCTCCTCTCCTGGCCATACTGTGCGTCATTCGTGGCGATATGACGGAGCGCCAGATGACGTGGGAGAGGACTCGGATGGTCTCAGCAACGGTGGGCAGGGCTACGGCGTTGGGGACGGCGGTCCTCCTCTCCCTCCTGGCGGTCCCGGCGCACGCGGCGCCCCAGCAGCCGGAGCCCGACCTCGCGGCTCTGCGCGCCGACCTGCGCACGGCGCTGAAGCAGGGCGCGCCCGGCGCGACGGCCCGTGTCGACGACCACGGCACGGTCTCGGTGGCGGCGGCCGGTGTCGCCGACCGCGCGACGCGGCGGTCGATCGGCACCGCCGACCGCTTCCGTATCGGCAGCGTCACCAAGATCTTCTCGGCCGTGGTGCTGCTGCAACTCGTCGACGAGAAGAAGATCCGGCTCGACGCTCCGGTCAACCGCTATCTGCCCGGGCTGCTGCCCGATAACCGGATCACCGTGCGGCACGTCCTCAGCCACCGCAGCGGTCTGTACGACTACAGCAACGACATGTTCGCCAGCACGGTTCCCGGCTTCGAGGCGGTCCGCACCAAGGTCTTCACCCTCCGGCAGCTGGTGGACCGCTCCCTGCGCAAGCCGCGCACCACCGCGCCGGGCGGCCCGTACACGTACTCCAACACCAACTTCGTCGTCGCCGGGATGCTGATCAGGAAGGTCACCGGACGCTCCCTCGCCACGGAGTACCGCACCCGGATCATCGAGCCGCTGGAGCTGGGCGACACCTTCTACGTCCACCCCAGCACGCGGATCCCGGGCCGTTACGCCCGCGGCTATCTCACGCCGGACACAGCCGGAGCCCCGCTGGTGGACGCCACGCAGCAGACGGCGTCCTGGGCGCAGAGCGCGGGCGCGGTGATCTCCACCACCCGCGACCTGAACACCTTCCTGTCCGCGCTGCTCGGCGGCCGACTGACCTCCGCCGCACAGCTGAAGCAGATGCAGCGATGGGTGCCCGCGGGCACCGGTCAGGCCTACGGGCTCGGGCTGCGGCGCCGCGACCTGTCCTGCGGTGTCTCGGTGTACGGGCACACGGGCGCCGTCCAGGGCTATTACACGTACGCGTTCGCCTCGAAGGACGGCAGGCGCACGCTCGCCGCGTTCGCCAACGCCTCCAACAACGGCGGGCTGCACACCACCATGCTGGGGACGCTGGAGTCGGCGTTCTGCGGCAAGCAGACGAAGGCGCCGCGCGGTTCCGCGGTCGCCGAGCGGTACGAGGACGTCGCTCCGGACGGGCCCGTGGGCTGAGCTCGTGCCGCCGGGCGGGAACCCTCGCGTTCCGGTGCGCGTTTTTTGGACATCCCCCTCCGGAACGCGCACCAGCACACCAGGACGGCCCGATGAGCGAGTTGATCCCCGGGGGCAATGTGCCCCTCCCGGGCGGCGCCGTGGCCGTCCGGGTACCCGGCCCCTTCGATGTGTCCGCGCTGATCACGGACGACGGCGGCAAGGTCCGCGGCGACGGCGACTTCGTGTTCTACAACCAGCCGGCCGCTCCCGGCGCCCGGCTGCGCGGCGACACCCTCACCGTCGAACCGGGGCGCCTGCGTGCCGGGGCCACCCGGCTCACGGTGGTCGTCAGCCCCGCCGACCCCGGCGCCGTCCTGGCCCGGCTGCCCTCCCCCACCCTCCATGTCGCGGGTCCGGGCGACCGTCCGCTGGCCCGGTTCGTCCCGCCGCGCCCACGGCAGGAGACGGTGCTGCTGCTCGCGGAGATCTATCGCCGCGGCGACGGCTGGAAGCTGCGGGCCCTCGGCCAGGGGTACGCCGACGGACTGGCGGGGCTCGCCCGTGACTTCGGCGTGGACGTGGTGGAGGACACGCCCCGGCAGGCCGCCGCGCCTCCGGCGGACTCGGACGGCTTCCTCGGCCTCGTCAACTCCGCCCGGTCCAGGGCCGGTTCACCTGCGGTCGTGCTCGACGCCCGGCTGTCCTCCGCCGCCCGGCAGCACGCCGCCGCGATGGCCGCCGCCGGGCGCCTGGGCGGGGAGAGCCATGACGGCGTCTCCGTGCACCAGCGCGTCACCGCGGCCGGATTCGCCTATCTCACCGTCGGCGAACACCTCGTCTCCGGTCCGCGCACGCCCGCCGAGTTCGTCGAGTACTGTCTGCGCACCGACCGGACCCGGCGCACGCTTCAGGACCCGGCCTTCACCCATGCCGGACTGGGACACGTCAGCGGCCGTTCCGGGGACATGTACTGGACGGCCCTGTGGGCCCGGCCGTTCACCCCGGCCGGTCTGGCGCGGACGGCGACGGAGGTCGTGGACTTGACCAACCGGGAGCGCACCCGGGCCGGGCTGCCGCCCCTGGCCGTCGACCCCGTGCTCACCGCGGCCGCGCAGGCGCACAGCGCGGACATGGTCGCGCGGGCCTTCTACTCCCACACCTCGCCCGACGGAAGCCGGCCCTGGGACCGGGCGGCCGCGGCGGGCTCCGCCCGGCGTTCGATCGGGGAGAACATCGCCTGCGGCCAGCGCTCGGCGGCGGAGGTGGTGGAGGGCTGGATGAACAGCCCCGGTCACCGGGCCAACATCCTCAAGCCCGACTTCACCCACATCGGTGTCGGCTTCGCGGGCGGCGGCCGGGCCGGCACGTACTGGACGCAGGTGTTCGGCGCCTGACCCGGCGACGCGATCTGGGCGGAGGGCATGCCTCCGGGACACGATGCCTCCATGAAGGGTGACTTGTTTTCCAGTGAGCACGTAGTCCAGCCCGCCACCGCGCCGGGGATGACCGTCGAGAACGCCAAGTGCATCCAGTACGCGGTGAGCGGCGAGATGCTCGCCCGCCAGGGGGCGATGATCGCCTACCGCGGCAACCTCCAGTTCGAGCGCAAGGGCCAGGGCGTGGGCGGCATGCTCAAGCGTGCGGTCACCGGCGAGGGGCTGCCGTTGATGGCGGTGCGCGGGCAGGGGGAGGCCTGGTTCGCGCACGAGGCGCAGAACTGTTTCGTCGTCGAGATCGACCCCGGCGACGAGTTCACCGTCAACGGCCGCAACGTCCTGTGTTTCGATGCCTCCTTGTCGTACCGGATCGCCACGGTGAAGGGTGCGGGCATCACCGGGGGCGGCCTGTTCAACAGCGTCTTCACCGGACACGGCCGGCTGGGGCTGGTGTGCGAGGGCAATCCGCTGGTCATCCCGGTCTCGGCGCAGTACCCGGTGTACGTCGACACGGACGCGGTCGTCGGCTGGAGCGCGGGCTTGCAGACCTCGCTGCACCGTTCGCAGTCCATCGGGTCGATGCTGCGCGGCGGCTCCGGGGAGGCCGTGCAGCTGATGCTGAGCGGCGAGGGCTTCGTCGTGGTCCGGCCGAGCGAGGCGACCCCGCCCAGGGCCCAGCAGCACTGACGCCCCGTGAGGTGATCTGCGCCTCACGAGCAACCCTCCCGGCTCCGCCCACGTCTTGACCGGCAACAGATGGCACCGCCCCGGCCCCTGCGGGCCGGGGCCGGTTTCCGAGGCTCTATACACCCCATGTATACACGCGATGTAGAGATGGGGTGCATACGGATCGAGAGGCATCCATGTACGGCAAGGCATTCGCCCCCGAGTACCAGGGCACCCTGGCCACCCTGTCCGTGAACTCCTCCCTCACCGACGTACTGGCCGCCGGGACCGAGGAGTTGCGAGCCGCCGAGCGGGCCGGACGGCACGACGAGGCGGCCCGTTCGGGGCTGGCCGTCGCCGAGGCGCACCGCAGGCTGGGACAGATCGGCGAGGCGGACCGGGCGTGGAAGGCGAGCTACCGCGCCGCCCGGGAGGCCGGGGACACCGCGGCGATGGCCTGGGCGCTCTGGAGCGGCGGCACCCTCGCCCGCCAGCGCGGCGGGTTCGCCCTGGCCCGGCGGCTGCTCCAACTCGCCGCGGACCTCGGCGAGCGCGGCGGCGATGTCGTCGTACGCGGCTACTCACTGGCCGGGCTGGCCGAGACCGGCCGGATCCAGGGCGACTACGAGGCCGTCGCCCGCCTCCATGAACAGCTGCTGGCCGAGGCCCGCCGGCGCGGCGAGGCCCGGCACACCGTATGGGCGCTGGAGGGCATCGCGCAGATCCACCGCAACACCGGCTCCTACGACACCGCGTACGCCCTGTTCGAGGAGGCGGCCGAGATCGCCGCGCGTGCCGACGACCGACGCGGGCACGCCTGGGCGCTGCGCGGGCTCGCCGACCTCGTCTCGGTGCGCGACGGCGACACCGAAGAGGCCCTGCGCCTGCTGTCCGAGGCGGAGACGACGTGCCGGGCGATGAGCCTGTCCAGCGCGCTCGCCTACAACCACAAGATGCGCGGCAACGTCCTGTACCGGGCCGGGCGTTACGAGCAGGCCCGGGAGATGTACGAGCTGGCGCTCACGGAGTTCCGCGCCATGCGCGAACCGCGCGGCGAGGCCCTGGCCCGGCTCGGGCTCGCCAAGTCCCGGGCACGGCTGGGCCGGGACCGCGCCGAGACGGCCGACGAACTCACCGAGCTGACACGGACGTTGGGCCGCATCGGCCTGCGGCACGCCCAGGAGATGGCGGAACGGGCCCAGGACGAACTGGGCGTGCGGGCGGAGGCCGTACGGTGACGGCGCTCTCCTCGACGGCTCCCGCGACGGCCCGTCAAGTCCTCGACCGCTGCCGCACGTTGGTCCGCCCGGCACTGACCGAGGCCGTCGGCCGGCTGCATCCCTGGGTGGGCGAGATGGCCGCGTACGCCTTCGGCTGGTGCGAGGTGGGCGGCGCACCGGCCGCCGCCCCCGGCGGAAAGGGCGTACGGCAGGCGCTGGCCGTGCTCGGTGCCGAGGCGGTGGGCGGCGACGAGCGGGCCGGGACGACCGCTGCCGTCGCCGTGGAGCTCGTGCACGCCTTCTCGCTGCTGCACGACGACATCATGGACGGCGACCCGGCACGCCGGTACCGGCCCACGGTGTGGAAGGCGTACGGCACGGGCCCGGCGGTCCTCGCGGGCGACGCCCTGTTCGCGCTCGCCGTCGACACGCTCGCCGCGGCGCCCGCGGGCGGGGACGCCGTACGCACGCTGTCCTCGGCCCTCGGCGACCTGGTGCGCGGGCAGGCGGACGACCTGCTGTTCGCGACCCGTCCGTGGACCGGTCCTGAGCGGGTGCGGCCCGCGGAGTACCGGGCGATGGCCGAGCACAAGACCGGCGCGCTGCTGGGCTGCGCGCTCGCGCTGGGGGCCACGCTCGGCGGTGCGCCGCCCGCGACGGCCGCCGCCCTGGACCGGGCCGGGCGGCACCTGGGCATCGCCTTCCAAGTGGTCGACGACGTGCTGGGGATCTGGGGCGATCCCTCGGTCACCGGCAAGCCCGTCCACGGCGATCTGCGCGAGCGCAAGAAGACCTTCCCCGTGCTGGTCGCGCTCGACTCGCCCGAAGCGCCGCGGCTGGCCCCGCTGTTGGAGTCCGGCGCGGATCCCGGCGCCGCGGCGGCGCTGATCGAGCGGGCGGGCGGACGGTCGGCCTCGCTGGCCGAGGCCCGTCGCCGGGTCGCCGTCGCCGAGGCCGCCCTGGACGGCGTACCGCTGGCGGCAGGGGCGGCCGGGGAGCTGCGGTCACTGCTGGGCTTCCTGGTGCGGCGCGATCTGTGAGCGCTCGATCGGCTCGCGCTTGAACACACCCCGTCACCCCTCGCGTACCTCTGGGAAAGGTGAGAGCCAGGGGTTCAGCGAGGGATGACCATGGTCAAGGCACACGTCTCCACACCCGAGTCGGTCGCCGGAAGATACCGGCTCGTCCAGGTCGTGCACCGCGAGACGAACCGGGTGTGCTGGTACGGCGAGGACGTGGGGGCGCAACGGCCGCTCCTGATCACGCAGATCGGGCTGCCGCACGATCCGGCCGGGGACGGGACGCGCCGGGTCACCGCACGGGTGGTACGCACCAACGAGCGGATGGGGCAGCTGCTTCCCGACCGGATCGCCGAAGTCGTCGACGCGGTGGAGGAGCCGGGAGCTCTGTGGGTCGTCACCGAGTGGGTGGAGGGCACGACGATCGGCGAACTCCTCGACCGGCACGGCACGTTGAACTACGCACGGGCCGCGCGCATCGGCCTGGACCTGCTGGAGGTGCTGGAAGCGGCGCACGGCCAGGGCTTCACGCACGGCGAACTCAGCCCGGGCCAGGTGTTCGTGCGGGACCGGGGCCCGGTCGTGGTCACCGGTTTCGGGCTGGCCGGTGCCACCCTCGCACCCCGGCTGAGCGCACCCGCGTACGCCTCGCCCGAGCAGGCGCGCGACGAGCGGATCGGGCCGGCCGCCGATCTGTGGGCGCTGGGCGCGCTCCTGTACACGATGCTGGAGGGGCGCCCGCCGTTCCGGGACCGGGGCCGCCCGGAGGCCACGCTGAAGGGGGTGGACCGGCTGCCGCTGCGCACGCCGGTGCGTGCCGGGCCGCTCACCCAGGCCGTGCAGGGGCTGCTGCGCAAGGACTGCCGGGAGCGGCTGACCCGCCCGGTGGTCAGAGAGGCCCTGGTCCGCGCCCTGGACGAGGATCCCGAGCCCGCCCTCGTTCCGGGGCCCCGGCTGCGCGGCCGGTGCCTGGCGGCCCCGGGCTGGAGCAGACGCACCATGGCCGCCGGGACCGTGCTGGCCGTGGTCACCGTCTCGGCCGCCGCCCTGGCCGTAACCGGCGGGCCGTCCGGCGGCTCCGACTCCTCGGCGAGCGGAACGCAGCCGCGCCCCGCCCCCTCGGCCCCACAGTCCCCGCGCCCGTCCGGCTCCCCCGCACCGCCCTCGGTCTCCCCTTCCCCGCAGCCGTCCGCCTCCACCACTCCCCCGCCCTCCCCCACCGCGACGCCCACCGGCTTCACCCGCTACGCCGCTCCGGAGGGCTTCTCCGTCACGCTTCCCGACGGCTGGAAGCCGCTGCGCACCACCCGCGTCTCCGACCTGGCCTACCGCGTCACCCTCGGCGCGGAGGGCGACCCGCGCACGCTCGCCGTGACCTACAGCGAACGGGTGGGCCCGGATCCCGTCGCCGTCTGGCGTGATGTCGAGCCGGGCCTGAACCGGGCCGGCGGATACCGCAGGATCGGCGAGATCCGGGCGACGACCCACCGGGGCCGCAAGGCCGCCGAGATGGAGTGGCTCACCGAATCCGACGGCACCCGCGTGCGCACCTTCGGCCGGGGCTTCCTCATCGGCGGCAACCGCGGCTATTCGCTGCGCTGGACGGCCCCGGCGGCCGACTGGGACGACGCGGCCAACCGCCGGGCCCTGGACCTCGCTCTGAGCAGCTTCCGGGAACCCTCACGCTGACGGGCGCGGGGCTCCCATCGCATGCAGGGGCAGGGGGTTCAGCGGCTCCGTGCGCCAGCTCGCGGTGAACGTGCGCTCGGGCAGGGAGCAGGTCACCGCGAGCCGGTGCGGCGTCTCCAGGAAGACCACCTCCACCTCCAGCGTGCCGGCATCCGTCCAGCCGCCGCTCACCGCGGTCGGAACCGGTTCCTCGGCGATGTTCCAGCCGTCCTGGGCGAGCCGCAGCTCCAGCCGGTGACCGTCCTCGACGAGGGTGAGGCGAGCGCCGTCCGCTCCCGTCGCGACCTCCACGGAGGTCTCCCGGCGCAGGCGGGCGCGCATCGAGTCGTCCGGCGTGAACACGGCCGCGGACCAGTCCTCGGCCTGCTCCGCCGGTGCGGGCTTGCCCGCGGCCGGCGGCAGCGCGAGCCCCGCCAGCCGCTCGGCCAGCGCCGCGTCGGCCTGCTCACGGCCGGAGAGCGGACCGGGCCGGAACGCGGGCAGCAGATGCTCCCAGACCAGGTCCAGCACCTTCTGCATCTGCACGGTCGCCGCGGTCGTCGCGATCACGGCGTCCTGCTCGGGCAGCACCAGGCAGAACTGGCCGTAGGCGCCGTCGCCGCGGTAGCCGTGCCGGGCCATCCAGAACTGCAGGCCGTAGCCCTGGTGCCAGTCGGTGCCGCCGATGACGCCGTCGGCGTTGGAGATCTGCACTCGGGTGGCCTCGGCCACCCACTCCTCGGGCAGCAGCCGCTCGCCCTCCCACACGCCGCCCCGCAGATACAGCTGGCCGAGGCGGAGTACCGCGTCCGTGGCGGCGTGCAGCCCGGTGAAGCCCAGTTCCCGCCCGGACCGGTCGCGCTGCCAGGACGCCTCGCCTATGCCGAGGGGATCGAACAGGCGGGGGCGCAGATAGTCGATGAGGGACTGGCCGGTGACGCGCTGGACGATGGCGGCAAGGGTGTAGGTAGTGGGCTGGTTGTAGGCGAAGACCGTGCCGGGATCGCGGTCCGGGGGCAGCCGCAGGAAGCCGCGCACCAGGTTGTCCGGGTCGAGGGCCCGGACCCGGTCGAGCGTCTCGGCTTCGTGGCCGCTGGCCATCGACGCCACGTGCCGGACGAGCATCGCGCGGCTGCGCGGATCGGTGACCTCGGCGTCGAGCTCCGGGAAGTAGGAGAGCACCGGGTCGTCGAGCCGCAGCAGCCCCTCGGCGGCGGCGAGCCCGGCCGCAGTGGAGGTGAAACTCTTGCTGAGCGAGTAGAGCAGATGCGGGCGTTCGGCGGTGTACGGCGCCCACCAGCCGGAGGCCACCAGCCGGCCGTGCCGCATGATCATCAGGCTGTGCGGTTCGATGTCGTGGGCGGTGTCGAGGGCATCGAGGAAGGCAAGCACTCCGGAGGCGTCGACACCCTGGGACGCGGGCGTGCTGGAAGGCAGTGCGCGAGTCGTCATGACGGCATCCTTACCCACGCCGCCGAGGCCTGGGAGCGGCACTGGACAACGCCGTCGCAGGACACACCCGAGCCGGCGCAGGCAAACCATCGCATGCAGGTGCATATAGGCTTCCGGTCTGCACCAGTGCGGTTCCGCACCGCTTCCCTGCCCAGCCCCAGGAGAGTCATCCGTGACCCTAGCGTTCGCCCCCTCCGAGACGTCCCCCGCGCCCCTGTCCGACCTCGTCGCGCGTGACGCGCGCGAGTTCGGGGTGTATGCGCGGACCGGCGGGTGGGCCTTCGGCCTGATGGTGGCGCGCAGCGTGCGGCCCGGTGGCCAGAGCGCGGACGAGACGCCGAAGATCTCGGCGAAGGAGTTCGCCGAGCTCGCCGGCTGCTCCGCCGAGCGTGTCATGCGCTACTACAAGGCCTGGGACCGGGCCGCCGACGACGGTCTCGTCCCGCACTTCGAGGCGCTCGCGCCGGGGCAGGAGGTGGAGCTGCCGGACGCCGACGTGTGGCTCAGCTACTACGTCTCCCGCAGCAGCGCGACCTCCGAGCGCGGCACCGCCATCGCCGAGGCCGCCGAGGCGGAGGGCATCCGGCCGACGAAGGCGCTGGAGGTGGCGGAGAACCCCACCGCGCTGCGCGCCGCGATCCTCGCCGACCCCTCCACCGCCCGGGCGGCCCGCCAGGCGCTGCTGGACCGGGTGCGCGAGGACCCCGACCTCCAGGCCGAGCTGGCCCGTGACGTGGTGCGCACCGACGATCTGAAGAAGGCGGTCGCCAGCGAGAGCAGGGCCGCGGACCGGATCGGGTACGTGCGCCAGATCGCCGAGTCGGGCCAGATCAAGACGCCCGCCGGGCAGACCGTGGACGCGCCCGTCGACGTACGCCAGGAGGCCGAGCGGCACCTGTCGCTGATCGACGAGCTGGAGGACGACGAGGACACCGGCGAGTGGGCCACCGAGGCCTACGACACCATGAAGAACCTCGTCGCCGAGACCGTCGAGGCCGACCCCGAACTCCGGGTCCAGGAACGGCGGACGAAGTTCTACAGCAGCCTGCAGAAGGCGACGAGGGTGTTCGAGGAACTGACCTTCGACGACGTGCAGGAGTTCGTCGAGGACGACATGGTGCAGCAGCTGGAGGAGCTCCAGCAGGCCATCGCCTCGTGCATCGCCTCCCTGCGCGGCGCCAGGAGCGGCGAATCGGCTGAGTAGCCGTACTCATGCCGCGCGGGCGGCGCCCGGCCAGGATGGGGCTCCGACGACAAGGAGCCCCGGAATGACCGCAGTTCGCCGCCCCCTGCTGCCTCTCCTCGCCGGGGTCGTGATCGCTGGAACGGCCCTGTCCGCGTGGTCCCCGCACGACCGCACGACGTGGCTGCTGGAGACGGTGTGGGTGCTGGTCGGGCTGCCGCTGGTGGTCCTGGCCCGGCGGCGCTTTCCGCTGACGAACCTGCTGTGCTGCCTGCTGGCGCTGCACGCGCTCGTGCTGTTGGTGGGCGGGCACTACACCTACGCCGAGGTGCCGCTGGGTGACTGGGTGCGTGACACGTTCGGCCTGGAGCGCAATCCGTACGACCGTTTCGGGCATCTGATGCAGGGCTTCGTGCCGGCGATTCTCGTACGCGAGCTGCTCAGCCGGACCTCGCCGCTCGGCGGCAGCCGCTGGCTGGCGCCGCTGACGGTGTGCGCGTGCCTGGCGTTCTCCGCCGTCTTCGAGATGCTGGAGTGGGCGGCCGCCGTGGTCGGCGGGCAGGCGGCCGACGCCTTCCTGGCCACGCAGGGCGACGTGTGGGACACCCAGTGGGACATGTTCTGCGCGCTGATCGGCGCCACCGTGGCGCTGCTGCTGCTCGGCCGGCTGCACGACCGGCAGCTCGGCGCGCTGCCGGTCACTCCGAGGACGTATAGCGGTGCCGGGTCCACAGCGGCAGCCCGAACCAGCACACGAGGTACCACAGCACTACGCCCGTGACCAGCCACGGAACGTAGCTGTCGTCCGTGGCGACGCGCAGGATCAGCAGCAGCGAGGACGTCATGGTGGCCAGCAGCAGCACCAGGCCGACGAAGGTCAGCCGGGAGGCCCATTGCACCGCACGCGGCTTGATGCGCCGCCCGGACACCAGGCGGTGCAGGGACACGGGTCCGATCAGGGCGCCAGTGGCGGCGGCGCCCAGGACCACGGTCACGATGTAGATGGTCTGCTCGGTGTCGTCCAGCTTGCTGTACGTGGGGGTGAACACGACGGTGAGCAGGAACCCGAACAGGATCTGCACACCCATCTGCGCGACCCGGACCTCCTGGATGAGCTCGGACCACATGCGGTCGGCGCGCTCGTCCTCGGTCTCGTCGCGGCCGGTGCGTCTCTCGGTTGCCTGCGCCATGGGCTCCGGGTGACCCGGGGGTGGTCGGTCAAACGGCACCCGGGTCCCGGCCGGCCTCGCCCGGGGGCGGACGGATCACGCGCCGTCGAGGAGGTGCAGGGCGGCCCGGGCATCGGCGTCGCCGGCGCGGGCGGGGCCGCTGAGCCAGTCGGCCACGGCGGCGAGGTCGGGCACGTCCGGAGGGGCCGGCGCGGCAGGAGTGGGGTCGGCAGTGGCCGCGGCGGAGCGGGCCCAGCGCTCGGCCTCCGCCACGCTGCCCCTGCGCATCAGGGCCTGCGCGAGATTGATCTTCGCGGCGGTGTGCCCCTCGGTCGCGGCGCGGAGCCACAGTCGCTCGGCCCCGTCCCAGTCGCCGCGCTCGGCGAGAACGGCGCCGCAGCTGACGAGGGCGTCGGTGTCGCCCGCGTCGGCCGCCTCGCGCCACCACCGTTCGGCCCCGGCCATATCGCCGCGCTCACGCAGCAGGTTCCCGAGGTTGTTCATGCCGCCGCTGTCGCCCGCCTCGATCGCCTTGCGGTAGTACGACTCGGCGCCGTCCAGGTCACCGCGCCGGCGCAGCAGGACGCCGAGGTTCACATAGGAGTCCACGTTCCCGGAGTCGCTGGCGAGCCGGTAGTACCGCTCCGCCTTGTCCGTGTCCCCGGCCTCGGTCAGCAGCACGCCCATGCTGTGCTGGGCCACCGGGTGACCGGCGTCGGCCGCCCGCCGGATGTGCTCCCGTGCTCCTTGGAGGCCCTCCTCGGCCGCGTGCATCTGGGAGATCCAGAACAGGACGTCGGGGTCGCCGGATGCCACCGCCGCGGCGAAGTGGGCGCGGGCCCGGCCCCAGCGGCCGTCGTGGGCCTCAAGTACCGCCATGGCCATGTGGACATGGGGATGGCCGTCGTCCATGTGGAGAAGCAGCTGCCGGTTGGCCCATTCGACCGCGGACACCGGCGGAGGTGTCGGGGCCGGGGCATCGGGCCTTGGGGGCCGGACGGGCTCCGGGGGTCCGGTGCGGGCCGTGGCGGCGCGCATGGCGCGTACCTCCTCCAGCGCCTGGCGGGCCATGGCGTTGCCCGTGTCGGCCACGGGCCGGAAGTACCGCTCCGCCTCGTCGAGTTCGCCCCGGTCCATCCGTATCGTGCCCAGTGCCATGGAGGCCATCGGGTCACCCGCCGCTCGCGCCCGCTGGAGCCAGTCCTCCGCTTCGGCCATCGCTCCCCGGTTGCCCAGTCCGATGCCGTACACGGTCATCGCCTCTACGTTGCCGGCCTGCGCCGCCCGGCGGGCGAGCTCCTCCGGTATCGGCAGGCCCTGGTGGTAGGCCGCACTGACCAGTTCGTCCCGGTCCGCGGCCGACGTCCCGCCCGCTCCCCGGCCCGTCGCACCGCCGCGGCCTTCTCTCCGCCTCTTCCACCACGCGCTCATGGCCCTCCCCCGCCCGACGTCGTGCCGCCCATTGTGTCCGTCCGGCCGCCCGGTGACAGGCTTCCACCGGGTTTGGCTCGAACGTGCTCACGGTCCGGTGTGCAGGTGGGCCGCCCACAGCGAAGGGGTCGTCGGATACCGGTCGCGCGTCTCCCGGACGGCCGCGCGTACGGCGTACGCGGCGCGGTCGGCCACCGGGCGCGGCGCGCCGAGGCCCGTGTACACCCGCTCGGCGATCCGTACGGCCACGGTGTCGTCGATGTCCCACAGGGTGCCCACCACGTGCCGGAAGCCCGCGAGTTGGAGGGCGCCGGCGAGGTGGAGCGCCTCGTCCATGACGGTGAGGCCGGTCCGGGCCGTGGTGCATGCGGACAGGTAGGCCAGCTCGGCCCCGGGCAGGTCGAGGCGGGAGATCGCGGCGACGGTGAGCGGATGGTCGAGGTGGTCGTGGACGATCAGCCGGCTGCCCGAGGGCGTGGCCGGTTCGGCGGTGCCGTGGCCGCAGAAGTGCAGCCAGGTGTGCTCGCCCAGGCCGTCGACGACCGCGTCCCGGGTGGCCGCTTCCCCGGTGAGCCGGTGCGCTGCGGGCAGCATGCGGGCGAGCAGGGCGGACTCCGCAACGGCTCCGGGCAACGGCCGGGCCGCCGGGGCCTGCGGCACGGCGACCACCAGGAACGAGGAGGCGGAGCCGGCCGCGCGGCGACGGGCCTGGGCAAGGGCCCGCACGGTGGGCGCATAGGACGACACCGTCCGGTCGAGCACGCTGCGTCCGACCCCCTCGCGGTGGTGTCCGGCGGCGTGCAGGGGCAGGAGGGACAGTGGCCCGGTGGGAATCCACCACACGCGGGGAGGCTCGGTGCCGGGCGCGCCGGTGATGCCCAGGCCATCGAGAACCGGACCGGTCACGGTGTCCCACAACCACCTGAGATGCCCGTCGATCTCGTCCTCGGCGGACACCTGGGCCAGGAGATCGGCGCCGCCGGGGTCGTGGAGCCGGTCGAGAGCGCCGAGGAAGGCCGCCGCACGGTCGACGACCTCGGCCAGGGTCAGATGCGGAAGCGGTACGACGCTCAGGCCCGCGGCGTCGATCACCAGCGCGTCGCAGCGGAAGCGGCTGACGTTGACGAGGACGACGGGGCCGTGGGCGCCGTGCGGCAGCAGCCGGTCGGGGCGCGGCGGCCGCAGGAAGTCCTCGAAGCCCTCCCTGGCCCGGACCTGTTCGAGCAGCCGGTCCCACTCCGCGGCCAGGTCATGACGCTCGTCGGTTGTTCCCGCCCCGTCCGCGGCGTCGAGCCGGGTGCGCAGCCGTACGAGCCGGTCGGCCGTCTCCGGTGCGTGGGGGCGCAGTTCGGCCAGCTCGTCGTGGTGCTTCATGCCCTGTCCGAGCAGAACGCCACGCCCCAGCTCCAGGAGGCCGAGCGCACCCGTGGCGTCCCCGGCGGCGAGCGCGCAGGCCGCGGCCTCACCGGCCAGCCCCCGGGTCTCGGACAGTGCCCGCTCGGCATCGAGGGGGGCCAGGTGGCGGGGGACGAGGGCGGGCAGCTGGGCGATCGCCTGGGCGTAGGCGGTGACGGCCTCCTGCGGGCGGCCCGCCTTCATCGCCGCGAGGCCCCAGGCGTAGGCCGCCCGCAGCCGCAGCCGGGGCGCGGCGGCGGGATGGGAGGCGGCGGTACGCAGGCGGGCCGCCGCTCCGGGCCGGTCGCGGGCGGCCAGCACCCGGCCGAGCTGGTACTGGAGCGCGGCGTGGAGCGGGTGCCGGGCCGGCAATGCGGTCTCCGCGGCGCGCAGCAGCTGCTCGGCGCGGTCCGCGTCGCCGTCCTCGGAGGTCGACTCGTGCCGCTCGGCCAGTGCGGAGGCCAGGTTGAGCACGGCGCCGGCCCACGGCCCAAGGGCGTCCGGCCCCACGCCGTCCGCTTCCGGGCCGTCCGATTCCGGGCCGCGGGCATCGTACGCCGCCTCGACCGCCGCCTCAAGGGCGTTGATGCGCGCTCGGAAGTCCTCGGTGTCGGCGCTGAGTTCGAATCGTACGTGGAGCGCGTTGGCCAGGCCTTGCTGGAGCAGGGAGTGGTCGCGGTGGCCCGGCGGGGTGAGGGCGACGGCCTCGCGGTGTACGGCGATGGCCTCCGCCAGGTCCGACCGGTCGCCGGTGCGCTCGTGGCGCGTTCGGAGGGCCAGACCGAGATTGTGCAGCCTGCCTCCGCGGTCGGTGGCGTCGCCCGCCGCCACGGCCGCGCGGGCCACCCGCACCGCCTCCAGCAGATCCTCCAGCGCTCCCGTGCGCTCGTGGCGTTCCCGCAGCGCGGCGCACAGAGCCGAGAGGACGGCCGCCCGGTCGGGGTGACCGCTGCCCGCTCCGGTCTCCGCCTCGCGCAGTGCGGAGATGGCGTCACCGAGGTCCCGCGGGTCACCCTCGCGCTCGTACCGAAGCCGTAGGGCCCGACCCCACAGGGACAGGGCGGACGCTCTGAGCGGGCGGGCGTACGAGGGCGTCGCGTCGACCGCGACGCGGGCCGCCTCCAGGGCTTGCTCCAACAGCGCAGGGTCCCGGGCGCGTTCGGCCGCCACGACCCGGTCGGCGGCCTCCTGGTGCAGTGCGGTCACACGCCGGGCGATTGCCTCGGTCTCCGATGTGTCGGCCTCCTCGGGCCCGGCGAACCGTTCCAGTGCGGCGGCGATGGCGGCGTCCTCCCGGCCTCGCTCCTCTCCCAGCAGCAGGCTCCGGCAGCGGTGCAGGTCGGCGATGGCCCGGACCGCCTCCAGGTCGGTGGAGGGGTCGGCCACCAGGCGCATCAACTCCCCGGCCTGGGAAAGAACTTGAGGATCAAGCACGGCCTCGCGGTCCATCGACAGCTTGAACAGCAGAACACGGGCGGTCAGCGCCCGTACCAGCTCGTCCCGCGCCGCAACCCCCATGATAGTTACGGTACTTGGCGGGCCAGTGTCGAGCGAGGGGGCAGAGGGATGACGGGGGACCACAGGAACCGGCTGGCGCGGCTGTGCGAGCAGCTCGCCGGAATCCACGTCGTCGCGGAGCGTGCGGGCCTGCTGGCAGCCCTGGAGGCCATCCTGACCGAGTTGCGGGCGGGTGGCGACACCGCGGAACTGACCGGCAGGGCCGATGAGTTGCTCCGGCGGTGCGGGGTCGCCCGCGGACTCGGGGATCAGCGTTCCCCCGGCCGGGCCCGGATCCCCTACCTGGGCGGCGGGCACCCCGTGGAGGAGGCCCATGTGTGCCCGGTCGCCCGGTGCGACCGCGTCGCGCTCGACGGCGGCGGTACGTGCGCACTGTTCGGCGAGCCGCTGCGCCCGGTGAGGCTGTGAGATGACCGCGCTCCTCGCCACGCTCGGCGGCAAACTCTTCGACACCTGGCTGTCGTTGCTCGTCCTGCCCGGCCTGCTCTACCTCTCCGTGATGTACGCCGCCTCGGTCCTCGGCCATGGGCACGCGTTCGACCACGGCAGGCTGACCGAACGGATCGACACCCTGGCCGACGGTCCCGCCGCCCACTCGCCCGGCTCCGTCGTCCTGGTCGCCGCGCTCGTCCTCGCGGCCTCCGCCGGGGCCGGCCGGCTCGCCGCCACGCTGGGCGGCGGAGTCGAGCGGCTGTGGCTCGGTGACTGGGTCCCGCCGCTGCGGCCGGCCGCCCGTGCCCTGACCCGGCGACGTGCACGGCGGTGGAGTGCGGCCGATGCCCGATACCGTCAGGCGCTGACCGCCAGGGCCCTACGGGTGGCCGCCGACCCCCTCGGCGTTGGCGCACCGGACCCGTCCGGAACGCCGGCCGGGCCCCCGGAGCATGAGGCCGCCGACACGGTCGAGTTGAACGAGGCCCGCAATCGCGTCGCGCTGACCCACCCGACCCGCCCCACCTGGATGGGCGACCGGCTGATCGCGGCCGACGTCCGCGTACACCGGACGTACCGGATCGACCTCGCCACGGCCTGGCCCAGACTCTGGCTGCTCCTGCCCGACACGGCCCACCAGGAGATACAGGCAGCCCGCGCCGCACTGACCGCGGCTGCCCGCCGCGCGGGCTGGGGCCTGCTCTACCTCCTGCCCGCCCTGTGGTGGTGGCCGGCAGCCCTGATCGTCGCCTTCGCCTGGGCCGGCGCGTGGCGGCAGGGCCGCGTCGCGGTCGACGACTTCGCCGAGCTCGTCGAAGCGGCCGTAGACCTGCACGGCCGGGACCTGGCGAACGCCCTGGGCATCCCCTGCGAGGAGCGGCTCACCAGCGCCGAGGGCCTGGAGATCACCCGAATCCTCCGCAAGGGAGCCTGACCGCGGCGACCTCGCCCCCGCGAGGTCAGGCGAGTGGCGCGGGGGGTCGGCTCGCGTCGGTCAGCAGGGTGAGGGCGGAGCGCAGGTCGGTGCGCAGCGACGGGTCGTGGATCAGCCCGTCGGGTCCGACGAGCTGGCGGGGAACGGGCACGTGGAGGCATGCCTCCGTCACGATCCGGGCGCCGGTGTAGGTGAGGACCCGGCGCAGGGAGTCATGGGCGGGCAGCGCGCCGGTCACCGCGGTGGAGATGTTGATCCAGGCGACGGGCTTGTCGTTGATCTCCGTGCCGCCGACCGTCCAGTCCAGGAGGTTCTTGAACGATCCGGGCAGGGCGCCGGCGTATTCGGGGGTGCAGAACAGCACCGCGTCGGCCTCGCCGATCCGGCCGCGCAGATCCGCAACGGCGGGCGGGAGCGGGTCGTGGTCGTGGTCGGGGTTGAAGTGGGGCAGTGCGTCGGGGGAAGGCGCGAACCGTGCGGTCACTGCGTCCGGTGCGAGGGCGCCTACGGTCCGCAGCGTCGCCTCGTTGGCCGAGCCCGTACGTACGCTCCCGCAGACCAGCAGGACCCCGGTCACCGGGAGGTCCCGGTGACCTTGTCGGCGAGTGCGGCGAGGAGGTCGCGTACGAGAGCGACGGTGGTCTCGTCGACGAGGTTGCCGCCCTCGTCGAAGCGTTCGTGGGAGCGGAACGCGATCACTTCGGGCTTGACGACGACATCGCTCTCGGTCCAGACGAACACCTGGCGCAGCGCGAGTTGGGCGCGGACCGAGCCGAAGTTCGTGGGCGCGGCGCCCACGATCGCGGTGGGCTTGCGCCGCAGCGGCGATCCCGTGGTCCTCGACCAGTCGGTGCTGGCCCAGTCCAGGGCGTTCTTCAGGGTTCCGGGGATGGAGTAGTTGAACTCCGGGGTGGCGATGAGCAGTCCGTCGGCCTCGGTGATGCGGCGGCGCAGATCGGCGACCGGGGCGGGCCACAGGTGGGTGGCGTCGAGATCCATGTCGTAGGGCGGAACCTCGCGCAGCCCCTCGTAGATCTCTATCTCCATGCCGTTCGGCTGGAGCTTCTGGGCGGCGCGGAGCAGAGCGGTGTTGTGCGAGTCGGCGCGCAGGCTGCCGGAGATCGCCAGGATCTTCATGGGGGTTCGCTTCCTGTCGGTATGGGGCGGTCGGGGTGGCCCGGGGCCGGACGGATCCGGCCCCGGGACGGTGGATCAGTGGCGGACGACGGGCCAGTCGATGTCGGTGTCCGCGGTCTTGTTGAGGTAGTTGGTGAAGACGTTGAGGGCGACGTGGGCCACGACCTCGGCGATGTCGCCGTCGCTCAGGCCGGCCTCGCGGGCGGTCTTGAGGTCGGAGTCCTCCACCCCGCCCTTGGCGCGGACGACGGCGGTGGCGAAGGCGAGGGCCGCTTCGGCCTTCGGCTCGGAGGCGTGACCGGTGCGGGCGCGGTCGGCCTCGTCGGCGTCGAGGCCGGCGATGTTGGTGGCGATGTAGGTGTGGGCCGACAGGCAGTAGTCGCAGCCGTTCTCCTGGGCGACGAGGAGCGCGATCCGCTCCCGCACCGCGGCGGAGAGGGCGCCGCCGCTCAGCGCGCCGGAGAAGTCCAGGTACGCCTTGAGCACGGCCGGGCTGTTGGCCATCGCCTTGGTCATGTTCGGGGTGACGCCCAGCGCCTTCTGCACACCGGCCAGCAGGTCGGCGGCGGCACCGGTCGCGGTCTCGGGCTGGATCAGGGGCAGACGGGACATGATCGGTTCTCCTTCAGTGGGTGCCCGGGGGCTGTTCTCTTGATGGGACCGATCTTGGGCGTGGTGGTTGATAGGTTCTCCATGCCTTCTCCATGGGTCACGCATGGAGGCCCGAGGGGGAGTCGGGGGCGGCTGATCGGGGGGCTTTCATGGGTGCGGGCACGGACACGGGTGTGCGGTACACGGTCCTCGGGCCGGTGGAGGTGTCCGCCGTGGGCGCGCCGGTGTCCCGCGTCGAGCCCCGGCACCGGGCCGTACTCGCGTATCTGCTCCTGCACGCCGGCACCGTCATCGGCACCGAGCGGCTGATCGGCGCGATGTGGGGGCCGTCCGCGCCGGACTCGGCCCGCGCGCAGATCCACGCGTCGGTCGCCGTGGTCCGCCGGGTGCTGCGCGGGGCGGGTGCCGCCGACGCCCTGCAGACCCGCGCGGGCGGATATGTGATCCGGCCCGAGCCGGGGCAGCTCGACCTCGCGGAGTTCACCCGTCTGTCCTCGACCGCCGACGCGACCGGGCTGCGCTCCGCGCTCGGGCTGTGGCGCGGCCAGGCGCTCGCCGATGTCAACGGCGACTACGTCGCCGAGGCCCGCGCCCGGCTGGAGGAGCGCCGTCTGACGGTCTGTGAACGGCTGGCCGACCTCGACCTGGCGGCGGGCCGTCACCACGAGCTCGTGGACGAGCTCGCCGCGCAGGTCGCCGCTCACCCGCTGCGGGAACGGGCCACCGTCCAGCTGATGCTCGCGCTGCACCGCTCGGGACGGCAGGCCGACGCGCTCGGCGCCGCCCGCACCTTCCGTACCCTCCTCGCCGACCGGCAGGGTCTCGATCCCGGTCGCGCGTTCACCGCCCTGGAGACCGGCATCCTGCGCGACGACCCGGCCCTCCACCTGGCCAACTCCGCACCCGGCCCGGCCGCACCGCCGAAGGACCCGCAGCCTGCGCCGCGAGGCATGTCGTTCCTGCCGTTCGATCTTCCGGACTTCGCCGGGCGCGCGGACGAGCTCGAACGGCTCGTCACCGAGCGCCCGGACGACGGCGCGACGGTGACGATCTCCGCGGTCAGCGGCATGGCCGGGATCGGCAAGACCGCGCTCGCCGTGCGCGTCGCGCACCGGCTGGCCGGCCACTATCCCGACGGACAGCTGTTCGTGGACCTGCGCGCACACACCGCGGGACAGGAGCCGCTGACCGCCGAGGCCGCGCTGGAGATGCTGCTGCGGCAGCTCGGCGTCCCCGCCGAACGCGTTCCCGCCTCACTGTCGGACCGGGCGGCGCTGTGGCGGGCCGAACTGGCCGGGCGCAAGGCCCTGATCGTGCTGGACAACGCCGCCGACGCCGCCCAGGTGCGGCCGCTGCTGCCCAGCCCGTCCCCCAGTCTCGTCCTGATCACCAGTCGGCGTCGGCTCGTCGACCTGGACGGTGCGCGGGCGCTGTCGATGGACGTGCTCCCCGTCGAGGACGCCCTCGCTCTGTTCCGGACGATCGTCGGTGAGCGGGCGGCCGCTGAGCCCGACGCCGCGCTGGACGTCGTACGGCTGTGCGGGTTGCTGCCGTTGGCGGTGCGGATCGCCGGGGCCCGCCTGCACCACCGGCCGCGCTGGACCGTCGCCTATCTGGCCGAGCGTCTCGCGGACCAGTCACGGCGACTGTCCGAGCTGGCCACCGCCGACCGTGGGGTCGCGGCCGCGTTCGCCCTGTCGTACGGGCAGCTCGACGCCGAACAGCGGCGGATGTTCCGGCTGCTCGGCCTGCACCCCGGCACCGACCTGGACGCCTACGCGGCCGCCGCGCTCGCCGATCTGCCGCTGGACCGGGCCGAGACCGTCCTGGAGGATCTGCTGGACGCGCACGTCCTGGCTCAGCACGTTCCGGGCCGGTACACCTTCCACGACCTGTTGCGTGAGCACGCTCGTACGACGGCGGGGGCGGAGGAGACCGAGGAGTCCCGGTACGAGGCCGTCACCAGGCTCCTCGACCACCTCCTCCACACCACGTGCGTGGCGATGGATCTGCTCTTCCCCGAGGGCAGGAAGCGGCGTCCCCAACCGCCCCCGTCCCCCACTCCCGCCGTTCCGCTCGCGACCGCCGCCCGCGCCACCGCGTGGGTGGAGTCCGAGCGGACCAACCTCATCGCCGCCGGCGTTCACGCCGCCGACGCGGGCCGGCCCGCGTACACCGGCCACCTGGCCGCCGCCCTCAACCACTACCTCGACGTGCACGCCCATCACCAGGACGCCAGGACCCTGCACGCGCAGGCGGTTCAGGCGTGCCGGCGGGCCGGCGACCGGTCCGGGGAGGCGCGGGCCCTGACCGACCTCGGGCGGCTGAAGTCGCACGAGGGCCGTTACGCCGAGGCACTCGACGACTTCGAACGCGCCCTCGACCTCTACCGCGCGACCGGCGAACGGGCCGGCGAGGCCCGCGTGCTGAACCACCTCGGCGACCTGCACCGCCGACAGGGCCGGTCCCGGCAGGCCGACCAGCACTACCGCAGCGCGCTCCCCCTCTTCCGAGCCCTCGGCGTCCGGGTCGGCGAGGCCGCCAGCCTCAGCAGAATCGGCATGGTCCTCGAACAGGAGGGCCGCTACGAGGAGTCCCTCGACCACCTCCGTCAGGCCCTCCGCCTGTACCGCGACCTCGGCTACCACCGCGGGACGGCCACCGCCCTGGACCACCTCGGCGTGGTGCACCGCCGCCTCGGCCGGCACGACGAAGCCCTCGACCACCACCGCCAGGCCCTCCGCGTCCACCACGAACACGGCTACCGCGGCTACGACTTCGAAACCCACAACGGCCTCGGCGAGGCCGCCCAGGCCCTGGGCGAACCCGCACTCGCCGTCGACTCCCACACGACCGCGCTCACCCTGGCCACCGAGGTCGGAAACCGCCCCGAACAAGCCCGCGCCGCCCACGGCCTCGCCCGCGCCCACCACGCCCTCGGCAACCCGGACAAGGCCCGGCACCACGCGCGCCAGGCCCTCACCCAGTACGCCGAGCTCGGCATGCCGGCCGCGGACGAGCTCCACCAGATCCTCGAAGACCTGGCGTAGCCCGCCCTGCGCCCTCGGGAGCCGTGAGGTGCTACCAGCGGCCCTCGACCTGGTCCTTGACGCGCCGGTCGTACAGGTCCCGGATCGCGGCGAGCGTCTGCTCGGACAGTTCCGGCAGCAGGGCCGCGGCGGCGTTGGCGCGCGCCTGCTCGGGCGAGCGGGCGCCGGGGATCACGGTGGTCACGCCGGGCTGCTGGATGATCCAGCGCAGCGCCAGCTGGGCCGGGGTGTACCCGTCGGGGGCGAGGGCGGAGAACTCGGCGGCCGCCTCGACGCCGGTCGCGTAGTCGACGCCGGAGAAGGTCTCGCCGACGTCGAAGGACTCGCCGTGCCGGTTGTAGGTGCGGTGGTCGTTCTCCGGGAAGACGGTGTCCTTGGTGTACTTGCCGGACAGCAGGCCCGAGGCGAGCGGGACGCGGGCGATGATGCCGACGCCGGCTTGCTGGGCGGCGGGGAGCACCTCGCGCAGGGGCTTCATGCGGAAGGCGTTGAGGATAATCTGCACGCTCGCCACGCCGGGGCGGGCGATGGCGGTGAGCGCCTCCTCGCAGGTCTCCACGCTCACGCCGTAGGCGGCGATGCGCTCCTCCTCGACGAGGGTGTCGAGGGCGTCGAACACCTCGTCGGTGGAGTAGACCGGCGTGGGCGGGCAGTGCAGTTGTACGAGGTCGAGGCGGTCGACGCCGAGGTTGCGGCGGGAACGGTCGTTCCAGGCGCGGAAGTTGTCCAGGACGTAGTTCTGCGGGATCTGGTCGACGCGGCGGCCCATCTTGGTGGCGACCAGCATCTGCAGGTCGGGGCGGCCGCGCAGGAAGCCGGCGATGGTCTGCTCGCTGCGTCCGTCGCCGTACACGTCGGCCGTGTCGAAGAAGGTGACTCCCGACTCGGCCGCCGCCTCCAGTACGGAGTGGGCCTCCTTGTCGTCGACGTCTCCCCAGTCGGCACCCAGCTGCCAGGTGCCGAGGCCGACGACGGATGCCTGCTGCTGAGACCTGTCGAATGTGCGCTCGTCCATGGCGTCAGTCTGTCATCCGCCCCGCGGAGGTGCGGAATCGGTGCCTCCGCGGGGCGGGTCCCTACTTGCGGGAGGTCAGCCTGCGCGTGTGCATGGTGCTCGCGAGCTTCGGGCCGAGCCAGCGCTTGAACCGGCGCAGGGCCTCCAGTTGTCCGGCGGCCTTGTCCACGCGGTAGTACAGCTGGGGCGGGACGTAGGGCAGCAGGGGTGAGTGGCGCTGGCCGAGCAGGGCGAACATGTGCTCCGGGGGCAGGCCGATGTAGCGGGGCAGGTTCTCGTACCACTGGGCGCTGTAGCGGGCCGCGCTCTGGACGGGCAGCAGGGCCGCCCTGCGTTCCTGTTCGTAGCGGGCGAGGGCCTGCGGGAGGGCGGTGTGCTCGCCGAGGGCTCCGGCCAGGGCGAGGGCGTCCTCCAGGGCGAGGGTGGTGCCGGCGCCGATGGAGTAGTGCGTGGTGTGGGCGGCGTCGCCGAGCAGGACGAGGTTGTCCCGGTGCCAGGTGCGGTTGGTGAGGGTGCGGAAGTTCAGCCACTGGGGTCCGGAGCGGCCCATCAGGGGATGGCCGTCGAGCACGTCGGCGAAGAGCTTTTCCAGGACGGCCAGTCCGTCGGCCTCCGAGGCGTGGTCGAGGCCGAGGCCGGTCCAGGTGTCGGGGGCGCATTCGATGACGCAGGTGCTGCGGTCGGGGCCGAAGCCGTAGCCGTAGCACCAGATCCAGCCGTGGTCGGTCTCCACGAAGGCGAAGGTGAAGGCGTCGAAGACCTTGGAGGTGCCGAGCCAGAGGTAGCGGTTGCGGCCGGTTCTGAGCTCGGTGCCGAAGTGGTCGGCGTGGCGGGTGCGCAGTGCGCTGTGCACGCCGTCGCTCGCGACGACCAGGTCGGCCCCGGGCGGGTTCGCGGCGTCGATCTCGTGCTCGAACTCCAGCTGTACGCCGAGGGAGCGGGCCCGCGCGGCGAGGATCTCCAGCAGCCGGTGGCGGCCGATACCGAAGCCCTCGTCGCCGCTGTGGCGGGTCGTCAGGTCCCGTACGTGGGCGACGCCGTCGCTCCAGCGGACGGAGTGGTCGGCGAGGGCGCGGGCCGACTCCGGGTCGTGTTCATGCAGTTTGTCGAGCAGTCCGCGCCAGTAGGTGACGCCCCAGCCGTAGGTGGAGCCCTCCGGGTTGCGCTCGTAGACGGTGATGTCGTGGGACGGGTCCTGCAGTTTCAGCAGGATCGAGAGGTACAGGCCGGCGGGCCCGCCTCCGACACAGGCGACCTTCACTCATCCCCCTGGGAGTTACCGAGTGCGTTGAATTGACGACGCACAGTAGCAGTTGTTTGCGCCAGTTTCTCCAGGTGAGACACGCCACCGACAGCGCGCCCGCCCGGCAGAAGATCGCCCGGAACGCGGGGCACGGCGGCAGGAATTCCCCTTTCCGGGGTGGGCGGACCCGATTCACAGCAAGATCATCTTCGTTCAACCTTGCACGACATGTAAGTAATTGTCCGGATCGCAGCCAACCGGTCGCGGGGCCCACTGCCCAGTGGATAGGCATGCGGAGTCATCGAACGAAACCGCTCCGGGAGATCCGTATGCCCGAACTCAGCCGCCGCCACGCGCTCACCGCCGCGGCCGCCCTCGCCACGGCGGCCGGCGCCGCCACGCTCGCCGCGCCCTCCGCAGCCGCCGCCGGTCACCACCCCGACGGCTCCGCTCCCGCCCCCTTCGACGAGGTCTACAAGGGCCGCCGGATACAGGGCCGGACCCGGTCCGGCGGCCACCACGACCACGGCGCGGGCTACGCCGTGTTCGTCGACGGGATGGAACTGCACGTGATGCGCAACGCCGACGGCAGCTGGATCAGCGTCGTCAGCCACTACGACCCGGTGGCCACGCCGCGCGCCGCCGCTTGGGCCGCGGTCGACGAGCTCCAGGGCGCCGCCCTGCTGCCCTTCCCCGCCAACTGACCCGCCCCTCAAGCACGTTCGGGAGCATCCGCACATGACCGTCCGCAAGAACCAGGCGCACCTGACCTCCGACGAGAAGCGGCGCTTCGTCGCCGCCGTCCTGGAGCTCAAGCGCAGCGGCCGCTACGACGAATTCGTCACGACGCACAACGCCTTCATCATGTCCGACGTCGACAACGGCGAGCGCACGGGCCACCGTTCGCCCTCCTTCCTGCCCTGGCACCGCAGATTCCTGCTCGACTTCGAGCAGGCGCTGCAGTCGGTGGACGCCTCGGTCGCGCTGCCCTACTGGGACTGGACCGCCGACCGCACGGCGCGCTCCTCACTGTGGGCGCCCGACTTCCTCGGCGGCACCGGGCGCAGTCGGGACGGCCGGGTGATGGACGGCCCGTTCGCGGCGGCCACCGGCAACTGGCCGGTCAACGTGCGCATCGACGGCCGTACCTACCTGCGCCGCTCGCTCGGCGGCTCCGGGCTGCCGCTGCCGACGCGGGCCGAGGTCGACTCGGTGCTCGCCATGCCGACCTACGACATGGCGCCCTGGAACAGCCTCTCGGACGGCTTCCGCAACCATCTGGAGGGCTGGCGCGGGGTCAATCTGCACAACCGGGTGCATGTATGGGTCGGCGGGCAGATGGGCACCGGCGTATCGCCCAACGACCCGGTGTTCTGGCTGCACCACGCCTTCATCGACAAGCTGTGGGCGGACTGGCAGCGGCGCCACCCCGGCTCCGCCTACCTCCCGGCCGCGGGCACGCCGGACGTGGTCGACCTGGGCGACACGATGAAGCCGTGGAACGACGTGCGGCCCGCTGACCTGCTGGACCACACCCCGCACTACACGTTCGAGGCCGCCTGATCCCGGCACTCCGGGTGGCCCCAGCCCTGCGCGTTCTTCGCGATGGGCTCACCGGCCGCGTAGGGGCGGCCGCACTGGCAGCGGCCGGGGAACTTCGCCTTGATGGTGCGCGAGGAGGAACCGCCGCCGCTCTTCTTGGCGGCCGCGGGGCGGCGGCGCGGCGTCTTGGCGGGAGTGTCCGGGGCGGCCGGCGGCTCCGGTGAGCCGAGGGCGCTGCCCGCGGGCTCCTGCACGGTGGCCGCCTGGCTGGCGGCGCGGTCGGCGAAGTCGTTGAGCTTGTCGCCGTCGACCTGGTGGGCGGGCACATAGCGGAACTCGACCGAGCGGCCCTGCAGGAGCTCGTCGATGCGCACGACGAGCTCCTGGTTGGCGACCGGCTTGCCGGCGGACGTCTTCCAGCCGTTGCGCTTCCAGCCGGGCAGCCAGGTGGTGACGGCCTTCATGGCGTACTGCGAGTCCATCCGGACCTCCAGCGGTACGCCGGGGTCGGTCGCCGCCAACAGGCGTTCCAGCGCGGTCAGTTCCGCGATGTTGTTGGTGGCCCGGCCCAGCGGCCCGGCCTCCCAGCGGGCCGGGGTCTCGCTCTCGTCGGCAAGGACCCAGGCCCAGCCCGCCGGCCCGGGGTTTCCCTTCGAAGCCCCGTCGCACGCGGCCACTGCTCGTTCACGCATGTGCCGATCATGCCATGGGCCGGCGGGCCGCCCGGTCAGACGTCGGTGAGCCCCGGCATCTCGCCCTGGGCGTTCGTGACGTCGACCACCGAGAAGTTGGCGCCCTGCGGGTCGCTGAGCGCCGCGAACCGGCCGAACGGCGAGTCCATCGGCCCGAACCGCAGGATGCCGCCGAGCTTGGTGGCCCTCGACACGGCCTCGTCGCAGTCGGCGACGGAGAAGTAGACGTTGATGTACGCCGGCACCTCGGGCGGGAACTCCTCGGTCATCTTCATCCGGCCGAGCACGGTGTTGTCGCCGACGTTGAAGACGCGGAAGTCCATCGCGTCGTCGTCCATCTGCTGCGCGGTGTAGCCCGGGAAGACGGCCGGGAAGAACGTGTCGGACTTCTCCGGCTCACGGGTGAAGATCTCGGCCCAGCAGAACGCGCCGGGCTGCTCGGGCGGCGCCTCGAAGCCCTCGTGGGCGCCCGCCTGCCACACGCCGAAGACGACGCCGCTCGGGTCGCGGCCCAGGCACATCGTGCCGAAGTCGCCGACCTGCATCGGCTCCATCAGCACCTCGCCGCCGTTGTCCCGGATCCGGGCGGCGGTGGTGTTCGCGTCAGGGGACGCGAAGTAGAGGCACCACTGGGACTGGCCCTCCTGCCCGGGCATCGGCGGGACGACGGCGGCGACCGCCTTGCCGTTCGCGTAGGCCTGGGTGTAGTTGCCGTACTCCGTCGACGCCTCGCCGAAGGTCCAGCCCAGCACGTCGCCGTAGAAGCTCTTGGCTCCCTCGACGTCGGTGAACATCGCATCGGCCCAACACGGGGTTCCCTCTGGCTGTACAGCCATGACTGCGGCCTCTCCGAATCGGTGGTCGGTCCGCTTCCTCACGCTAGCCATGAGCCGCGCGAAGCGCGCGCCGAACGGCAGGGTCCGTTTCAGACTGGAGAGGACGACGCAATACGGGACGGGGAACCCCATGACGGACGCAACGATGCGCGCGTGGTCGGTGGCCGAGCCGGGGCCGGTGGAACAGGGGACGTTGCGGCTCGTGGACAAGCCCGTGCCGGTGCCGGCGGACGACGAGCTGCTGGTGCGGGTGCGGGCGTGCGGGGTGTGCCGCACCGATCTGCATGTCACGGAGGGTGATCTGCCGGTGCGCCGGGCCGGTGTGACGCCCGGGCACGAGGTCGTCGGGGTCGTGGCGGGGCTCGGCGCGGCCGTGAGCGGCTTCACCGCCGGTGACCGGGTGGGGGTGGCGTGGCTGCGGCGCACCTGTGGCACCTGCGCGTACTGCGTGCGCGGGGCGGAGAACCTGTGTCCGGACTCGCGGTACACCGGCTGGGACGCCGACGGCGGCTACGCACCGTACACGACGGTGCCCGCCGCGTTCGCCTACCCGCTGCCCGGCGACCTCGCCGACGTGGCGCTCGCGCCGCTGCTGTGCGCCGGGATCATCGGCTACCGCGCGCTGCGCCGGTCGGCGCTGCCCGCGGGCGGACGGCTCGGGCTGTACGGGTTCGGGGGCAGCGCCCATCTGTGCGCGCAGGTGGCCCTGGCCGAGGGCGCCACCGTGCACGTGCTGACCCGGGGTGCGGCGGCCCGGCGGCTGGCGCTGGAGCTGGGGGCGGCCTCGGCGGGCGACGCCGCCGACCTGCCGCCGGAGCCGCTGGACAGCGCGATCCTGTTCGCGCCGGCCGGTGAGCTGGTCCCGGTGGCGCTGCGGGCGCTCGACCGGGGCGGAGTCCTCGCGGTGGCCGGCATCCATCTCACCGACACGCCCCCGCTGCACTACGAGAGCGAGCTGTTCTACGAGAAGGAACTGCGCAGCGTCACCTCCAACACCCGTGCGGACGGCCGGGAGTTCCTGACCCTCGCCGCCCGCCACGGCGTGCACGCCACCACGCACACCTACCCGCTGTCGCGGGCCGACCGGGCGCTGGCCGACCTCAAGGCCGGGCGGTTCGACGGGGCGGCGGTGCTGGTGAACGACCTGGCCTGAACCGCGCGGGGCGCTCACCCGCACGCGGGGCGCGGCAGGCGCGCGCTCTGTACGCCGGGGGCTTTGCACTCGCCGGGCGGGAAGACGCCCCCTTTGCGCGGTTACGCGGCTCTCCCCGCCGCTGTTTGCCTTGTACATGCAGCGCGTGCTGTCCACCGCGCCACGAGGTTGCCGTCCGCACCGACCACTCCGTTCACCCCTGATCACCCCCCAGGGAGGGAATGTGTCCGCACCAGAAAGCGCCACCGGTCCCGCCACCGACGAACCCCCCACCACCTCGGCCCCGTTCACCAGCCTCAGCACCCAAGCGGCCCGACAGCTCACCACGACCACCAAGTCCGAACCCCAGATGCAGGCCATCACCTCACGGTGGCTGCTGAAGATGCTGCCCTGGGTCGACGTCCGGGGCGGCGCCTACCGGGTCAACCGGCGTCTGCAGCTGCGCTTCGGCCGCGGGCGGGTGCAGTTCGAGCAGAACGGCGCCGACGACGTGAAGGTCATCCCCCAGACGCTCACCGAACTGCCGGTGCTGCACGGCTACTCCGACACCGAAGTCCTCAAGGAGGTCGCCTCCCGGTTCCGGGTCCGTGAGGTGCGGGCCGGGCAGGTCCTCTTCGAGGCCGGGCAGCCGGTCACCGAGGCCTACCTCGTCGTGCACGGCCGCTTCACCCGCTACACCGCCGGCAAGTACGGCGAGGAGGAGGTCATCGGGGTCGTCACCGACGGCGAGGGACTGGGCGACGAGGCGGTCGGCCAGCCCGACCCGCTCTGGCTCAGCTCGGTACGCGCGGAGACGGCCGGCCTGGTGCTGGCTCTGCCCTGGGACCGGCTCCTGGAGTACGTGGAGCGCGCCCCGTCGCTCGCCGCCCACCTGGAGGCCTTCGCCGACCGGCAGAGCAAGCCCATGAACCGCAAGGGCGAGGCCGACGTGCCGGTACAGGCCGGCCATGTGGGCGAGCCGGTGCTGTCCGGCGGCTTTGTCGACTACGAACTCGCCCCGCGCGAGTACGAGTTGTCGCTGACGCAGACGGTGCTGCGGGTGCACACCCGGGTCGCCGACCTCTACAACGACCCGATGGACCAGACCGAGCAGCAACTCCGGCTCACCGTCGAGGAGATCCGCGAGCGCCAGGAGTGGGAGCTGGTCAACAACCGCGAGTTCGGGCTGCTCCACAACACCGCCTACGACCAGCGCATCAGCACCTTCGGCGGGCCGCCGACCCCGGACGACCTCGACGAGCTGCTGTCGATGCGCCGCAAGACCCGGCTCTTCCTCGCCCATCCCAAGGCCATCGCCGCGTTCTTCCGGCAGTGCAACCGGCGCGGCCTGGTGCCCGGCACGGTGAATGTCGAGGGGCACGAGGTGCCGGCCTGGCGGGGCGTGCCGCTCTTCCCGTGCAGCAAGATCCCGGTCGGTGCGCAGCACAACACGAGCATTATCGCGCTGCGCACCGGGGAGGCGGACCAGGGCGTGGTCGGCCTGTACCAGACCGGGATCCCCGAGGAGTACCAGCCGGGCCTGAACGTACGGTTCATGGGCATCGACGACACCGCCATCCTGCGTTATCTCGTCACCGCCTACTACTCCATGGCGATCCTTGTGCCGGACGCCGCCGGGATCCTGGAGAACGTCCAGATCGGCCGGACCGCCGAGTGACGGGGGAGCCACGCAGATGACCACCGCCCCCTCGTTCTGGCCACCCGGTCCGCCGAACCTCGCCCGCTCCGTCCGGGCCCGGCGCACCGGTGCCGTGCCGGGACTGCACTACCGGCCCGCCGTCCCGGCCGATCCCGAGAAGGTCAAGGAGGTGGACCTGCGGCTGGAGGCGTGGGCCCGCGGCCTGGAGCTGTTCCCCAAGGCGTGGACGGGCGACTTCGCCGGCTTCCAGTTCGGCCGGGCCGTCGCGCTCCAGCATCCGGGCGCGGCCGACCTGGAACGCCTCACCGCCGCCGGCAAGCTGCTGCTCGCCGAGAACATCGTCGACAACTGCTACTGCGAGGCCGACGAGGGCAAGGGCGGATCGCCGCGGGGTCTGGGCGGGCGGCTGGTCATCGCCCAGTCGGCGCTCGACCCGTTCCACGGGGTCCCCGAGCTGGAGGACGCGTGGCGGCTCGGCGTCCAGGCCGACGGCCCGCTGCGCTCCTACCACTGGGCCCTGAAGGACTTCGCCGCCTTCGCCACGCCCAGCCAGACCGACCGGTTCGTGCACGACATCGCCCGCCTGCATCTCGGGTATCTCGGGGAGGCCGCCTGGGCGGAGACCGAGTACATGCCCCGCGTGTGGGAGTACCTGGTGATGCGGCAGTTCAACAACTTCCGCCCTTGTCTGTCCGTCGTCGACGCCGTGGACGGCTACGAGCTGCCCGAGGCGCTCTATGCCCGTCCCGAGATCCAGCGGGTCACGGCGCTCGCCTGCAACGCCACCACGATCGTCAACGACCTGTACTCCTTCACCAAGGAACTGGCGAGCGACCCGACCCACCTGAATCTGCCAGTGGTCGTCGCCGCCAACGAGCGCCATGGACTCAAGGCCGCCTACCTCAGGTCCGTCGAGATCCACAACCGGATCATGGACGCCTTCGAGGAGGAGTCCGCGGCCCTGTCCGAGCTCTCGCCCCTCGTGGAGCGCTACACCGAGGGACTCGCGGCCTGGGTGGCCGGCAACCACGAGTGGCATGCCACCAACACCCACCGCTACCACCTGCCCGACTACTGGTAAATCCGCCACCCTGACGTCACGTCAGAAGCACCAGGAGGAACCTGCGTTGACCCCCGCCGACGCCGGCATCACGGCAGCACCGGTGCCGTCCCAGTCCACGTACCAGAACCGAGTGGCGGCCTACTGGAACGCCGAGGAGAATCCGGTCAACCTCGAACTCGGAAAGATCGACGACCTCTATCACCACCACTACGGCGTCGGAGACGTCGACTGGTCGGTGCTCGACACCTCCGATCCCGAGCTGCGCCAGGAGCGGATCACCGCCGAGCTGCACCGCCTCGAACACGCCCAGGCCGAACTGCTCGCCGGCCGGCTCGGGCCCCTCTCCCCCGCCGACCGTGTCTTCGACGCCGGCTGCGGGCGCGGCGGCGGCAGTGTCGTGGCGCATCTGCGCTACGGCTGCGCAGCGGACGGTGTGACGCTCTCCGCCAAGCAGGCCGAGTTCGCCAACGAGCAGGCCCGTAAGCGGGGCATCGACGACAGCGTGCAGTACCACTGCCGGGACATGCTCGACACCGGGTTCGACTCCGCGGCGTACACGGCCTCGTGGAACAACGAGTCCACCATGTACGTCGAGCTGGACCTGCTGTTCGCCGAGCACGCGCGGCTGCTGCGCCGCGGCGGACGGTATGTGGTGATCACCGGCTGCTACAACGACACCTACGGGCGTGCCTCGCGGGAGGTGTCCCTGATCAACGCCCACTACATCTGCGACATCCATCCGCGGTCGGCGTACTTCCGCGCCATGGCCCGCAACCGGCTCGTGCCGGTCCATGTGCAGGACCTCACCGAAGCGACCATCCCCTACTGGGAGTTGCGCCGGCAGGCCGAGCATCTGGTGACGGGGATCGAGGACACGTTTCTGACCGCGTACAAGAACGGCAGCTTCCAGTATCTGCTGATCGCGGCCGACCGGGTCTGAGGCACCCGCACAGCGGAGCGGCCGGGGTCTTCCCCCTGCCGCTCCGCTGTGCTTGCCTGGGGAGCCGATTTCGCTGTCCGGGGCGGGAGTTGCGCATGCGCAAGCCGTTCGTGGTGGGGTTGCTGTCGGCCGTGCTGCTGCTCGGCGCGTGCGGGGATCCTCAGTCGGCGCCGCCCGAGGCACCGGCCGGACTGCCCAAGGCGTCGGCCACCACCCACCAGCGTGCGCCGGCCACCCCGAGCGCGCCCGCAAAGGCGCCCGTGGTGCTCTACCTCGGCGACTCACTCGCCATGGAGGCCCAGCAGGTGCTCGGGCAGGAGCTGCGCAAGGGGCTGCGCGCCACGTACACGAGCGCCCCCTACTCGGGCACCACGCCGTGCGACTACCTGGAGGGCACCGGCGAGCGGTCGCTGGTCCCGGACGCCGCCAAGGCGGCCGCCCTGGTGCGCAAGGTGCGGCCGGACTTCGTGGTGCTGCAGTTCTGGGGCAACGCGTGGGGCTACACCTGGTGCATGGACGGCATCACCCATGCCGACGCCCCAGGGACGTACTTCCGGCGGTACGCGGCCGACCTGAAACGGCTCACCGACCAGATCGCCGCCGCCGGGGACGCCCGCATCGTCTGGGTGCTGCAGGGTCCGGATCCGATCACCCCCGACCGGGTCCGTCAGGTGAACGCCCTCTACGAGGAGCGGGCCGCCGCCTCGGGCGACCTCGTCGCCGACGCCGGACGAACGGTGAGCGCCGCCGGGGCCCGCCACACCTGGGTGCAGCATCTGCCGTGCACGGCGTACGAGCGCGAGCACCCCGACTACTGCACCGAAGCGGGCAGCGACCGGACGGCCCTGCACCGCGACGACGACTACCTGCACTTCTGTCTGGCGCCGACGACGTCCACACCGAAGCCGTGCCCGGCGCGCTCGCCCGGCATCCTGCGGATCGCCCGGGAGATCACTCGGGTGATCGGCAAGCATCTCTAGATCCCGCCGGAACTTCGACACGCCGGGGTGTCGAGAATGCGGCACCGGCTCCGTCCCAGGGGTACCAGTGGCCGGAACGGACTGCGCGACGCAGAAGACGAAGAAGGAGCACCCCGTGACGATCCAGCGGATGGACAACGTAGCCATCGTCGTCGACGACCTGGAGGCTGCCGTCGCCTTCTTCACGGAGCTCGGCATGGAGCTGGAAGGCGAAGCGCAGATCGACGGAAGCGCGGCGGACCGGATGCTCGGCCTCGACGGGGTCCGCAGCGCCATCGCGATGATGCGCACCCCGGACGGCCACAGCAAGCTGGAGCTGACGAAGTTCCACACCCCCGCGGCGATCACTGCCGAACCCCTCAACCCGCCGCCCAACACTCTGGGCCTGCACCGCGTCATGTTCGCCGTCGACGACATCGACGACACGATCACCCGCCTGCGCCTCCATGGCGCCGAACTCCTCGGCGAGGTGGCGAAGTACGAGAACGTCTACCGGCTCTGCAACCTCCGCGGCCCCGCGGGAATCATCGTCGCCCTGGCCGAACGGATCGGGTGACCAGTCGTCGGCGAGGGGCGTAGCCGGGTCTCCGTTGTATGTAGTGTGCGGAAATGACAAGAAGCGAGCGGCTCGCGGACCAACTGGACTGGTACTGGTGCAAGAACCTGCGGCCTCGGCTGGACGGTCTGACCGATGAGGAGTACCTCTGGGAGCCGGTGCGCGGCTGCTGGAGCATCCGTCCACGTGGCACGTCGGCCGCACCGATGTCGCAAGGTTCGGGGCAATGGACGATGGACTCCGCGTCCTCTGCCCCGGTGCCGGCGCCGGTGACCACGATTGCCTGGCGGCTGGCGCACATCATCGTCTCCTGCCTGGGCTATCGGGTCGGATGGTACTTCGGCGGCCAGGACGTCGACTCCGAGACATTCGCCTACGCGGGGACCGCTGACGAGGCGCTGAAACAGCTCGATGAAATGTATGGGAGATGGAACGCGGGGGTCCGCGAACTCTCGGACGCTGATCTGGAGAATCCGCCCCCGGTGGGTCCCGAGCGGTTTCCCATGGAGAACAGGGTCCTGCACGTCAACCGGGAGCTGATCCATCACGGCGCCGAGATTTCCCTGCTGCGCGACCTCTACCGCTGGCAGGACGGAGCCGTACCGCGCCGAATACAGCTTCAATGAGACACGCGCTGGGCGGGGACGGGCTCCGGGCCGGCATCGTCCAGGGGTGGATAGCTGTCGCCGCCCGTGCGCTCGGCCGCGGCTATGTAGTCGGCCAGAGCGCCGCGGGACTGGGCGAGCCTCTCCATCTGGTCGTCCAGCCGCCGGAGCCGTGTCCGCATCGCGGTCAACAACTCGGCACACCCCGGCAGTTGCGGGGCCTCTCCGACCGCACAGGGCAGGACGTACGCGATGTCCTCGGAAGATAATCCGGCACCCAGCAGGTGCCGGATCTGCTTCACCCGCAGTACGGCGCTGTCGTCGTACTCGCGATAGCCGTTGGCGCCACGGTCCGCCTCCAGCAGGCCCTGGGCCTCGTAGTAGCGCAACTGATGGGCGTTGACGCCCGTCCGGCGACTCAGTTCCCCGATCCGCATCGAAAACCTCGCTTGACCTTCACACCGGTATCAACGTTGACGATGCTGCCATGACCAACAACGCCGATACACCTGTGACCGTCATCGGACTCGGACTGATGGGCCGGGCACTCGCCGCCGCGTTCCTCAAGGCCGGGCACCCCACAACCGTGTGGAACCGCACGCCCGCCAAGGCCGGCCAATTGGTCGCCGAAGGCGCGCGGTTGGCGCCCACGGTTGCCGCCGCGGTCAGGGCGAGTTCCCTGACAATCCTCTGTGTCACCGACTACCCGGCCGTGCACGAGTTGCTCGGCGCGAGCGACGTCGAGCTGGACGGCACCTTGCTGATCAACCTGACCTCGGGCGACTCGGCCCAGGCCCGGGAGGCCGCCCGATGGGCCGAGCAGCGAGGTGCCCGTTACCTGGACGGCGCCATCATGGCCGTCCCGCCGGCGATCGGGACCGCCGAGGCGGTGATTCTGCACAGCGGGCCGGAGTCGGACTTCGAGGCGCACAGGTCGACGCTCGACGCGCTGGGCACCGTGACCCACCTCGGTGCGGACCCTGGGCTGGCGTCCCTGTACGACGTGGCGGGCCTGGCGATGATGTGGAGCGTGCTGAACGCCTGGCTCCAGGGCACGGCCCTGCTGCGGACGGCCGGTGTCGACGCCGGAACGTTTGCGCCGTTCGCGCAGCAGATCGCTGCCGGTGTGGCCGCATGGCTGCCCGGTTATGCCGAGCAGATCGACAGCGGGTCCTTCCCGGCCGAGGTGTCGGCCCTGGAGACCGACGCGCGGGCGATGGCGCACCTGATCGAGGAGAGCGAGGCGGTGGGTGTCAACGCCGAACTGCCGAAGCTGATCAAGGCGATGGCCGATCGTGCGATCGCCGCCGGACACGGTGGAGAGCAGTATCCGGTGCTCATCGAGGAGTTCGGCAAGCCCGGCGACGCCTGACGCGAGGCGCCGGCCGCTCCCCCGTGCGAGCGGCCGACAGGGTGGCGTTCACTCGCCCGCGTACGCCTTCTCCAGGGCGGCGAGGTCCATCTTGTGCATGGACAGCATCGCCTTCATCGCGCGCTCCGCCTTCGCCGGGTCCGGGTCGCTGATCATGTCGTCGAGTTTGGTCGGGGTGACCTGCCAGGACACGCCGTACTTGTCCTTGAGCCAGCCGCAGGGGCCGGGCTCCCCGCCGTTCTCGGTCAGCTTGGTCCAGTAGTAGTCGATCTCCTCCTGGTTCTCGCAGAAGATCATGAAGGAGACCGCCTCGTTGAACTTGAACTCGGGGCCGCCGTTGAGCGCGAGGAACCGGTGGCCGTTGGCGGTGAACTCGACGGTCAGCACGGTGCCGACCGGGCGGGGGGCACCCTCGGTGTAGCGGGCGACCTTGCCGATGCTGGAGTTCTTGAAGATCGACACGTAGTAGTGGGCGGCTTCCTCGGCCTCGTTGTCGAACCACAGACACGTGGTGAATCCGTCGGTGGCCATGAGTACCTCCAGGGTGAGAGAACGCGGTCATCTGTATCGACCGATCCTCGCCACGGAACTCATCGGCCGGCGCGGGGATTAATCCGAGTGGCCGCACCACCGCCCCGAACTAGCATCATGATCATGACGTCTTCGCCCGACGAGAGCATCCGCCCCTTCCGCCTCGACATCCCGCAGTCCGACCTCGACGACCTGCACGCCCGTCTCGACCGCACCCGATGGCCGGACGAGCTGCCCGGCACCGGGTGGGCGTACGGCGTGCCGGCGGACTATCTGCGGGATCTCGTCCGGCACTGGCGGCACACCTACGACTGGCGCGCGGCCGAGGCCCGGCTGAACGAGTGGCCGCAGTTCACGACCGTCATCGACGGCTCGAACGTCCACTTCGCGCACATCCGCTCCCCCGAGCCGGACGCCACCCCGCTGATCATCACCCATGGGTGGCCGGGGTCGATCGTGGAGTTCCTCGACGTGGTCGGGCCGCTCACCGATCCGGCCGCGCACGGCGGCGACCCGGCCGAGGCGTTCCACGTGGTGGTACCGAGCATCCCGGGGTTCGGACTGTCGGGGCCGCCGGCCGACACCGGCTGGGGCGCGGACCGGGTCGCCGACGCCTGGGCCGAGCTGATGCGGCGCCTGGGCTACAAGCGGTTCGGCGCCCAGGGCGGCGACTGGGGCTCGGCGATCTCCCGCGAGCTGGGCCGTCTGCACCCCGACCGGGTGATCGGCGTGCACCTCAACCTGCTGCCGGGCGCACAGGCGACCCACGAGCCGACGCCCGATGAGCTGGACGCGCTCGATGCCGAGGAGCGGGAGCGGACGCTGGAGTCGTGGCGCCGGTGGGCGGAGTGGACGCGCGAGGGCACCGGGTACGCCGTGCTGCACTCCTCCCGCCCGCAGACCCTGGCGTACGCGCTCACGGACTCGCCGGTCGGCCAACTGGCGTGGATCGTGGAGAAGTTCAGGGAGTGGACGGACTCGGAAGAGCTGCCCGAGGAGGCGGTGGACCGGGACCGGCTGCTGACGAACGTGATGCTGTACTGGCTGACGGGGACGGCGGGTTCGGCCGCGCGCATCTACTACGAGCGGGCGCACGACCCGAGCTGGGCCGCCAGGGTAACCGAGCCGTCGACGGTGCCGACCGCGCTGGCCGTCTTCCCGGCCGAGCTGCAACTCCCCTTGCGGCACAAGGCGGTTCGGACCGACAACATCGTGCGCTGGACGGAGTTCGACCGGGGCGGTCACTTCGCGGCGATGGAGGAGCCGGACCTGCTGGCGGCGGACGTGCGGGCGTTCTTCCGGCAGCTGCGCGAGACGAGTTGAGGGCGGCGCTCTGCCCGTGGCGAATCTGCCGCGGGCAGAGAAAGGGCTGACGGGCGGCGTCCGCGGTCAAGAGTGGAGTCGACGGCATCCACGCCACGACCGGGAGAACCCATGACTCCACTGACCACGCTCGCGCCACGGGCGGAGGAGGGCGACACCCCGCCCACCCGCTTCGACGACCATCTGGCCGCCCAGCTGCTCGCGCAGCGGATCGTCCTGCTGGGCACGCAGGTCGACGAGGTCTCCGCGAACCGGGTCTGCGCCCAGCTGCTGATCCTGTCCGCGGAGGACCCGCGCACCGACATCGCCCTGTACATCAACAGCCCGGGCGGCTCGGTGCACGCGGGGCTCGCCATCTACGACACGATGCGGCTGATCCCGAACGACGTCGCGACGCTCGCCATGGGCTTCGCCGCCAGCATGGGGCAGTTCCTGCTCAGCGTCGGCACGGCCGGCAAGCGGTTCTCGCTGCCGAACGCGCGGATCATGATGCACCAGCCGTCGGCGGGCATCGGCGGCACCACCGCGGACATCGAGATCCAGGCGGAGAACCTGGAGCACACCAAGCGGACCATCGAGCGGCTCACCGCGGAGCACACCGGGCAGAGCCCGGAGACCATCTCCGCCGACGGCGACCGCGACCGCTGGTTCACGGCCGAGGAGGCCCGGGAGTACGGCATGGTCGACCGGGTGGTGGAGTCCCTCGCGGACGTCCGCCCGGCCGCCTCGAAGCGACGGATGGGGCTGTAGACATGGGCAGTTACACGATTCCGAACGTCATCGAGCGCACCCCGCAGGGCGAGCGGTCCTTCGACGTGTTCAGCCGGCTGCTCAACGAGCGGATCATCTTTCTCGGCACGGAGATCGACGACGGGGTCGCCAATGTCGTCATCGCCCAACTCCTCCATCTGGAGTCGTCGGCGCCGGAGAACGAGATCGCGATCTACATCAACTCCCCCGGCGGCTCGTTCACTTCGCTGATGGCGATCTACGACACGATGACCTATGTGCAGGCGCCGATCTCCACGTTCTGCGTGGGGCAGGCGGCGTCCACGGCAGCGGTGCTGCTGGCGGGCGGGGATCCCGGGCGGCGGTTCGTGCTGGAGCACGCGCGGGTGCTGCTGGGCCAGCCGGCCAGCGGCGGACGGCAGGGCACCGTCTCCGATCTGGCGCTCCAGGCCAAGGAGATGGTCCGGATCCGCGCGCAGGTCGAGGAGGTGCTGGCCCGGCACACGCGGCACGACGTGGCCACACTGCGCGCGGACATGGACCGCGACAAGGTGTTCACCGCGGAGGAGGCCGTGGCCTACGGCCTGGCCGACGAGGTGGTCAGCCGGCGCCTCGTACGGGTCTGAGGCGCCGGGACGGCATCATCAGGCGGCCAGGCAGAGTCCGTTGTACGACGATCCGGCCGTGCCGCGGCTCGGCGCGGAGCTGTGACGGCTGGTGAGCCGGATCAGTTCGCCCTGCGCCCGCGACAGCAGGTCGCCCAGGCCAAGGCCGAGGGCGTGCGCGGCGGCCGCGAGGACCTCCGACGAGGCCTCCTTGCGGCCGCGTTCGACCTCGGAGAGGTAGGGCATGGAGATCCGGGCGGTGTCGGCGACATCCTTCAGGGTGCGTTCCTGGGCGAGGCGCTCGCGCCGGAGGACGTCGCCGATCAGGTCGCGCCAGAGGGGTTCCTTGGGCGCGGGCTCCCCGGGCCGCGCCGGGCCCTGGGGGGTGGTCGGGGCGACCGGGCCGGCGGCCGGCGGGCGCAGCGGGATGACGCGGGCTTGGTTGGGCGCTCGGTTGCTCACCCCTTCAGCCTAGAAGCCGTGGACGCCGGGGGAAGGCATCGGCATTCCGCCCTGGGGGAAATCGCCGGGATCGCGGGCCCCCGGCCGCTCACCCGAACGCAGGGCTCCGGTCGACCCCGGCCGGGCTCTCCCCTAGCGTCCGGAATATCGAGCAGGTGATCTTTCCCTGCCTTCCCTCGGCACCGACCTGGACCGCTGTGTCCAGGAACCGGAGGTCTCGCACGACTATGGACGCCAACTCCCGCTCAGCACCGGTTCGCAGACTCCGCCCTCCGGCATCCCGGTGGACTTGGGCGGCCGGAATCACCACGACAGCACTTCTCACGCTCGGGCTGCCCGCGACCGCCGCAGCGGCGGCGCAACCGACGTGTTTCGGCAGCCCGGCGACCCTCACCGGTGCGGGCACCCTCAACGGCACGCCGGGCGACGACGTCATCGTCGGCTCCCCCGGCGCCGACTCGATCGACGGCAGGGGCGGCAACGACCGCATCTGCGGGCTCGACGGCGCCGACAACATCACCGGGGGCCTGGGGAACGACCGGATCGACGCGGGCGCCGGTGACGACCGCTTGCGCGGCGACCGGTTCAACCCGAGCGGCGGCGCCGTCGGCGGGGGCAACGACGTGCTGCTCCTCGGGCCGGGGAACGATCGCGCGGCGGGCGACAGCGGCGCCGTGGACGGCGATGCCGTAGGGGGCGGGCAGGACCGGATCGAGGGCGGGCCGGGCAACGACCTCATGACCGGCGACTCCATCGCGACCAACGGTGACGCGGTGGGCGCCGGCCGGGACCACATCACCGGCGGTCTCGGCGCCGACTCGATCGTCGGCGACAGCAACGCGACCTTCGACGCGAGCGGGGCCGGCGGCGACGACGTACTGGACCTGGGACCGGACGGTGGGTTCCTCGTCGTCGGGGACCACAACTCGGGGACGCCCGGACACCGTGCGGCCGGGGCGGGTGCGGACCGGATCACGGGTGGATCCGGCGCCGAACTGCTCGTGGGCGACAGTTCCGCGGACCTCGCCGCGGGGGCCGATGACGACCTGATCGACGGCCGCGCGGGCGACGACACCCTCTTCGGTGACAACGTGAACTTCGACGGAGTCGCGAGCGTCGGCGCGGGCGGCGGCGACGACCTGCTCAACGGCGGCAGCGGGAACGACACCCTGCGGGGTGGCGCGGCCGACGACGCCCTCGACGGGGGAGAGCAGACCGACGACTGCGACGGGGAGACGGGCAGCGGCGACACGGCCGTGCGCTGCGAGACGGTCAACGGCATCCCGTAGAAGCCGGCAGACGGGCTGAGCGAGGGCCGGCGGACGCCTACCGGCCCTCGCTCACCCGCATGACCGCGCGCACCCGCTTGCCGACCGGAACCCGTTCGACGGTGACCTCCGTCGCCAGTGCGTGCACTATCTCCAGGCCGTGCCGGCCGACGCGCTCGGGGTCCCTCGGGTAGTGCCGGGGCAGGGCGGCGCTGCTGTCATAGACGCAGACCGCGACCTGGGCGTCCGTGCCCTCCAGGTCGAGGATGTACGGGCCGTTGCTGTGCCGGTCGGCGTTGGTGACCAGTTCGCTCACCACGAGGAGCAGTTCCTCCTCGGCGCGGGCGCCGATCTCGGCGCACCATTCGGTCCTGAGCCGGCCGACGAAACGGGCGGCGAAGGAGCGCGCCTCGGCGATGCATCCCGGTTCGCCGCTGTAGTGCGCCGCCCGCCGCAGCGGTTCCACGGGCACGTCGAAACCAGTAGGAATCACTGCCCCGTCCACGTGCTCGATCATGCGTTTCTCTCTCGGGAAGCCGGTCCGGCCGGATGCTGCTGCACCAGTCCTCGTACCCAGTGCCGGACGCGGCAGTCCCCGTCACGGGTTCCGCTGTGTCACACCGCGGGCGACTGGGCGCTCGGGAACGTGGGTGCCGACTGTGTCGTCGTGGCCGTCGTGTCGGACGCGAGCGGCGCCTCAGGGGCGGATGTCTCGGGCGTCTCCGGCTCCGTCGTCGGGGGCTCGGACGACGGCGACTCGGACGTGGGCGGTGTGGTGGAGGTCGGCGGGCAGGTGGTCTCCGTGCCGGTGGGCGTGCCCGTGGGCGTGTCCGTCGGCGGGCACGGGGTCGTGCTGCCGGGGGACGGCGTCGTCGAGGGCTCCTCGCTCACCGACGGGGAGGGCTGGTGGGCCGGCGGGTCGGTCTTCTGGTCCTTGCCGCCGGTGTCGCCGGGCTCACGCTCGAACCAGTCGTCGCCGTCGGGGTCGTAGACGACGAAGACGTTGATGACGACCGTGGCGGGCGCGACCACGACGACGTTCGAGGAGCGGTACGACGACCAGGAGTCGCCGGTTTGCTTCGGTGCGCTCTGCTGGGCCACCGGCGGGGTCAGCGGGTTGCCGCAGGCGCAGCGCACCCGGGGCACTCCGCGGTCGTCGACGAGGACGGCGGTGCCGGACTGGAGGACGGCCTGGTAGCTGGTGGCGGCGCCGTCGCGGTAGCCGTGGTTGGTGACGCGGGTGTCCAGGCGCAGCTGGAGCGGGGTGAGCGAGCGCAGGTAGGCGGGGACGCCGGAGGGCTCGACGCCCGCGACGGAGGCGAAGGCCCGGTTCTTGTCCGGCTGCTCCTGCAGCGCCTTGATCTGCCGCTCCACGTCACAGCTGGCGACGTTGCGGGTGCCTCCGTACAGGCCGGGCGCGCCGCCGTCGACCCCGCGTACCGCGCCCTCCGTGGCGGACTCGGTGGCCGGGGAGGCGGAGACGGGCGGGGCGGAGCTGTCCGTGGCGGTGGACTCGGTGAACGGGTCGGGGCCGCTCTTTCCGGCGGCCTGGAGGAAGACCTCGCTGTCGGAGCCGGAGCCGCCGTCGGTCCGGCTGAAGACGAGGGCGAGCACCACGGCTGCCACCACGACGGTGGCGAGCACGGCGACACGGGGCACGGAACGCCACCACGGGCGGTGGGGTTCCGGCCCGGGGCCGGTGCTGCCGCCGCCGCTGCCCGGGGGCTGGGACGGCGGCTCGGAGGGCGGCTGCGAGGGACCCGACAGAGGACCCGAGGGGGGTCCTGTGGGGCGGCCGGACGACGGAGGTTCGACGCTCACGAGCCCTTCTTCCCGATGTGGCACCCGAACGGCATTGAGACGATTTCGCCTATTTGATCCACATCATCACCATTGTGTGCTCCGGTCGGGTGTCGTCCGCAAGCGGACGCGGACGGACCTCCCGGCAGGCGGGCGGGGCGGTGGCTGCTTAGCGTGGCAGGGTGAGTCCGCGAACCCCCTCCGACCAGGCACTCCCCCGCCACGGCTGGGTGCAGGCCGTCGTCGCCGTGCTGGCCGCGGCGATCTCCATGGGCGTCGTCGCCGCACTGGGCCTGTGGGCGGCCGGGGCGACGGACCTGCCGGACAACGCCTTCCCACGGGTCGTCGCCGCCACGGTGGTCACGGCCGTCGGCGGCACGATCGAGCTCTCCGGTGACGCGGGCGGGCTCGCCGAGTCCTCGGCGGACCTCACCGTGATCCCGCTGTCGGTGACGCTGGTCGGCGCCCTCGTCCTGGCCGCCGGTTTCCTGCGGCCGCTGCGGCACCGGGCCGTCGCCGGCGCGCGCGAACTGGCCGGATGGGCCGCCCGCGTAGCCGTGCTGTGGCTGCTCGCGCTGCTCGGCCTGGCCCTGGCCGCCCGCCAGACCTTCGACCTGTCCCTCGGCGACGACACGCTCGGCGAGCTCGGCGACGTGTTCGGTGTCTCGCCGCAGGTCGGCTTCACCACGGACGTACCGGCGACGCTCTTCTTCGGCCTGCTGTGGCTGGCGGGAGTCCTGGTGCTGGCGCTGCTGGTCTCGCGCGGCGCTCCGCTGCCGGCCCGGCTGCTGCGGTTCCAGGAGTCGGTGCGCCCGGCCGCGTACGCCATGGTCGTGCTGCTGCTCGCCCATGTCGCCCTGGGCGTCGTCATCGGCCTGGTGGTCGCGGTGACCCAGGGCCATGCGGTGGAGACGCTCGCCGTGCTGCTGCTCGGGTTGCCGAACCTGGTGTGGCTGGCGCTCACCATCGGCCTCGGCGCCACCTGGGAGGGCCGGGTCGACGGGCCGTTCGGGCTGCCGATGCCGCATGTCCTGGACGAGGTGCTGCGCGGCTCCGACACCGCGACGCTCAACCTGAGCACGCTCGCCGACCACGACGGCCGGGTGTGGTGGCTGGTCGCCGTCGAGGCGGTCCTGGTACTGGCCGCCGCGTTCGTCATGGCGGCACGGTCACCGCGCCGGATGCGCGTCTGGCAGCACGCCGTGCACCTGGCCGTCGCACTGGCCCTGACCGTCCTGGTGATCTGCCTGCTCGGCCGGATCTCCGCGCACTACGGTCTGTCGGTGCTGGGCATCGGGGACCTGGGCGGCGATCTGGGCGGGGAGCTGTTCCTGGAACCGCAGCTGTGGGGCGCGCTGGGTTTCGCCCTGCTGTGGGGCCTGGTCGCCGGGTTCCTCGGCGGACTGCTGGCGGGGCCGGTGCACCGGCGGGGCGCGGTCGACGCGCGGCGCTGAAGAGCGGCCGGTTCAGTCGTCGGCCGCGACGAGCAGCGTGATCCGCCCGGCCGTGCGGTCGAGGAGCACGAACTCGTGGAACTCCCCGTGCACTCCGCCCCAGTCGTGGAACGCCTCGTCCCCGAGCCCGCTCAGGTGGTGGACGGCATCGGCCGCTGCCAGGGGGTCGAACACCAGCCGCCGGAGATCGGCCTCCAGCTCGCCGGGGAGCACCCCGAACCGGTCCGCCCACTCCCGCAGGACGTGCGCGCTCTTCTCCCGGCCGACGTCTTCGTAGGCGTCGGGTGTGACCAGCCTCAGCCAGTACGGGCCGTGTCTGGTTCCCTCCGGCAGTACTCCGCCGCCCGCGTAGTCGTCCCGGAACTGCTCGTGCCCGACGAGCGCGGCCAGCAGCTCCCGGTCACCGGCCGGCTCCGCAGGCAGCCGCAGGTACTTCACATCGACCCATCGGAACGTTCCGTCCCTGAAGTTGAGGAAGGCGCTGTCCTCGTGAATGAGCCCGTTCTGCATGACACCGCAGCTTAGAGGCCCCGCCCGAAGACGGGTTCGGCCCACCGCGGCGGCGCCTTGGGGCCCTCCGCCCGCTCCGCCACGACCTTCAGGTCGACCTGTGTCGCCGGGTGCCCGGAGTCCCCGGTGCCGCGCAGCGCGGCGCGCAGGGCGGCGACGAAGGCGAGGCACGACTCGTACCGGTCGTCGGGGCTCTTGGCCAGGGCGCGGGCGAAGACCGCGTCGACCGCGGCGGGCAGGTCGGGGCGGGCCTCGGTCAGCGGGGGCGGGTCGTCGTACTGGTGGGCCCACAGCAGGGCCATGTCGTCGTCGCGCCGGAAGGGCGGGCGGCCCGCCAGGCACTCGTGGACGACGCAGGCGAACCCGTACACGTCGCAGCGGGCGTCCACCGGCTTGCCGGAGATCTGCTCGGGCGCCACGTAGTCGAGGGTGCCGACGAACTGGCCGACCGTGGTGAACCCGGTCAGCGACAGCGACTTCTTCGTCAGGCCGAAGTCGGTCAAGTAGGCGTGCTCGGGGTGGTCGCTGTCGGTGCCGCGGGCGACCAGGATGTTGCCGGGTTTCACGTCCCGGTGGACCAGCCCGTGCTCATGGGCGGCATCCAGCGCGGAGGCCACCTGGGCGGCGATGCGCACGACCGTGGCGGGCGTCAACGGGCCCTCGCGGTCCAGGAGATGGCGCAGGTCTCGGCCGGCGACGTAACGCATGGCGATGTACAGGACGCCGTCCGTCTCGCCCGCCTCGAAGACCGGCACGATGTGCGGGTGGTCGATCGCGGCGGCGGCCCGGGACTCGTGGGTGAAGCGGCGGCGGAAGGTGTCGTTGCGGGCGAGTTCCGGGGCGAGCAGCTTGAGCGCGACGGTGCGGTCCAGGCGCAGGTCGCGGGCGCGGTAGACGACGGCCATGCCGCCGCGGCCGATCTCGCGCTCGATGCGGTAGCCGGCGATCTTCTTGCCGATCAGCTCGGAGGGCCGGCCCGAGAACAGGCTCGTCTCACGGGCCATCGGGGGTCACCACCTGGGTGGGGGCATGGCCGGGGTCCGGGGCGGCGGCGCGGGGCGCCTCGTCCGGCGCGTACGTACTCAGCCGCAGGCCGTCCGCGTACGCCCAGTGCCCGCGCTCGGCGTCGTACAGCCAGATGTGCTCGCCCTCGACGACCACGCCGATCCGCAGCCCGCGCGTGCGGCCGCGGAAGGACTCGCCGTCCAGGCCGCCCGCCGCCAGCTCCTCCACCGCGGCCCGGTAGCGGGCGAGGGTCTGCTCGGCGCGGGCGAGCTGCGGGCGCGGGTCGGCGGTGCGGGTCATGGGTCCGTCCGCGGTGGGCGGGTCCTGGGGTACGGCGACCAGGAGGCGGCCGTCCACCCAGGCCGACCAGCCGTTGGCGCACAGCACGTGCGCCCAGTCACCGCGCCGTTCGACGAGCTGCACCGGCAGCAGCGGGTCGAGGGGCACGGTGGGCCGGGCGGGGTCGGGGGCCTCCCAGGCGGGCGTCCCGTGCTGCGGGACGACGTGGGTGGGCAGGAAGCCGGGGGTCGCCATGGGGTGCGCCTACTTCCGCATCACGACGGGTTCGTGCCGGCGCAGCAGCCGGGAGACCAGGTAGCCGAAGAGCGCCGAGAGCACCACGAGCATGGCCACATTGAGCAGCCACACGCCGGCCGAGTGCTCGAAGAGGGGGTCGCCGGTCAGCTCGCCGGGCACGATCCGGGCCAGGTCGACGGTGCCCGCCATCGCGCCGAGCGCCCACCGCGAGGGCACCAGCCAGGCCAGCTGTTCCAGCCCGGGCACGCCGTCGAGTTTCAGCAGGGCGCCGCAGAAGACGACTTGGACGATGGCGAGCAGCACGAGCAGCGGCATCGTCACCTCTTCCTTGCGCACCAGCGCCGAGACCAGCAGCCCGAGCATCATCGCGGTGAAGCCCAGCAGGGCGACGGCGACGGTGATTTCGACCAGTGGCGGCATCAACACGCCTTCGCCGCCCGGCGCGTTGAGGTCCACGCCGAGCAGGGCGACCAGGGTCAGCACCACCGACTGGAGCACGGTGACGGTCCCCAGCACCACGATCTTCGACAGCAGATACGCCGATCTGGACAGTCCGACGGCACGCTCGCGCCGGTAGATCACGCGCTCCTTGACGAGTTCGCGCACGGCGTTCGCGGCACCCGTGAGGACGGCGCCGACACACAGGATGAGCAGCGCGTTCATCGCCGTCTCCTGGGTCAGCTCACCGCCGGCCAGCGCCCGGCCCATGGCGCCCATCACGAACGGCAGGGCGATCATGATGGCGAGGAAGGTCCGGTCGGCGCTGAGCGCGGTCGTGTAGCGGCGGACCAGCGTGCCGAGCTGGGCGCCGCGGCTGCGCGGCCGGCGGGGCGGGGTGATGACGACGGGCCCGGTGCGGGGCAGCCGGGGCTGCGCGGTGGCGTCGGCCACGTAGCGGCGGTGCAGGGGGGAGGTGCGGTAGTCCCCGGACCAGTCGCGGTCCTGGTCGCGTTCGAAGGATTCGAAGGCCTCGGGCCACTGCTCGAAGCCGAAGAAGGCGAGGGCGTCCTCGGGCGGGCCGTAGTAGGCGATGCGGCCGCCGGGGGCGAGCACCAGGAGGCGGTCGCAGACGTCGAGGCTGAGGACGCTGTGGGTGACCACGATGACGGTCCGGCCGTCGTCGGCGAGGCCGCGCAGCATGTGCATCACCGAGCGGTCCATGCCGGGGTCGAGTCCGGAGGTCGGTTCGTCGAGGAAGAGCAGGGAGGGCTTGGTCAGCAGTTCCAGGGCCACACTCACGCGCTTGCGCTGGCCGCCCGACAGGCTGTGCACGGGCTGTCCGGCCCGCTGCTCCAGCCCGAGTTCTCCGATGACCTCATCCACCCGGGCGCGGCGCTCGGCCTTGGCGGTGTCCTGCGGGAAGCGCAGTTCGGCGGCGTAGGACAGGGCGCTGCGGACGGTGAGCTGGGCGTGCAGGATGTCGTCCTGCGGGACCAGGCCGATGCGCTGGCGCAGCTCGGCGTAGTCGCGGTAGAGGTCGCGGCCGTCGTAGACGACGGTGCCGTGGTCGGCGGGGCGCTGTCCGGTCAGCGCGTTCAGGAGGGTGGACTTTCCGGCGCCGCTCGGGCCGACGACCGCGAGCAGGCACTTCTCCCCCACCGGGAAGGAGACGTGGTCGAGGAGGGTCTTGCGGCCGCGGTCGACGGCGACGGTGAGGTCCTGCACCTCCAGGGAGATCTCGCCGGTGTCGACGTACTCCTGCAGCTCGTCGCCGACCAGGCAGAACGCGGAGTGGCCGATGCCGATGACGTCGCCGGGGCCGAGGGGGGCGGCGGTGACGGGGCTGCCGTTGAGGTAGGTGCCGTTGTGGCTGCCGAGGTCGGCGATCTCGTAGCTGCCGTCGGGCAGGGCCCGCAGTTCGGCGTGGTGGCGCGAGACGACGAGGTCGTCGATGACGAGGTCGTTGTCGGCGGCGCGGCCGATGCGGACGGTCCGGGTGGGCAGCGGTCTGACGCTGGTCGGCCGCCGGAAGGTGCCGGTCAGGGCGGGCATGGAGACCGCCGAGGGGCGCTCCGGGGTCGGTTCGGCGCGGCCGAGCAGGATGGCGCGCGGGCCGTCGGCGGGGTTGCCGAAGCGGATCACGGTGCCGGGGCCGACGTCGTCGTCGAGGACGCGGTGGCCGTCGGTGTAGGTGCCGTTGGTGCTGCCCTCGTCGTGGAGCGTCCAGTGGTCGGTCTCCGGGTGGAGCACCGCGTGGTGCCAGGAGACCCGGGCGTCGTCGATGACGACGTCACTGAGCGGGTCGCGTCCGACGTGGTAGTCGCGGACCGGGGTCATCACGGTGGAGCCCGACTCGGTCTCCAGCACGAGCACGGGCGCAGTCGGTGCGAGCGGTCGCTCCGCCATGCCAGAATTCTACCGATTCGTTCATGTATGCGCCTGGCCGCGGGGGCAGCGGCGGCTCAGCCGACGGGCACGACCAGCGCCGGGATCGTCCGCTGCATGCGCAGGGCGTCCACCGACTCGGCGAGGAGTTCGTACTCGGTGGTGTCGTCTCTGGTGGCGATCCGGATCAGCCGCCCGGCGGCCAACTGCTCGGCGATCAGCTCCTGTTGACGGACGTCACCGCACCAGGCGCGGAGCACGGCCGGTACGTCGGGCACCGTCTGGGCGACCGGGACGAGCGCGCTGGGCGGGAAGTGCTCGGCCTCCGGCAGCGGGTCCAGACGCTCGGCGATCCAGGAGGCACGGTCGCGCAGCCACCACAGGGCGAGGGCCAGGGTGGGCGCCCGGTAGGTGCCCAGCGGCACCCCGATGCGTCGGCCGCCGCAGGTGCCGTACGCGGTGACATGGCACAGGAATTCGTCGTGCACGTCTCACTCCCCCGTGGTGCGCTCGCCTGTCGGCCGGGCCTCGCTTTCCGTGCGGCTCATGTCTGTGCGTGATGGGCCCTTCGCTCCGCGTGAAGGCCCTCTGTTGTTGAGTATGTTCACTACTGAAACACTGTCACCATGACTTTCCGGCCAGTCTCCTGGCATATTCACAGCCGGAGTTGGCCGAAATATGGCGGGTGCGCGTCAATCCCCGCATTACCCCGGACGTAATCGACCCGCGCGCCCTGTGCGGGCAGGGTGGTTCGTGCCGGGTCCGCACGACCGGATCCGGGACCTGACCTGCACAAACGACCCCGCCGGAGGCTGATCTCCCATGCCCGCGCACACCGATCTGTACAAGGACGCCGTCGCCCGCTACTTCGAGGCCTGGAACGCCGAAGGCCCGGCCGAGCTGGCCAAGGCGGTCGCCAACGCCTGGGCCCCGGAGGGCAGTTACACCGACCCGCTCGCCGATGTCCGCGGGCCGGAGGGAATCGTGGCCGTGATCAGCGCGGCGCAGGCCCGCTTCCCGGGCTTCGCCTTCCGGCTCGCCGGCGGGGTCGACGGCCATCACGACACGGCACGCTTCTCCTGGGAGCTGGTCAGCGAAACCGACGGATCGGCCCCCGTCGCCGGGTTCGACGTGATCACCCTGGACGCGGAGGGCCGTATCCGCTCCGTCCTGGGCTTCCTGGACCGGGTGCCCGAGGGGGCGTAATCGCGATGAGTTTTCGCGCTCGCGGTGGTCTCTTGTTACAGGAGAGCACCGCGAGCGGAGGACGTCATGGCTGCAACAGGAAAAGCGATCGCGGAATTCACCGCAGTCCTGCGCAAACGCCCGGAGACAGGCAGCTGGACATACGTCGTCTGGCCCGAATCGGTCACCTTCTTCGGCACCCGCGGCCTGGTCAAGGTCCGCGGAACCATCGACGGACACCCCTTCCGGAGCTCCTTCATGGCCCTCGGCGACGGCACCCACATGCTGCCGGTGAAGGCGGAGGTGCGACGGGCGATCGGCAAGGAGGAGGGGGACAGGGTGACGGTACGGCTGGAGGAGCGGCTCGGTTCCTAGGCCGACGGGCGCCTCAGGATCACCGTTGACGGCCCGCAGGTCGCCGCGTCCGGCGCCGCACGCCGGGCCGGGGCCGGTGGCGGTCGCCCGCCACCGGTCGCGCGAGGGGGTGTGCTAGGAGTTGATCACCGCGTCGATCCGGGCCAGCTCCTCCGTGTCGAAGTCCAGGTTGCGGATGGTGCCGACGCTGTCCTCGATCTGCTGCGGGCTGCTGGCGCCGACCAGCGCGGAGGTGACCCGGCCGCCGCGCAGGACCCAGGCCAGGGCGAGCTGGGCGAGGGTCTGGCCGCGGGACTTGGCGATGTCGTTCAGTTCGCGGAGCTTGCGGACCAGGTCCTCGGTGAGGGCGTCCGAGTTCAGGAACGGGCTGTCGCTCGCGGCCCGCGAGTCCTCCGGGATGCCGTCGAGGTAGCGGCCGGTCAGCAGGCCCTGCTCCAGCGGGGAGAAGACGATGGAGCCGACCTGGAGCTCGTCCAGGGCGTCGAGGAGACCCTCGTCCTCGGGGCGGCGATCGAGCATCGAGTAGCGCGGCTGGTGGATCAGGAGCGGGGTGCCCAGCTCGCCCAGGATGCGGGCGGCCTCGCGGGTCTGCTCGGCCGAGTAGTTGGAGATGCCGACGTACAGCGCCTTGCCCTGCTGCACCGCCGAGTGCAGGGCGCCCATCGTCTCCTCCAGGGGAGTCTCCGGGTCGGGGCGGTGCGAGTAGAAGATGTCGACGTAGTCCAGGCCCATCCGCTTCAGGCTCTGGTCCAGCGACGACAGCAGGTACTTGCGGGAGCCCCATTCGCCGTACGGGCCTGGCCACATGAGGTAGCCGGCCTTGGTGGAGATGATCAGCTCGTCGCGGTACGGCGCGAGGTCGGCCTGCAGCGCCTCGCCGAACGCGGACTCGGCGGCGCCGGGCGGCGGGCCGTAGTTGTTGGCGAGGTCGAAGTGGGTGACGCCGAGGTCGAAGGCGCGGCGCAGGATGGCGCGCTGGGTGTCGACCGTGCGGTCCGCCGGGCCGAAGTTGTGCCACAGGCCGAGCGAGATCGCGGGGAGTTTCAGGCCGCTGCGTCCGGTGCGCCGGTAGGGCATGTCCGCGTAGCGGTCGGGGTGTGCGGTGTACAACGCGACTCCAGAGGGGTTGGCACACAGGGGTGGGTTCAGACGCCTCCGACTGAACCGGTATCCACTCTTTCGCGACCTGTGGGCATTGGTCCAACAGGTAAATCAGATGGGATTCAGCGGTTACGCTGCTCAATCATGGAACTGCGCCATCTCCAGCACTTCGTGGCGGTCGCCGAGGACCAGCACTTCACCCGGGCCGCCGAACGCCTGATGGTGTCCCAGTCGGGCCTGTCGGCCTCGATCCGGGCCCTGGAGCGGGAGTTGCAGACCCCGCTGTTCGTGCGCACGACGCGCAGTGTCACGCTCACACCGGCCGGGCGCGCGCTGCTGGGCGAGGCGGAGCGGATCCTGGCGCAGGTCCGGGCGGCCCACGAGGCGGTGGCCGCGGTGCAGGGCGTGCTGCGCGGGATGCTGGCCCTCGGGTCCGAGCAGTGCATCGCCGGGGTGCATGTGGCGGGGCTGCTGGCCGCGTTCCGCAGGGAGCATCCGGATGTGGAGATCTGTCTGCGGCAGGCGGGCTCGGGCGCTCTGGCGGAGGAGGTCGCGGCCGGGCGCCTGGACCTGGCGTTCGCGGTCCGCGCGGCGCAGGAGGACACCGACCAGCTGCGCGCCGTACCCCTGACCAGCGAGCCCATGACGGTGCTGTGCCATCCCAGCCACCGGCTCGCGACCGCCGGCGCGGCGGTGACTCCGGAGGACCTGGGCGGCGAGGTCTTCGTCGACTTCCATCCGGACTGGGGGCCGCGCCGCACCACCGACGCCGCGTTCGCCGCCGCGGGCGTACGGCGCAGCGTCGCGCTGGAGGTGAACGACGTGCACAGCCTGCTGGACCTGGTGGACGAGAACCTCGGCATCGCCGTCGTACCGCGCCACTTCCGGCACAAGCGGCGCTCCCTGACCGCGCTGCCCGTGAAGGGCACCGGCGAGCGGGTGTACGAGACGGTCGCCCTGCTGCCGCCCCCGCAGGCCACGAGCCCGGCGGCGCGGGCGCTGATGGCGCTACTGGAAACAGAGGGCGCGTGACGGACGCCGATGCGCGATGGTGGAGCCATGCATGCCAAGGACATCCTCATTGACGCGTACAGCCGCATCCAGGAAGAAGTCCACGCCGCCGTCGAGGGCCTGGGCCCCGACGAGCTCCACGCCCGCCCCGCCCCCGACGCCAACTCCGTCGCCTGGCTGATCTGGCATCTCAGCCGCGTCCAGGACGATCACATCGCCGACGCCTTCGGCCTGGACCAGGTGTGGCTGGCCCAGGACTGGCAGAAGACCTTCGGGCTGGACCTGCCGCGCCGCGACACCGGCTACGGCCACAGCGCCGCGAAGGTCGCCAGGGTGCGGGTCGACTCGGCCGACCTGCTGACCGGTTACTACGACGCCGTACACGCCCAGACCCTAGGGGTGCTGCGCGAACTGGCCGCCAAGGATCTGGAGCGCATCGTGGACGAGCGCTGGGATCCGCCGGTCAGTCTGGGCGTACGGCTGGTCAGCGTCCTGTCCGACGATCTGCAGCACGTCGGACAGGCCGCCTATGTGCGCGGGCTGCTTCAGAGCGCGTAGCCCGGCAGGACGACGTCCTCGATGAGGGCCTTGCGCTCGTCGAACGGGATGAACGCGCTCTTGAGGGCGTTCACGGTGACCGTGCGCAGGTCCTCGACCGTCCAGCCCGCCTCCTCGACCAGCAGGGACATCTCGCGCGTCATCGTCGTGCCCGACACCAGACGGTTGTCGGTGTTCAGGGTGACGCGGAAGCCGAGGTCCTTCAGCGCGGTGATGGGGTGCTCGGCTATCGAGGTGGCGGCGCCGGTCTGGAGGTTGGAGGTGGGGCACATCTCCAGGGCGATGCGGCGGTCGCGCACCCAGCCGGCCAGGCGGCCGAGCTTGCCGTCCACGATGTCGTCGGTGATGCGCACGCCGTGGCCGATGCGCTGGGCGCCGCAGATCTGGAGCGCCTGGTGGATGCTGGACAGGCCGTCGGCCTCACCGGCGTGGATGGTGAAGGGCACGCTCTCGCGGCGCAGGTGCTCGAAGGCGGCGAGGTGGTCGGCGGCGGGGAAGCCCGCCTCGGCACCGGCGATGTCGAAGCCGACGACGCCCGCGTCCCGGAAGGCCACGGCGAGGTCGGCCGCCTCGCGCACGCGGTCGAACATCCGCATGCCGCACAGCAGGGTGCCGACACGCACCGGAGTACCGGCGGCCGCGGCCTTGGCCATACCGGCGGCGAGCCCCTCCTGGACGGTCTCGACGACCTCGGCGAGGGTCAGCCCGCCGTTGGTGTTCAGCTCGGGGGCGTAGCGCACCTCGCCGTAGACCACACCGTCGGCGGCGAGGTCGAGGACGTACTCCTCGGCGGTGCGCAGCAGGCCCTCGCGGGTCTGCATCACGGCGAGGGTGTGCTCGAAGGTGGCGATGTAGCGGACCAGGTCACCGGAGTTCGCGGCCTCGAAGTACCAGGCGGCGAGCTCGTCCGGGTCGGTGGTGGGCAGGGTGTGGCCGACCGTCTCGGCGAGCTCCACCACGGTGGCGGGGCGCAGGCCGCCGTCGAGGTGGTCGTGCAGGACGGCCTTGGGGAGGCGGCGGATCACATCGGCGTCTACGCGCGTAGCAGTCACGGTGAGGTCTTTCCTTGAGCGGGGGCGGTTCGGGGCGGCGGGAGGGTGGGTCAGCCGGCGGGCTGGAGCAGGTCCCAGCGGTTGCCGTACAGGTCCTGGAAGACGGCGACCGAGCCGTAGGGCTCGTGGCGCGGCTCCTCCAGGAAGGTCACACCCGCGGCGAGCATGCGGGCGTGGTCGCGGGCGAAGTCGTCGGTGTGCAGGAAGAACCCGACGCGCCCGCCGGTCTGGTCGCCGACCCGCGCGCCCTGGGCCTCGCCCTTGGCGCGGGCCAGCAGCAGGCCGGTGCCCTGGCCGCCGGGGGCCACGACGACCCAGCGGGAGCCGTCGGGGCGCGGGGCGTCCTCGACGAGCCGGAACCCGAGAGCTTCCGTGTAGAAGCGGATCACCTCGTCGTAGTCGTCGACGACAAGGGTGACCAGGGCGATGCGACTCATCGATACCTCTCGGACGTGCGGTTGACGAGAGAGGTTATACGTAAAACCCCGGGCGCGCCAGTCCCTGCCCGCGAGCTCCTTCCGCAGACCTAGGGCCGTGGCCCGAGGCGCCCGGGCGCACCGGTCGGTAGCGTCCCGGCCCATGACGATCACCGATACCCCCCGCACCCCCGCACAGCGCAAGCAGGACGTACTGGACCGGCTGGAGAGCGAGATCGACATCTGGGTGGCCACGGCGGACAGCGAGGGGATGCCGTGCCTGGTGGCGCTGTGGTTCGTCTGGCACGGGGAGGCGCTGTGGCTGTCGACGCGGGCCGGCAATCCGACGGGCCGGAATCTGCGGGACGGCGGGCGGGCCCGGCTGGCGTTCGGTGACACCCGGGACGTGGTGCTCATCGACGGCGACGTCTCGACGTTCACCTCGCGGGAGGTACCGGACGCGCCGGCGCAGGCGTTCCTGGCGAAGACCGGCTGGGATCCGCGCGCGGACAGCTCGTCGTACGCCTTCTTCCAGGTGCGCCCGCGGGCGGTGCAGGCCTGGCACGAGGTGCGGGAGCTGCCGCAGCGGCATCTCATGCGGGACGGGAGCTGGCTTGTCTGAACAACTTCCGTACGTACGTCCTCGCGCCATCTATTTCCCGCACAAGTGTTACCTGAGAGTAATCCCTGATGATTTGATGTGCGGCGCCACTCAACACCCTTCAATCACAGGGAGATCCAGTGACGCTCATCGCACACCGCCGTGCACAGGGCTCGGCCGTGCTCGCACTCTCGCTCGCCGCCCTCGGACTGGCGGGCGCGGCGCCCACCGCGTCGGCCGCCGAGCAGACGCCGCCGCTTGAGGTGCTGTCGTACAACGTCTTCCTGTTCAGCAAGTCCCTGTACCCGAACTGGGGCCAGGACCACCGGGCCGCCGAGATCGCCAAGGCGCCGTTCGTGCAGGGCAACGACGTCGTCGTGTTCCAGGAGATGTTCGACAACTCCTCCTCGGACGCGCTGAAGAGCTCCCTGGCCGGCCAGTACCCGTACCAGACGCCCGTGATGGGCCGCAGCAAGACCGGCTGGGACGCCACCGGCGGTGCCTACTCGGCGACGACGCCGGAGGACGGCGGGGTCACGATCCTCAGCAAGTGGCCGATCCTGCGCAAGGAGCAGTACGTCTACAAGGACGCCTGCGGCGCGGACTGGTGGTCCAACAAGGGCTTCGTCTACGTCGTGCTCGACGTCAACGGCACCAAGGTGCACGTCGTCGGCACGCACGCCCAGTCCACCGACCCGGGCTGCGACGCCGGTGAGGCCGCCGCGATGCGCAGCCGGCAGTTCAGGGCGATGGACGCGTTCCTGGACGCCAAGAACATCCCGGCAGGCGAACAGGTCATGGTCGCGGGCGACTTCAACGTCGACTCGCGCACCGCGGAGTACGGCACGATGCTCTCCGACGCGGGCCTGGCCGGCGCCGACGCGCGCACCGGCCACCTGTACTCCTTCGACACGCAGGACAACTCCATAGCCCACGACCGCTACCCGAGCGACCCGCGCGAGGACCTGGACTACGTACTGCACCGCGCGGGGCACGCCCGCCCGGCCGTGTGGAAGAACGACGTGTTCAAGGAGCAGAGCGCGCCCTGGACGGTGTCGAGCTGGGGCACGGACTACACGTACACGAACCTCTCCGACCACTACCCGGTGACCGGTTCGGCGGGCTGATCAACCGGCCTTGCCTCGGGTGGCGTCGAGGCGGGCCAGCTCTTCGTCGGTGAGACGGAGGGCGCCCGCCGCGACGTTCTCGACGAGGTGGTCGGGGTTGCCGGTGCCGGGGATGGCGAGCACGTGCGGGCCCTGGTGCAGGGTCCAGGCGAGGGAGATCTGGACGGGGCGCACGCCGTGGGGGCGGGCGACGTCGGCCACCACCTCGTCGTGGGCGGAGGTCACGCCCTGTGCTCCGCCGTCACCGGCCATGGCGAAGAACGGCACGAAGGCGATGCCCTGTTCGCCGCAGATCCGCAGGAGTTCGTCCGTCGCCGGGTCGTGGAAGCCGAGTCCGTAGCGGTTCTGCACGCAGACGACGGGGGCGATGGCCTGCGCCTCGGCCAGGTGACGGGGCTCGACGTCGGAGATGCCGAGGTGGCGGATCAGCCCGGCCTCGCGCAGTTCGGCGAGCGCCCCGAAGTGCTCGGCGATCGAGTCCTGCCGCATCCGGCGGAGGTTGACGACGTCGAGGTGGTCGCGGCCGAGCTGGCGCAGGTTCTCCTCGACATGCCCGCGCAGGTCCTCGGGGCGGGCCGCGGTGCCCCACTCCCCCGCGTAGTCACGGAACGGGCCGACCTTGGTGACGATCACCAGATCGTCCGGGTACGGCGCGAGTGCGGAGTTGATGAGCTCGTTGGCCGAACGCAGGGCGGAGAAGTAGAAGGCGGCGGTGTCGATGTGGTTGACGCCGAGCTCGATCGCCTTGTGCAGTACGCCGATCGACCGTTCCCGGTCGCTCGGCGTGCCGAGGTGGAAGGCGGCGCTGCCCGTCAGCCGCATCGCGCCGAGGCCGAGGCGGTTGACGGGCAGGTCGCCGAGTTTCCAGGTGCCCGCGGCGTCCGCGGTGATCGTGTGTGAGCTCATCGGGGGAGTCTCGCACAGCCCCGCTCCGTCACCGGCGGCCGCGCCATTCCTCGGCCAGCAGCTCGTACGAGCGCACCCGGGCCGCGTGATCGTGGGTGATCGTCGTGATGAGCAGTTCGTCGGCGTCGGTCGCCTCCTGGAGTTGTTCCAGCCGGTCGGCGACCTGGCCGGGTGAGCCCACGAACCGGGTGTCGACGCGGTCTTGGACGAGTCCGCGGTCCTCGTCCGTCCACGCGTGGGCGCGGGCCTCCTTCGGCGTCGGGTACTCGATCGCGCCCTCGGCGGTGCGGATGCCGCGCACCCACAGGCCGTAGCCCTCGGCGAGTTCGCGGGCCGTCTCGTCGTCCTCGGCGACGACCACGTCCGCCGAGACGCTGACGTGCGGTTTGTCGAGGAACTCGGACGGCTGGAAGAAAGCCCGGTAGCCGTCCACCGCTTCGAGGACCGTGGCCGGGCTGACGTGGTAGTTCGCGGCGAAGCGCAGGCCCCGGGCGCCGGCGACCTCGGCGCTCTGGCCGCCGCTGCTGCCGAGGATCCAGATCTCGACGTCCGCGCCCTCGCCCGGCACGGCGTGCGCCTCGATGCCCTCCGGGGAGCGGTAGGTGCCGGCGAGGAGGGCCAGGATGTCGTCGATCTGCTCGGCGTACTCCTGGGACTCGGCGTGGGGCAGCATCAGCAACTTGCGCTGGAGGGCGATTCTCGGGGAGCCGAGCAGGCGCTCGAAGGAGAAGCGGGGCGGGATGAGCAGGCCGTTGGGGGCGCGTCCGGCGACCGCCGGGGTCGCCGTCGGCTGTCCGGGCGGGCGCCCACCGGAGTGGCCGAGGCCCAGGTCGAGGCGGCCGGGGTGCAGGGTGTCGATCAGGCCGAACTCCTCGACCGTCGACAGTGCGGTGCGGTGGCCGAGCTGGACGGCGCCGGAGCCCAGCCGGATGGTGGAGGTGGCCGACGCCGTCAGGGCGAGGACGACTGCCGGCGACGTACCGGCCACGCCGGGGTTGAGATGGTGTTCGGCAAACCAGTACCGGGTGTAGCCGAGGCGTTCGGCGTGCCGGGCGAGGTCGATGGAGTTGCGCAGGGCCTCGGCCGGGGTGGCGCCGGACGGGATCGGCACCAGGTCCAGGACGCCGAGGGGGATGGCTGACACGGGTGGACTCCTCAGGGGCGGGCGGGTGAGGGTTCGGGCAGGACGTGAGCCCACGGGAAGGGTGGATCCGGGATGCTGCGCCGCAGTACGGGTGCGACCTCCGACTGGAACAGCTCCAGCGAGTCGCGGTGCTGAGTGGCCGTCAGTCCGCCTGCCTCGGCGTGCAGATGCAGGACGGTGTGGCCGAACTCCTCGTGGTATCGGTGCACTTTGTCGACGATCTGCTGCGGGCTGCCGATCAGCGCCGAACTGCGCGCGACGAAGTCCTCGACCGTCGTGAAGACCGGCTCCAGGCCCAGCCGCTTCTGGAGGGCCGAGTTGCCCTCGAAGACCGGGCGGTAGGCGTCGATCGCCTCCTGCGAGGTCCTGGCCACGTACATACCGGCCGTACCGGCCCCGATCGCGATCCGCGCCGGGTCGTGGCCGTAGTACTGCCAGCGTTCGCGGTAGTGGCGGATCAGCTCGGCGTACGGCTCGATGGGATGGGTGACGTTCGCGGAGAACAACGGGTCGCCGTAGCGTGCCGCGAGGTCGACGCTCTGCCTGCTGGTCGCGCTGCCGTGCCAGACCCGGATCGGCTGCTGGTACGGCCTCGGCCAGACCTCCGCGTCCTTGAGTGCGGGGCGGAAACGCGTCGTCGCGGAGACCTGGTCCTGGCGCCAGATCCGCCGGAACAGCTCGTAGCTCTCGGCGTTGCGCTCCCACTGGTCCTCGGGCGTGACCTGGAACAGCTCGCGTTGGGCGGCGCCGTTGCCCTTGCCGATGATCAGCTCCAGGCGCCCGTCGGACAGGTGGTCGAGGGTGGCGTAGTCCTCGTAGGCGCGTACCGGGTCCAGGAGGCTGAGCGTGGTCACGGCGGTGAACAGCCGGATGTGCCGGGTGAGGGCGGCGACATGGCTGAGCACGACGGGCGGCGAGGAGGAGATGAAGGGCCGTTCGTGTCGCTCCCCCACGCCGAATCCGTCGAAGCCGAGCTCCTCGGCGAGCAGGGCGTTGTCGAGGACCTCCTGGAAGCGTTCGTGGGTGGACTTGTGCGCTCCGGTGACCGGATCGGGGCCGTGCACGATCAGGGTGATCGCGAGGAACTTCACGACGCCACCCGCTCGTTGTGGGCCTCGTCCGGGTGTGCGAGGCCGAGGTGGTCGCGCAGGGTGGTGCCTTCGTACTCGGTGCGGAAGACGCCCTTGTCCTGGAGCAGCGGGACGACCTTGTCGGCGAACTCGTCCAGTCCGCCCGGGGTGAGGTGCGGGACGAGGATGAAGCCGTCGCTCGCGTCGGCCTGTACGTAGGCGTTGATGGTGTCGGCGACGGTGGCCGGGCTGCCGATGAAGTTCTGGCGGTTGCCCGTCTCAATGACCAGGTCGCGGATGGACCAGTTGCGGGCGGCGGCCAGCTCGCGCCACTCGCGGGCGGTGGCGAGCGGGTCGCGGTACATGCGGACCTGGGCGCGGCCGCGGGCAACGGTGTGTTCGCCGGGCAGCGGGTCGATGTCGGGGAGCGGTCCGTCCGGGTCGTAGGAGGAGAGGTCGCGGTTCCACACCCACTCCAGGTGCTTGACGGCGGTGGCGCCGCTCACCTGCTGCCGGCGCACCTCGTGGGCGATCTCCTGGGCCTCGGCGTCGGAGTCGCCGAGGACGAAGGTGGCCGCAGGGAGGATGAGCAACTGATCGGGGCGGCGGCCGTACTTGGCGAGGCGGGACTTGACGTCCGTGTAGAAGGCGCGGCCGGTGTCGAGGGCGGCGTACCGGCTGAAGATGGCGTCGGCGCTTGCGGCGGCGAACTCGCGGCCCTCGTCGGAGTCGCCGGCCTGGAAGACGACCGGGCGGCCCTGCGGGGAGCGGGGGACGTTGAACTGGCCGTGGATGTCGAAGTGTTGCCCCCGGTGGACGAAGGCGCCCGCCCGGGCGTCGCGCAGGAAGGTGCCGGTGGCCGGGTCGGCGATGATCTCGTCGCCGTGCCAGGAGTCGAACAGTTCGTTCGCCGTGGCCAGGAACTCCTTCGCCCGGGAGTAGCGCTCCTCCTGCGGCAGGAAGCCGCCGCGGCGGAAGTTCTCGCCGGTGAAGGCGTCCCAGGAGGTGACGACGTTCCAGGCGGAGCGGCCGCCGGAGAGGTGGTCGAGGGTGGCGAACTGGCGGGCGACCTCGTAGGGCTCGTTGAAGGTGGAGTTGATGGTGCCGGTCAGGCCGAGGTGTTCGGTGACGGCGGCGAGGGCGGACAGGACGGTGAAGGTGTCGGGGCGGCCGACGACGTCCAGGTCGTAGATCCGACCGCCCTGTTCGCGCAGCCGGAGTCCTTCGGCGAGGAACAGGAAGTCGAACCTGGCGCGTTCGGCGGTGCGCGCGAAGTGGGCGAAGGAGGCGAACTCGATGTGGCTGCCGGCCTCGGGATCGCTCCACACGGTGGTGTTGTTGACGCCGGGGAAGTGTGCGGCCAGGTGGATCTGCTTCAGGGGCTTGGGCATGGGGGTTCCTTCCGGCTCAGGCGGCGTAGCGGTTGGCGGGGCGGGGCAGCCCCAGCAGGCCGCGGAGCGTGTCGGCCTCGTAGGCGCGGCGGAGGGCGGAGCGGCGCTGGAGTTCGGGGACCAGGTCCCGGGTGATGCGCGGCAGGTCGTGCCCGAGGACGGCGGGCCGGAGCCGGAAGCCGGTCAGTCCCGCGGTCTGCAACTCCTGGAGCAGGTCGGCGAGTTGGTCGGCGGTGCCGGTGAAGACGCGGGCGTCGCTGGTGTACGGCTGTCCCGCGAGGGCGTCGAGGCGTTCCCGGCGGGCCGCCGCCGTGCCGGGGGTGTCGTCGAGGAGGACGACGAGGTCGCCGAAGATGTGCAGCGGCTCGCCCGCGCGGCCGGCCGCCTCCTGCTCGGCGCGGATCTCCGCGACGATCGCACGCGCCTGGTCCGGGTCGTGCGGGGTGACATGGCCGATGTCGGCCTGGCGGGCGACCAGCCGGTACGGGACGGTCTGGTGGGCGAGGGCGGTGACGACCGGCTGGCCCTGAGGCGGGCGCGGGGTGATGGAGGGGCCCTTGACGTCGAAGTGCCTGCCCTGGAAGTCGATGTAGTGCAGCTTGTTCCGGTCGATGAAGCGGCCGGTGGCGGCATCCCGGATCTCGGCGTCGTCCTCCCAGCTGTCCCAGAGCCGGCGGACGACCTCGACATGGTCGGCGGCCTCGTCGAACAGCTCGGTCACCACGGGGCTGTCGTAGCTTTCGACCGGGGGGACGGTGCGGCGGCCGAAGTGCGCGGCCTCGTTCGGGCGGGCGGTGATCTGCACGCGCAGGCCCGCCCGGCCCGTGCTGACGTAGTCGAGGGTGGCGATCGCCTTGGAGATGTGGAAGGGCTCGGTGTGCGTGGCCACCACGGTCGGGACGAGGCCTATGTGCCGGGTGAGCGGGGCGACTCGGGCGGCGACGAGGACGGCGTCGAGGCGGCCCCGGACCTGGTCGGTGCGCCCGTCCGGGTCCAGGAAGTGGGAGGACTGGAGACCGAGGCCGTCCTCGAAGGTGACGAAGTCGAGCAGGCCGCGTTCGGCCTCGGCGACCAGGTCGGCCCAGTATCCGGCGGTGAGCAGTTCGCGGGGCCGGGCCACCGGCTCGCGCCAGGACGCGGGGTGCCAGCCGGTGCCGTCCAGTGCGACGGCAAGGTGCAGTGGAGCAAGGGGTGTTGAGGACACGAAGGGGTGCCTTCCTGAGGGGTCCGTACGAGTTCACCGGCCCGCGTGTCGTGCGTGGGCGCGGTGGCGGAGCGACGCGTCAGGGGCAACAGAGCGCGCCGGCCACGCGCTGGAGGTCGATGTGGGGCCGGGAGTGGAGGTGCACGGTGCGCAGGCGGGGGGTCACGTCCGTCGCCTCCGCGGAGCGCTGTGAGCCGCCCAGTCCAGGATCTGGACGGCCGCTCCCGCCGCTTCGAGGCCCTGGCAGCGGGCGTGGTGGCGGCGGGCGATCCCTTCGAGATCGAGGTGGGCGCCGAAGGCGGGACGGGCGGCGAGGCGGCGGGCGTAGGACCACAGGGTGGGGTGGTCGGCGATGCGCTCGACCGTGCCGGCGTCCAGGTGGTGGCGGTGAACCGTGTCGAGCTGGACGAGCGCGACCCACAACTCGACGTCGGCCGCGGTGATCTGATCGTGGATCAGGTGGGCGCGCCGGACGAGCCTGTGCTCCAGCGCGTCCAGCGTCTCGATCAACTGCTCGGCCGCGGCGGCACGTTCGTGCTCGTCACCGCCGGCCGACCCGGCGCTCTGCGCGGCCTGCTCGATGCCCTGTACGCACATGCGCTCGACGGCCTCGATCTCCGGCTGCGCGTCGCACGGGTACAACTGCGGGCGGTCGCCGCCGAAGTGGCGGGCCAGGTCGCGGGCGATGCCGGGCGCGTACGTGCTCACGATCCGCCCCGACCAGTCGTCGCTGAGGACAGGGGCGTGCGCCGGTCCGGTGTAGCGGTGGGCGCTGGCGTCGTAGAGCGGGAGCAGTGCGGCGTATCCGCCGTCGGGACGGTCGGGGACGGCGGGCAGGTAGGTGGCCGGACAGATCTCGTCCAGGTCCAGCAGGCTGTGGGTGACGGCGATCCGCAGGCCGTCGGGGCAGGCGGTCGACAGGTGGAGGCGGTAGCGGCGCGGCACGGCGTAGTGGCCGCTGCGCGCGTCGTGGCCGATACGGCCCTGGAACGCGGCGGCGGGCCACGCGGACGGGTGGCCGGCCAACGGTGCGACGGACATGACTCTCCCCGGGGCAGGCGCGCGGACGGGCGCGCGGCGGAAGCGGCGACGGACAGGGCGGCAGCGAGGGCGGGGGCGCGCGCCGACGTCTGCGGCACGGGTCGGGTGGGCGCGGCCCGGTCAGCCGAGGGGACCGATCGCGCTGCACACGCGCAGCAGATCGATGTGCCGGCGGGAGGTCAGAAGCGGGCACGCCGCAGACGCATGGCCCGCTCGGCCGGTGACCCGCTCAAGGCGCCCCATGCTTCCCTACCTGTTCACTAGGATTCCCATCCGGAGTCTCTGTCGGACGCAGACCGACGTCAAGAGGGTGTCCGCAGCGTGGGCTCCAGGAGCGCGTGATCACGGGTTCTCCGCGGGGAGACTCCCGTCCGCTGCTGGAGGGCGCCATGGGGGACTGTGGCTGTCGACGTACCAGTCGAAGCCCTCCGCCACCAGGGCGGTGATCTGCGGCAGATCGATCTCCTCGCCGGCGGGCCCGGGTCGGCGCAGGTGATAGGGCGGCGGGTAGAAGCAGTCGCCGAGCAGCAGCACCCCGGAGTCGGGGACGGCCACCACCGCGGAGTCCGCCGCGTGCCGGCCGCCCACATGCCGGACCTCGACCCCTCCGGGCAGGCGCAGCCGGTCGGTGAAGGTCCGGGTCGGCGGCCGGACGGCGAAGCCCTCCCAGGTGGGCATGGCCCGCGCCCGGGCCGTGAAGCTCGGCCTCAGCCGGGGGTTGGCGGCCATCTCCTGCCGCAGGTATGCGTGGCTCCAGGGGCGGCGCGCCTCGGCGGACAGCAGTTCGGCGCCCGCCCGATGTCCGACGATCTCCTCGACCTCCCAGGCGCAGGCGCCCCATGTGTGGTCCCAGTGGTGGTGGGTGTACACCAGTCGGACGGCGGCCGGGAGCCCCGCCTGCGCCATGGCCGCCTGCACGAGCCGGGCGTGCGCGGGGCTCTGCCCGGCGTCGACGACTGTGCTGCCCGCGTCGTCGACGACCACCGCGACACAGGGTTTGACGGCCTCGGCAGCCGGATCTGCGGGGTGGATCCAGACCCGGCCGGACAGCCGACTCAACGCAGGTGCCATGCGCGCAGTCTGTCAGGAGCCGGGAAACGTGGCGGTCGTCATGCGTCCTCCTCCGTGAACAGTGACCCGGCATGGCGCAGCACATGGCGGGCCACGTCGGCGCCGAGGACGACTCCGGCCTCGTCGGCAAAGCGGGTGTGGATGCCCGAGAAGACGCGGGCGTCGACGTTCTCGGTCGTCAACCGGTGCCAGCCGGTATAGGTGCGGGTGACTCCGGGTGCGGTGGGGCTGGTCAACTCGAACGGCGCGGTGCGCGGTCCGGCGAACGCGGTGAGGACCGTCTCGGCGGCTCCCGAGTAGGTGGTGTGGCCGCTGGGGTAGTCGGGGTGGGCCGGTGTGGAGTGCAGGGGCGTCCAGTCGGGGTCGGGGTCGATCGCGCCGGCGCGGAGGGCGGTGACCGGGCGCCAGCGCACATACGTGTACTTGCTGTCGGAGGTGGCGATCTGCGTGTCCACCAGGGCGATGTGGAACAGGGCCACGAGTTCCGCCCGCCACGCGGGAGAGCTGTCGGACCGCTCCAGCGCGACGCGCAGCGGTTCGGTGTAGAGGACGAGTGAGGAGCCGTACCAGAAGGCGGCGGTCTCCGTCTGCCGGGCGCTGCGCCGTGAACCGTCGAGCGATCCGTACGCCCGCACCTCGGCCAGGTCCGCCCGGTACCGCGCGGAGTCGAGCGCGGGCGGCGGACCGAGACGGAACCGGTCGGCGCGGTCCAGCACGAAGGGCCTGGCGATCCGATTGCCGTACTGGGCGGCCGGGGCGTACCCGGGCGGTGTCGGCTGCCACACTCCGGGCGCGGGCTCGGGCACCGGGAACGGGGCGTTCACCGACGCCGGGTCCAGTCCGTCGCCAGCGCGGGACTCCAGCACCAGCCGGGCCTGCCGCCGCCCCGCCGCCACTCCCCCGTCCTCGGCGGGACCGTCGGGGACGGCCTGAAGGGTCCGGCTCAGCGCGGCGTCCAGTTGCTCGGTGCGGGCGGGCACCAGTGCGACGAGGGAGTCGTGTACGGCCGTGGCGAGCGCGGCGTCCTGGAAGGCGGCGCGGTCGACGCCGCTGGGCACCTGCCGAGCGGCGCGGGCCGCGGCGAGCCAACTGATCGCCCAGGTGCGGCTGTTGGTGATCTGGGTCGGGGCCCCCGCCACCGCGACGGTCTCGGCCGTGGTGTCGTACCAGTCGAGCGCCACGGACGAGCGCGGCTGCCCCGCCTGCGCGGTGGCGGGGGCGACGGTGGCGGCCAGCAGGGCGGCGGTACCCAGCGCCACCAGGGCGGTTCGGCGAGGTCTGGGAGTCATCGCGCACTCCCCGCACCGGCGAAGGGGATCCGCGACAGCGCTTCGTCCGCCTTCGTGCGGAAGGGGTGCGCCCACAGCCCCTGTGTCTCCAGCCGCGGCAGCACGCCCTCGCCGAACCAGTACGCCTCTTCCAGGTGCGGATAGCCGGAGAGAACGAACTCGTCGATGCCCAACTCGTGGTACTCGGCGATGCGTTGGGCGACCTCGTCATGGCTGCCGACCAGGGCGGTGCCCGCGCCGCCGCGCACCAGGCCGATGCCGGCCCAGAGATTGGGGGCAATCTCCAGATCGTCGCGGCTGCCGCCGTGCAGCGCGATCATGCGCCGCTGCCCCTCGGACTCGCTGCGGGCGAGACCGGCCTGCACGGCGCGCACGGTCTCGGCGTCGAAGCCGTCCAGCAGCCGCCGGGCCTCGGCCCAGGCCTGCTCGGCGGTGTCGCGGGTGATGACGTGCAGGCGGATGCCGAAGCGGAGGGTACGTCCGTGCCGCGCGGCCAGTCCCCTGATCCAGGCGATCTTCTCGGCGACCTGCGCGGGCGGTTCGCCCCACGTCAGGTAGACGTCGGCGTGCCGGGCGGCGATCTCGCCGGCGACGGGCGAGGAGCCTCCGAAGTACACCTCGGGGACGGGATCGGGCACGCGGGCCAGCCGGGCGTCCTCGACCCGCAGATGCTCGCCGTGGAGGTCGACGCACTTGCCGTCCCACAACTCCCTTACGATCTGCAGGAATTCGCCGGTACGGCGGTAACGGGCGTCCTTGTCGAGGAAATCGCCGTAGGCGCGCTGCTCCTGGCTCTCGCCGCCGGTGACGACGTTGAGCAGCAGCCGTCCGCCCGTCCGGCGCTGGAAGGTGGACGCCATCTGCGCGGCCAGCGTCGGTGAGACGGAGCCGGGGCGGAAGGCGACCAGGAACTTCAGTCGCTCGGTGTGCTGGCTGACCATGGCGGTTGTCAGCCAGGCGTCCTCGCACCAGGCGCCGGTGGGGGTGAGCGCGCCGGCGAAGCCGACGTCCTCGGCTGCGCGGGCGATCTGGCTCAGGTAGGCGACCGTCGGCGGCCGGTCGCGTCCGGAGGCGGTGGCGGGGGTGCCGTGGCCGCCGCCGACGACATGGCGGCTGTCGCCGTTGGTGGGCAGGAACCAGTGGAACGTGAGGGTCACGGGGTCTCCGATCGGGTCGTGCGGTGCGGCGAGGGGCTATTTCGCAACAGGCCCTAACCGGCGGCGGCAAGTACGGTCGGACGGCCGCCGAGGGCGAGGGAGAACTGGTCGGTGACCTGGGCCAGGGCCTCGGCCGAGCCGGGGGCGACGGTCAGGGTGCCGTCGTCGCCGACGGTGATGTCCTTGTCCAACGTGAACCAGCCCGGGGTGATGTAGGCGGGGCCCATGGAGCTCAGGACGGGACGCAGGGCGTAGTCGATGGCGAGGACATGGGCGGTGGTGCCGCCGGTGGCCAGCGGCAGTACGGTCTTGCCGGCCAGGGCGTACTGGGGCAGCAGGTCGAGCAGCGCCTTGAGCAGCCCGGAGTAGGCGGCCTTGTAGACGGGGGTGCCGATGACGACCCCGTCCGCGCGCTCGAAGAGAGCGGTGGTCTCGACGATCGCCGGGTGCCGGAAGTCGGCGCCGAGGAGCGCCTCGGCGGGCAGGGTGCGCACGTCCAGGGGGATCACCTGGTGTCCCTGGGCCGTGAGCCGGTCGTCGAGGTGGCGCAGCAGGCGTGCGGTGCGGGAGGTGGCGGAGGGGCTTCCGGAGACGGACAGGACGGTGGCCATGGGTGAACCTCTCGGGAGTGCCGGTGGGCTGAAATGCCGTCGTACGGCTACTGGTTGCTCTTCGGCAGGCCGGGCGGGTTGATCTCCGACCCGGTGACCGCCTCGTCGCTCAGGCCCCAGCGCTTCAGCACCTTCGCGTAGGTGCCGTTGTCGATGATTTCGTTGAGGGCGTCGGCGAGCGGTTCGGCCAGGCCGCTGTCCTTCTTGGTGGTGGCCGCGATGAGGCCCTGGAGGGTGTCACCGGCGCCGGAGTAGGTGCCGACGACCTCGGTCTTGCCGGTGGTGGCCGCGTGGTGGGCGGCGGTGGGGTTGGGTCCGAGGTAGAGGTCGATCCGGCCGGACTGGAGGGCGAGGTAGGTGTCGCTGTCGTTCTGGTAGTACTTGATGTCCACCGGTTCGCGGCCGGCCTTCTCGTTCGCCGCACTCCACTCGATCAGCAGCTTCTCCTGGTTGGTGCCGCTGCCCACGGCGACGGTCTTCCCCGCCACGTCCTCGGGCCCGGTGACGGTCAGGCCGCTGCCCTTCTTCGCCTCGAAGCCGAGGTTGTCCTTGCGGTAGGTGGCGAAGTCGTACTTCTCCTTGCGCTCCTCGGTGACGGTGATGTTGCTGAAGCCGACGTCGTACTTGGCACTGTCGAGGCCGACGAAGATGTTCTCCCAGGACACGGTGTTGAGGTGGAGCTTGAGGCCCAGGACGTCGGCGACCAGGGAGGCGAGGTCGGGTTCGACACCGATGACCGTCTTGTTGTCGGTGGCGAAGAAGGTCAGCGGCGCGGCGGAGCCGGAGGAGTCGACGACCTCCAGGGTGCCTCTGCGGCGGATCTCCGCCGGGACCTCGGCGGCTATGGAGTCGACCTTGGCGGTGGTGATCCGGTCCTGGTCCGGGCTCAGATTGATCCTCGTCCTGGCTCCCGAGCTGTCCGCGACCTCGGTCGTCCGGCCGTCGTCGGGGTTGCCGCAGGCGGCGAGGAGGAGGGTGGCGGTGAGTCCCAGCGCGGCTGCGGTGGTGCGGCGGGCGGTCGGGGTGGGCATGGCTGTACTCCTGGCTCGGGCGGGTTTCAGAGGACTTTGGAGAGGAAGGCGCGGGTGCGCTCGTGCTGCGGTGCGTCCAGTACGGCCGCCGGCGGTCCCTGTTCGACGACGACACCGCCGTCCATGAACACCACGGTGTCGGCGGCCTCGCGGGCGAAGCCGATCTCGTGCGTCACGACGATCATGGTGGTTCCGGTGCGGGCCAAGTCCTTGATGACATCGAGGACTTCGCCGACCAGCTCGGGGTCGAGCGCCGAGGTGGGCTCGTCGAAGAGCAGCACCTTGGGTTCCAGGGCCAGCGCGCGGGCGATGGCCACGCGCTGCTGCTGGCCCCCGGACAGCTGCCGCGGATAGGCGCCGGCCTTGTCGGCGAGGCCTACGCGTTCCAGCAGCCGGCGTGCGGTGGCCTCCGCCTCCTTGCGTGGTCGGCGCAGCGCGGAGACCGGGGCCTCGACGAGGTTCTCCAGCACGGTCAGATGCGGGAAGAGGTTGAAGTTCTGGAAGACGAAGCCGATGTTCGTGCGCTGTTTGAGGACGTCCTTCTCCTTGAGCTCGTACAGCTTGCCGCCGGAGCGGCGGTAGCCGATGAGCTCGCCGTCGATGCTGATCCAGCCGCGGCTGACCTTCTCCAGATGGTTGATGGTGCGCAGCAGCGTGGACTTCCCGGAGCCGGACGGGCCGAGGACGACGGTGACCTCGCCGGCGCGGACCTGCAGGTCGACGCCGCGCAGCACCTCCAGCGGGCCGAAGCTCTTGTGGACCGCGTGGATGTCCACCATGACCTCGCTCATGTGCTCTTCTCCGTGAGGTGTCGGGCGGCCAGGAAGCGGCGGGCGCGCTGGAGCGGGGTGGGTGGCGGGGTGCGGTTCGCGCCCCGGGCGAAGTGGCGTTCCACGTAGTACTGAGCGACCGACAGCAGGGAGGTGAGGACCACGTACCAGGCGGTGGCGACCAGCAGCAGCGGGACGACCCGGCCGTTGCGGCCGTAGATGACCTGTACCTGATAGAAGAGCTCGCCGATGGACATGACGTAGACCACCGAGGTGCCTTTGAGCAGGCCGATGATCTCGTTGCCGGCGGTGGGCAGGATGGCGCGCATGGCCTGGGGCAGAACGATGCGGCGGATCTGGCGCAGCCGGGGGATGCCGAGCGCGGCGGCGGCCTCCAGCTGTCCGTGCTCCACGGCGATGACGCCGCCGCGCACGATCTCGGCCGCGTAGGCGGCCTGATGCAGTGTCAGGCCGATGACGGCGGCGCCGATGGTGCCGATGAGGCTGTTGCTGTCAACGGACCAGAACACCGGGCCGAAGGGGATGCCGACGCCCAACTCCTCGTACAGCGCGCTCAGGTTGAACCAGAACACCAGCTGCACGATCATCGGGATGGAACGGAAGATCCAGACGTAGGTCCAGGCGACGGTGGAGAGCACCGGGCTGCGCGACAGTCGCATGAACGCAATCACGGTGCCGAGCAGGAAGCCCAGCACGGTGGCGTACGCGGTGAGTTGCAGCGTCACCCACACCGCCTGGACGATCGTCTCGGAGAAGACGTAGGCACCAAAGACGTGCCACTCCCAGACGGGGTTGGTGGCCAGGCCGTGGGCGAACTGGGCGACCAGCACGATCACGGCGACGGCGGCGGCCCAGCGGGCGCGGTGGCGGGCGGGTACGACCTTCAACTCGGCGAGCCGGCTGGTCGGTTCGGTCAAGGTGTCGATACTCATGGGTCACCCGTGCTCAGGCGGGTTGATGCGCGACGTCTCGATGGCGGAGGCGCCGGTGCCCCACTTGTCGAGGATCCGCTCGTACGTGCCGTCCTCGATCAGCTCGTTGACGGCCGCCTGGAAGGCCTTGGTCAGCGGGGAGCCCTTCTTGAAGGCGAAGCCGACGTCGAGCCGGTGGTACTCGCCGAGGAAGGTGGTCTGCGAGGCGGGTTGGGCGGCCTGGTAACGCAGACCGTTGATGGTCGACATGATCACGTCGATCCGGCCCTGCTGGAGCGCGGTGAGGGTGGCGCCGTTCTCCGCGTAGACCTTCACGTCGTACGGCTTCTTGCCCGCCTTCGCGCACACTGCCTTCTGGGCCGTCAGGGTCGCTTCGAAGGTGGTGCCGGCTCCGGTGCCGATGGTCAGGCCGCACAGCTGGACGAGGTCGGTGACCTTCGACTTGAGCGTGGAGCTGCCCTTCTTCACCGCGAAGCCCTGGCCGTCGTTGATGTAGGTGACGAAGTCGATCGTCCGCAGGCGCTCGCTCGTCACCCCGAAGTTGCCGGTGCCGAAGTTGTACTTGCCGCTGCCGAGGGCGGGCAGGATCGTCTCGAAGGAGGCGTCCTGGCGGTCGAGTTCGACGCCGAGGACCTTGGCGACCGCGTTCGCAAGGTCGATGTCCTGTCCGGCGGGCGCCTTGTCCGAGCCGTTCGGGTAGTAGGCGCCCGGCGGGAATCCGACCGAGCTGCCGACCCGCAGCGTGCCCGCCTCGCGGACCTCGGCGGGCAGCAGTGCGGCCACCGAGTCCACCTTCCGCACGGCGGCGACCGGGTCGCCGGTCGGCGCCGGGGAGGCCTGTGCGGCCGCAACGCTGTCGGCCCCTCCGGAGCCGCAGGCGGTCAGGGCCGTCAGAGGCAGCAGCGCGAGGGCGGCGGCGCCACACAGACGGACCGCAAGAGCGTGACGGGTCACCGGGGAGACCTTTCCTGTGGAGCCAAGTACTTCTCGAAGGGCAGGGGGCCGACGGTTTCCGGGTCGGCCTCGGTGTCGAACAGCGGTGTGTAGCCGGTGGCCAGATACAGGGCGCGGGCCTCGGGCTGGCGTGGCCCGGTGGTGAGGTGGATCCGCCGGTAGCCGCGGGCGCCCGCTTCCTGCTCCAGTTCGGCGACGACACGGCGGGCGAGGCCGCGTCGGCGGTGGGCGGAGTGGGTCCAGATCCGTTTCAGTTCGGCGGTGCTCGCGTCGTACCGGCGGAAGGCGCCGCCCGCCACGGGCTCGCCGTGTTCGAGGAGCAGCAGCAGAACGCCGCCGTGGGGTGCGGTGAACTCCTCCTCGGGACAGCGGGCGAGTTCGGCGTGGGCGTCCCTGCCGTACCGGGCGGAGTACTCGTCGCCGAGTTCGCGCAGCAGCGGCCGCACTCTGGGGTCGGAGAGGGCGACCTGAGTGACCGTCAGTCGGGTGGCGGAGGTCATGCGCGTGCCGCCGCCAGGGTCTGTGTGCCGCGCGCCGCGCGTTCGGCGTCGCGCTTGGCGACCTCCTCGCGGACGATCGGGATCACGTACCGGCCGAAGTCGACGGCGTCGCCGAGCAGGTCGTAGCCGCGGGCGGAGAGGATGTCGACGCCGAGGTCGTAGTAGTCGAGCAGGGCCTGGGCGACCGTTTCCGGGGTGCCGACGAGGGCGTTGGAGTTGCCCGCGCCCGCGGTGGCGGCCGCAGTCGGGGTCCACAGGGCGCGGTCGCAGCGCTCCCCCGCCTCGGCGATGGCGATCAGCCGCTGTGAGCCGGTGTTCTCGGGCGTTCCGGTACGGTGGCGCCGCTGGAGCCTCGCCTGCTGGATGGCGCCGACCGTGCGGTGGGCCTTCTCCCAGGCCAGTTCCTCGGTGGGGGCGATGATCGGGCGGAAGGCGACCTGGATGCGGGGGATGTCGGTGCGTCCCGCGGCCCGCGCGGCGGCCTGCACGGCCTCGATCTGCTCCGCGGTCCGCTGAAGCGGTTCGCCCCACAGGCAGTAGATGTCGGCCTCGGCTCCTCCCGCGGCGTAGGCAGCGGGTGACGAGCCGCCGAACGAGACGCCGGGGCGGGGCTGTTGGACGGGGAAGACGTCGCTGACGAAGTCGTGGAAGCGGTAGTGCTCGCCCTCGTGGTCGAAGGGCTCGCGGGTGGTCCAGATCTTCTTGACGATCCGGATGTACTCGCGGGTGCGGGCGTAGCGTTCGTCCTTGGTGAGGGTGTCGCCCTCGCGTGCCTGCTCGTGGTCGTTGCCACCGGTGATGAAGTGCACGGTCAACCGGCCCTCGCTGATCCGGTCGAGGGTGGCGAAAGTCTTCGCGGCGAAGGTCGGGTACGACACGTTGGGCCGGTGGGCGAGAAGGATCTGGAGGCGGTCCAGCCGGCTCGCGATGTACGCGGCGGCCGGGGCGGGGTCGGGCGATCCGGATCCGTAGGCGAACAGCACCCGGTCCCAGCCGTGGTCCTCGTGGGCTCGGGCGAGCCTGAGTGTGTACTCCTTGTCGAAGGTGGCGCCGGAGCGCGGGGTGGTCTCGGAGCCGTCGTTGGTGGCGGCGATGCCGAGGAATTCCACAGGCATGAAGGTGGCCTTTCGCAGGCAGCAGAGTGCGGGGGCATGGCTCAACGGCCATGCACGCAGGCATGAGTGAGGGTCCGTCAGAGCGACGGGGAGCTGCGGGTGTGACGACGCCGGGCGTCGGGGGCAACGGTGCTGCGGCAGCAGGCGCGCAGAAGGGACTGGGCCCGCGACGGGGTCACCGAGGGAGGGAAGGGCCGGTCAGACGGCCCGCTGCCGAGTCAGACGCAACACGCGGCAGACCACACCCGACCGAAGTCGATGTGGTCACGCGAGACCAAGCGCTGCTGGGCGTTCATGCGACCAATTGAGCAGGGCATCGGCCTCTTCGTCAAGCGGCGACCGGATGCCGGACCGTCTCGACGGGCGGCGCGGCAGGCCTGGTTGACACATCCTCGCCTGGGGCCCCTACGATCGACGGCGGACGGCTCCGCCCTGTGCGGCGGGCCTTCTCCGGCCGCGTTGAGGGACGCGGCGCATGTGACGACACCGGGCCCCGGCGGCCTTCGCAGGGCTGCCGGGCGATCCGCCACGCCCTGCGCTTCCCTCCCCTGGAGAGCCCTGATGGTCACGTCTTCCGATGTCTCACCCGCCCTTGCCCGGCAGCCGTCGAAAGCCCCGGACGACGACCTGCCGATCGTGCCGCGCCGGCACGTCGGCCGCTGGGTGACGGCGGCCGCCGCACTGCTGGTGTTCGCGATGGTGGTCAACTCCGTCGTCCGCAACCGCGCGTTCCAGTGGGACGTGGTCGCCCGGTACTTCACCACCGCCGCCGTGCTCGACGGCCTGCTGCTCACCCTGTGGCTGACCGCAGTGGTGATGGTGCTCGGCTTTCTGCTCGGCACCCCGCTGGCCGTGATGCGGCTGTCCGCCAACCCGGTGCTGTGCACGCTGAGCTGGGGCTATGTGTGGATCTTCCGGTCCACGCCGCTGCTGGTGCAGCTGCTGTTCTGGTTCAACATCGGCGCGCTGTACCCGACGCTCGGCCTCGGTATCCCCTTCGGGCCTCAGTTCGTCACCGTGCAGACGGTCAACCTGCTCGGCCCGACCCTCACCGCCGTCATCGGCCTGACGCTGCACGAGGCCGCCTACGCCGCCGAGGTGGTGCGCGGCGGGATCCTCTCGGTGGACGCCGGCCAGACGCAGGCCGCCCAGGCGCTGGGCCTCGGCAGACGGCGCACGCTGCGCCGGATCGTCGTTCCGCAGGCGATGCGCTCCATCGTGCCGACCGCCGGGAACATGCTGATCGGCACCCTGAAGGGCACCAGCATCGTCAGCGTGCTGGCCGTGCACGACCTGCTGTACTCGGTGCAACTCGTCTACAACCAGACATACCAGGTCATTCCCCTGCTGATGGTGGCCACGCTCTGGTACATCGCGGTCACGAGCGTGCTCAGTGCGGGCCAGTTCTACGTGGAGCGCTACTACGCGCGCGGATCGGCCCGACCCTGATGCATTCCCGAGTTTCCCTATCGAATTACTAGGAAAGCATTGACGGGGCTTCCCCGAGCCCCGCAGGATGGTGGACATGTCCCACACGCAGCAACGACTCGTACGTCGTCGGCATGTCGACTTTGGTCACGTCGTCAGTGCCGCCTGCTGTCGCGCGTAAGGCACGCGCCCCACACCTCTCGCGTGCCGCTTCCGTTCCTTCTCCCTCCGAACACTCGGGCGAACCCGCCCGCCCTCCTGAAGGACGAAACGCCATGACCACGGCACTTCCGGCCCCGGCCACCCCCGACACCGCACCACTGTCCGACGTGCGCCACCTTCGCCTGGTGGACGACACCGCACAGGACGGGGACCCCGCCTCCCCGCCGCTCGTCGGCTATCTCGTGTTCGTGCCCGAGGGCACCGATCCGGCCGAGCTGTTCCACCGCGCCGGGGTACGCCCAGCAGTCCGCCCGGCCCCGGGAGGCGACGCCGTACGCGTCGACCCCGCGCGCCACGTGGCCGAGGTCGACGGACACGAACTCGACCTCACCTACCTGGAGTTCGAGCTGCTGAAGCATCTGGTGCTGCGCCCCCACCGGGTGCACTCCCGCGAGCAGCTGATGTCCGACATCTGGGGCTACGACCACGTCGGCGACGGCCGCACCGTCGACGTCCACATCGCACGCCTGCGCCGCAAGCTGGGCGCGGCCCATCGGCAGCGGATCGTCACCGTGCGGAGCGTGGGCTACAAGTACGTGCCCGACCAGCGGCCGCGCTCCGCGGCCGAACTCGATTAGGAGCGTTTCCATGGGCGTTGCCCCCGCACCGTCCCGCGCCACCACGGCGTCCGACCCGACCGGCCCCGGCCACGCGCACTGGCTGCGCGTGGCCCGCGAGACGGCGGACGACCTGGCCACGGACGCGGTGACCCGGGACCAGGCGGGCAAGGCCCCGTTCGACGAGGTCTCCCGGCTGCGCGAGGCCGGACTGCTGACGCTGCTCACCCCGGCCGAGTCCGGGGGCGGCGGCACCGACTGGGCCACGGCCTACGCCGTCGTCCGGGAGATCGCGGCGGCCGACGGCGCGATCGGTCAACTCCTCGGCTGCCACTGCTTCGTGTCGTGGAGCGCGCGCTTCTTCTCCGAACCCGCCCTCGCCGCACGGCTCGACGAGCGGTCCGCCGCCGAACAGTGGTGCTGGGGAGGCGGCTTCACCCGCCAGGAACCCCCGCTGATGCTCGCCGAAACCGGCGGCGGCCTGGTGCTCGACGGTCGGCAGAGCTACGTCAGCGGGGTGCTGGTCGCCGACCGCATCGCCGTGCGCGCCGTACGGGAGGACACCGGCGAACCGCTCGCCGTCGCCGTGGATGCCACCCGCCAGGGGGTGGTGGTCGACGGCGACGCCGACACCTTCGGCCAGCGCCTCGCGGCCGGCGGCAGCGTGGAGTTCGACGCGGTACGGCTGACCGCCGACGACGTACTCGGTTCCCTCTCCGCGGACGAGGACGTCCTCACCCCGCGGGCCGCGCTGGCTGCGCCGGTCGGGCGCCTGCTGTCCGCCCAGTTGTGTCTCGGCATGGCCGAGGGCGTGCTCGCCGAAGCCCGCGAGTACAGCAGGGCGAGCCAGTCCCCCTGGCACCCCGCCCGGACGGTCGGCTCGACCCGGGATCCGCACGTGCTGACCGTCCACGGCGAGCTCACCGTCCTCACCCGCGCCGCGTCCGCCCTCGCCGGCCAGGCGCTGGACGCCGTTCAGGCCGGGTTGGCGCGCGGCGAGGACATCACCTACGAGGAGTACGCGGAGGTCTCCGTCCTCGCGACGATGGCCGAGTCCGCCGCCTCCCGGGCCGTGCAGGAGTGCACCGCACGCGCCCTCGAAATCATCGGCGCGCGCTCCGCCTCCGCCCGGCTGGGCTTCGACCGCTTCTGGCGCAACGCCCGTACCCACACGCTGTACGAGCCCGTCGCGCCCCGGCTCCGCGAGGTCGGCGACTACTTCCTCAACGGCGCGCACCCGCCGTTCACGCTGCCGGTCTGAGCCCTGTACGGCTGAGCCGCATCCCAATCTGCAAGATCAGCCAGTCCATCATGTGAACACCCCCTTGGGGTCGACCCCTCCTTCTGCAACTATCCCTATCAGCCAGGTAGGAAAACTAGGATTCAGTGGGGGGTGGCCATGCGTGCGTTCGATCGCACCGCGCCGTCGCCGATCCTGCTCACCTCGCGTCGACACATCGATCTCGGCCGCACGTCCAGCGCCCTCTGTCGGTCCGTCTGAGACCGCCCACGGCATCACGACGCCGACGGGCCGCACGTCACGCCGCTTCGTACGCGTACCTCCCTGCTCACCAACATCCCGAGAGGACACCTCCGTGTCTCCCGCACGACCGCTCAGCGCCCTGCGCACCCTCGCCGTCATAGCCGCGCTTCCCCTCCTCGTCACCGCCTGCGGCTACGGTTCCGAGTCCGACGACGACGATCAGACCCAGGTCGCGGCGGACGCCAAGAAGCTCTCCGCCGACGAGGTGCGGATCGGCTACTTTCCCAACCTCACCCACGCCACCGCGCTGGTGGGCGTAGAGAAGGGCATCCTCCAGAAGGAGCTCGGCGGCACCGAGATCAAGTCCTCGACCTTCAACGCCGGGCCGTCCGAGATCGAGGCGCTGAACTCGGGCTCGATCGACATCGGCTGGATCGGACCCTCCCCCGCCATCAACGGCTACACCAAGTCGGACGGCACGAACCTGCGGATCATCAGCGGTTCGGCCTCCGGTGGCGTGAAGCTCGTCGTCAACCCGGACAAGATCAAGACGACGGACGACCTCAAGGGCAAGAAGATCGCCACCCCACAGCTGGGCAACACCCAGGACGTGGCGTTCCTCAACTGGATCGCCGAGCAGGGCTGGACGGTCGACGCGCAGAGCGGCAAGGGCGACGTCTCCGTCGTCCGCACCGACAACAAGGTCACCCCGGACGCCTACAAGTCCGGCTCCATCGACGGCGCCTGGGTGCCCGAGCCCACCGCCTCGAAGCTGGTCGCCGAGGGCGCGAAAGTGCTGCTGGACGAGGCCGACCTGTGGCCCGACAAGAAGTTCGTGATCACGAACATCATCGTCCGGCAGGACTTCCTCAAGGAGCACCCGGACGTCGTCGAGGCGGTGCTGCGCGGCTCGGTGAAGACCAACGCCTACATCAACGCCAAC
>NZ_JBFBLP010000023.1:0-150229 GCF_040686775.1 Streptomyces sp. NPDC079141 | reverse complement strand
GTCTCCTTCGTTCCCTGCGCCCGCCCCGCCCCGCCCGCCGCGGCGGCCCCGCCCGGGCGGGGGCCGCCGCCGGCTGCCGTAGGGGCTCAGGCGGTCTGCCGCCTCAGGGTGGCCGCGCCGAGCACCAGGGACAGCAGCAGGGCGGCGCTGATGACGGAGACCTGGGCGACCAGGTCGGCGCCGATGCCGGTGTGCCGGCTGAGCTCGGTCATCGCGTCCACGGCGTACGACAGCGGCAGCACGTCGGAGAGGTAATCCAGGAAGCTCGCCATCTGATCGCGGGGGGTGAACAGACCGCACAGCAGCACCTGGGGCAGCACCACCGCCGGCATGAACTGCACCGCCTGGAACTCCGTCCGGGCGAACGCGCTGACCAGGAGCCCCAGGGCGGTGCCCAGGAGCGCGTCCAGGGCCGCGACGAGGAAGAGCATCCACAGCGGACCGGTGATGTCCAGGCCCAGCCAGGACAGGGACACCGCCACCGCGAGGGCCACCTGGACCAGGCAGACCAGGCTGAAGGCGAGGGCGTAGCCGAGGAGCAGGTCGAGCTTGGCGGTGGGCAGGGTCAGCAGCCGCTCCAGCGTGCCGCTGGTGCGCTCCCGGAGCGTACTGACCGAGGTGATCAGGAACATCACCAGGAAGGGCAGCAGCCCGAGCAGGGCGGGGGCCACCGCGTCGAAGGCCGCCTCCTCGTCGAAGACGAAGCGCAGGAGGACCATCAGCAGGGTGGGGACCACGAGTGCCATGGCCAGGGTCCTGCGGTCGTGGCGCAACTGGGCGAGGACGCGGCGGGCGGTGGCGAGGGCGATGACGGGATTCATGACGCGATCTGCTCCGTGGTGTGTCCGGCGGGGGGATTCCGCGCCTCGTGCTCGCGGATGACACTGAGGAAGGCCTGTTCGAGGTCCTGGGTGCCGGTTCGCGCCCGCAGGGAGTCCGGGCTCTCCTGGGCCAGCAGGACACCGTCGCGCATGAGCAGCAGTTCGTGGCAGCGGGCGGCCTCGTCCATGACATGGCTGGAGACCAGGAGCGCGGTCCCCCGGGCGGCGATCTCCGCGAAGGCGTCCCACAACTCCAGGCGGAGCACCGGGTCCAGGCCCACGGTCGGCTCGTCCAGGACGAGCAGCTTCGGCTCGCCCAGGAGGGCCACGGCCAGACTGGCGCGGGAGCGCTGCCCGCCGGAGAGGGAGGCGACGATCTGGTGCCGGTGGTCGCTCAGGCGCAGGGTGTCCAGGACACGGTCGGCGTCGGCGGGCGAGGCCCCGATCACCGAGGCGAAGTAGCGGATGTTCTCCAGGACCGTCAGGTCCAGGTAGACGGAGGGAGTCTGCGGGCAGTAGCCGATGGACCGGCGCAGGCTCCGGTGCCCGGCGGGGCGGCCGAGCACCGTCACGGTTCCGTCGGTCAGGCGCTGCAGGCCCATCACGGAGCGGAGCAGGGTGGTCTTCCCGCAGCCGCTGGGGCCGAGCAGTCCGGTGACGCTTCCTTCGGGGACGGCACAGTCGATCCCACGGAGGATTTCCCTTCCTCCGCGTCGGACGACGAGGCCGGATACGCGTACTGCCATGGGCGTCAAGTCCTCGGTGAGTGGTGGCAGGCAGACGGGTCTGAGCGGTGAGGGGTGGGGCGAGACGGGACGCTCACAATCCGATCTGCCAGGGTCGCCCCGCCCGCTCGAAGCCCACTCGATGGGGCAGGGGTGGTCGGACCCGTCCGGCGGCGGGTCCAGCGGACTGCAACCTTCGGGTGAGCCGGTCTCGACCGGGCTCTCCCGGCCCGGCCGGCAGCCCGGACGACGGAGGAGAGACGGACGCTATGCCCCCGCCGTGCGGCCGGGCCGCAGTGAGGCGGCCCTGAGCGGTGGCCGAGTCGGCCTCAAGGCGGTGTTCCTACGGTGTGCCGAAACGGATGCCGAGGCCACATGCCGGGACCACTGAGGAGAGATCTGATGCCCCCTGCCACCACGCCGAAACCGATGACGGCGCCGCAGTACGACGTGGCCATTCTCGGGTCCGGCCTTGCTGGTACGACACTGGCCGCCTGTCTCGCCAACAACGGTGCGAAAGTCCTCGTCCTCGACGCGGGCACGCACCCCCGCTTCGCCATCGGCGAGTCGACCATTCCGTACACCTCGATGATGATGCGGCTGGTCAGCGAGCGGTACCGGGTTCCCGAGATCAAGTGGCTGACGACCTTCGAGGCGGTTCAGTCGAAGATCTCGACCAACTGCGGTGTGAAGCGCAACTTCGGCTTCCTCTACCACCGCGAGGGCGCCAAGCAGAACCCCGTCGAGACCAGCATGTTCCCCATCCCGAAGATCACGCACACCGAGAACCACTTCTTCCGCCAGGACACCGACTCCTGGATGCTGAACGTCGCCATCAAGTACGGCGCGGAGGTCCGTCAGCAGACGAAGATCGTCGATGTCGACATCGACGACAACGGCGTCACGGTGATCCCGGACAAGGGCGACCCGGTGCGCGTGAAGTTCATCGTGGACGCGAGCGGCCACCGTTCGCCGCTGGCCCAGAAGTTCGGCCTGCGCGAGGAGCCCAGCCGGCTGCGCCACCACTCGCGCTCGCTGTTCACGCACATGATCAACGTGAAGCCGTACGAGGACACGGTCCCGAAGGGCACGCACCAGAACCCGAGCCCCTGGAGCGAGGGAACCCTCCACCACCTCTTCGAGGGCGGCTGGATGTGGGTCATCCCCTTCGACAACCACCCCCTGCACACCAGCCCGCTGTGCAGCGTCGGCCTCAACCTCGACCCGCGCATCCACCCCCAGCCGGACTGCTCCCCCGAGGAGGAGTTCCGCCGCTTCATCGCCAAGTACCCGGACATCGCCCCGCAGTTCGAGGGCGCGGTCTCCACCCGGGACTGGGTGCGCACCGGTCGCCTCCAGTACTCCTCCAAGCAGACGGTCGGCTACCGCTGGTGCCTGACCTCGCACGCCGCCGGCTTCGTGGACGCGCTCTTCTCGCGCGGTCTGTCCAACACCATGGAGATCATCCACGCCCTCGGCTGGCGCCTGCTGGACGCCATCAAGGAGGACGACTTCTCCGAGGAGCGGTTCTCCTACGTCCAGGAGCTGGAGCAGGGTCTGCTCGACTTCAACGACGACCTGGTGGCCAACGCCTACACGTCGTTCGGCAGCTGGTTCCTGTGGAACGCGTGGTTCCGGGTGTGGTCGCTCGGCCAGATCCTCGCCACGTTCGAGATCAACCGCGCCTACGCCACCTTCCTGGACGACCGGGACCCGGCCGGCCTCGAACGCCTGGAGCGCCAGGCCCCCGACGGCGCGATCCCCGACTACGCCCCCGTCCGCCAGCTGCTGAAGAACGTCAGCACCCTGGTGCAGGAGGTCCAGAAGGGGGAGACCGACCCGCGCAAGGCCTCGGACGAGATCCTCGCGCAGCTGCGCGCGGCCGACTTCGTGCCCCCCGCCTTCGGTCTCGCCGAGCCCGACAACCACTGGACCGACGCCACGACCGTCAAGGTCCTTCAGACGCTCCAGTGGGCGAAGAAGGACGCTCCGGACGAGATCGGCGATCTCGTCTACGAAGGTCTCACCCTCTTCCTGCGCAAGCGGTTCGACAAGGAGGAGTTCAAGGTCACCGAGGAGCTCAAGCACATGGCCGCCTACTGGCCTGTGATCGGCAAGGTGATCAAGCACCGCAACGCAAGCGCGAGCTGATGTCCACCGACACGGGGAGTGAGATGAAGCAGCAGTCGAGCGAAAAGTACGACGTCGTCATACTCGGCACGGGCTTAGCCGGGTCCGTCCTCGGCGCGATACTGGCCAAGGCCGGAAACAAGGTTCTGCTCCTGGACGCCGGGTCCCATCCGCGCTTCGCGATCGGTGAGTCGACGGTCGGTTACACGCTGGTCCACCTGAGGATGCTCGCCCACCGTTACGGCGTACCGGAGATCGGGCACCTCGGCAGCCTGGAGGAGTGCAACCAGTACATCAGCACCTCCTCGGGCCTGAAGCGGCACTTCGGTTTCATGATCCACCGTGACGGCGAGGAGCCGGACCCGCGGGAGATCAACCAGTTCCGGCTGCCGAAGGTCCTGCACCTGGCGAGTCACTACTTCCGCCAGGACATCGACCAGTACCTGTTCCATGTGGCGCTGAAGTACGGCTGCACCGCGCTGCAGAACTACCGCGTCGAGAAGGTCGACTTCGACGACGACGGCGTCACGGTCATCGGTGAGGACGGCACCACCCACCGCGCCCGCTTCGTCGTCGACGGAAGTGGCTTCCGTTCTCCGCTCGCGGACCAGCTGGGCCTGCGGGACGAGCCGTGCCGGCTCAAGCACCACGCCCGCTCGATCTTCACCCACATGATCAACGTCGACCGGGTCGACGACCATGTCCGCATGGGCCCCGACGACGTGCCCCCGCGGCCGTGGCACGAGGGCACCATGCACCACATGTTCGACCGCGGATGGTTCTGGATCATCCCGTTCGACAACCACCCGAAGAGCACCAACCCGCTGTGCAGCGTCGGCCTCCAGCTCGACCCGCGTCGCTACCCGAAGCCCGGCGACATGACGCCGGAGCAGGAGTTCTGGCACCACGTCGACCGCTTCCCGCTGGTCAAGCGGCAGCTGGCCCGGGCGAAGAGTGTGCGTCCGTGGGTGGGCACCGACCGGCTGCAGTACTCGTCGAAGCAGGTCGTCGGTGAGCGCTGGGTCCTGCTGCCGCACGCGGCCGGCTTCGTCGACCCGCTGTTCTCGCGCGGCCTGTCCAACACCGCCGAGATCCTCAACGTCCTGGCCTGGCGCCTGATCCGGGCGCTGAAGCAGGACAACTTCGACCCGGCGCAGTTCGAGTACGTCGAGAAGCTGGAGCAGAACCTGCTCTACTTCAACGACCGCCTGGTCAACTCCGCGTTCATCAGCTTCTCCGACTACGACCTCTGGAACGCGGTCTTCCGGATCTGGAGCTACGGCTCCCTGCCCGGCGCCTTCCGGGTCATCCACGAGGACCTCAAGGCGCGGAGGCAGAACGACCCGAGTATCTGGCGGGCACTGGAGGACGTGCCGAGCCCCGGCCTGTGGTGGCCGGACAAGCCGGAGTACCGGCAGATCTTCGACGAGATGGCCGACTACTGCGAGGCCGTCGACGCAGGGGAAATGGACTCCCAGGACGCGGCAGACCGGCTGTTCGACAAGATGCGCAAGGCCGACTGGATCCCGCCGTCCCTGGAGATTGCACAGCGCGACGTCAGGTTCATCAACCCGAACCCGCAGCGGCTGCGCAAGATGCTGCTCTGGTCCCGCACCAAGTCGCCCGCGGACATGCGGCCGTACATGGTCGGGACCTCGGTCGAGGCGATCAAGCACTTCGTGAAGGGCAAGCGAATCTTCTGAGCGCCTCCTGCGGGCCCGTCCGCGGTCGGCGGGACATCACGTCCCGCCGGCCGTTCGCTCGTTGAGCGGGCCGCGCGATCTAGGAAGAACATGCCGGAGATCCGTCGAGGAGACCGGTAATCCGTAAGGAGAATGGGATGACGTCCCAATCGTCCACGTCGCTGGCTGGGGAATCCCGGACTTCCGGTCCGGGAGAAATACACGACGTGGCCATATTGGGGTCCGGCATAGCCGGCTCCATGCTCGCCGCCATCCTGGCCCGTAACGGCGTCAAGGTTCTGCTCCTGGACGCCTCGGCCCACCCTCGCTTCGCCATCGGTGAGTCGACCATCCCGTACACGCTCGTCTGCCTGCGCACGCTCTCCGAGCGCTATGACGTGCCCGAGATCAAGACGCTGGCCACCTTCACCAACACGACCAAGCTGCTCGGCCCCAAGTTCGGGGTCAAGAAGCACTTCGGGTTCCTGCTGCACCACGAGGGGGAGCCCCAGGATCCGCGCGAGACCAACCAGTTCGGCACCCCGGGTCTGCTGCACGAGGCAAGCCACCTGTACCGGCAGGACACCGACCAGTACATGTTCCATGTCGCCCTGAAGTACGGCGCCGTGGCCCGGCAGAACTTCAAGGTCGCCGACGTCGACTTCGACGACGCGGGCGTCACCCTGAGCACCGCCGCGGGCGAGCAGTACCGCGCCCGGTACGTCGTCGACGCGAGCGGCTACCGCTCCCCGCTCGCGGAGAAGTTCAACCTGCGGGAGGACCCCTGCAGGTTCAAGCACCACTCCCGGTCCATCTGGAACCACATGGCCGGAGTGCGGCCCACCGACGACCTGTGGAACCGCGGCCCCGAGGACACCCCGCCCGCCCCCTGGTACCAGGGCACCGTGCACCACCTCTTCGAGCGCGGCTGGTTCTGGGTGATCGGCTTCGACAACCACGAGTGGTCGCGCAACCCGCTGTGCAGCGTGGGTCTCACCCTCGACCCGCGCAAGTACCCCAAGTCCGCGGACCTGACCCCGGAGGAGGAGTTCCACCACTACGCCGCGCGCTTCCCCGACATCGCCCGCCAGTACGAGGGCGCGCGCGCCGTCCGTCCCTGGGTCTCCACCGACCGCCTCCAGTACTCCTCCCGGCAGACCGCCGGCGACCGCTGGTTCCTGCTCTCGCACGCCGCCGGCTTCATCGACCCGCTCTACTCCCGCGGCCTGTCGAACACCGCCGAGGCCATCAACAGCCTGTCGTGGCGGCTGCTGGACGCGGTCAAGGACGGCGACTTCTCCGGCGAGCGCTTCGAGTACGTCGACCGCATGCAGCAGGGGCTCTTCGACTACAACGACTCGCTCGTCAACGCCTCCTTCATCTCCTTCAGCGATTACGACCTGTGGACGGCCGTCTACCGGATCTGGTCCTGGGGCGCCAACGCCGGCACCTACCGGCTGTCCGAAGGCCTGTTCAAGTACTTCAAGGACGGCCGCGACCAGCACTTCAAGGACCTGGAGAAGGCCCCCTACCTCGGCCTGTACTGGCCGGACCACGAGGGGTTCAAGGGCCTGTACGACTCCATGGTCGAGGAGTGCCTCAACTACGAGGCCGGCAAGGTCACCGCGCGCGAGGCGGCCGACACCGTCTACGCCCAGTTGGAGAGCGCGAACTTCGTGCCCAAGCACTTCGGGTTCGCCGAGCGCGACCTGCGCTTCATGATCCCCAACGCCAAGGTGATGGCGAAGACCGCGCGCTGGCTGCACACCGAGGCCGACCCCGTCGTCAAGCGGATGATGCGGGGCAATGCCAAGGAGGCCGTCAAGGCCAAGCTCAAGGGCCGGCGCATCTTCTGACGCCCACCCGGCCGGCGCTCACCCTTGGCACCCCGAGCGTGAGCGCCGCCCGGTGGCCCGGGCCTGTCGTGCCGCTCACCCGGCGCACGACGCAGGCGGCGACCAGCCGCCCCCGAGGCCACCGGGCTCCGATCGACAGCACGTTTCCCCTCGTGAACAACCCCGGAGCCGACCGGCTCCGGGCCGGCCGGCTGTCGGGTCCCGCACCGCGTCGGGGCTCCGCCGGGACATGAGGGACCGGAAGGAACCGTGAACCGAGGGGAGTCGACTCCATGAAGACCAAGCGTCCCAGCACGACCGCCGACCGCGCCGCCCCGCCCGCCGACCACCGGGAGAAGTACGACGTCGCCGTCCTCGGCGGCACCCTGGCGGGCGGCCTGCTCGCCGCCGTCCTGGCCCGTCAGGGCGTACGGGTGCTGGTCGTCCCGGGCGCCGAGGACCGCACCGAGCCGTCCGGCGAGACCACCGTCCCGTACACGGCCGAGGTCTTCCTGCTGCTCGCCAAACGCTTCGACATCCCGGAGATCGCCGCCTTCGGCCTCTTCCCGGACCTGCCCGCGGACATCCGCCGGGACAGCGGCATCAAGAAGAGCCTCGGCTTCCTCTACCACCGGCCCGGGATGCCGCAGAGCCCCGCCGAGAGCATCCAGTTCAACGTCCCCGGCGAGCACGCCGAATGGCACCTGGAGCGGCGCACCGTCGACGACTACACCCTGCGCCTGGCGCACCGCTACGGCGCCGCGGTCCTGCCGCACGGGGTGCACGCGACCGACGCCTGGACCGAGGACGACGGCGCTCGGGTGGAGACCACCGACGGTCATGTCTGGCGGGCCCGCTACCTCGTGGACGTCAGCGGACCGGGCTCCTTCCTGGTGGCGAAGAACGGCGGCGACGACCCCGAGCCCCGGCTCGGGCTGCGCTCCCGCGTGCTGTCCACCCACATGACGGGCGTGGCGCGGTTCGAGGAGGTCCGTGACACCGCGGACTACCCGCGCGCCACCGACTGGTCCCTGGGCACCGTGCACCACCTGTTCGACGGCGGCTGGATCCAGCTGGTCCGGTTCGACAACCACGCCGACGGCGCCAACCCCGCCACCGGCGTCACCCTCAGCCTCGACCCGGGCCGCTGGGAGGACCTCCCGGACGATCCCGACAAGGCCTTCCGGGCCGTGGTCGAGCAGTACCCCGACCTGGAGCGGCAGTTCGCCTCGGCCACCGCGGTCCGCCCGTGGACGAGCACCGCGCTGTGGCAGCGGACCGCCTCCAACACCTACGGGGAGCGCTGGTTCGCGCTGGAGCGCACCGCGGCCCGCAACGACCTGTTCCTCTCCCGTGACGTCACCATGGCCACGGAACTGGTGCACGCCCTCGCCACCGCGCTGATCCCGGCCGTGCGCCGCGACGACTTCGCCACCGCGCCGTTCGCCCGCATCGCCGCCTTCCAGGACGAACTCGGCGCCTTCAACGACCGCTGGCTGCGCTGCGCGCGCATCGCCGGCCGGGACTTCCAGCTCTACAACTCCTTCTCCCGCGTCTGGCTCCTCTGGCAGATCCTCGCCGACCTCTCGCTCAAGCGGGCCCGGCTGGACTGCGAGTCGAGCGCGGGGGGCCGGGACTGGACGCCCGTCGAACGGTTCGAACTCGGCGGCATCTGGTTCCACGCTCCCGAAGGGCTTCGGGGGCTCATCGACCGCGCTCTGACCACCGTCGAGCGGGTCGACACCGGCGAGGTCTCCGCGTCATCGGCCGCGGACGCCATCTTCGCCGACCTGCGCAGGGAGAAGTTCGTACCGCCGCTGTACGCGTTCGGCGATCCCGACGCCAGGGTCTACCACTTCACCCTTCCCAAGCGACTGAAGATGTTGTGGTGGGTCAAGACCGCCGCCCCGGCGGACTTCCGCCGGCTGCTCACACGCGACAACGTCACCTCGGTCACCTCGGCCGCCTCGCGTTGAGGCTGCACCCTCCACCGGAACAACCCGATAGAAGAGGTCCATTGTCGTGGACACCAACACTGAAGCCTTTGACGTCATCATCGCCGGGGCGGGACCCACGGGGCTGATGCTCGCAGGTGAACTTGCCCTCGCCGGCGTGCGCTGCCGGGTGGTCGAGCGTCGCGAGCACCGCACCCGGGAGTCCAGGGCGCTCGGACTGCACGGACGCACCATGGAGGTCCTGCACATGCGCGGGGTCGCCCAGGAGGTGCTGCAGCGCGCCAACCCCGTGCCCCGGGTGCGGGTCTCGCTCGGCAACTCGCTGTTCGACATGGGCAAGCTGGCCTCGGAGTACGGGCAGCTCACCATCATCCCGCAGGGGCAGACCGAGGAGATCCTGGAGAAGCGCGCCCTGAACCTCGGGGCGGCCGTGGAACGGGGCGTCACCCTCGTCGGCTGCCGGCAGGAGGGCGCCATCGTCCACTGCACGATGGAGAAGGACGGGCGCACCTGGGAGGAGAGTGCCCCCTGGCTGGTCGGCTGCGACGGCTCGCGCAGCCAGGTGCGGGAGTCCATGGGCGCGGACTTCACCGGCGCCACCTACCCGTACACGATCATCGTCGCCGATGTGAAGCTCGGCATCCCGCTCGACGACCAGCTGCTCATCCGGGTCGGCCGCGCCGGGCTCGTCGTGGCGACCGACTTCGGCAACGGCTGGTACCGCATGGGCGTCATCGACCGGGACAAGCCCTGGTCGGACGCGCCGGTCACGCTCGTCGAGGTCGAGCAGACCCTCAAGAAGCTGTTCGGCCGGGACATGCGGCCCAGCGAACCGCTGTGGACCTCCCGCTTCCGCATCCAGGAACGGCAGGCGGAGTTCTACCGCAAGGGGCGCATGATCATCGCCGGTGACGCGGCGCACGTGCACTCGCCGCTCGGCGGGCAGGGCCTCAACCTCGGCATCCAGGACGCCATGAACCTCGGCTGGAAGCTGGCGGCCGTGGTCACCGGGCGGGCCCCCGACGACATGCTCGACACCTACGCGGCGGAGCGGCGCCCCGTCTCCCAGGGCGTCATCAAGGTGACGGACATCGCCACCCGCATGATGACCTCCGACCGGCTGCCGGCGCGGGCCGCCCGCAAGGCCGTGATCTCCGTGGCCAGCCGGATCCCCAGGACCCACCAGACGGCCGTCGGGCACCTGTCGGGCATCGCCACGCGCTACAAGGCGATGGCCGCGGCCGTCGGCGCGACGTCCCTGGTCGGCACCCGCGTCCCCGACCTCACGATCGCCACCCCCGGACAGCCCGCGCAGAGCCTCTTCGAAGCGCTGCGCCTCGGCAACTTCATCCTCATCGACTCCGGCAAGGGCGCGCCGCTGCTGCCGGGCATCCCGGAGACGGACGGCAGGCTGGTCCGCCTCACCGGCCGCATCCTGGCCGACGCCGGCCCCTGGCAGACCCCCGAGACGATCCTGGTCCGCCCGGACGGCTACTGCGCCTGGGCGGGGCCGCGTGACCGGGCCCGCGTGGAGCTTCCGGCGGCGCTGCTGCGGTGGGTGCGCATCTGACCCAGGCCCGCTCCACCAAGTGCCGCCGCCCTTCGGGGAGGCGGCACTTGCATGTCCCGCGGGCCGTCGTGCCGCTGGGGCGGCACCCGCTGCCAAAGAAGGACGGCACCCCCGCAGCGCCGGGCTGCGCAACTCCGTACGGCGCGCGGACAGACGGCGCAACTCGGCGCACGCAAAGCCCGTCGCCGCCCCGGCAGAAGAACCGGGGCGGCGACGGGCTGGGAAGGGAAGGTCAGGCTGCCTACGGCAGCAGCCGTGCGTAAGACCCCCGCCAGTACGTCAGCGGGAAGCGGTCGTCGGCCGAACCGCCCCCGACCACCCGCCCGATGAGCAGCGTGTGGTCGCCGGCCTCGACCGCGTCGTGCAGCTCGCACTCCGCGTGGCCGACCGTGACCTGGAGCAGCGGCGTACCGGTGGCCGGGCCCGGCGTCCAGCGGACCCGCTCGAACTTGTCCGTCGAGCCGGAGGCGAACAGCTGGGAAGCCGTCTGCCCCTGGGAGCCGAGGATGTTGACCGAGAACGCGGCCCGGTCGAGCACGGCCTGCAGCGTGCCGCTGCGGTTGCTGACGCTCGCCAGCAGCAGCGGCGGGTCCACGGAGACACTGCACACCGCGGAGCAGGTCAGCCCGCGGGGCTCGTCCTCCTTGTCGAGCGTGGTCACGATGGAGACCCCGCTCGCCAGGGAGGCCATGACGGTACGGAACAGCTGGATGTCGACGGACTGGGCCATCGTGGGCATGGCAGTGGTCATCACAGCTCACCTTCCTCGACGGCCGTGACGAGCGCGGCACGGTGGAGCTTGCCGTTCGGCGTCCTCGGCAGATCCTCGGCGATGTGCAACCGGTCGATGTTCATATACGTGGGCAACCTTTCCGCACAACGGCGTTTGATGGCGAGCAGGGACGGCCGCTGCCCCGGCGACGGGACGACGACTGCGTGCAGTTGGGACGTGAGGCCGGTGCCGATCACCAGAACCGTCACCTCGGCGACGGATTCGAGGGTGCCGATGGCCGCCTCGATCTCGCCCAGCTCGATTCGGTTGCCGCGCACCTTCACCATGTGGTCGCGGCGTCCGACGTACTCCAGGTTCCCGTCGTCGCCCAGGCGGGCGATGTCGCCCGTGCGGTACGGGCCCTCCTGCGGCCCGCGCCCCCAGTAGCCGAGCATCACCGTCGGACCGCTGACGACCACTTCGCCCTCGCCGCCCTCGGGCCCGTCGAGCGTGATGGTGTCCCCGGAGCAGGCCGTGCCGATCGGCAGCGGGGTCTCCCGCTCCAGGTCGGCCTCGGTGACCTCGTAGGAGGTGCAGACGTTGGTCTCGGTCGGGCCGTACCAGTTCAGCAGCCGCACCCCGGGCCAGCTCTTGCGCAGCTCCTGGACGTGGTGGATGGCGAACGGCTCGCCGGCGAAGAGACAGACCCGCAGCGCGGACGGGGGAGGCCCGTCCAGCAGGCCGCCCTCGCGCATCATCAGGCTGATCGCCGACGGCACCGAGTACCAGACCGTGATCAGCCGCTGCCGCATGAACTCGGCCAACTGCAGCGGGGCGTAGGCGAGTTCCTCGGGCACCAGGTGCACCGAGGCGCCGGAGGCGAAGGCGCCGTACAGGTCGAAGACGGACAGGTCGAAGTTGAACGGCGCGTGGTTCGACAGCCGGTCGGAGACGGTGAGCTGGAGCTCCTCGACCGCCCAGTCCACGAAAGCCAGCGCGTTGCGGTGGCTGATCATCACGCCCTTGGGCTCACCGGTGGAGCCCGAGGTGTAGAGGATGTACGCCGGGTCGTCCGGACCGTTCACGAAGTGCTGCGGACGCGCGCCCTCCTCGGCCCGCCCGATCAGCTCGTCGAAGCCGGCCAGCGGCGCCGCGTCCCACTCCGCCGCCCGGGCCCGCTCCACGCCGCCCGCGTCCGCGACGACCAGCGCCGGCGCGCAGCCGGCGACGATCCGCGCCACCCGGGCGGGCGGGTTGGAGCCGGTGACCGGCACGTAGATGGCGCCGATGCGCAGGGCGGCCTGCATCACGGCGATGGCGTCGACGCTCTTGTGGCTCCAGATGATCACGCGGTCGCCGGGGCGCACCCCGCTCGCCAGCAGGGCCGCGGCGGCCCGGTCCGCGCGCCGGTCCAGCGTGCGGTAGTCGACGGGGCCCTTCTCGCCGTGCACGGCCACCGCGTACGGGTGCCGCCGGGCGGAGTCGTACAGCAGGCGGTGCAGGCTGACGTTGGTGCTCATAGTCCCAGCTCCCTGGAGATGATGTCGCGCTGGATGTCCGATGTGCCGGAGAAGATGACGGAGGGCACCGCGTCCCTGAGGGCCGCCTCGATGCCCACGTCGCGCTGGTAGCCCCGGCCGCCGAAGAGCCGTACCGCGTCCATCGCCGTGGAGATCACGCCCTCGGAGACGGCGAGCTTGGACAGGGCGATCCACAGGGTGGCCGGGCCGCCCCGGTCCATCTCCCAGCAGGCGCGGTAGAGCAGCAGCCGGGCGCTCTCGGTGCGCAGCTTCATGTCCGCGATCCGGTGCGAGACGGCCTGGAAGCGGGAGATCCGGCGCCCGGACTGCTTGCGGGTGCGGGCCTGTTCGACGGCCCGGTCCAGGAGATGGTCGGCCAGCCCCAGGAAACCGGCGAACAGACAGGCCCGCTCCCAGCCCATCGAGTGCTGGAAGATGAACCCGCCCTGGCCCTCCTCGCCGAGGACCTGCTCGTCGGGGACGAAGCAGTTCTCGAAGGTGATCCGGCCGGCCGGGACGTGCGACATGCCCATCTTCTCGAAGGGCTCACCGATCGTCAGACCGGGGGCGGAACGTTCCACCACGAAGCCGGTGACGCCCAGATAGCCCGCCTTCGGGTCCGTGGTCGCGTACGTGGTGAACACGTCGGCGGCCGGACCGTTGGTGACGAAGCTCTTCTCGCCGTTCAGGATCCAGCCGCCCTCGGTGCGCTCCGCGACCGTGGTCAGCCGCGAGACGTCCGAGCCGGCCTCGTCCTCCGTCATGGCGTTGCCGGCGATCAGCTCGCCCGTGCACATCCCCGGCAGAATCCGGGACTTCAGGCTCGGGCTCGCGAAGTCCACGATCGGCATCGCGCAGGCGAACAGGTGCGCGGAGGCGCCGAAGACCAGCCCGGTGCGGTCGCAGCCCCGGCCGAGGGCCTCCACCTGGCGTGCGGTGTCCAGGGCGCCGAGCCCGCCGCCGCCGTACTCGGCGGGCACGGACAGACCCAGCAGGCCGAGCTTGCCCAGCTGCGTCCAGTCACTCCGGTCGTAGTAGCCGGCCGCGACACCGGAGGGGAAGACCTCGCGTACGGCGGCCAGGGTCCGGTCGTATGCCTGCCGCTGTTCCTCGGTCCAGGCGAAGTCCATGGTGCGTGCCTGCCTTTCGGTCATTTTGGGTGGGTGAGCGCGGAGTCGGGCAGGACCACGGGACGGGTCTTCCTCAGCTCCTGCTGGGCGCGCTCGTTCGACTGGGCCAGCAGGGCGGACAGCAGCGGCGCCGCCATCGCGGTGGTCACCAGGGCCATGACGACCATGGCGCTGAACAACTCGATACTGAGCAGCCCCAGTTGCAGGCCGACGTTGAGGATCACCAGCTCGGTCAGACCGCGGGTGTTCATCAGCAGACCGAGGGTGGTGGCGTCCCGCCAGCTCATGCCGGTCAGCTTGGCCGGGATCGCCACGCCGCCCAGCTTGCCGAGGCAGGCGACCGCGATGACGGCCAGCATCACCAGGAGGCCGTTGGCGGTGATCGCGGTGAGGTCGACGGACAGGCCGGTCACCACGAAGAACAACGGCAGCAGCAGCCGGCCGGCCTGCTCGATGGGGCCGAACGCCGCCTGCATCACCTTGCGGTCACGCGGCATGACCAGGCCGAAGAAGAACGCGCCGAAGATGGCGTGGATGCCGATCTCGGAGGTCAGCCAGGCCGAGCCGAAGGCGCCGCACGCGGCCACCACCATGACGTACGGGATGCCCGACTCCGGCATCCGGTCGCTGAGTTTGCGCAGCAGCGGCTTGACGATCCACAGCATCCCGGCGACGTAGACCAGCGACCACAGGAGCATCGTGAGGAACGCGCCGGTCCCGGTGGCCGTCACCAGCGCCACGACCAGGGCGAGCATGCACCAGGCCAGGACGTCGTCGGCCGCGGCCAGCGCCAGCGAGAGCGCCCCGGGCCGGCTGAACTGGAGTCCCTGGTCGGCGACGATGCGGGCCAGCACCGGGAAGGCCGTGATCGACATGGCCACGCCGAGGTAGAGGGTGAACTCGAACATCCCCGTCTCTTTGCCGTCCACCGTGCCGTAGGTGCCGTAGATCAGCGCGGCGAGGCCCATGCCCAGGGCCAGGGGGCAGGCGATGGAGCTCAGCCAGATGAGGCCCGTGGAACGGCGGCGCCCGCTGAAGCTCGTACTGTCGAACTCCCAGCCGACGACGAACATGAAGAGGATGAGCCCGATCTGGGCCGCCGTCCCCAGATGAGCCCGTGCCTCGGCCGGAAAGAAGCGATCTGGCAGATCGCCCGGCAGTAGACCGAGCAGACTCGGGCCCAGACAGATACCCGCGGTGATCTCACCGACGACTGCGGGCTGGCGGATTCGGCGGGCACCGATCGCGAAAGCGACACCCGTCAGCAGCGTCAGGGCGACGCCGCCGATCACTGCTGTGGTCAGCCACTCGGAGTGTGCGGCAGGGGAGCTCACTCGATCTCCTTACGAACAGGTGGGACGGGAGCGATTCAGCGGCTCCACGTGTCGCTGCCGGCGAGGACGGCCGCGAGGTCGCCCTTGCCGTTCTGCTCGATGGCGGCGTCCAGCTGGTCCGCCATCGTCGTGTCGTAGACCGGCCGTTCGACGTCCCGGAAGACACCGATCGGTGTGTGGTGCAGCGTCTGCGGATCGGCCAGGCGGGAGAGCGCGAAGGCGTTCAGGGGGGAGGCGGAGCGTGCGTCGTGGACGAGGATCCGGCCCTCGTTCCGGTCGGTCACGTCCACGACCTCCAACTCGCCGGTGTCCGCGTTGCGTACGACGCCCTTGGCACCGTCGGCCCCGAAGCGGATCGGCTGCCCGTGCTCCAGGCGGATCACCGACTCCTGGGCCTGCTGCTTGTCCTTGAGGACCTCGAAGGCGCCGTCGTTGAAGATGTTGCAGTTCTGGTAGATCTCCACCAGCGCGGTACCGGGGTGGGCGGAGGCCTGGCGGAGCACCTCGGTGAGGTGCTTGCGGTCGGAGTCGACGGTGCGGGCCACGAACGAGGCCTCCGCGCCGATCGCCAGCGACACCGGGTTGAAGGGCGCGTCCAGCGAGCCCATCGGCGTCGACTTGGTGATCTTGCCGGTCTCCGAGGTCGGGCTGTACTGGCCCTTGGTCAGACCGTAGATCCGGTTGTTGAACAGCAGGATCTTGAGGTTGACGTTGCGGCGCAGGGCGTGGATCAGATGGTTGCCGCCGATGGAGAGCGCGTCGCCGTCACCGGTCACCACCCACACGCTCAGGTCCCGCCGGGTGACCGCGAGACCGGTGGCGATCGCCGGCGCCCGGCCGTGAATGGAGTGCATCCCGTACGTGTTCATGTAGTACGGGAACCGGGAGGAGCAGCCGATCCCGGAGATGAACACGATGTTCTCCCGGGCGATACCGAGTTCGGGCATGAAGCCCTGCACGGCGGCGAGGATCGCGTAGTCACCACAGCCCGGGCACCAGCGCACCTCCTGGTCGGACTTGAAGTCACGGGCGAGCAGGTCAGCCGGCATGGATCTCCTCCTGCAGAGCGGTGGCGAGTTGCTCGGCCTTGAACGGCATTCCGCTCACCTGGGTGTGGCTGTGTACGTCGACGAGATAGCGGGCGCGCAGCAGGGTCGCGAGCTGACCGAGGTTCATCTCGGGCACCACGACCCGCTCGTAGCGGCCGAGGACCTCGCCGAGGTTGCGCGGGAACGGGCTGACATGACGCAGATGCGCCTGCGCGATCCGCTCCCCGGCGGTGCGCAGCCGGCGCACGGCCGCCGTGATCGGCCCGTACGTCGAACCCCAGCCCAGCACCAGCGTGTTCGCGCCGTGCGGGTCGTCGACCTCCAGATCCGGCACCCAGACCCCGTCGATCTTCCGCTGCCGGGTGCGGACCATGAAGTCGTGGTTGGCCGGGTCGTAGGAGATGTTGCCCGTGCCGTCCTGCTTCTCGATGCCGCCGATCCGGTGCTCCAGGCCCGGCGTGCCCGGGATCGCCCACGGGCGGGCCAGGGTCAGCGGATCCCGCTTGTACGGCCAGAAGACCTCGGTGCCGTCCTCCAGGGTGTGGTTCGGGCCGTCGGCGAAGTGCACGCGCAGATCGGGGAGTTCGTGCAGCTCCGGGATCCGCCACGGCTCGGCGCCGTTGGCCAGGTAGCCGTCGCTGAGCAGATACACCGGGGTGCGGTAGGTCAGCGCGATCCGCACCGCCTCCAGCGCCGCGTCGAAGCAGTCGGCGGGCGTGGCCGGGGCCACGATCGGCACCGGGGCCTCGCCGTTGCGGCCGTACATCGTCTGCAGCAGGTCCGCCTGCTCCGTCTTCGTCGGCAGGCCGGTCGACGGTCCGCCGCGCTGGATGTCGATGATGACCATCGGCAGTTCGAGCGCCACGGCCAGGCCGATCGTCTCGCCCTTCAGGGCCATGCCGGGCCCCGAGTTCGAGGTCACCGCCAGCGACCCGCCGAACGCCGCGCCGAGCGCCGCACCGGCCGCGGCGATCTCGTCCTCCGCCTGGAAGGTCCGCACACCGAAGTTCTTGTGCCGGGACAGCTCGTGCAGGATGTCCGAGGCCGGAGTGATCGGGTACGAGCCCAGGAACAGCGGCAGGTCCGCCTGTTGCGCGGCGGCGAGCAGGCCGTAGGACAGGGCGAGGTTCCCGGAGATGTTGCGGTAGGTGCCGGAGGCGAAGGCATCGGCCGCCGGAGCGATCTCGTAGGTGACGGCGAAGTCCTCCGTCGTCTCCCCGAAGTTCCAACCCGCCCGGAACGCGGCGATGTTGGCCGCCGCGATCTCCGGCTTCTTCGCGAACTTCGACCTCAGGAACCTCTCCGTGCCCTCGGTGGGCCGGTGGTACATCCACGACAGCAGACCGAGCGCGAACATGTTCTTCGCCCGTTCGGCCTCCTTGCGGGACAGCCCGAACTCCTTGAGCGCCTCGACGGTCAGGCTGGTCAGCGGCACCGGATGGACGCGGTAGCCCTGAAGCGAGTCGTCGTCCAGCGGTGAGCTGTCGTAACCGGCCTTCGTCAGTGCACGGGCGACGAACTCGTCGCTGTTGACCAGGAGTTCGCCACCGGAACGCAGATCCGGCAGGTTCGTCCTCAACGCCGCCGGATTCATCGCCACCAGCACGTCCACGGCGTCGCCGGGCGTGAGGATGTCGTGGTCCGCGAAATGGAGCTGGAAGGAGGAGACGCCGCCCAGCGTGCCGGCGGGTGCGCGGATCTCGGCGGGGAAGTTCGGCAGCGTCGACAAGTCATTGCCGAACGACGCCGTCTCCGACGTGAACCGGTCACCCGTCAACTGCATGCCGTCTCCGGAATCGCCCGCGAAACGGATGACCACCCGGGACAGGCGCTCGGTCCGCGAAGGGGCGTCCGAGACCGCCGGTGGACGGGTGCTGGGGTGAGGAGCTGCAGTCACCGAGCCTCGACCTCTCTCTCGTGGGTGCCCACGGCGGTTGCAGTTTGGGTACGTCTCCTTGAGAGGTGGTCAAGAAGCGGTGGCCCCGGCACCAGTTGTGTCCAACTGGTCTCGGCCAACACCCGTCCGCCCCGGTCAGGGCCCCGCTCGCTCCACCGCCCCTTGAGCGAGCGCGCCGACCATCCCCCCCATGACCCGACGCGCAGTGATCACAGGTCTGGGCGTGGTGGCCCCCGGCGGTATCGGCACCAAGGACTACTGGGCGCTGCTCACCGGCGGCCGGGCCGCGACCCGCCCCATCACCTTCTTCGACGCCTCCTCCTACCGCTCCCGCGTGGCCGCGGAGGCCGACTTCGACCCGGCCGCATCCGGCCTCGGCGTACGCGAGATCCACCGCATGGACCGCTCGGCGCAGTTCGCCGTGGTCAGCGCCTGGGAGGCCATCGCCGACAGCGGGCTGGCGCTCGGCGGCCTCGATCCGCTGCGCACCGGCGTGAGCATCGGCAGCGCGGTCGGCGCCGCCACCAGCCTGGACGCCGCCTACCCGCTGCTCAGCGACGAGGGACGGGACTGGCAGACCGACACGACCTACGCCGTCCCGCAGCTGTACGACTACATGGTGCCCAGCGCCCTGGCCCGCGAGGTCGCCTGGACCGTCGCCGCGCAGGGACCGGTAGCCCTCGTCTCCACCGGCTGCACCTCGGGCCTGGACGCCCTCGGCCACGCGGCCGGGATCATCGCCGAAGGCGCCGCCGACGTGATGCTCGCGGGCGCCGCCGAGGCGCCCGTCTGCGCCATCACCGCGGCCTCCTTCGACGCCATCAAGGCCACCACCCCGCACGAGGGCGACCCTGAGCAGGCCTGCCGCCCCTTCGACAGGACCCGCGACGGGTTCGTGCTCGGCGAGGGCGGCGCGATCCTCGTGGTCGAGGAGAAGGAACACGCCCGCCGCCGCGGCGCCCACGTCTACGCCGAGATCGCCGGCTTCGCCACCCGCGGCAACGCCTACCACATGACCGGACTGCGCCCCGACGGCACCGAACTCGCCCAGGCCGTCACCGCCGCCCTGGACGAGGCCCGGCTGCCCGCCGACGCCGTCGACTACGTCAACGCCCACGGCTCCGGGACCCGGCAGAACGACGTCCACGAGACCAGCGCCCTGAAGAAGAGCCTCGGCAGCCATGCCTACGACGTGCCGGTCAGCTCCATCAAGTCGATGATCGGCCACTCCCTCGGGGCCATCGGCTCCCTGGAGGCCGCCGCCTGCGCCCTCGCCCTGGAGCACGGGGCGATCCCGCCGACCGCCAACCTCCACCACCCGGACCCGGAATGCGACCTGGACTACGTACCGCTGACCGCACGGGCACAGCCCTTGAACACGGTGCTCAGCGTGGGCAGCGGCTTCGGCGGCCTGCAGAGCGCCCTCGTCCTGAGGAAGCCGCAGTGAGCACCCGGACCCAGAAGGCGCACGTGAGCCCCGAGACCGCCGCCGCTCCCCGGGCCGGGCTGCGCGCGGCCGTCACCGGCCTCGGCGTCGTCGCCCCCAACGGCGTAGGCACCCGCGCCTGGTGGCAGGCCACCCTGCGCGGGGTCAGCGCCCTGCGCCCGGCCCGCGACGCGCCCCTGAACCGCACGCCGGTCGCCGGCGAGATCACCGGCTTCGTCGCCGAACAGCACGTACCCGGCCAACTGCTGCCGCAGACCGCCCGGTTCACCCGGCTGGCGCTCGCCGCCGCGGCCGAGGCACTCCAGGACGCGGCCGTCGACCCGGCCGCGCTGCCGCACTACGGAGCCGGCGTCTTCACCGCCAGCTCGGCCGGCGGCTACGAGTTCGGGCAGCACGAGATGAGCAACCTCTGGCGCACCGGCAGCGACAGCGTCAGCGCCTACCAGTCCTTCGCCTGGTTCTACGCCGCCTGCACCGGCCAGGTCTCCATCCGGCACGGACTGCGCGGCGCGGGCGGCACCCTGGTCACCGAGCAGTGCGGGGGACTCGACGCGGTGGGCCAGGCCCGGCGCCAACTCGGCGACGGCGCCGGGGTGTTCCTCGCCGGCGGCGCCGACGCCGGACTGTGCCCGCTCGGCTGGGCCGGACACCTCGCCACCGGACGGGTCAGCCCGCACAGCCACCCGGCCCGCGCCTACCTCCCCTTCCACCGCGAGGCCTCCGGCTATGTGCCCGGCGAGGGCGCCGCCTACCTGGTCGTGGAGGAACGCGCGGCGGCCGAGGAGCGCGGCGCAGAGATCCTCGGCGAGATCGCCGGATACGCGGCGGCCTTCGACCCGCCCACCGGCCCGGGCAACCTCGGCCACACGGCCCGCCTCGCCCTCGCCGACGCCGGACTCGGCCCCGACGACGTCGACGCAGTCTTCGCCGACGCCTACGGCGTGCCCGAACTGGACGAGGCCGAGGCGCACGTGATCGGCGAGCTCTTCGGCCCCTACGGCGTCCCCGTCGCCGTGCCCAAGACGATGACCGGGCGGATCGGCGCCGGTGGCTCCGCCCTCGATGTGGCGGCGGCGCTGCTGGCCCTGCGTGACGGCGTCCTGCCGCCCGCGGTGCATGTGGACCGCCCCCGGGACGGCTGGCACCTGGACCTCGTCACGGGCGCCCCGCGACCGGTGTCGCTGCGTGCGGTGCTGGTGCTGGCGCGGGGGCATGGTGGGTTCAATTCGGCTGCGGTGGTGGTGAAATGACGGTCTTCGGCGACGGCGGGCGCCGGGATGGGGTCGTGGGCGCCCCGCGTGCCGTGCTGATGCCGGTGCGTGGACATGGTGGATTCAACTCGGCTGCGGTGGTGGTGACATGACGATTCCCAAGGCTGTGCCCGGCGCCTGGGCGGGCGCACTGGGCGGCGGCGGACCCGAGGTCGTCGACCGGGCGGCTCTCGTCACCGGCGCGACCAGCGGCATCGGACGTGCGGTGGCCGAGCAACTCGGCCGCGAGGGTTACCGGTTGTTCGTCTGCGCCCGCAGTGCGGACGCCGTGGCCGAGACCGTCGACGCGCTGCGCGCGCAGGGCGTGAAGGCGGACGGCATGGCCGCCGACGTACGCGACCCCGAGGCGGCGCGCGAACTCGTCGCGGCCGCCGTCGCCTGCCACGGCCGGCTCGACGTCCTCGTCAACAACGCCGGCCGCAGCGGCGGTGGTGTCACCGCCGACATCGCCGACGAACTCTGGCTCGACATCATCGAGACCAACCTCAACAGCGTCTTCCGGATCAGCCGCGAGATGCTGCGCCAGGGCGGCGCACTCGACCGGGGCTGGGGGCGGATCGTCAACATCGCCTCCACCGCCGGGAAACAGGGCGTCGTCCTCGGTGCCCCCTACTCCGCCTCCAAACACGGCGTGGTCGGCTTCACCAAGGCGCTGGGCCTGGAACTCGCCGCGACCGGTGTCACCGTCAACGCGGTCTGCCCCGGATACGTCGAGACGCCGATGGCCGAACGGGTCCGGCAGGGCTATGCCGCGGCCTGGGACACCACCACCGACGACGTGCTCGAACGCTTCAACGCCAAGATTCCGCTGGGCCGTTACACCACCCCGGAGGAGGTGGCCGGGCTCGTCGGGCACCTCGTCGGGGACAGCGCCGCCGCCATCACCGCGCAGGCCATCAACGTCTGCGGCGGACTGGGCAGTTACTGACCACGTCACGCACAGGAGACAGGACCGGCATGCCACTCACCGTCCACACCACCCGGATCGCAGCGTCCGCCGACGCCGTCCATGCGCTCGTCGCGGACGTCACCGTCTGGCCGCTGATGTTCGAGCCGAACATCCACACCGAGTACGTCGAGGGCGCGACCCGCAGCGAGGGCCGCGAGCGCATCCGGATCTGGGCGTTCGCCGGGCAGGAGATCCGCACCTGGACCTCCGAGCGGGTCCTCGACCCGCACGCCCGCACCATCAGCTTCCGGCAGGACGAGCCCGCGCCGCCGCTGACCTCGATGAGCGGGCGCTGGCTGGCCAAGGACATGGGCGACGGGCAGACCCTCCTCGAACTCCACCACGACTTCGAGACCGAGTCCGACGAACACTTCGTGCTGCACGCCCTCCACCAGAACAGCCCCGCCGAGCTGGCCGGCGTCCGCATCGCGGCCGAACGCCCGAGGACGCCCTACACCTTCGAGGACAGCCTGCGCATCGTCGCGCCCCCGGCCGCGGTCTACGACTTCCTCTACGAGGCCGACCGCTGGCCGGAGCGACTGCCGCACGTGGCCGCGCTGGACCTCACCGAGTCCGTCCCGGGCGTTCAGCGGATGGTGATGGACACGCAGGGGCCCGACGGGACTCTGCACCGCAGCGAGTCGGTCCGCATCTGCCGCCCCGACGCCGGCAGCATCGTCTACAAACAGATCCGCACCCCCACGGTCCTGGTCGCCCACACCGGCGCCTGGACCCTCCGCCAACTCGAAGACGGCACCACCCTCGCCACCTCCCGCCACAACGTCCTCCTGGCCGACCAAACAGCCCGAGAGGCCGTACGAGAGGCCCTGGGCCGCAACAGCAGGGCGACACTACGCCGGGCTAAGGAGCATGCGGAGGGGGCGCAGTAGGGGGCTCCGACCCCGACGCGGCCTGCGGGCACGCGCGCCGCCTGGGGCGGCACGGGTGGGCGCAGGCGGCACCCCGTAAGCGCCGGGCTGCGCGACCCACCCCCGGCCCGCAACAACCGACGGCACCCCGCAAACGCAGGGCACCGCAACCCCCGTCACCGCAGATGCGTCCCCCCATCCACCAACAGCACTTCCCCCGTCACCCACCGAGCCCGCACCAGCCCGACCACCGCCTCGGCCACATCCTCCGGCGCCCCCACCCTCCGCAGCGGCGACTGCTCCCGCATCCACTGCCGAGCACCCTCGAACCCACCCGCGGCCGTCCACTCGGTCTCCGTCAGCCCGGGCGCCACCGCGTTCACCCGCACCTTGGGCCCGGACACCGCCGCCAGCAACCGCGTCATGTGATTGATGGCCGCCTTGCTCACGGCGTAGGGAATGGAACTCCCCGCCGGCCGCACGCCCGCCACGGACGAGACGTTCACCACGCACCCGCCCCCGCGCCCGCCCCCACCCGCAGCCCGCAGATGCGGCATCGCGGCCACACACATCTGCCACGTCCCGACGACGTTCACATCGAGGATCTCCCGCCACACCTCGGCACTCGCCCCCGCGAGATCCTGGTGCGGCACGACCCGCGTCACACCGGCGGAGTTGACGAGCACATCCAGCCGCCCGTAGCGCTCGACGACGGCCGCGACCAGCCCCTCCGCCTCCTCGGCCACGGAGATGTCGCCCGCGACGTACACCGCGTCCGGCAGCGACGCCGCCAGCTCCTCGCCCGCCTCCTTGCTGCGTACGGAGTTGACCGCGACCCGCATCCCCTCGGCCGCGAGCCGACGCGCCACCGCCGCCCCGATCCCGGACGTGGACCCGGTGACCAGGGCGACCGGCGCGTCGTCCCCGAGCGCCGCGCGCTCAGTCATTGCGCACCGACCGGTGCCGCACCAGCCAGGCGTCCCCGTGGGCCTCCAGCACGTCCTCGGCGACGGTGCTCGAATGGAACGACGGCACCCCGTCCCCACCGGTCGACAGCGCCAGGGCGTAGTAGCGCGTGTGCAGCACGCCGATCTCGGCCCCCTCGAACACATCCAGCATGCCCAGCCAGTGCCGCCGGACGCGCCCCTGCGCGGCCAGTGCACCCACGCGGCGCCGGGCGGCCTCGACCAGCACCGCGCGCCCCTTCAACGGCTCGGGCAGCGACGGCTCCTCGAAGACGGCGTCCTCGGTGAACGTGTCCGCCCACTCCTCGACCGCCCCGTCGTCGAGCATCCGCATCTGACGGGCGTAGAACTGACTGATCCGGCCGTGCACTTCCCCCGACGTGTACGTCATGGGACCCCTTCCTCTCTCTCCTCCGCGAGGAGTCCTCCGAGGTCGGCCCGCATGGTCCGTCGGATTGCTGGAGCGCTGCTCGACCCCGGCCTGAGCAGCCCCGCCCACGCTCGGCAGGCGTGTCCCGTCCCGCGTACCGCCCCTGAGCCCAGCTCCACCGGCGCTTTAGTCCCCGGTCGCACTCTGTCGGCCACGCGTTCCGAGAACGGGCTGAACAAGCCGCTTGACGACCTGTGAGGAGCGTCAATGGACCGCACTACCCCTCCACTCCGGGAACGGACGGCCGAACTTCACGAACTGCGTGAGTCGGTGCGCCGCGGTCCCTCGGAGCGGGCGACCCAGGCGCAGCACGCCAAGGGAAAACTGACCGCACGCGAGCGGATCGACCGCCTCTTCGACAAGGGCACTTTCACCGAGACCGAGGGCCTGCGCCGGCACCGCGCGAGCGGCTTCGGCCTGGAGGCCCGCCGCCCGCACACCGACGGCGTGATCACCGGCTGGGGCAAGGTGTACGGCCGTACCGTCTTCGTCTACGCCCATGACTTCCGCATCTTCGGCGGGGCGCTCGGCGAGGCGCATGCCCAGAAGATCCACAAGCTGATGGACCTCGCGACGGCAGCCGGAGCCCCGGTCGTCGGCCTGTGCGACGGCGCCGGCGCCCGTATCCAGGAGGGCGTCACCGCGCTCGCCGGCTACGGCGGCATCTTCGCCCGCAACGTCCGCAACTCCGGGGTCATCCCGCAGATCAGCGTCATCATGGGTCCCTGCGCGGGAGGCGCCGCCTACTCGCCCGCGCTCACGGACTTCGTCTTCATGGTGCGGGGCACCTCGCAGATGTTCATCACCGGCCCGGACGTCGTCCAGGCGGTGACCGGCGAGGAGATCACCATGGACGGGCTCGGCGGCGCCGACCCGCACTCCACCGCCTCCGGCGTGGCCCACGCGGCCTTCGACGACGAGGAGGAGTGCCTGGAGAACGTCCGCTTCCTGCTTTCCCTGCTGCCCGCCAACAACCGTGAACTCCCGCCGTCGGTCGAGGAGTCGGACCCCGTCGACCGGCGCACCGAGGCGCTGCTGGACATGGTTCCGGCCGACCCCCGCGCCTCCTACGACGTCCGGGACGTGATCGAGGAGATCGTCGACGACGGCTTCCTCTTCGAGGTCCACGAGAACTGGGCGCGCAACGTGGTCTGCACCCTGGTCCGGATGGGCGGCGAGGTCACCGGCATCGTCGCCAACCAGCCGATGGTGCAGGCCGGTTCGCTGGACATTGCCGCCTCCGAGAAGGCCGCGCGGTTCGTGCGGTTCTGCGACTCCTTCAACATCCCGCTGGTCACCCTCGTCGACGTCCCCGGGTTCCTGCCCGGTGTCGACCAGGAGCACGGCGGCATCATCCGGCACGGCGCGAAGCTGCTGTACGCGTACTGCGACGCGACCGTCCCCCGGGTGCAGGTCATCATGCGCAAGGCCTACGGCGGCGCGTACATCGTCATGGACTCCCGCTCCATCGGCTGTGACGTGTCCTTCGCCTGGCCGGTCAACGAGATCGCGGTGATGGGCGCCGAGGGCGCGGCCAACGTGGTCTTCCGGCGCGAGATCGCCGCGTCGGACGATCCGAAGGCCACGCGCGAGCAGCTGGTGAAGGAGTACCGCTCCGAGTTGATGCACCCCTACTACGCGGCCGAGCGCGGCCTCGTCGACGATGTGATCGACCCGGCGGAGACCCGCATCCGGCTGATCGACGCCCTGCGCACCCTGCGCCGCAAGCACGCCGAGCGGCCGTCCCGCAAGCACGGGAACCAGCCCCAATGAGCGCGGCGGAGGAGACGGCGCACACCGTGAAGGTGCTCCGGGGCGAGCCCACGGCCGAGGAGCTCTCGGCCGTGCTGACGGTCCTGCTGGCGCTCGCGGGACGTCGTACGGAGGCCACGGTGGAGCCCCTGCCCGTACCGCCGCCGGCCGTGGCCTGGACGCAGCACGGGGGCGGTGGCACCGGCTGGGCGGCGCCCGGATACCCGTACTGGGCGGCGGTTTCATGACCTCGTTCGCGGGGTTGCGGACCGAGCTGACCGAGGTCGCCGACGGGGTGTACGCCCACCTCCAGCCCGACGGCGGATGGTGTCTGAGCAACGCGGGTGTGGTGGCCGGGCCGGACGGCCTGCTCCTGGTCGACACGGCCGCGACGGCCGCCCGGGCCGCGGCCCTGCGGGAGGCCGTCCAGGGGCTGGGGCGGGGCCCGGTGCGGCTGCTCGTCAACACGCACCACCACGGTGACCACACCCACGGGAACGGCACGTTCGAGGGCGCCACCGTCGTCGCCCACCGCCGTACCCGGGCCGAGATGGCGCGCAACGGCCTGGCCCTCACCGGCGTCTGGCCGGACGTGTCCTGGGGAGAGCTGTCCGTCAGGCTCCCCGACATCACCTTCGACGGCGAGCTCAGGCTGCACCAGGGCGACCGCGAGGTGCAGCTGCTCCACTTCGGGCCCGCCCACACGACCGACGACGTGGTGGCCTGGCTGCCGGCCGAGCGGGTGCTGTTCGCCGGGGACATCGCGATGGCGGGCAGCTCTCCCTTCGTCCTGATGGGCTCGGTCTCCGGCTCCCTGGAGGTGCTGGCCCGGCTGCGGGCGCTGCGCCCGCGCACGGTGGTCTGCGGTCACGGTCCCGTCCGTGGACCGGAGGTCCTGGACGAGACGGAGGAGTACCTGCGCTGGATCCAGCGCGTGGCCACGGAAGGGCGCGCGCAGCACCTCACTCCGCTGGTCGCCGCCAAGGAGGCGGGCCGGGGCACCTTCGGCCACCTCACCGAGTTCGAACGCGTCGTCGGAAACCTGCACCGGGCGTACGCGGAACTCGACGAACGCGAGGCCATCGCCTCCGGCCGGACGGTGGACGTGGCAGAGGCGTTCGGCGAAATGATCAAGTACAACGACGGCAGGCTCCCCACCTGCCACGCGTAACGCTGCGCCGGACGGGGGCGGTTCCTGTCCGGCCCGCGCTGTGGTTGCCGCCGCAGCGCTCTCGCCCCCGCACCCCCGGCGGGGCGCTCAGTGCTCGTCCGGCCCCGGCAGCAGCGCGGACATCGCCTCGCGCTCGGCGGGGCCCATGACCTTCCCGAGGGACTCCGTGACCGTCCGGGCGAGCGGCTCGGAGGCCTCCGCGAGCAGGCCGCGGGCCTTGTCGGTGAGCGCGACCACGACGCCGCGCCTGTCGCCGCAGACCGACTGGCGGGTGACGAGCCCGGCGTGCTGGAGGCAGGCGATCTGGTAGGTGAGCCGGGTCTTGGGGCGGCCCAGGAGCTCAGCGATCCGGGTCATGCGCAGGCCCTCCCGGGGCTGCTCGGCCAGCAGGCACAGGACCAGGAACTCGTCGTGGGAGACATCGAGGAGGTCCTTGACGACGGTCCGCAGCCGCTGCTCCACGGCCGCCGTCGCGGCCAGCATCAGCATCCAGGAGCGCAGCTCGGCCGGCAGCAGTCCGTCACCCCGGGCGGAAGGGCATCCGGGCTGGTCGGTGAGGTGCTCCTGCTGTTCGGCCATGGAGGCGAGTGTACCTGTTGTCCATTTTTGAACCAGGGTGTTGTTCAATTTTGGATAGTCGGCTAGCGTGGGTCATCCAAATTTGGAGTACCAACTTCGGTTCGCCGACCCGACAGGAGAACGATCATGACCGTCGCCTTGGAGACCGGCCTGTGGCAGCTCGACGCCACCGCCACCACCGTCGCCGTCCAGCACCGCACGATGTGGGGCCTGGTGAATGTGAAGGGCGCCTTCGGTGCGGTGTCCGGCCAGGGCGAGGTGCGGCCCGACGGCAGCGCCGTCGGCACCGTCACCCTGGACGCCGCCTCCCTGGACACCCGTAACGCCAAACGCGACAAGCACCTGCGGTCCGCCGACTTCTTCGACGTCGGGAACCACCCCGAGATCACCTTCGCGGTGCGCGGCGCCGAACTCCGCTCCGACGACGCCGTCCACGTCGAGGGGCAGCTCACCGTCCGCGGCATCAGCCGGCCCCAGTCCGTCACCGCGCGCCTTGTCGGCCGCGACGCCGCCGGGCTCACCCTGAAGACCGAATTCAGCGTGGACCGCGACCAGTTCGGCATGGGCTGGAACCAGCTCGGGATGATCCGCGGCCTGACGACGGTCACCGCCACACTCCGCTTCACCCGCCAGAACGGCTGACGAACCCACCCCCAGTGCCGGGCTGCGCACCCTCCCCGCGGCCCCGGAACGGCGCGGCGCCCCGTGTCGGTGTTGGGCCGGACGGGTGACTTGGCGTAAGAATTGGCTGGTGCAGGCATTGAAGGCGAGTCAGTTCGGGGGGAGCCGGTGAACCGTTACGACGTCACCGATGAACAGTGGGAAGGGCTCGCCCAGGTCGTACCCCTGCGCGGCCGGGACGCCTGGCCGTCGGCGGTGGACCACCGCTCGCTCCCCGAGGCGGCGACGGAGCCGCGCCGCCGCTTCGTCGTCCTGCGGGTCAATGTGTTCGGCGACGCCCGTGAGGTCGCCGAGACCCTGATGGCCGGCATCCCCGTCCTGCTCGACCTGACCGGCGCGGAGACAGAGGTGGCCAAGCGCGTCCTCGACTTCAGCACGGGCGTCGTCTTCGGCCTGTCGAGCGGCATGCACCGCGTCGACCGGAACGTCTTCCTGCTGACCCCGCACGGCACCGAGGTGAGCGGGATCATGGAGAGCGCGGGAGTCCCCGGGTCCTGAGAGCGGGGCGGCCGACCGGTTCCGCGGTCCCTCGATCGTAGGAAGGCACCGGCGACGGAACGGTTCGCCGCACGGCCGGAGCCCTACGGTCCGGATATGACCGCGCCCTCCGCGTCCCCCACGCCCCGCGCAGCGCCGGCCTTAACGACGCCGGCAGAGCCCGCGGCGCCGAACCGGCCCTGTCTCACCGAACTACGGCTGTCCGCCTTCGCCGGGCACCGCCGCGCCGGGTTCCCGCTCGGACCGCTCACCCTGTTCGCCGGCCCCAGCGGCTGCGGCAAGACGAGCGCGCTGCGGGCCTACGAGGCACTCGCCCGGCTCGGCGGTGGCGCCGCGCTCGGCGAGGTCTTCCCCGACCCGGTGTCCTGCGTCCCGGAGCGGGCCCGGCCCGACGCGCAACGCCGCCGGGGCTTCCGGATCGGCTGTACGGCCGACGGACCCGAGGGGCCGGTCCGGCTCGACGTCGCCGTACAGGTCGAGCCGGAACTGCGCATCGCGGGGGAGCGGTTGACGGCGGACGGGCTGACCCTGCTGGAGACCGCCCTGCGGGACCCCGGTCGGCGCACCGTGCAGGCCGCCTGGCACACCGCCGGGTCCGCCCCCGTCACCCGCGCCCCGCTGCCCGACGACCGGCTCGGCACCGCGCTGCTGCCCCTGCGCGTGGCCGGCAAGACCGACGGGCAGCGCCGCGTCCTCGCCGCCGCCGAGCAGATGGTGGTGGCCCTGCGCTCGGTGTTCGCCTGCGATCCGCGGCCCGACTGGATGCGCGTCCCCGTGCCGACCGGCTCGGGACGGCTGCTCGGCGGCTGCGACAACCTCGCCGACGTGCTGTGGCGCACCCGGTCCGAATGCGTACGGCGCCATCAGCAGCTCGTCGTGGCGGTGCGCGCCGGATGCGCGGGACCCGTCGAGGACGTGTTCGCCGAGCCCCTCACCGACGGCACGGTCCGGGCCGTGCTCGACCGGGGCGGCGGGACCCGCACCGAGTTCGGCCGGCTCGGCGACGGCGAACTCCGGTATCTCGCGCTCACCCTGGTGCTGCTCACCGGACCCGGGGTGCTGGAGGTCGACGCGGCCGGCGAAGTGCCCCCCGCCATGCAGACGCTCACCGTCCTGGCCGACGGTCTCGACCGCTCGCTGGACCCCGGACAGCGCGTCGAACTGCTGCGGCTCGCGGCCCGGATGTGCGACCGCGGCCACATCCGACTCGTCGGTGCCGTGAGCGACGGGTCCTGGGCCGGCCGGGTGCCCGGCGCCACGGTGGTACACCTGAACCCGTGACCGAACCTCTCGACGTGGCAAAGCTCCAGCGCCGGCTGGCCGAGTTCGCCGCCGCCCGCAACTGGCAGCCGTACCACACCCCCAAGAACCTCGTCGCCGCGCTCAGTGTGGAGGCCTCCGAACTCGTCGAGATCTTCCAGTGGTTGACGCCCGAGGAGTCGGCGCGCGTCATGGCCGACCCGGACACCGCGCACCGCGTCACGGACGAGGTCGCCGACGTGCTCGCCTACCTGCTCCAGCTGTGCGAGGTCCTCGACATCGACCTCCTGGCGGCGCTGGACGCGAAGATCGACCGGAACGAACGGCGGTTCCCGGCGCCGTAGTCGGGGGCATCCACGGGAGCGACTCGATCCGCTTTCACTCTCCGCATTCGTTCAGCCGCCCGAAACCGATTTGTTGTCCGCAGATTTCCGTCTTCCTCTGGCTTTTCGTCCCACACGCCCTCACTCTGGGTAGTGGACAACGGAGTTCGGGTGGACGCGCCGTGGGCGTGTCGGACAGACCGGGGGCAGCGCATGGACGCGGTGCGGCTCATCGTGACGAGCAGACGCGCCCTGGCGGGGAGCGGCGAACCGCCGGAGGTCATGACGGAGGTCTGGCAGGCACAGGCCCTGGCCCAGGCGATCGGCAGCCGTCTCGCGGTCTTCGGCCCACCCGAACTGCGCGGCGAGGCACTGGGCCTGACCGAGCTGGCGGGCCGCGGCTGCGGGGTGCTGGACACCCCCGCCCTCGACACCGCGGACCTGCGCGCGGCCCAGCTCACCGAACTGGGCGACGCCCGCCAGGCCTTGATGTACCTCGGCGGCCTCCTCGGCGAGGTCGGCATAGCCCTCGTCGGCCTGGCGAGCTCGGCGGTCGACGAGGGCACCTACTGGCAGTGCATGGAGGCGATCGACGCGGCCGACGAGTCACGCGACCGCGTCCTGGAAATGCTGCGCAGACTGGCCGACCGGGACCGGGACCAGCTGTTACAGGAGGAACGGGAGGCGGGGTAGGGAGTGTGCGGCCCAGGGCCTCTCCGACGCACCGGGCCTCAGGGCCCCCTGTCGGACCGGGCCTCAGGCCCTCTCGGTCGGATCGGGCCTCCCCGCCCCCGAACCCCCCGCGGACTGCAGATCCGCGTCCAACGCAGACAGGTCCGCGTTCAGTGCCGCCATCAGCTCCTCCATCTGCTGCAGCAGCCCCTTCGGGCGGCCGGCGGCGCCCTCGGCACCACCGGCCCCGCCCTGCTGCGGCACGGATTCTTCGGACATGACGGCCTCCTCGGCCCCCGGCCCCAGCAGAGGCCGGCGCGGGTGTCGCCCCGGCGACAAGCAGCCGGCGCGGGCGCCGGGCGGTCCGGCTCCGCCCGAGCCAACGATCATCACCGGACCGGGTCACTGGCGTGTAACCGCCCCGGGTACGCCGTTGCCGGATTTTCACCCGACCGGGGCGCAGTGGGGCCGGAGGGACCGGTGGGGTTGACCATGACCCGACCGTGCAGGATGGACGTATGGATCTTCGCATCTTCACCGAGCCCCAGCAGGGGGCCACCTACGACACCTTGCTCACCGTGGCGAAGGCCACCGAGGATCTCGGCTTCGACGCCTTCTTCCGCTCCGACCACTACCTCAGCATGGGCTCCGCGGACGGCCTGCCCGGCCCCACCGACGCCTGGATCACCCTCGCCGGACTCGCCCGCGAGACCAAGCGCATCCGCCTCGGCACCCTGATGACCGCCGGCACCTTCCGGCTCCCCGGCGTGCTCGCCATCCAGGTCGCGCAGGTCGACCGGATGTCCGGCGGCCGCGTCGAACTCGGCCTGGGCGCGGGCTGGTTCGAGGAGGAGCACAAGGCCTACGGCATCCCCTTCCCGAAGGAGAAGTTCGCCCGCCTGGAAGAACAGCTGGCGATCGTCACGGGCCTGTGGGCGACGGATGTCGGCAAGACCTTCGACTTCCACGGCACCTACTACGACCTCACCGACTCGCCCGCGCTGCCCAAGCCCGCGCAGGCGAAGATCCCGGTGCTGATCGGCGGCCACGGCCCGACCCGTACGCCCCGGCTGGCCGCGCAGTACGCCGACGAGTTCAACATGCCGTTCGCCTCGGTCGAGGACAGCGACCGGCAGTTCGGCCGGGTGCGCGCCGCCGCCGAGGCGGCCGGCCGCAAGGCGGACGACATCACGTACTCCAACGCCCTCGTCGTCTGCGTCGGCAAGGACGACCAGGAGGTCGCCCGCCGCGCCGCCGCGATCGGCCGCGAGGTCGAGGAACTCAAGGCCAACGGCCTGGCCGGCTCCCCGGCCGAGGTCGTCGACAAGATCGGCCGGTACGCCGGGATCGGCGCGGGCCGCATCTACCTCCAGCTCCTCGACCTGTCCGACCTGGACCACCTGGAGCTGATCTCCGCCCAGGTGCAGTCGCAGCTGTCGTAGCACTCCGGCGGGCCGTGCCGTGCGGCACGGCCCGCCCCCGGCAGGGAAAAAAATCCCGGATGCTGCCGATGACCGGTCTGTACGGTGTGCATATCCGCAGTTCAGACCACAACTTCGAGGACACCCACCGTGTTCCTGACCATCACCACCACCGGCACTCCGGAACGCCCCGCGACCGACCTCGGCTACCTGCTCCACAAGCATCCCGAGAAATCGCAGGCGTTCTCCACGTCCTACGGCAAGGCGCACGTCCTCTACCCCGAGGCGGACGCCCAACGCTGTACGGCGGCGCTGCTGCTGGAGGTCGATGCGGTGGCACTGGTCCGGCGCGGCAAGGGCAAGGGCCGCGGCGGCGCCCCCGACGCGGCGCTCGCGCAGTACGTCAACGACCGCCCCTACGCCGCCTCCTCGCTGCTCGCCGTGGCACTGAGCAGTGTGTTCTCCAGCGCGATGAAGGGCACCTGCACGGCGAAGCCGGACCTGCCGGCACAGCCGCGTCCGCTGCGCATCGAGATCCCGGCGCTGCCCGCGCGCGGCGGCCCCGAGCTCGTCCGGCGCCTCTTCGAGCCGCTCGGCTGGGCGGTGACCGTCGCACCGGTCCCGCTGGACACCGAGTTCCCGGAGTGGGGCGACTCGCGCTATGTCGGGCTGGTTCTGGAGTCCGAGGCGCTGACCCTCGCCGAGGCGCTGCGCCACCTGTACGTCCTGCTGCCGGTCCTCGACGACGCCAAGCACTACTGGGTCGCCTCCGACGAGGTCGACAAGCTGCTGCGCGTCGGTGAGGGCTGGCTGCCGGTGCACCCCGAGCAGAAGCTGATCACCAGCCGCTATCTGTCCCGCCGCTGGTCGCTGACCCGGCAGGCGATGGAGCGGCTGGAGCTGGTGCGGCTGGCCGAGGCCGACGACAGCGAGGTCGAGGACATCGACAACGCCGTCGAGGCCGAGTCCGAGGAGGAGGAGCGGCCCACGCCGCTCGCCGTGCAGCGCCGGGACGCGATTCTCGCCGTGCTCCGGGAGACCGGCGCCGCCCGCGTCCTCGACCTCGGCTGCGGCCAGGGCCAGTTGGTGCAGGCCCTGCTCAAGGACCCGGCCTTCACCGAGATCGTCGGCGTCGACGTGTCCGTGCGCGCGCTCACCATCGCCGGGCGCCGGCTGAAGCTGGACCGGATGGGGGAGCGGCAGGCGTCCCGGGTGAAGCTCGTCCAGGGTTCCCTCGCCTACACCGACAAGCGGCTGGGGGGCTACGACGCCGCCGTGCTGAGCGAGGTGATCGAGCACCTCGACCTGCCCCGGCTGCCCGCCCTGGAGTACGCGGTGTTCGGCTCCGCCCGCCCGAGGACCGTCCTCGTGACCACCCCGAACGTCGAGTACAACGTCCGCTGGGAGTCCCTCCCGGCCGGACACGTCCGGCACGGCGACCACCGCTTCGAGTGGACCCGCGCGGAGTTCCGCGCCTGGGCGGACGCCGTGGCCGAACGGCACGGCTACGGCGTGGAGTTCGTCCCCGTCGGACTCGACGACCCCGAGGTCGGCCCGCCCACCCAGATGGCCGTCTTCAAGCGCGCGGACAACGACAAGCGCGCCGACCACGACAAGAAGGAGGAGAAGGCCGCATGACCGAGACCAAGGGGCGCACCCTGCCCGTCACCGACCTTTCCCTCGTCGTGCTCGTCGGCGCCTCCGGCTCCGGCAAGTCGACCTTCGCGCGCCGGCACTTCAAGCCGACCGAGGTGATCTCCTCCGACTTCTGCCGCGGCCTGGTCTCGGACGACGAGAACGACCAGAGCGCGAGCCGGGACGCCTTCGACGTCCTGCACTACATCGCGGGCAAGCGGCTCGCGGCCGGCCGTCGTACCGTCGTCGACGCCACCAACGTGCAGCAGGACTCCCGGTGGCAGCTGATCGAGCTGGCGAAGAAGTACGACGTACTGCCGATCGCCATCGTGCTGGACGTGCCGGAGGAGGTGTGCGCCGAGCGCAACGCGGCCCGCACCGACCGGGCCGACATGCCGAGGCGGGTCATCCAGCGCCACACCCGCGAACTCAGGCGCTCCCTGCGCCGCTTGGAGCGCGAGGGCTTCCGCAAGGTGCACGTCCTGCGCGGCGTCGAGGAGATCGAGAACGCCACCGTCGTCACCGAGAAGCGGTTCAACGACCTCACCCACCTCACCGGCCCCTTCGACATCGTCGGCGACATCCATGGCTGCGCCGCCGAACTGGAGTCCCTGCTCGGCAAGCTGGGCTACGTCGACGGCGTGCACCCGGAGGGCCGTACCGCCGTCTTCGTCGGCGACCTCGTCGACCGCGGCCCGGACAGCCCCGGCGTGCTGCGCCGTGTGATGTCGATGGTGAAGTCGGGCAACGCGCTGTGCGTGCCCGGCAACCACGAGAACAAGTACGGCCGTTACCTGAAGGGCCGCAAGGTCCAGCAGACGCACGGACTCGCCGAGACCGTCGAGCAGATGGCGGGCGAGAGCGAGGAGTTCCACGCGGAGGTACGGGAGTTCATCGCCGGGCTCGTCAGCCACTACGTCCTCGACGGCGGGCGGCTGGTGGTGTGCCACGCCGGACTGCCGGAGAAGTACCACGGCCGCACCTCCGGCCGGGTCCGCTCGCACGCGCTGTACGGCGACACCACCGGGGAGACCGACGAGTTCGGCCTGCCGGTGCGCTACCCGTGGGCGGAGGACTACCGGGGCCGGGCGGCCGTGGTGTACGGCCACACTCCGGTGCCGGAGGCCACCTGGCTGAACAACACCATCTGCCTGGACACCGGCGCCGTCTTCGGCGGCAAGCTCACGGCGCTGCGCTGGCCGGAGCGCGAGCTGGTCGACGTACCGGCCGAGCGGGTCTGGTACGAGCCGACGAAGCCGCTGCGCAGCGAGGCGCCGGGCGGTCAGGACGGGCGGCCGCTGGACCTGGCGGACGTGCACGGGCGCCGGGTGGTCGAGACGCGGCACGCGGGTCGTGTCACGGTGCGCGAGGAGAACGCCGCCGCGGCCCTGGAGGTCATGAGCCGGTTCGCCGTGGACCCGCGGCTGCTGCCGTACCTCCCGCCGACGATGGCCCCGACGGCGACCTCGCACGTCGAGGGCTATCTGGAGCACCCGGCCGAGGCGTTCGCGCAGTACGAGGAGGACGGCGTCGCCCGGGTCGTGTGCGAGGAGAAGCACATGGGCTCGCGGGCGGTGGCGCTGGTGTGCCGCGACGCGGAGACGGCGAGCAGGCGTTTCGGTGTCGAAGGGCCGACGGGCTCGCTCTACACCCGTACCGGGCGCCCCTTCTTCGCCGACGAGTCGGTGACGGAGGCGATCCTCGACCGGCTGCGGACGGCGGTGGGCGAGGCCGGTCTGTGGGCCGAACTCGACACGGACTGGCTGCTGTTGGACGCCGAGCTGTTGCCCTGGTCGCTGAAGGCGTCGGGTCTGCTGCGCTCGCAGTACGCGGCCGTGGGCGCCGCGTCCGGGGCGGTGTTCCCAGGTGCGCTGGCCGCGCTGGAGGGTGCGGCGGCGCGCGGCGTCGAGGTGTCGGACCTGCTGGCGCGCCAGCGGGGGCGGGCGTCGGACGCGGCCGCGTTCACCGAGGCGTACCGACGCTACTGCTGGACCACCGACGGCCTGGACGGCGTACGCCTGGCACCGTTCCAGATCCTCGCGGTGCAGGGCCGCAGCCTCGCCGACCTGCCGCACGACGAGCAGCTCGCCCTGCTCGACCGGCTGGTGGAGCACGACGGCAGCGGCCTGCTGCAGACGACCAGGCGGCTGTACGTCGACACCGCCGATCCCGAGTCGGTCCAGGCCGGTGTCGACTGGTGGCTGGAGATGACGGGCCGCGGCGGCGAGGGCATGGTCGTCAAGCCGCTGGGCGCGCTGGTGCGCACTGAGCAGGGCCGCCTGGTGCAGCCCGGCATCAAGTGCCGCGGCCGCGAGTACCTGCGGATCATCTACGGCCCGGAGTACACGCGCCCGGACAACCTCGCCCGGCTGCGGCAGCGCTTCCTGAACCACAAGCGCTCCCTCGCGATCCGCGAGTACGCGCTCGGCCTGGAGGCGCTGGACCGGCTGGCCGAGAGCCAGCCGCTGTGGCGGGTGCACGAGGCGGTGTTCGGGGTGCTGGCCCTGGAGTCGGAGCCGGTGGACCCGCGGCTGTGACGGGACCGGTGGACCCGCGGCTGTGACGCCGCCGTACTCCTCGGGCGTGACATCCTTCGGATGATCAAGCCCGAGGAGTACACACTGTGCGGATCTACATCAGCGCCGACATGGAAGGCATCACCGGCCTCGTCGACCGCGACGACGTCCAGCCCGGCGGGCGGGACTACGAGCGGGGCCGGCTGATGATGGCCGAGGACGTCAACGCGGCCGTGCGGGGCGCGGTCGCGGCCGGGGCCACGGACGTCCTCGTCAACGACGCGCACGGCCCGATGCGCAACCTGCTGCCGGAGGCCCTGCACCCGGCGGCCCGGCTCGTGCGCGGCAAGCCGAAGCAGATGGGCATGCTCGAAGGGCTCACCGGGGAGTACGACGCGATGGTCTGCGTCGGCTACCACTCCCGGGCCGGGGCCCTCGGTGTGCTGAGCCACAGCTTCATGGGGCACGAGATCGAGGACATCTGGCTGGACGGCCGGCCGGTGGGCGAGATCGGCCTCGCCCACGCCACGGCCGCGGCGATCGGTGTCCCCCTGGTGGCTCTCACCGGTGACGACGCGGCCTGCGCGGAGACCTCCGCGTGGGACGACACGGTCCGCACCGTCCCCGTGAAGTTCGCCCGCGACCGCTTCACGGCCGAACTGCGGCCCACCGAGGAGGCCCGCGGGGCGATCGAGGAGACCGTCGCCGCCGCGCTGAGCACGCCGCCCGCACGGCCCGCCGCCCCGGCGAGCCCCGCCACACTGGTGGTCCGCTGGCAGTCGGCGTCGGTGCCCGCGACGCTCACGGGCATCCCCGGGGTCACCGCGACGGACAGCAGGACCGTCGAGGCGAGCGGCGAACTCCCCGCCCTCTACCGGCTGTTCGGCGTATGGATGCGGGTGGCGTCCTCCCTCACCAACCAGCCCCCGTACTGCTGAGCCGCTCACCCCACCAGCCGCAGCCGCTCCCCGCACACCCCCAGACGCACCGTCTGCCCCCAGGTCAGCTCCACCGCGTCGCTCTCCACTCCGTCCCCGAAGGCGATCAGCCGTTCGGACTCCACGGTGACCGTCAGCCGGTCCTGCCGCGCAAGCTCCCCGGCGACCAGCTTCGTGCCGGTCGCCGGGGAGGGCCACGCCTCGCGCACGAACCACAGGAGCCGTTCCTCGGTGGGCCCGGGCAGCCGCTGGGACGCGCCCCGCTCCTGCCAGAGCGAGCGGAGCCAGCCCGTGGCCCCCGTCCCGGTGCCCACCAGCACCCCGGACGAGGCCTGGGCCTCGGCGACACCCCCGTCGCCGTCGAGGCCCAGGCGGTACCTGGCCGTCCGGTGTCCGGCCGCGCCCAGGTAGATCTCGTTCAGCGCGACGAGGCGCTGGGTGTCGTCGGCGACGGCCTCGACCATCGTCAACGAGTCCGCACGGGCCGTCGTGGCGGACGGCAGCAGCCGCGCCGCGTCCGCGGGCCGGTGCCGTACGAGGACGCCCGGGTTGCGGCCGGGATCGGTGTCGATGCCGATCACCGGCTGCCCCGCGAGGTACTTGGCGACGTTGGCCACCAGACCGTCCTGCCCGACGACGACCACCACGTCCTCCGGCGCGAACAGGAAGCGGTCCAAGTCGGCCCGCTCCACCCGGGCCTGACGCCAGGTCAGGGGAACGGCCGAGGCCACCTCCGCCAGGGCGCGACGCGTCCCGCGGTGCCGCTCGGCGACCTCCTCGATGTCCCGTCCGCGCGAGGTGAGGAAGAAGGCGGCCTGGCCGTGGGTGCCGTGGTGGGCCACCAACTCCTCGTACTCCGTGGTCCGGTGGACGAGGACGGCCCGTGGCGCGAGGCTCACGGCTGCTCCTGGTTGCCCAGCCTGGCCAGCAGCCCGGTGAGGACGTCGGGGGAGACCGTGATGTTCTCGATCCTCGGCAGGTTCTCCGCCAGCCGCGTCCCGGTGAGGGCGTGCAGCGTCGCGACGTCCACCTCGGAGTGCACCCGCAGCCAGGCCGCCTGGGCCTGCGCCCTGGCCTCGCCCACCTCCCGCGCGCCCTCGGCCTCGGCCCGGGCCAGCCGTACGGAACGCGCCGCCTCTGCCTCGGCCCGCACCGCGTCGGCGGCCGCCTGCTCCTCGGCCTCCCGGCGCGCGTTCGTGCCCCGTTGCTCCACCAACTGCTCCTCGCGGCGGGCGAGTTCGATCCGGCTGGCCAGTTCGTTCTCGGCGATCGCCCGCTCCCGCTCGACGGCCACGGCCCGCCGCTCGTACGTGGCCCGGTCGGCCTCCTGCTGGATCTGCTCGCGCGCGGGGGTGCGCAGCGCCCGCTCCACGTCCGGCTCCGGCCGCAGCGCCATGACCCGTACGGCCACCACCTCGATGCCGGTCGCGGGCAGCCGCGGCTCCGCGCCGAGGCCCGCCGCGATCCGCTCCCGTACCGCCGCCACCCCGTCGACCAGCGCCGACGACAGTGACGTACGGGCCAGGACGTCCAGCGCGTGCTGCTGGGCCGTCTCGGTCAGCAGGGTGCCCAGCTGCTCCAGCGGCGCCCCGCGCCATGCCCCGGTGTCCGGGTCGATGGAGAAGTCCAGGCGGGCCGCGGCGACGGCCGGGTCGCCGATCCGGTAGGTGACCGTCGCCTGCACCGCCACGTCCTGGAAGTCGGACGTCCGCGCATGGAAGGTCATCGCCAACTCCCGGTCGTCGACCGGAACTTCGGAGAGGGCGGCGGTCAGCGCGCGGAACCAGAAGCTCAGGCCGGGACCGTCGTGCAGGAGCTTTCCGCCGCGGTGGTGCCGGATGTGCGCCGTCGGCGTGCCGCGCAGATGGCGCCAGCCCAGGCGCCGGGTGATGTCGGCCATGTGTGCTTCCCCTCCGCGATTTTCGTCAGCACGACGATAATCGCCCCACCCGTTTATCGTCAAGGGGACGAGAACGAGAAGGGTCAAGCAGGGGGTGAACAGGGGCGTCGATGGTCAGGATGGAGGCATGGGATTCCATGTCGACTCCGAGGCCGGGCGGCTGCGCCGCGTCATCCTGCACCGGCCGGATCTTGAGCTCAAAAGGCTCACCCCCAGCAACAAGGACGCCCTGCTCTTCGACGATGTGCTCTGGGTGCGCCGGGCGCGCGCCGAGCACGACGGGTTCGCCGACGTCCTGCGCGACCGAGGGGTCACCGTCCACCTCTTCGGCGACCTGCTCACCGAGGCCCTGGCGATCCCGGCGGCCCGCACCCTCGTCCTGGACCGGGTCTTCGACGAGAAGGAGTACGGGGTCCTCGCCACCGACCACCTCCGTGCCGCGTTCGAGGGCCTGGCCGCCGCCGAACTGGCCGAGGCGCTCGTCGGCGGCATGACCAAGCGCGAGTTCCTCGACGCGCACCCGGAGCCCGTCTCGGTGCGCTTCCACTGCATGGACCTCGACGACTTCCTGCTCGCGCCCCTGCCCAACCATCTCTTCACCCGCGACACCTCCGCCTGGATCTACGACGGCGTCTCCGTCAACGCCATGCGCTGGCCCGCCCGGCAGCGCGAGACCGTGCACTTCGAGGCGATCTACCGGCACCATCCGCTGTTCCGTGACGAAACGTTCCACGTCTGGTCCGAGGGGCAGGCCGACTACCCGTCCACCATCGAGGGCGGGGACGTCCTGGTGATCGGCAACGGCGCCGTCCTCATCGGTATGAGCGAGCGAACCACCCCGCAGGCCGTCGAGATGCTCGCGCACAAGCTGTTCGCCGCGGGTTCCGCGCAGACGATCGTGGCCCTCGACATGCCCAAGCGGCGCGCCTTCATGCACCTCGACACCGTGATGACGATGGTCGACGGCGACACCTTCACCCAGTACGCCGGTCTCGGCATGCTCCGCTCGTACACCATCGAGCCGGGCGTCGCCGACAAGGAGCTGAAGGTCACCGACCACCCGCCGGAGCACATGCACCGCGCGATCGCCGCCGCCCTCGGGCTGAACGAGATCCGGGTCCTGACCGCGACCCAGGACGTGCATGCGGCCGAGCGCGAGCAGTGGGACGACGGCTGCAACGTCCTCGCCGTCGAGCCGGGCGTCGTCGTCGCCTACGAGCGCAATTCCACCACCAACACCCACCTGCGCAAACAGGGCATCGAGGTGATCGAGATCCCGGGCAGCGAGCTGGGCCGGGGCAGGGGCGGGCCGCGGTGCATGAGCTGCCCGGTCGAGCGGGGTGCCGTATAGCGTCCGTATAGAAATGCAAGAAGTCGTATAGACTTCCAGTGTTACGTGTCCCCGCATGTCCTGGAGCGCCTCATGGCGACTGTCCCCACCGCCCTCGCCGGCCGCCACTTCCTCAAGGAGCTGGACTTCACCGAGGGGGAGTTCCGCGGCCTGGTCGAGCTGGCCGCGGAGCTGAAGGCGGCCAAGAAGGCCGGGACCGAGACCCAGTATCTGCGGGGCCGGAACATCGCGCTCATCTTCGAGAAGACCTCGACCCGTACGCGCTGCGCCTTCGAGGTCGCCGCCGCCGACCAGGGCGCCTCGACGACGTATCTCGACCCCTCCGCCTCACAGATCGGGCACAAGGAGTCCGTGAAGGACACCGCCCGCGTCCTCGGGCGGATGTTCGACGCCATCGAGTACCGCGGGGACAGCCAGGCGGGGGTCGAGGAGCTGGCCGCGTACGCCGGTGTGCCCGTCTACAACGGGCTCACCGACGACTGGCACCCCACCCAGATGCTCGCCGACGTGCTCACCATGACCGAGCACACCGCGAGGCCCCTGAACGAGATCGCCTTCGCCTACCTCGGCGACGCCCGCTTCAACATGGGCAACTCCTACCTGGTCACCGGCGCCCTGCTCGGCATGGACGTACGGATCGTCGCCCCCAAGGCCTACTGGCCCGCCGAGGAGATCGTCGGCCGCGCCCGGGACCTCGCCGAGGCCAGCGGCGCCCGGATCACCCTCACCGAGACCGTCGAGGAGGGCGTCCTCGGCGCCGACTTCGTCGCCACCGACGTCTGGGTCTCCATGGGCGAGCCCAAGGAGGTCTGGGACGAACGGATCAAGGCCCTCGCCCCGTACGCCGTGACGATGGACGTGCTGCGCGCCACCGGCAACCCGGACGTGAAGTTCCTGCACTGCCTGCCCGCATTCCACGACCTGGGCACCAAGGTCGGCCGCGAGATCCACGAAACCCACGGCCTGGACTCCCTCGAAGTGACCGACGAGGTCTTCGAGTCCGCCCACTCGGTCGTCTTCGACGAGGCCGAGAACCGGATGCACACCATCAAGGCCATCCTGGTAGCCACCCTGGCCTGACCAGGCCTTATGCTGTCCGGCGGCCCGGAGCCACCCCTTCCGCGGCCGCCGACCGCGACCATCCGTCGCAATCATGAGAAACGAGCACCACCCGCATGCCCCGCATCAAACCGCCCGCCCTGCTGATCGCCGAATCCGGCGCCGACCGCGAGGGCCACGGCCTCAAGCGGACCATGGGCCTGTTCCAGCTGATCTGCTTCGGCGTCGGCGCCATCGTCGGCACCGGCATCTTCGTCGGCCTGTCCGACTCGGTCGCCCAGGCCGGCCCGGCCGTCGTCGTCTCCTTCCTGCTCGCCGCGATCACCTGCGTCCTCACCGCGTTCGCCTTCGCCGAGCTGGGCGGCGCGATCCCGGTTTCCGGCTCCTCGTACTCCTTCGCCTACGCGGGCCTCGGCGAGCGCATCGCCTTCCTGGTCGGCTGGTGCCTGCTCCTGGAGTACGGCGTGTCCGTCTCCGCCGTCGCGGTCGGCTGGAGCCAGTACGTCAACGAACTGCTCGACAGCGTCATCGGCCTGCAGCTGCCGGACGCCCTGTCCGCCGGCCCCGCCGACGGCGGAGCGGTCAACCTCCCCGCCGTGATCGTCATCGCCATGGCCGCCGTACTCCTCGTCCGGGGTGTGCGCGAGAGCGCCCGCGCCACGGCCGCGATGGCGGTGCTCAAGCTCGCGATCCTCGTAGCCTTCTGCGCGATCGGCTTCACCGCCTTCAAGGACGGCAACCTCACGCCCTTCTCCCCGGCCGGCCTCGGAGGCATCGGCGCGGGCACCACGGCCGCCTTCTTCTCCTACATCGGCTTCGACGCGATCACCACGGCCGGCGAGGAGGCGAAGAACCCGCGCCGGGACATCCCGGTCGCCATCCTCGTCTGCATCGGCCTGGTCACGCTGCTGTACTGCGCGGTCGCGCTCGCCGCGATCGGCGCCATCGGCGGCGACGAGGTCGGCGGCCGCCCCGCCGCGCTGTCGTACGTCGTCAACGAGGTCACCGGTTCCTCCGTCGGCGGCGCGATCATCGCCTTCGGTGCCGTCGTCGCCATCGCCTCGGTGGTCCTCGCGGTGATGTACGGCCAGACCCGCATCCTGCTGTCGATGTCCCGCGACGGCCTCATCCCGCCCGTCTTCGAGAAGGTCTCCCCGCGCACCTCGACCCCGGTGGCCGGCACTCTGATCGTCGCGATCGTCTTCGCACTGCCGGCCGCGTTCGCGTCCCTGGACTCCGTGGTCAACCTGTGCACCATCGGCACGCTCGCCGTCATGGCCGTGGTCAACATCGCCGTGATCGCCCTGCGCCGCCGCGAGCCCGCCCTGCCCCGCACCTTCCGGGTGCCGCTCTACCCCGTCGTCCCCCTGCTCGGTGTCGGCTTCTGTCTGTACCTGATGTACGAGACGGGCTGGACGACCTGGCTCCAGTTCGCGGTGTTCCTCGCAGTGGGACTCGCCCTCTACGCGGGCTACGGCCGCCGGAACTCCCGGCTGGGGAACGCGACCGTCACACCCGACGCCACTGAGCGGGAACCGCAGGCAGTCTGAACCACACCGCCTTGCCGGACTCGGTGGGGCGGTGACCGCAGGACGAGCTCAGGGCGCGGATCAGCAACAGGCCGCGCCCATGCTCCTGCCAGGGGTCGGGCTCACCGACGCACGGCTGGGTGAGATTGCCCGGCGGCTGCGGGTCCGGGTCGTGCACCTCGACCTGGCAGCCGCTCGGCAGCAGCTCCACGACCAGCTCTATGGGCCCCTCGCCCGCCGCGTGCTCCACGGCGTTCGCGACGAGCTCCGCCGTCAGCAGCTCGGCGGTGTCGCTGTCGGCGGTGTGCTCCAGGTCGGCCAGTGCCGTGCGGACCAGAGCGCGCGCCACCGGCACGGCCGCGACGGTGTGCGGCAGCGCGATGCGCCAGGAAGCGGAGGGGGAGGAGCGTTCTAGCACGGCGGGTCCGTTCATGAGCAGGCTGTCCTGCTTTCAACCTTATGAATGGTACGGCGCCGCCCGGCAGAGGCGTCCGACGGGCACCGTACGGGACCTTCGGCCCCGCTATCGGGCGGCTTACCCGGATGAACGGCGGGCCTCGCACGTCTGATCCCGCCGTTACGCGGGTGTCGACGAGCCGTGACGGATGTGACGGGACAGGGTCACGTCTCCTCGCTCTATTGCGCCATCCTGACGACAGTCACGAATGAGTGATAGCGTCGAAGGGTAGAGCCCAGTGAGGCAGTGCCGCCCGCCGCCCGCCCGAGGAGGCCGCACGTCATGAGTCCCTTCACCGGCTCCGCCGCCCGCACCCCCCGCTGGCAGCACCTGCGGCTGGACCTCACCGACGGCGTCGCCACCGTCACCCTCGCCCGCCCCGAGAAACTCAACGCCCTCACCTTCGGCGCCTACGCCGACCTGCGCGACCTGCTCGCCGAGCTGTCCCGGGAACGGGCGGTACGCGCCCTGGTGCTGGCCGGCGAGGGCCGCGGCTTCTGCTCCGGCGGCGACGTCGACGAGATCATCGGCGCGACCCTGTCCATGGACACCGCCCAGCTCCTGGACTTCAACCGGATGACCGGACAGGTCGTACGGGCGGTACGGGAGTGCCCGTTCCCCGTGATCGCGGCGGTGCACGGGGTGGCGGCGGGCGCCGGCGCGGTCCTGGCGCTTGCGGCGGACTTCCGGGTCGCCGACCCGAGCGCCCGCTTCGCCTTCCTCTTCACCCGCGTCGGCCTCTCCGGCGGCGACATGGGCGCGGCCTACCTGCTGCCGCGCGTGGTCGGCCTCGGCCACGCGACCCGCCTCCTCATGCTGGGCGAGCCGGTGCGCGCCCCCGAGGCCGAGCGGATCGGCCTGATCAGCGAACTCACGGACGAGGGCCGAGTCGACGAGGCGGCGGCCACCCTCGCTCGCCGCCTGGCCGAGGGCCCGGCCCTGGCGTACGCCCAGACGAAGGCGCTGCTGACGGCGGAACTGGACATGCCGCTGGCGGCGGCGGTGGAGATGGACGCGGCGACACAGGCACTGCTGATGAACGGCGAGGACTACGCGGAGTTCCACGCGGCCTTCACGGAGAAGCGCCCGCCGAAGTGGCAGGGGAGGTAGGGATGCCTTCGACGCGGAGCCTGCGAGTCGCGATCGTCGGCGGCGGCCCCGGTGGCCTGTACGCAGCCGCGTTGCTGAAACGCCTGGACCCGCACCGCGAGGTAACCGTCTGGGAACGCAACGCCCCCGACGACACCTTCGGCTTCGGAGTCGTTCTCTCCGACGAAACCCTCGGCGGCATCGAACACGCCGACCCGCAGGTCTACACCCAGCTCCAGCACCACTTCATCCGCTGGGACGACATCGACATCGTCCACCGCAACACCCGCCACACCTCCGGAGGACACGGTTTCGCCGCCCTCGGCAGAAAGCGCCTCCTGGAGATCCTCCACAACCGCTGCCGCGACCTCGGCGTAGAACTCCGCTTCCGCTCCGAGGCCCCCTATCCGGCCTGGCTGTCCGAGACCCACGACCTCGTCATAGCCGCCGACGGTGTGCACAGCACCACCCGCGAGGCCTACGCCCATGTGTTCCGCCCCCATGTGGCCAGCCACCACTGCCGTTACATCTGGCTCGCTGCCGACTTCGCCTTCGACGCCTTCCGTTTCGAGATCGCCGAGACCGAACACGGCGTGATGCAACTGCACGGCTATCCCTATGCGCCCGGCGCGTCCACCGTGATCGTCGAGATGCGCGAGGAGGTGTGGCGGGCGGCCGGGTTCGACGAGCTCGACGAGAGGGAGTCGATCGACCGCTGCGCCAAGATCTTCGCGGACGCGCTCGGCGGCCGCCCCCTGCGCTCCAACAACTCGGCGTGGACCACCTTCCGTACGGTCGTCAACGAGCGCTGGTCGCACGGCAATGTCGTCCTCCTCGGCGACGCCGCCCACACCGCCCACTTCTCCATCGGCTCCGGCACCAAGCTCGCCGTCGAGGACGCGCTGGCCCTCGCGGCCTGCCTGGAGGAACAGCCCGATGTGGCGGCTGCGTTGAGTGCGTACGAGGAGGAACGCAAGCCGGTCGTGGCGTCGACGCAGCGTGCCGCGCGCGCCAGCCTGGAGTGGTTCGAGAACCTCGGTCTCTACCTCGACCAGCCCTCCCGCCAGTTCGCCTTCAACCTGCTCACCCGCAGCCGCCGGGTCACCCACGACAATCTGCGGCTGCGCGACGCGCGCTTCACCGAGTCCGTGGAGCGCGAGTTCGGCTGCCCGGCCGGAACGCCGCCGATGTTCACCCCGTTCCGGCTGCGCGGACTGACCCTGCGCAACCGGATCGTCGTGTCCCCGATGGACATGTACTCGGCGGTCGACGGACTGCCCGGCGACTTCCATCTCGTCCACCTCGGCGCCCGCGCGCTCGGCGGCGCCGGACTGGTGATGACGGAGATGGTGTGCGTCAGTGAGGAGGGGCGGATCACGCCCGGCTGCACCGGCCTGTACAACGGTCGGCAGGCCGAGGCCTGGCGGCGGATCACCGAGTTCGTGCACGCACAGGCGCCCGGCACCGCGATCGGCGTCCAGCTCGGCCACAGCGGCCGCAAGGGCTCGACAAAGCTGATGTGGGAGGGCATGGACGAGCCGCTCCCGGACGGCAACTGGCCGCTCGTGGCCGCGTCCCCGATCCCGTACAAGCCCGGCAGCCAGACCCCGCGCGAGCTGTCCCGCGCCCAACTCACCGACATCCGCGAGCAGTTCACGGCGGCCGCGTGGCGGGCGGCGAGGGTGGGGTTCGATCTGCTGGAACTGCACTGCGCGCACGGCTACTTGCTCTCCGGTTTCCTCTCCCCGCTGACGAACCGTCGCACGGACGCGTACGGCGGCTCGCTGGAGAAGCGGCTCCGGTTCCCGCTGGAGGTCTTCGACGCCGTCCGTGGCGTATGGCCCGAGGAGCGGCCCATGACCGTCCGTATCTCCGCCACCGACTGGGCCGAGGCCGGCACGAGCGCCGAGGACGCCGTGGAGATCGCCCGCGCGTTCGCCGCGCACGGAGCGGACGCGATCGACGTCTCCACCGGCCAGGTGGTCGCCGACGAGGAACCGGAGTTCGGCCGCTCGTACCAGACGCCGTACGCCGACCGTATCCGCAACACGACCGGCATCCCCGTGATCGCGGTCGGCGCGATCTCGTCCTGGGACGACGTCAACTCCCTGATCCTGGCGGGCCGCACCGACCTGTGCGCGCTGGCCCGCCCACACCTCTACGACCCCCACTGGACCCTGCACGCAGCGGCCGAACAGTCCTACACGGGCCCGGCCGCCCCCTGGCCACCCCCCTACCTGGCAGGCAACCGCCGCCCCCAAACGGGCCGCACGGACGCCCCCAAGCCGAGGCTCAGGCCTCCGGCCGTCCAGCCGCCAAACCTGCGGCCCGGTGGGGCTTGATCGCGCAGTTCCCCGCGCCCCTTCGGGGCGCTGATCCTTACAGCTCGACCATCCCCGCCGTAAGCGTCGCCCCGTCCGCCGGGTCGATCAGGATGAACGCCCCGGTGCGCCGGGACACCGCATAGTCGTCCAGGGCCAGCGGCTCTGCCGTACGCAGTGCAACGCGCCCCAGATCATTGGCGGCCAGCGACTCCGCTCCGCCGAGATCCTTCACGATCGCCTTCACGGTCCGGGTGGTATGCCGCACCAGAACCCGGTCGCCGACCCTGAGCGGCCGGTCGGCCAGATGGCACACCGCCGCCCGCACCTCCTGCGTGAGCGCCGGCACATCGACGCCCGCCGTGATCATGTCGCCACGAGAGACGTCCCGCTGGTCGGCCAGCCGCACGCTGATCGACTGCGGCGCGTACGCCGCCTCGGCGGGCACCCCGAGCACCTGGATCCCGGTGATCTCGGAGGTCTCACCCGACGGATGCACCGTGACCCGGTCCCCGACCCGCAACGCCCCGGACACCAACTGGCCGGCGTAGTGCCGCACTTCGCCGTCACGGATGACGTACTGCACGGGAAAGCGGGCAGGCGCGTCCGCGGCCTCGGCGCCGACCGGGACACTCTCCAGGAACTCCAGCAGCGCAGGCCCCCGGTACCAGTCCATGTGCGCCGACCGGTCCACGACGTTGTCACCGACGAGCGCCGACACCGGAATCGGCGTGAACCCGGGCAGCCCCAGCTCCGCGGCATGCCCCGCGAAGTCCTCGACGATGCGGTCGAACTCCTTCTCCTCGTACCCGACGAGGTCCATCTTGTTGACGGCGAGGACCACATGCGGGACACGGAGCAGCGCGGCCACCGCGGCGTGCCGGCGGGTCTGCTCGACGACACCGTTGCGGGCGTCGATCAGAATGATCGCGAGCTCGGCCGTGGACGCGCCGGTGACCATGTTCCGGGTGTACTGCACATGCCCGGGGGTGTCGGCGAGGATGAACCGCCTGCGCGGGGTGGCGAAGTAGCGGTAGGCCACGTCGATGGTGATGCCCTGCTCGCGCTCGGCGCGCAGACCGTCCGTCAGCAGGGCCAGATCGGGAGCCTCCTGGCCGCGGCTCAAGGAGGCACGCTCCACGGCCTCCAACTGGTCGGCCAGCACCGACTTGGAGTCGTGCAGCAGCCGGCCGACGAGGGTGGACTTGCCGTCGTCGACGGACCCGGCCGTCGCGAACCGCAGCGTGTCGATGGTCGTGCTCATGGTTAGAAGTACCCCTCGCGCTTGCGGTCTTCCATCGCGGCCTCGGACAGCTTGTCGTCCGCGCGGGTCGCACCCCGCTCGGTCAGCCGGGACGCGGCGATCTCGGCGATCACCTTCTCGATGGTGTCGGCATCGGAATCCACCGCACCGGTGCAGGACATGTCGCCGACCGTGCGATAGCGGACCTGCCGCTTCTCGACGACCTCCGACGCCCGGGGCCCGCCCCACTCGCCCGCGGTCAGCCACATGCCGCCGCGCTGGAAGACCTCGCGGTGATGGGCGTAGTAGATCTGCGGCAGTTCGATGTCCTCGCGGGCGATGTACTGCCAGACGTCCAGCTCGGTCCAGTTGGACAGCGGGAAGACGCGGACGTGCTCGCCGGGCGCGTGGCGGCCGTTGTACAGGTTCCACAGCTCGGGGCGCTGGCGGCGCGGGTCCCACTGGGAGAACTCGTCGCGCAGCGAGAACACCCGCTCCTTGGCGCGCGCCTTCTCCTCGTCCCGTCGGCCACCCCCGAACACCGCGTCGAACCGCTCGCCCTGGATCTTCTCCGTCAGCGGCACCGTCTGCAGCGGGTTACGCGTCCCGTCCGGGCGTTCGCGCAGCACACCGCGGTCTATGTAGTCCTGTACGGAGGCCACATGGAGGCGGAGCCCATGTGCGGCCACCACACGGTCGCGGTAGTCGAGCACCTCGGGGAAGTTGTGCCCGGTGTCCACGTGCAGCAGCGAGAAGGGGATCGCCGCCGGGGCGAACGCCTTCAGCGCCAGATGCAGCATGACGATGGAGTCCTTGCCGCCGGAGAACAGGATCACCGGCCGCTCGAACTCGCCCGCCACCTCGCGGAAGATATGGACCGCCTCGGACTCCAGCGAGTCCAGGTGGGAGAGACCGACCCCGCTCACACCAGCCCCCGCTCCGCCAGCAGCGCGTACACCGCGTCCGCCGACTCCGCCGGGCTCTGCTCCTGCGTCGGCAGCACCAGCGCCGGGTCCACCGGCGGCTCGTACGGGTCGTCGACCCCGGTCAGCCCGGACAGCTCGCCCGCGGCCTGCTTGGCGTACAGCCCCTTCACATCGCGTACGGAGCACACGTCGACCGGAGTGGCCACGTGCACCTCGATGTACGGCGTCCCGCTCTTGTCGTGCCGCGCCCGGACCGCCTCGCGGCTGTCGGCGTACGGCGCGATCACGGGGACGACGGAGAGCACGCCGTTGCGCGCGAGTACCTCGGAGACGAGGCCGATGCGCTGGACGTTGGTGTTGCGGTCCTCCTTGGAGAAGCCGAGGCCGGCGGAGAGGAAGCGGCGTATCTCGTCGCCGTCGAGAACCTCCACACGATGTCCCTCGGCCTTGAGCCGGTCCCCGAGCAGGCGGGCGATCGTCGTCTTGCCCGCGCTCGGCAGCCCGGTGAGCCAGATCGTGGCTCCCTGAGCCCTTGCCGTCGTGGTCATGCGCAACAGTCCTCTGTTTTCTTGCCTGGCATGCAACTCGGTGCACGCTAGGTTAGAAATCTGAGAAGAGGGACGGAAGAGGCTGAGGGTTCTCTGAGTGACAGAAGTTGTGAATGAAGTCACACCCTCCGTTTAGATTCCGGCGAAAACGCCCCCCGCGTCCCTGAGCCGCTCGTGCAGCCCCCGGAACACCGCGGCCGACCGCACGCCCGGCCAGTCCGCGGGCAGCAGCCGGGTGGGCAGGCCCGGATCGACGTAGGGCAGATGGCGCCAGGAGTCCAGGGCGAGGAGATAGTCCCGGTATGCCTCCTCGGGCGGGGTGTCCACCCGGCGCTCCCAGGTGTGCAGCACGCGCGCGTGCCGGTCCAGGAACGCCTCGTGCTCCTTGGCGATCGCCGCCAGGTCCCACCAGCGGGCCACGGCCTCGACGGTCGGCGCGAAGCCGAGGTGCTCGCCGCGGAAGAAGTCGACGTACGCCTCAAGGCGCAGCCGCTGAAGGGTGTGCCGGGTCTCCTCGTAGAGCCGTGCGGGCGCGATCCACACCCCGGGGGCGGCCGTGCCGAAGCCGAGGCCGGCCAGCCGGGAGCGCAGCACATGCCGCTTCTGCCGCTCCGACTCCGGCACCGAGAACACCGCGAGCACCCAGCCCTCGTCCTCGGGGGGCGTGGTGGCGTAGATGCGCCGGTCGCCGTCGTCCAGCAACTGGCGGGCGTCGGGGGAGAGTTCGTAGCCGGCCGCGCCCTCGGCGGTGCGGGCCGGCACGAGCAGTCCGCGCCGTTTGAGCCGGGACACCGACGAACGCACGGAGGGCGCGTCCACCCCGACCGCGGCCAGCAGTCGGATCAGCTCGGCGACGGGCACCGGGCCGGGCACGAAGCGGCCGTAGGCGCCGTAGAGCGTGACGATGAGAGACCGTGGTGCATGCTGGTCGGACACATTGATCATCTTAGGTCGTCTGCATCACTGCTGGTCACCTTCGGTGTGGCCGTCCGAACGCAGCTTGAAGCGCTGGAGCTTGCCGGTCGCCGTGCGCGGCAGGGCGTCCAGGAAGACGATCTCGCGCGGGCACTTGTACGGCGCGAGCTCGGCCTTGACGAAGGCGCGCAGCGCCTCCGCGTCCCGCCGCGCACCCTGGCTGATCACCGCATACGCCACCACGACCTGCCCGCGCCCCTCGTCCGGCCGCCCCACCACCGCCGCCTCCACCACGTCCGGGTGGCGCAGCAGCGCGTCCTCGACCTCGGGGCCCGCGATGTTGTACCCGGCGGAGATGATCATGTCGTCCGCGCGGGCGACATAGCGGAAGTAGCCGTCACTCTCTCGGACGTAGGTGTCGCCGGTGATGTTCCAGCCGTCGCGCACGTACTCCCGCTGTCGTGGATCGGCGAGATAGCGGCAGCCGACCGGTCCGCGCACGGCGAGCAGCCCCGGCTCCCCGTCGGGCCTGTCCCGGCCGTCGGCGTCGATCACGCGCGCCTGCCAGCCGGGCACCGGGACGCCCGTGGTGCCGGGCCGGATGTGCTCGTCGGCGGCGGAGATGAAGATGTGCAGCAGTTCGGTGGCGCCGATGCCGTTGATGACCCGCAGTCCGGTCCGCTCGTGCCAGGTCCGCCAGGTGGCGGCGGGCAGGTTCTCGCCGGCCGAGACACAGCGGCGCAGCGAGGAGATGTCGTGCCCGTCCAGCTCGTCGAGCATGGCGCGGTAGGCGGTCGGCGCGGTGAACAGCACCGTCACCCGGTGCTCGGCGATCGCCGGCAACAGCTGCTTGGGACCGGCCTGTTCGAGCAGCAGGGCGCTTGCCCCGGCGCGCAGCGGGAAGACGACGAGACCGCCGAGCCCGAAGGTGAAGCCGAGCGGCGGGCTGCCCGCGAAGACATCGCCCATATGTGGTTGCAGCACATGCCTGGAGAAGGTGTCCGCTATCGCCAACACATCCCGGTGGAAGTGCATACAGCCCTTGGGCCGTCCGGTGGTGCCGGAGGTGAAGGCGATCAGCGCCACGTCGTCCCCCGCGGTGTCCACGGCGGTGTACGGGGTGCTCGGCGCCGGGCGCTTCAGCAGGTCGTCGGGGCCGTCCCCGCCGTACGTGGTGATCCGCAGCCCCGGTACCTCCGCCTTCGCGAGGTCGTCGACGGCCCGGATGTCGCACAGTGCGTGCCGCACCTCGGCGATCTCGCACATCGTGCGCAGTTCGTGCGGGCGTTGCTGGGCCAGCACGGTGACGGCGACCGCGCCCGCCTTCAGCACCGCCAGCCAGCAGGCGGCCAGCCACGGTGTGGTGGGGCCGCGCAGCAGCACCCGGTTGCCCGGGACGACCCCGAGGTCGTCGGTGAGCAGATGCGCGAGCCGGTCGACCCGGGCGCGCAGGTCGCCGTAGGTCCAGGGGGTGCCGGTGGCGGTGCGGAACGCCGGGCGGTCGTCGGAGGGGCCGAGGAGCAGCTCGGCGGCGCAGTTCAGCCGTTCGGGGTAGCGCAGTTCCGGCAGGTCGAAGTCGAGCCGCGGCCATTGGTCCGCGGGCGGGAGATGGTCGCGCGCGAAGGTGTCGACGTGGGCGGAGCGGGTGAGGCCGTCCATGGCGGGTCGCCCCCTTGTCGTGGTGGGACAGGGTCCGCGCATCGAGCGTATCGCGTTGGTGACGACAGTCAACGGTACGCGATACCGTCAGGGGGAGTCGCCCCTTCGGCCGCCACGAGAGAGGACCGGCAATGCCCGCATTCTCACTCGAACCGGAACAAATCGCCTGGTGTGCCGAACTGCGCACACTCGCCGCCGACCGGCTGCGCCCGCTCGCCGAGAAGGGCGAGCCCGGACACGTCAACCGCCCGCTCGTCGCCGAACTCGGCCGGCTCGGGCTGCTCTCCCGGCTCTTCACCTCCGGCGCCCTCGACCTGTGTCTGATGCGGGAGTCCCTGGCCTACGCCTGCACGGAGGCGGAGACCGCGCTCGCCCTCCAGGGGCTGGGCGCCCACCCGGTGCACTCCCACGGCACCCCGGCCCAGCGGGAACGCTGGCTGCCACGGGTGAGCGAGGGCACGGCCGTCGCCGCCTTCGCACTCAGCGAGCCGGGCGCGGGCTCGGACGCGGCGGCGCTGTCCCTGGCCGCCCAACCCGACGGCCCTGGCTGGCGGCTCACGGGTGCGAAGAGCTGGATCTCCAACGCCCCCGAGGCCGATGTCTACACGGTCTTCGCCCGGACGACGCCGGGTGCGGGTGCCCGGGGCGTGACCGCCTTCCTCGTCCCCGCCGACCGCCCGGGCCTGACCGGCACGGCCCTCGACATGCTCTCCCCGCACCCCATCGGCAGCCTCGCCTTCGACGCCGTACCCGTGACGGCCGACGACGTCCTCGGCGAGGTGGACCGGGGCTTCCGCGTCGCGATGGGCACGCTCAACCTCTTCCGCCCCAGCGTCGGCGCCTTCGCGGTCGGCATGGCCCAGGCGGCCCTGGACGCGACGCTCGCCCACACGGCCCAACGGGACGCCTTCGGCGGCAAGTTGAGAGACCTGCAGACGGTCGCCCACCAGGTCGCCGAGCTGGCGCTGCGCACGGAGTCGGCCCGCCTGATGGTGTACGCGGCGGCCACGGCGTACGACGCGGGCGCCCCGGACGTGCCCCGCCGCGCGGCCATGGCGAAGCTGCTGGCCACCGAGACCGCGCAGTACGTGGTCGACACCGCCGTCCAGTTGCACGGCGCCCGCGCCCTGTGCCGCGGCCATCTGCTGGAGCACCTGTACCGCGAGGTCCGCGCCCCGCGCATCTACGAAGGGGCCAGCGAGGTCCAACGCGGCATCATCGCCAAGGAGTTGTACACCGAGCTGGAGGGCCGGGCATGAGCACGGAGCGGATCGACCCGGCGGAGCTGTCCCCGGCGACGGGCTTCTCCCATGCGGTCGTCGCGACGGGAACACGGGTCGTCTTCCTCGCGGGCCAGACCGCACTGGACGGCGACGGGAAGGTCGTCGGGGACACGCTGCCCGAGCAGTTCGAGAAGGCGCTGACGAACCTGTTGACGGCACTGAGGGCGGCCGGCGGGACACCGGGCGACCTGGCACGGGTCACGGTGTACGCGACGAGCGTCGCGGCGTACCGCGAGCACGCGGCGGAACTGGGCCGGATCTGGCGGAGTTTGGCGGGGCGGGAGTACCCGGCGATGGCGGTGGTGGAGATCGTACGACTGTGGGACGAGCGGGCGATGGTGGAACTGGACGGCTTCGCGGTGCTGCCCTGACCCGGCCGCGGACTCGCCCCCGAAGGGGTGATGATCACGCCCCCGCGCGCTGCCGCCCGGTACCAGTGGAGACCCCTACTCCGCTCACCCGGGAGGTACCACCATGTCCGTACGCACCGCCCTCGGTGTCGCCGCAGGCGCCGCACTCCTGCTGGCCGCCGTGCCCTCGGCCGCCGCCGACCCCTACGAGACCGTGACCGTCGACCCGACCGGCACCGTCGCCGCCGACGGCACCGTCACCCTCTCCGGCACCTACCGCTGCACCGACGCCACCGGCCCGGCGTTCGTCAGCTCCTCCGTCGGCCAGAACTCGCCCACGGTCCACCACGGCATCGGCGGCACCCGCGCTGTGTGCGACGGCGCCGAGCACCACTGGGAGAACACCGGCAAGCCGTCCACGCCCATGGAGCCCGGCGCGGCCCACGTCGAGGCCACCGTGATGGAACTCGACGACACGAGCGGCCTGCCGCTGCCGCGCTTCCACGCGGGGCAGCAGCAGGACGTCACCCTCGCCGAGGGCTGACCGCCTCACCCGCCCACGTGGACGTAGGCGGCCCACCGCAGCGGATCCCCGGGCGCCGCCGCCCGCAACTCACGCACCGCGTGATGCAGCGCCTCGCCCGCCGGCAGGTCGGCCGCCTTCTCACCGGCCAGCCGCCCGTACACGGCCGTGGCCACCCCCGGCGCGGCGGCGTCGCCGATCGGCCACAGGGTCGCGATGACGTGCCGGAAACCGATCAGCTGCATGGCCGAGGCCACACTCAGCGACTCGTCGGACAGCTGCACCCCGCCGGTGGCCGTCTCACAGGCGGACAGGTAGGCCATCCGGGCATACGGATGGGAGTACCGGGACAGTTCGGTCATGGTCAGCGGCGCGTCGTGCAGATACAGCCTCCCCCGGGAGGGTGCGTCCGGGTCCTGGCCACCGTGACAGCACAGATGGACGTCGCGGTGCCGGGACAGTTCGGCGAGGACCCTCTCCCGGGTGGCCTGCGCGCCCTTGAGCGTGGTGCAGGCGCCGGGGAAGAAGCCCTCGACCCGGGCGACCTCCTCCTCGGTGCCGGGCAGCGGCGCCTCGCGGGGCAGATACGGCGTGCGCGGCAGGCCCACCACCAACGCCCCCTCCGGCCCGCCGTCCGCCTGCGGGGCCCTCGCCCGCGCCACCGACCGGAGGGTGGGCGCGTACGAGGACACCACCAGGTCGAGCACGGCCGGGGCGTCCGGTGCCCCGGGGCCCGCGGCGTGCACCGGCATGGTGGTGAGCGGGCCGGTCGGACACCACCACACCCGGGGCCAGTCGGCGCCCGGCTCGGGCGGCCCGGTGTGCCCCAGGGCCGACAGCACCGGGCCGGCGGCGGTCTCCCACAGCCAGACCAGGGACTGGGTGAGCGTCTTGCGCGCCCGGTCCCGCTCCCGGGGATGCAGCCGGCGCGGACGCAGCAGACGCCCCAAGGCCTCCAGGTAGGCGGCGGACGCGGCGTAGGCGTCCTCCGCGGTCAGGTCGGGCAGCGGCACGGTGGACACCCCCGTCCGGCGCACCACCAGCGCGTCGCAGCGCAGTTGGGCGACGTTCAGGACGACGACCGTGCCGTCCCCCGCGGCCGGCAGCAGATCCCGGGCGCGCGGCGGGAGCAGGAAGCCCTCGAAGCCCCGGCAGGCCCGGATCTCCGCGAGCAGCCGGTCCCAGGCGCCCGCCGTGCCCTGTTGCCGGGTCACGCGGTCACGCCGAGCGTGTCCCGGGTCGCGGCGTGACCACACCACCGAGGGCACCCCGTCCGGGCCGGCCGGTACGGCGTCGGCCTCCGGGACCGGGCCCTGCCAGGCGGTGCGCAGCGCCTCAAGCCGCGCGGCGAGGTCCGGCCGGGCGGAGCGCAGGTCGTCGAACTCGGTCCAGGTCTCCAGCAGTTGCGCCCACAGCACGGAGCGGCCCTGCTCCAGCAGCTCCAGGCCCCGCTCCGGCGCCCCGGACTCGACGGCCCAGGCCGCCGCCTCGCAGGCCAGGCCCAGCTGCTCGGCGAGATGGCGTTCCTGGGCGGGCCGGTCCAGTCCCCGCCACGCCACCAGGGGCAGCAGGGTGACGGCTTCGGTGAAGGCCGTCAGCGCCTCCCGGGTGCGCCGGGCGGCGTCCTTAGCGGACTCCGTGGCCCGGGCGGCCAGGGCCGCCGTGCCCGCGTGCGACGCCCAGGAGGTGGCCGCCACCAGCCGGTGCGGCGGCGGCCCCGACGCCGTCCGCGCGGCGTCGCGCCAGTGGGCGAGTGCCGCGTCGAGGTCGGTCCGGTCGCCGGTGAGCTCGGCGCGGTCGACGTGGGCGGTGCCCAGGTTGGTCAGTGCCACACAGCGGGCGGGGTGGTCCGCGGGGAACGCGCCGGCGGCGAGCTCCAGTTGCCCGATGGTCTCGGAGAGGGTCGCGGGGTCGCGGGTGTGCTGGAAACCGGCGAGCAGCGTCACCGCGAGGTCGGACCGCAGCGTGGGGCCCATCTCGTCGTCCGTGATGCCCCGCGCGAGGGTGTCGCGTGCGAGCCGTACCGCCTCCGTGAGGTCGGCGGTGTCGCCGCGCGCCTCGAAGCGCTGCGTCAGACAGGTCGCCAGGACGGTCCTGCGCCGCGCGCCGTCGAAGTCGCCGGGGGCAGTCGTCTCGACCGCCGCCCGGGCCAGGTCCACGGCCTCGTCCAGCTCCTCGGCGCGCCCGGTGACCCGGGCGTGGTGTGTCAGGGACCCGGCGAGATTGGCCAGGGCCTGCGCCCGCCGGGGAGCGTCGGCCGGGATCAGGTCCAGTGCACCGCGCTCCAGGGCTGTCGCGTCGTCCAGGTCGGCGATGTCCCCGGACCGTGCGAAGCGCTCCCTGAGGCGCAGCGCGAGGGACGACATCATCCGGCTGCGGTCCAGGTGGCCGGGGGGACGCCGGCGCACCGCCTCCTGCCCGAGCACGATGGCCTCGTTGAGGGCGTCCAGGTCGCCGGTGAGCCGGTAGACCTGGGCCAGCGCGGAGGCGAGCTGAGCCTGCCTGACGGGCAGGCTGTCGTGGCCGGCCGGTGTGCCGTCGAGCGCCGCGCGGGACAGCCGCAGCCCTTCCTCCAGCAGCGGGCCGGGATCGTCGACGTGCTGGGCCAGGGTCGTCAACTGGGAGCCGCAGGACGCCGACAGCGCCATCGGGTCGGGTCCCGAGGACGGGATGTGGTCGGCGACGTCGCGCAGGATCAGCAGCGCCTCCTCCAGATCCGCCCGCGAGGAGGTGGACGTGTAACGGTCCTCCAGCAGTCCGGCGAAGGTGATCCTGGCCTGCTGGACCCGGTGCGGCAGATGGCGCGCCAGCGCGGGCAGCGTCTCGCGGACCAGCCGGACCGCCTCCTCCAGGTCGGCCGGGTCGCCGAGCAGTTGGTGGCGGCGGGAGTGGGCAAGGGCCAGGTTGTGGCTGTGCATCGCGTGGCTGCCGGTGCCGGGCACCGACGCGGCGACGGACGCACGGCCACGCTCGATGGCTTCGGCGAGATCGTCCGGGGAGCCCGTGCGCTCGTACCGGGTGCTGAGCACCGTCGCCAGGTGGTCCAGCAGATCGGCGTGTTCCGGCTCGGCGTCCAGCGCGGCGAGGCCGGTGGCGGCCGCGTCGTCGAGATCCCCGAGCGCACCCGTCAGCAGATGCCGCATCAGCAGCGCGCTGGACAGGTCCTTGTACGGCGCGTCGGGCCGTCCCCGCGTCTCGCAGAGCTGCACGGCCCGCTGAAGGTGGACGACGGCCTCGTCCAGCGGGCGGCGGTCGCCGGTCTCCTGGTGCTGGGTGACCAGGACTGATCCCAGATGCCCCAGCATGGCGGGGTGGCGCGGGTTGTCCTCGGGGGTGAGGGTCAGCGCCGTCCGGTGCAGGGCCACCGCCTCGGCGACCAGGTCCGCCGGCGCGGTACGGGCGTCGGGCGGGGGCGGCGGAACCGGCGGCAGCCGGACCGCGGTCAGCAGGGTGACAGCCACGTTCACCAGGGTGAGCGGTCGCTGGGGATGCTCCTCCGGGAGGCTCCGGACCGCCTCCCTGCGTTTGTCGAGCGCGGCGGCGAGGTCCGCCGCGTCCCGGGTGATCTCGTAGCGTTCGGTGAGCGCCCCGCCCAGATTGGTGAGCACACCGCCCCGCAGGACCGAGTCCCCGGGAAGCGTGTCCAAGGCGGCACGGAAGGCCGACACGGCCTCGTCCACGTCCGCCGCGTCGGCCGAGGGGCCCGCGTTGTACCGGGCCTGGAGGGCGAGCCCGAGGTTGGTGAGGTGCTCCCCCCGGTCCGTGGGGGAGCTGTCCGGTCCCACGGCGGCCAGCGCCGCGCGGTGCCCCGCCACGGCACGGTCGATGTCCTCGGGCCGATGGTCCCGCTGGAAGCGCCTCATCAGCATGCCGCTCAACCGGGCCAGGAGGTCCGGATGCCGTTCGTCGTCGTCGGGGATCCGCGAGACGGCCTCTTCCAGCAGACCGATCAACTCGTCGAGCAGCGCGAGCGCTCCGTGGTCCTCCATGAGGACGAGCAGCGCCCCCGCCAGCCCGTTCAGTACCGAGTCCCGCGTCTCCTCGTCGTGTTCGCCGAGCAGCGACCGGCCGGTGCGCACGGCCAGTTCCAGGGCCCGCCGGTCCCCGGTCGCGTGGCCGTAGCGTCCCGCCAGGAACAGGGTGTCGATCCGGGCGAGGACGGCGTCCTCCGCGTCCGAGGGACCGGTGTCGGCGTCGGCGTCGGGCCGGTCCAGGCGGGCCAGCGGCCGCAGCGCCGGGGGCACCGCCTCCGGCAGGGAGCGCGCCCCCTCGGCGAAGCACTCCACGGCCGCCACCAGGTCGTCCGTGAGCCGTGTGTCGAGCCGGTGGCGCGCGAGGTGGTACATCCCGAGCGTGAGGACGGCGGCGACCGGATCGGACGCGCCACCGGTGTCCAGCAGTTCACGCAGCTGCCGTGCCTCGTCCTGCGCCGCGGGTCCGGTCAGTTCCAGGTGGTCCCCGGGGTTCTCGGCCCAGTCCCGGAACCGCCTGATCAGAGGCTCCGGTTCGGCGTCGCCCGCGGCCCGGTCGTGCCCGATCCGACGCAGCCGGCTCCGGAAGACCGAGCGCTCCGCCAGTGTGCGCGGCGGCGTGGCACCGACCGCGCGCAGCGTTTCCTCGGCCTCCTCGCGCAGCGCGGGATCGTCGGTCTCCTCATGCAGCCGGCGCAGCGTGTGCACCAACATGCCTACGGCGTGCGGATGTTCGGGATGGCCGGGCGGCAGTCCGGAAACCGGGGCGCGCAGCGCCGCGAGGGCCTGCCGGGCGGTCTCCGGATCGGGCGCCGTACGGTGCAGCGCGGCCAGGCACATGCCCAGGTTGGCCAGCACCATCAGGCGTCGCGGGTGGTCGGCCGGCATCCCCTGGACCGCCTGTTCCAGCAGCTCCCTCGCCTCGTCGAGGGGCGCCGACCCGCCGGAGACGTCGTGCCGCACGCGCAGCGCGTTCCCCAGGTTGCTGCGCAGCCTGGGCAGTTCGGGCGAGTCCGGTGGTTCCGCGGCCAGCGCCTCGCGGTGCAGGGCGATGGACTCGTCGAGCGTCTCGGGGTTCTGGGTCAGGCCGAGGACGGCGTCCAGGGCGGCGGCCAGGGTGGAGGCGACCGGCCCCCGGATCCGCGGATCCGTCCCGGGCAACTCCAGGGCCTCGCGCAGCAGTCCGACGGCCTCGTCCAGCGACTCGTGGTCGCCGTACAGATGGTGACGGAGTGTCAGGGCGTTCCCGAGGTGGTTGAGGTACCTCATCCGCACGGTGGGATCCGGCTCCGGACCTGTCACGAGCGCGCGCAGTACGGCGATCGCGGCCGCCAGGGGCTCCGCGTCGCCCGTGGCGAGGTGGTCGGAGACCAGTAGCTGCGCGAGGTCCTCCCGCCGCAGGTCGCGGTCGGGGGAGTCGGCGGGAGCGGCCTCGACGGCCTCGCGCAGCACGTCCTCCGCCTCCCGCAACGGACCCGTGTCCGCGGCGAGTTCCGCGAGCCGACGCAGCGTCCGGGCCAGATCGTCCAGCACCTGGAGCAGCCGGGGATCGCCCTTGGCCAGCCGCCGGGCCTCCTGGCGCAGCACCGCCGCCCGGTCGCGCAGCGAGTCCAGGTCTCCGCCGCGCTCGTGCCGGCGCTGCATGAGCGCGGCGCGGGCCGCGGAGATACGGGCCCGCTGCGACCTTGCCGTGGGGTGGCCCGTGTCCAGGTACTCCAGCAGGGTGACGGCCTCGTCCAGGGCCGCGTCGTCGCCCGTCGCCTCGTTCCGCGCGGCCAGGGCCATGGCCAGCGCGAACAGCGCGGTCACGTTCTCGGGGGACTCCTCGGGCAGTAGTGCGGCGGCCCGGCGCAGCACCTCCGCGGCCTCGGCGGCGTCGCCCGCGTCGCGGGTCACCGCGAACCGCTGGGTCAGCGCGCTGCCCAGGTTGACCAGCGCCCGGCCGTGGGCGAGGGCGCCACCGCTGCCGGCGAGGCGCGCTGCCACCCGGCGCAGCACCTGCACGGCCTCGTCGAGGTCGTCCCGTCGCCCGGGCCCGGAGCCCAGCAGCAGGGCGGAGCCCAGGTTCATCTCCGCGGTGTCGTACTCGGGGTGGTCCGGCGGCACCTCCGCCAGGAGCCGGCGCAGCAGCCTCGCCGCCTCGTCCGCCGCGCCCCGGTCCTGCGTGCGCTCGGCCTGGACGAGCAACTCGTAGGCCCGCGCGGCCCAGGCCCCGGGATCGTTGCTCTCCGCCGCGCGCGAACCTGCGGCGGCCCGCGCCAGGTGCTCGCGCACCGGCTCCGGAACCTTGTCGGGCAGCACCCGGTACACCGGCTCCAACAGGGTGAGGGCACGGGCGAGTTCCGGGGCGTCCTCGCCCTGCGGCAGCACCAGATAGCGGCACCAGTGCCACCAGCCGAGGGTGTGTACGGCCTCGATGTCGGCGGTGAAGTCCGTCACCGTCGCCGCCAGCGCGGCGGCCTCGCTCTCCGCCTGCGGTTCGAGCACCGCTCGGCTGTCACTCGTGGCCAGACATCGCTCGATGCGCTCGCGCAGGCTGCTCAGACTCCGGGCACGCACCATGGCCGCCCCCCGCTTCCCCCTGGTCCTTGTGGAACCGGCCACCGACCGTGGGCGGTGCCCGGCCGGAGGTTCATACCCTTTGGGGCGAGAATGACGCTTCTGATCACGGTGTGCCGTTTTCACCCGGGCCGGATCACGGCTGCCAGGCCGTCAGCAGGCTTTCACCGGCTCCACGGAGACGGCGTCGCGCAACCGGACGGTGGTCCGTACACCGTTGTGCTCCAGCGTCATGCTGCCCGCTCCGGTCCGCACGACCTTGCCGCACACCGTCCCGCCCGGCTGCCGCACCCGCAGCAGCGCCGCGTCCTTCTCGGGGCCGTACCAGGTGACCCCGACCGCGCCGGTGAGCAGCACCAGACAGACCAGGGACAGGGCGATCCCGGCGCGCAGGGAGCGGGCGGAGCGCAGCGCCTCGCCGTGAGCGGCGACCGCGGCCGGTTCCGCGGCCCGCATGACGACGATGTTCGGGCGTCCGTGCGCGGCCCGCAGCACGGCGAACGCCGCCGCCGTACCCACGGCCAGGGCCAGCAGGAGCAGGACGCCCACGGCACGGGCCCAGGCGGGAGTCAGCTGTCCGATGTCGCTGCGCCCGCGGATGAGGCTGAACCCGACGAGCGCGGTGATCAGTCCGGCCAGACCGTTGCGCCATGCGGTGGCCGACTCGCGGACCCGGACCAGTTCGTCCGCCAGCAGGCTCCGGCGTTCCCGCTCCCGCAGGAGGTCGCGGCGCGTGGCGGCGCCGCCCGCTCGCAGGCGCGGCCCCCCGGGGTCAGACAAGGCGCAGCATCCAGTAGGCGCCGCATCCGGTGCGGTCGGGAGGGCGGCCGGTGAACTCCTCGGCGGACATGCAGTACACGAGGACCTCGTCCCCGTCGTCGTCGGAGCCGACGTCGCGGACCAGCTCCTCGGCGACGGGAAACTCGAAGACCTGCCCGCACCGAGGACACGGACCCGTGAGCACGGTCATCCCGGCGAACCGCTCCACCGTGAACAGCCGCGCGGCCTGCTCACCGAACCGCGGATCGGTGACCTCCTCGTACGTGGACGCCCGCCCCACCGTCATGGCAGCCCCCTTCGCCCTGCCGGAAGTCTCCCTCCGCGCAGCACCATTGAACCGCCCTCCCGCCGGCACCGGGGCCGATTCGGGAGGGCGGCACCGCGCTCGGGTGCGGCGGGGTTCGTCCGGAGGCGGGGTCAGATGTCCCGGAAGATCTCGATCTGCGCCCCGATCGAGTTCAGCCGCTCGGCCAGGTCCTCGTACCCCCGGTTGATGACGTACACGTTGCGCAGCACGGACGTGCCCTCCGCCGCCATCATCGCCAGTAGGACGACGACGGCGGGGCGCAGGGCCGGCGGGCACATCATCTCGGCGGCGCGCCAGCGGGTGGGGCCCTCGACCAGGACGCGGTGGGGGTCCAGCAGCTGGAGCCTGCCGCCGAGGCGGTTGAGGTCGGTGAGGTAGATCGCCCGGTTGTCGTACACCCAGTCGTGAATCAGCGTCTTGCCCTGGGCGACCGCCGCAATGGCCGCGAAGAACGGGACGTTGTCGATGTTCAGGCCGGGGAACGGCATCGGGTGGATCTTGTCGATCGGCGCCTCCAGCTTGGAGGGGCGGACCGTGAGGTCGACCAGGCGGGTGCGGCCGTTGTCGGCGAAGTACTCGGGCGTGCGGTCGTGGTCGAGGCCCATCTCCTCCAGGACCGCCAGCTCGATCTCCAGGAACTCGATCGGCACCCGGCGCACCGTCAGCTCCGACTCCGTCACCACGGCGGCGGCCAGCAGGCTCATCGCCTCGACCGGGTCCTCGGAGGGGGAGTAGTCCACGTCGACGTCGATGTTCGGCACGCCGTGCACGGTGAGCGTGGTGGTGCCGATGCCCTCGACCTTGACCCCGAGTGCCTCCAGGAAGAAGCACAGGTCCTGGACCATGTAGTTGGAGGAGGCGTTGCGGATCGTCGTCACGCCGTCATGCCGTGCCGCGGCCAGCAGCGCGTTCTCGGTGACCGTGTCCCCGCGCTCGGTCAGCACGATCGGGCGGTCGGGGGAGAGGGCGCGGTCCACCTGGGCGTGGTAGAGCCCCTCGGTTGCCGCGATGTCCAGACCGAACCGGCGCAGCGCGATCATGTGCGGCTCGATGGTGCGCGTGCCGAGGTCGCAGCCGCCGGCGTAGGGCAGCTTGAAGCTGTCCATGCGGTGCAACAGCGGGCCGAGGAACATGATGATGGACCGGGTGCGCACGGCCGCCTCGGCGTCGATGGCGCCCATGTCCAGCTCGGCCGGGGGTACCAGCTCCAGGTCGACGCCGTCGTTGATCCAGCGGGTGCGCACACCGATGGACTGGAGGACCTCCAGCAGACGGTAGACCTCCTCGATGCGGGCGACCCGGCGCAGCACCGTGCGCCCCTTGTTGAGCAGCGAGGCGCACAGCAGGGCGACACACGCGTTCTTGCTCGTCTTCACGTCGATCGCGCCGGACAGCCGACGACCGCCCACCACTCGCAGATGCATCGGGCCCGCATAGCCCAGAGAGACGATTTCGCTGTCCAGGGCTTCACCGATTCGAGCGATCATCTCAAGGCTGATGTTCTGGTTGCCGCGCTCGATGCGGTTGACGGCGCTCTGGCTGGTACCGAGCGCCTCGGCGAGCTGTGTCTGTGTCCAGCCCCGGTGCTGCCGGGCGTCACGGATGAGCTTGCCGATGCGTACGAGGTAGTCGTCTGCCATGAGGTTGAGGCTATCTCAGATATGAGATGGCGCCTCCCGGGGGGTCCGTTCGGGTGACGGACCGTCAACGGCGCCTGGCGGTACGGGTACGACGCCACCCGAAAGGTCCGGGCAAATCCATCGATGTCGTACGACGTCCGGTGCTGCTGTGGGTGCGCCGGGGGCCGTGCCTGCCACCGGTGGTGATGGACCAGGAGCGACGGTTGATGTTCAGCCGTACGCCGGGCAGGATGCGGAAACTCTTGCGAAATGTGAGGGGCATGGAAGCCTCCCGTCGGGGTTTCGTGGACGCACCCTTCGGCTACCCCGAGTTGGCGAACTGATGGCATGCCGGCCGGCCGCCCGCGTGGCGGTGGAAATCGCCTGGGTCCATGGTCGAGGGAGGACATCACAGGGGGACCGGGCATGACCATCCCGGCCCCATGTACTAGAGTTATCTCGACATCGAGATATCTGCCGAGGTGCACCGCAGCCGTGCGGCATCACCGGTCCGGCGGTAAGGCCTACCTAACTTAGCCTTACCTTAGCGGATCGGCCAAGATGGCGTGGCGGCAGGATCGTGGTGGTACGCGCACATCAATGAAGGAGACTGTCGTGTCGGCGAACAGCTTCGACGCCCGCAGCACGCTGCAGGTGGGCGACGAGTCGTACGAGATCTTCCGGTTGGACAAGGTCGAGGGCTCCGCGCGCCTTCCCTACAGCCTGAAGGTGCTGCTGGAGAACCTCCTCCGCACCGAGGACGGCGCGAACATCACCGCCGACCACATCCGTGCCCTCGGCGGCTGGGACTCGCAGGCCCAGCCGTCGCAGGAGATCCAGTTCACGCCGGCCCGCGTGATCATGCAGGACTTCACCGGCGTCCCCTGTGTCGTCGACCTCGCCACCATGCGTGAGGCCGTGAAGGCCCTCGGCGGCGACCCGGCGAAGGTCAACCCGCTCTCCCCGGCCGAGATGGTCATCGACCACTCCGTCATCGCCGACAAGTTCGGCACCCACGACGCCTTCCAGCAGAACGTGGAGCTGGAGTACGGCCGCAACAAGGAGCGCTACCAGTTCCTGCGCTGGGGCCAGACCGCCTTCGACGACTTCAAGGTCGTCCCCCCGGGCACCGGCATCGTCCACCAGGTCAACATCGAGCACCTGGCCCGCACCGTCATGGTCCGTAACGGCCAGGCCTACCCCGACACCCTCGTCGGCACCGACTCGCACACCACCATGGTCAACGGCCTCGGTGTGCTGGGCTGGGGCGTCGGCGGCATCGAGGCCGAGGCCGCGATGCTCGGCCAGCCGGTCTCGATGCTCATCCCGCGCGTGGTCGGCTTCAAGCTGACCGGTGAGCTCAAGCCCGGCACCACCGCCACCGACCTGGTGCTGACCATCACCGAGATGCTCCGCAAGCACGGCGTCGTGGGCAAGTTCGTCGAGTTCTACGGCGAGGGCGTCGCCGCCACCTCGCTCGCGAACCGCGCCACCATCGGCAACATGTCGCCGGAGTTCGGCTCCACCGCCGCGATCTTCCCGATCGACGGCGAGACCCTGAACTACCTCAAGCTCACCGGCCGCTCCGAGCAGCAGGTCGCGCTCGTCGAGACGTACGCCAAGGAGCAGGGCCTCTGGCTGGACCCGAAGGCCGAGCCCGACTTCTCCGAGAAGCTGGAGCTGGACCTGTCGACGGTCGTCCCGTCGATCGCCGGCCCGAAGCGCCCGCAGGACCGCATCGTCCTCGCCAACGCCGCCCAGCAGTTCGCCCAGGACGTCCGCAACTACGTGGACACCGCGGACGAGGCGGGCGTCGAGTCCTTCCCGGCCTCCGACGCCCCGGCCGCCTCCAACGGCGTACCGACCCGTCTCACCACGGTCACCGCCCCCGACGGCTCGACGTACGAGATCGACCACGGTGCCGTGACGGTCGCCGCCATCACCTCCTGCACCAACACCTCCAACCCGTACGTCATGGTCGCCGCCGCGCTCGTCGCGAAGAAGGCCGTGGAGAAGGGCCTGACCCGCAAGCCGTGGGTCAAGACCACCCTCGCCCCGGGTTCGAAGGTCGTCACCGACTACTTCGACAAGGCGGGCCTGACCCCGTACCTCGACAAGGTCGGCTTCAACCTGGTCGGTTACGGCTGCACCACCTGCATCGGCAACTCCGGCCCGCTGCCGGAGGAGGTCTCCAAGGCCGTCAACGACCACGACCTCGCGGTGACCTCGGTCCTCTCCGGCAACCGGAACTTCGAGGGCCGTATCAACCCCGACGTCAAGATGAACTACCTGGCCTCCCCGCCGCTGGTCGTCGCGTACGCCCTCGCGGGCTCCATGAAGGTGGACATCACCAAGGACGCCCTCGGCACGGACCAGGAAGGCAAGCCGGTCTACCTGGCCGACATCTGGCCGACCGAGGCCGAGGTCAACGACGTCGTCGCCAACGCCATCGGCGAGGACATGTTCTCCAAGTCCTACCAGGACGTCTTCGCGGGCGACGCCCAGTGGCAGGCCCTGTCGATCCCGACCGGCAACACCTTCGAGTGGGACGCCGAGTCGACCTACGTCCGCAAGCCCCCGTACTTCGAGGGCATGGAGATGGAGCCGAAGCCGGTCGCCGACATCTCCGGCGCGCGCGTCCTGGCCAAGCTGGGCGACTCGGTCACCACCGACCACATCTCCCCGGCCGGTGCGATCAAGGCCGACACCCCGGCCGGCAAGTACCTCACCGAGCACGGTGTGGAGCGTCGTGACTTCAACTCCTACGGCTCCCGCCGAGGCAACCACGAGGTCATGATCCGCGGCACGTTCGCCAACATCCGTCTGCGCAACCAGATCGCGCCGGGGACGGAAGGCGGTTACACCCGCGACTTCACCCAGGCCGACGCGCCGGTGTCGTTCATCTACGACGCCTCGCAGAACTACCAGGCCGCCGGCATCCCGCTGGTCATCCTGGGCGGCAAGGAGTACGGCTCCGGCTCGTCCCGCGACTGGGCGGCCAAGGGCACCGCGCTCCTCGGCGTCAAGGCCGTCATCACCGAGTCGTACGAGCGCATCCACCGCTCGAACCTCATCGGCATGGGCGTCCTGCCGCTGCAGTTCCCGGCCGGCCAGAACGCCGACTCCCTCGGCCTGACCGGCGAGGAGACCTTCTCGATCTCGGGCGTCACCGAGCTCAACGAGGGCACGACCCCGTCGACGGTCAAGGTCACCACCGACACCGGTGTGGAGTTCGACGCGGTCGTCCGCATCGACACCCCCGGTGAGGCGGACTACTACCGCAACGGCGGCATCATGCAGTACGTGCTGCGCAACCTGATCCGCAAGTAAGCGGTACGGCACGGCAGCAGAGGGCCGCATCCCCGGGAACGGGGGTGCGGCCCTCGCCGTTCTCCGCCCGGGACATCGCCGGAACTCAGGTTGAACACAGGGTTCCCCCAGCCGACCGGGACAGGATCGGTACATGTCCGCCACCGCCGGGTACCGAACCGGCCGCGCCCGCGTCATCGTCGTCGACGAACCCGCTCTCACCGAAGTGCTCCGCGTCGCCGTCACCGAGGCGGGCCGGCGGCCGTGTACGGCGCTGGACGGACGGAGTGCGCTGAACGCCGCCCGTGGCCGCGCGCCGCGGGCCGTGGTGTTCGACGGGACGTCGCCCGGCCTGGACGGCCCGGGGGTGCCGCGCCGGCCGCACCCGATGTGCCACGGGAACCCGCGGCTGACGGTGCTGACGCTCGCCGCCCCCGACGGGGTGGAGGCGGGCGCCGACGACTGCGTGACCAAGCCCTTCTCCTTGGAGGGGGCCGTGCCGCGGCTGCGCCGACCGCAGCGCCGCACCGGGGCCGAGCACGGCAGCGGCGACGACTCCGGCCCGCGGCGGCCGCACTCCGTCCACGTCCTGGGCGACCTGGTCCTGACCGACCCGCGCCAGGTGCTGAGCAGGGCCCGAATCCTCGACCACGTGTGGAGCAGCGCCTTCGACGGCGACGGCAACCTCGTCGAGGTCTGCGTCTCCGGCCTGCGCCGCAAGCTCGACAGGGGTCGGGCGCCGGTGATCCACACCGTGCGCGGACTCGGGTGCGCCATCGGAGCCGCGGAGGACGGGAGATGAGCGCCCGGCGACGCATCCGCTCCTTGCGCACCCGGCTGCTGGTGTTCGTCGGCGTCACCCTCGTCGCCGTGTGCGCCGCGATGGCGCTCACCACGGCCGTCGTCCAACGCGCCTATCTGATGGGCGACCTCGACGGCCGCGTCACCGACGCCGCCGCGCGCAGCCTCGGCGGGGCCGCGCTGGACCCGGGGGACGAGGACGACCTGGGCTTCCTCGACGAGAACGGCCACCCCGCCGGCCTGCTCGCGGCCCGCCTCGACGACAACGGCACGATCCTCTCCGCCGGGGTCGTCAGCCAGGACGCCGCCCCACGAATCCTCACCGCCGAGCAGACCGCAGCCCTCGCGGACCTCGCGACGGACGGCTCGAAGCACACCCGGACCGTTCCCGGCCTCGGCACCTACCGGGTCACCGCGGTCGAGAGCGGCGGGATCCGGGTCCTCACCGGGCTGCCCATGGACGACGTCCGGCACATGATCGGCGTACTGGCCGCGGTCGAAACGGCCGTCGCGGCCGCCGGGCTCACCGTCGCCGGCTGCGTCTGCGCCGTGGTGATACGACGGCAACTGCGCCCCCTCGGCCGGGTCGCCGCCACCGCCGCCGAGGTCTCCCGCGCACCGCTCGGCCACGGCGAGGTCACCGCCCTCACCCGGGTGCCCGAACGGGACACCGACCCCGGCAGCGAGGCCGGCCAGGTCGGCGCCGCGCTCAACCGGATGATCGACCACGCGGAGTCCTCCCTCGCCGAACGCCGGCGCACCGAGGAACGCATGCGGCGATTCCTGGCCGACGCGAGCCATGAACTCCGTACGCCCCTCGCCTCGATCGCCGGATACGCCGAGCTGATGAACCGCGGTAACGGCCGGATCGAACCGGTGCTGGCCTGGCGCCGGGTCTCGGCCGAGTCGGCACGGATGACCGGCCTGGTGGAGGATCTGCTGTTGCTGGCCCGGCTGGACGAGGGCCGCCCCTTGCAGTCCACCGAGGTGGACCTGGCGGCGCTGGTCGCCGAGGCGGTGTGGGACGCGCGGGCGGCGGGCGACGACCACGACTGGCAGCTCGAACTCCGCCTGGACGCACCGGCGTCGGTGACCGGCGACGAGGCCCGGCTGCACCAGGTGGTCGCCAACCTGCTGACCAACGCGCGGATGCACACGCCCGCCGGCACCCGGGTGGTGGCGAGCGTCGAGTCCACCGACTCCCGCCGCGTGATCCGCGTCCGCGACGACGGCCCCGGCATCCCGCCCACCCTTCTGCCCACCGTCTTCGAACGCTTCACCCGAGCCGACACGTCCCGCTCCCGCGCGGACGCCAACTCGGGTGGCGCGGGGCTGGGGTTGGCCATCGTGGCGGCGATCACGACGGCTCACGGGGGCCGCATCCAGGTGGAAAGCGCCCCGGGGCGTACCGAGTTCACGATCGAGCTGCCGGCGGTGGGCGAGGCGAGCGGGGTGGTTACGGGGCGCCCCAGACCGGCGTCGGTATAAGGGGTCAGGGCCAGAAACCCGCCGCAGCATCGGCCCGAGCCCCCTACCCTGACCGGGTGACCCCGCCGCCCTCCACCGATCTCCTCCGCCGTGCGCTGGCCGCCGACACGGACCCGCCCCTGCACCCACTCCCCGAGCAAGTGGTACGGCTGCTGCGGGAGTTGGATGCACCGCCGCGCCTCGCGGCCCATCTGCGGGCGGTCCACGACGTGGCGCACCAGCTCGTCGACTGGATGGCGCGGCGGCACCCGGCGACCCGGTTCGACCGGGACGCCGTACTCTTCGGCGCCGCCACGCACGACATCGGCAAGGCGACGCACGTCGCCGAACTCTCCGGCCCGGGCTCCGCGCACGAGGAGGCCGGCCGCCGCCTGCTGCTGGCCCATGGCGTCGACGCGGGACTCGCCCGCTTCGCCGCCACCCACGCGAGCTGGACCCTGCCGGACATCGGGATCGAGGATCTGCTGGTCAGCGTGGCCGACAAGGCCTGGAAGGGCAAACGCGTCCCGGCCCTGGAGGACCTGCTGGTCCGCAGGCTGGCGGAGGCGAGTGGGCGGACGGTGTGGGAGGAGTTCCTCGAACTCGACGACCTGCTGACCGCGGTGGGGGAGGACGCGGAGGCCCGGCTGGCCTTCCAGGCCTCGTGTCCGGTGTGATCAGAAGCCGATGAGCGCGTCGAGGTCGATCTCGACGGGGAACGGCAGCTCGGTGACGAGCTTGTCGTGGTGCACCGGGTGCGACGGTGCGGGGAAGTACGCGAGGGTGTCCGCGTTCAGCCAGTACTCGTGGACCGCGAGCCTTTGGTCCCGGTCCAGTTCGACGCGCCAGTAGTAGGGGACCTTGTGCGCGGCGAAGAGGGCGACGCATGCGCCAGACGTTTACAACTGCCCCCCACGGCGCTAACTTCCGGTCAGGTGGGGTGGGAGCGCTCCCATACGGGCGGACCGGAACCCGCTCGCGGAGCCGCTCCCACCCCCGTCACCCCACACACGGATCCGCACGGCCCGTGCCTCAAGGAACGGACTAGTCTGTCATGATCCTGACAAAAACAGAATCGGCATCGGCGGGACCACGCCGATTAACGCCCCCCACCCGCACCAGAGCCCTCTTCCTCGTCCTGGTCTCCCTGCTCGCCACGATCCCGGCGCTCAGCCTGGTCATGACGACCGGCGGCGAGGCGGAGGCGCACGGTACCCCCATGAAGCCCGCCAGCCGCACCTTCCTGTGCTGGCAGGACGGGCTGACCGACACCGGTGAGATCAAGCCGGTCAACCCGGCCTGCAAGAACGCGCAGGCGGTCAGCGGCACCACGCCCTTCTACAACTGGTTCTCGGTGCTCCGCTCGGACGGCGCCGGCCGCACCCGCGGCTTCGTGCCGGACGGCGAGCTGTGCAGCGGCGGGAACACGAACTTCACCGGCTTCAACGCGCCCCGCGACGACTGGCCGCTCACCCACCTCACCTCGGGCGCGACCGTCGACTTCTCCTACAACGCCTGGGCCGCGCACCCGGGTTGGTTCTACGTCTACATCACCAAGGACGGCTTCGACCCGACCCGGACCCTCACCTGGAACGACATGGAGGAGCAGCCCTTCCTCTCCGTCGACCACCCGCCGCTGAACGGCAGTCCGGGCACGGTCGAGGCCAACTACTCCTGGAGCGGGCAGCTTCCGGCGAACAAGTCGGGCCGCCACATCATCTACATGGTCTGGCAGCGCTCGGACAGTGCGGAGACCTTCTACTCCTGCTCCGACATCGTCTTCGACGGCGGCAACGGCGAGGTGACGGGCATTCACGACCCGGGCGACCCGAACGAGCCCGTGCCGGGCACCTGCACCGCCACCCGGAGGACGACCGGCAGCTGGAACGGCGGCTACCAGTCCGAGGTGACCGTCACCAACTCCGGTGATGTCCCGATGCTCGGCTGGATGGTCGACTGGACGCTCCCGGCCGGTCAGAAGGTCGACAGCCTCTGGAACGGCACCGCGACCTACACCGGCCAGGACGTGATGGTCCACAACGCGAACTGGAACGGCTCCCTGAGTCCGGGGCAGAGCACGACGTTCGGCTACGTAGTCTCCGGCTCCGGCGGTGACAGCGCGACGACCCTGCCCTGCCGGGTCGGCTGATCCCGAGCCCCTCTTGAAGCGGACCCGGTGGACGCGAGAGCCGTGGCGTCCACCGGGTCCGTCAGGGGACAGGTTGAGGGGGGTGATGGCCTGTCCCGGGATGGACAACGTTGCAAGAACGGGGGGTCGGACAACGTTGTCGAGTGGTCTGGACAACACTCTACCGTGTCAACCCCCAACTCTCCCAATCGAGTTGGGAGTCCGGCCGGGCGAGCGGCGTTTACGCAGGTGCCGGGCCCGTCCTCAGCAGCTCGTGCAGCCAGGTCAGTTGGCGACGCACATGCATCGCGTCGCCGCCCTCGTGCCCGTTGAACGGATACGCGTGGATCTCCGTGCGCGTTTCGGTGCTCGTCAGCTCGCCGTAACGGTTGAAGGCGGCGTACGCCCCGCTCGGCGGGCAGACCGTGTCGCGCAGGCCCACCCCGAAATGGGCCGGGGCATGCGCACGCCGGGCGAAGGAGATCCCCTCCATGTGCGCGAGCGTGTGGTACGCGGCCCGCTCGGCGCCCCGGTGCACCGACAGATACGCGGTGATCTCGCCGTAGGGCGCGGCGTCGGTGAGGTCGAGGGCGCGCCGGATGCCGCACAGGAAGGGGGCGGTCACCAGGGCCGCCGCGAGGTCGGGGACGAGTCCCGCGACGGCGAGGGCGAGCCCGCCGCCCTGGCTGTTGCCGGCGGCCGTCACCCGTGCGGTGTCCACGCCCGGCAGCGCGCGCACCGCGGCGACCGCGCGCACCGCGTCCGTGATCAGGCGGCGGTAGTGGTGGTCGTGCGGGGAGAGCAGGCCGCGTACGGCGGGGCCCGGGCCGCCCGGCGCGCTCGCGTGCGGGTCGGGGGTGTCGCCGCCGCAGCCGTACTGGTCGCCCTGGCCGCGGTTGTCCATCAGCAGATGGGCGTATCCGGCGTTCACCCAGGTCAGCCGCTCGTGCGGAAGGCCGCGGCCCCGGCCGTACCCGGCGAACTCGACTACGGCGGGCAGTGGTTCGGGGACTCCGGCCGGTCGGCTGAACCAGGCGCGCACCGGGTCGCCGGCGAAGCCCCGGAAGGTCACGTCCCAGGTCTCGGTGAGCCGCAGTCCGGTGTCCACCGGATGTGCCGACACCAACACCTCGTACTGCGCGGCCTCTTTGAGGGTCGCTTGCCAGAACTCCTCGAAGTCCGGGGGTTCCTGGAGGTCCGGTCGGTAGCTCGTCAGCTCGGTGGGCGGCAGGTCGAACGCGGGCACGGGCACCTCGCAGGAGTCGGTCCTTGTATGGAAACTTGCGGAGATCAAAGTGCCGGACCTTCGTCTTCTACCCCGCCGATGAGGCACTTCAACTCCGTACCTGGGCATCAACTCCTCGCTGTTACACCCATTGACAGCGCTTTCTAACTGCCTCTAAGTTGCCGCGGAGTTACCGGTAAGAGCTCGAAAGTTTCGGTTCAGCGTCGTCCGAGAGGACCGAGCATGAGCACCTCCACCAAGTCGGCCTCCCCGCCCGGCGTCCAGGACCCGCCCGGGTCCGTCTCATCTCCGCCAGCCGCCGCGCGCGGCGGCTGGCGGAGGACGCTGCGCCGCGACTGGCAGCTGTACTCGCTGGCCGTGCTGCCGCTGCTGTTCTTCCTGGTGTTCCGCTATCTGCCGATGATCGGCAATGTGATCGCGTTCCGCCGCTTCGAGCCGGGCGGCTCGATCTTCGGCGAACACTGGGTGGGCCTGCGCTATGTCGAGATGTTCCTCAGCGATCCCACCTTCTGGCAGGTGTTCCGGAACACGCTGTGGCTCGGCGGGCTCACGCTCGTCTTCTGCTTCCCGATCCCGATCGTGCTGGCGCTGCTGCTGAACGAGGTGCGCCGGCGCTCCCTGAAGCGGTTCGTGCAGTCGGTGTCGTATCTGCCGCACTTCCTGTCGATCGTGATCGTCGCGGGCATCACCCTGCAGATGCTCGCCACCGACGGCCCGGTCAACCATGTACTGGGCTGGTTCGGCCACGACGAGATCCGCTTCATCCAGGAACCCGAGTGGTTCCGCACGATCTACGTCGGCTCCGAGATCTGGCAGACCGCCGGCTGGGGCACGATCCTCTACCTCGCCGCGCTCACCACCATCGACGAGGACCTGTACGAGGCCGCCCGCATCGACGGCGCCGGCCGCTGGAAGCAGACCTGGCACGTCACCCTGCCGGGCATCCGCCCGACGATGATCACGCTGCTCATCCTGAACGTCGGCACTTTCCTGGCCGTCGGCTTCGAGAAGGTCCTGCTGCTGTACAACCCGCTGACCTACCAGACCTCCGACGTGATCTCCACGTACGTCTACCGCACCGGCGTGGAGTCCAACAGCTTCAGCTACGCCGCCGCCATCGGCCTGTTCGAGGCGATCATCGGCCTGGTGCTGATCACGTCCGCCAACACGCTCTCGCGCCGCACAGTGGGGACCAGCCTGTGGTGAAGCCGAGCCGTTCGTACCGGGTCTTCCAGGGCGTCAACGGGGTGATCCTCACCCTCGTCGTGGTCGTGACCCTGTACCCCTTCCTCAATATCGTCGCGAGGTCCTTCAGCGGGGAGCGCCAGATCCGGGCCGGTGAAGTGACCCTGTGGCCCAAGGGGTTCAACCTCACCACGTACGAGATCGTGTTCAAGGACTCAATGTTCTGGCGGAACTACGGCAACACCGTCCTCTACACGGTCGTCGCGACCGCCGTCGCCATGGTGCTGACGACCTGTTACGCCTACGTCCTGTCGAAGAAGCACCTCAAGGGGCGCGGCCTCCTCGTCGGCGTCGCGGTGTTCACCATGTTCTTCACCGGCGGTCTGATCCCCAACTACGTCCTGATCACCAGCCTCGGCCTGAAGAACAGCATCTGGGCGATCGCCCTGCCCAACGCGATCAGCGTCTTCAACCTCCTGGTGATGAAGGCCTTCTTCGAGAGCCTGCCCGGTGAGCTGGAGGAGGCCGCACAGATCGACGGCCTGAGCACCTACGGCACCCTGCTGCGGATCGTGCTGCCGCTGTCCAAGGCGGTCGTGGCGACGATGGTGCTCTTCTACTCGGTGTCCTTCTGGAACTCCTGGTTCAGCGCGTTCCTCTACATGGACTCCTCGGATCTGATGCCGGTCACCGTCTATCTGCGCAATCTCATCCAGGGCGCCACCGGCGGCTCCAGTGCCGGTGCCGACACCGAGCAGCTCAGCCAGGTCGGGGCGAACATCCAGGCGGTCACCATCGTGCTCACCGCGCTGCCGATCCTCTGCGTGTACCCGTTCGTCCAGCGCTACTTCGTATCGGGCGTGATGCTCGGCGCGGTCAAGGGCTGACAGCACGTCAATTCCCTTACGGAACAAAGGAGTGTCCGTGAAGAACGCAGGAGAGCTGTCAAGACGTCAGATCCTCGCCGCCGCCGGTTTCATCGGCCTCGCGACCCTCACCGGCTGCGGCAGCGGCGACGACGGCGGGGACTCCAAGGACCTGTCCAAGAAGCGACACGGCGCGATGAAGGACTACCGCTCCGGACAGCAGTTCAAGGCCACCAAGCCGCTGTCCTTCTCGCTCCTGCACAACAACAACCCGACCTATCCGACGAAGAAGGACTGGATGTTCTGGGAGGAGGTCGCCAAGCGCACCGGCATCACCCTGAAGCCGGTCGACGTGCCGCTCGTGGACTACGAGAAGAAGCGCAGCGTCCTCATCGGCGCGGGCGACGCACCCTTCCTGATCCCCAAGACGTACCACCCCTCCGAGGTCGCGTTCGTGTCCTCCGGCGCGATCCTCCCGGTCAGCGAGTACGTGCACCTGATGCCCAACTACCGGGACAAGGTGAAGAAGTGGCAGCTCGAACCCGAGCTGGACTCCATACGCCAGTCCGACGGCAAGTACTACCTGCTGCCCGGCCTGCACGAGAGGGTCAAGTCCGGCTACTCCCTGTCCTTCCGCACGGACGTCCTCGACAAGCACGGGCTTGCCCTGCCCACCACCTGGGACGAGGTGTACGACGTCCTGAAGGCGCTCAGGTCCGAGTACCCCGACAAATACCCGTTGACCGACCGCTGGAGCACCAACACCCCGTTCCCGTGCGGCGCGTTGTTCAGCTATCTCGGCCAGGCGTACGGGGTCAAGGCGGGCTGGACGTACGACAACATCAGCTTCGACACCGGGGCGAAGAAGTTCGTCTTCACCGCCGCGACCGACAGCTACCGCCAGATGGTCGAGTTCATGCGGAAGCTCGTCGCCGACAAGCTGCTGGACCCGGAGAGCTTCACCCAGCAGGACGACCAGGCGGTGCAGAAGCTGCTGGCCGAGAAGTCCTTCGCGATCAGCGCCAACCCGCAGGAGCTGGTGCAGAACTACCGCTACAACCTGGAGAAGCAGGTCAAGGGCGCGAAGATCGAGATGGTGCCGGTGCCGCTCGGCCCGGCCGGCCCGGTGGTGCTCGGCGGCGCCCGGCTGGAGAACGGCGTCATGATCTCCAGCAAGGCCCTCAAGAGCGACACCTTCGTGGCGATGATGCAGTTCGTGGACTGGCTCTGGTACTCCGACGAGGGCCAGAAGCTGTGCAAGTGGGGTGTCGACGGCGTCACCTACACCGCTTCCGGCGACACGTACAAGCTCCAGCCCGGCATCAGCCTCATGGGCTCCGACCCCGACGCGCCCAAGGACCTCCAGAAGGACTACGGCTTCTTCAACGGCGTCTTCACCTACGGCGGCAGCTGGGCCTTGGTCTCCTCCAACTTCAGCCCGGACGAGCAGAAGTTCCAGGACGCCATGGCCCAGCGCGAGCAACTGCCCATCGATCCCGCCCACCCGCTGCAGTCCGTGGAGCAGGAACAGGCGACCCTCTGGGACACCCCGCTGAAGGACCACGCCATCCAGAACACCCTCAAGTTCGTCCTCGGCAAACGATCGCTGTCCGAATGGGACGACTACGTCACCGAGTTGGAGTCCAAGAACATGCAGCAGCTGGTCGACCTGCACAACAAGGCACACGAGCGCTTCCAGCAGGAGAACGGATGATCCGCGTCCCCGGCGAGCCCGTCGGCCGGTTCTCCGACGCCTGGCGGGCCTGCGTCGGCACCGGCCGCGTCGAACTCGCCCTCCGCCGCGACTACCAGGACTCGCTCGCTCTGATCCAGCGCGAGATCGGCTTCAGGTACATCCGCGGACACGGTCTGCTGAGCGACGGCATGGGCGTCCACCGCCCCTACGAGTGGCAGGGCAGCCGGCGCGTCCAGCACTCCTTCACCTACGTCGACCAGGTCATCGACGCCTATCTCGACCTCGGCATCCGGCCCTTCCTCGAACTCGGCTTCATGCCCGGCGGGTTGGCGTCGGGGGAGCAGACGGTGTTCTGGTGGCGGGGCAACGTCACGCCCCCGCGCTCGCACCACGAATGGGCGGACCTGGTCCGCGCGACCCTCCGTCACCTCGTCGACCGCTACGGCCTCGACGAGGTCCGCACCTGGCCGATCGAGGTGTGGAACGAGCCCAACCTGGCCGACTTCTGGGAGAAGGCGGACGAAGCGGCCTATCACCGGCTGTACGAGGTGACGGCGCGCGCGGTGAAGGAGGTGGACGCCGAGCTCCAGGTCGGCGGCCCGGCCATCTCGCCCGGTGCCGACGAATGGCTGGACCGCTTCGCCGAGTTCACCGAACGACACGACGTCCCCGTCGACTTCGTCTCGAAGCATGCCTACACCTCGGGCCCCGCCCAGCATGTGCCGTTCGGGTCGTACCAGACCCTCGCGCCCGCCCTGGGGCTCCTGGACCAGTTCGCCACACCCCGGGAGCGCCTGAAGGGCACTGCGTTGGCCGAACTCCCGGTCCACATCACCGAGTTCAACTCCTCCTACTGCCCCGACAACCCCATCCACGACACCGCCTTCAACGCCGCCTACCTGGCCCCCGTCCTCGCGGGAGGCGGCGACCACGTCGACTCCTTCTCGTACTGGACGTTCAGCGACATGTTCGAGGAGGCCGGCGTCCCGACCTCGCTCTTCCACGGCGGCTTCGGGCTCCTCACCCACCGGCAGGTCAGAAAGCCGACGTATCACCTGTACGCCTTCTTGGCCCGGATGGGGTCCGAGCTGCTCGCCCGGGGGGACGACCACCTGGTGACCCGCCATGCCGACGGCCGCGTCACCGTCCTCGCCTGGGCGCCCGACGACCCCAGCGGCGAGACGCCCGGACCCGAGCGACACCGCCTGCGCCTCGACCTCCCCCTGCGTGCGGCGGAGGCGTTCGTACGCCGGTCCACCGTCGACGAGGAGCACGGCAACGCCCGCACCGCCTGGCAGCGGATGGGCGGCCCCCGCTCGCCCGACCGGCACCGGCTCGACATCCTGCACGAGGCCGCCGAGCCCGCACGCCGGCACCTGCGGCTGCCGGTGGAGGACGGCCGGGTGGACCTGGACCTCACGCTGGCCCGCCACGAGGTGACGCTCGTCGAGGTCAGCCCGGTCCAGGACGAGACACCGGCGTGGGCGGACGAGGGGCGGCTGCTCGGCAGGGACCCCCGATGAGCGCACCCTCCGTGACTTTCGGCGCGGGCCCTCTCTCCCGCGCCGCCGCCCTGATCCACACCCTCGTCACGGTCGAGGCACTGCTGCTCGCGGCCTCCGCGCCGGGCCTGGTGGGGCTGCTCGTGCTGAGCCCGGACCCCTCGAACCTTCCCCTCGCCGCCGTATGCCTCCTCCCACTGGGCCCCGCCCTCTCCGCCGCCGTCTACGCCCTGCACCACCGTGACCGCGACCTCACCGACCTCCACCCGGCCCGCGCCTACTGGCGCGGCTGGCGGCTCAACTCCCTTGCGGTGCTGAGGCTTTGGGCGCCGCTGCTCGGCTGGCTGACGGTCATCGCCTTCACCCTCACCCACTTCTCCGCCACCGGCCTGCCCGGCTGGTGGGCGGTGCTGCTCGGGACCGTGGGCGCCGGCTCCCTCCTGTGGGGCGCGCATGCGCTCCTGCTCACCTCCCTCTTCGCCTTCCGCACCCGCGACACGGCGCGCCTCGCCGCGTACTTCCTGTTCCGGCACGGCCGCGCCACCCTCGCCGCCGCCTCCCTGCTCGTCCTGGCCGGCGGTCTGACCGTCCTGCTGACCGAGGCCCTGCCCGCGCTGCTCGCCGCCCCGCTGCTGCTCTCCCTGCTGCACGCCGGCCGCCCGGTGATCGCCGAGACACAGGAGGACTTCACCGCATGAGCGACAAGATCAGGTACGGCGGTGACTACAACCCCGAGCAGTGGCCGGAGTCCGTCCGGGACGACGACCACCGCCTGTTCGGCCAGGCCCGCATCGACACCCTCACCGTCGGCGTCTTCTCCTGGTCGCTCACCCAACCCGCCGAGGACACCTACGACTTCACCGTCCTCGACCGCATCCTCGACCGTGCGGCCGCGGAGGGCCGCCGGGTCTGCCTCGCCACCGGCACCGCCGCCGTCCCGCCCTGGCTTGCCAGGAAGTACCCCGAGGTGGGCCGCACCGACTTCGAGGGGCGCCGTCACCGCTACGGCCAGCGCCACAACTTCTGCCCGAGCTCACCGGCGTACCGGCGACTCGCGACAGCGATGGCGGGCAGACTCGCCGAACGCTACGCCGAACACCCCGCGTTGCTCGCCTGGCACATCAACAACGAATACGGCGGCACCTGTTACTGCGGCCTGTGCGCCGACGCGTTCCGGGACTGGCTACGGGACAAGTACGTCACCCTCGACGCCCTCAACGACGCCTGGTGCACCACCTTCTGGTCCCACCGCTACTCCGACTTCGCCGAGATCGAACCCCCGAACGCCCTCACCGAGCACTGGCGCGGCCCCGACCACACGGCCTTCCAGGGCACCACCCTGGACTACTTCCGCTTCACCACCGACGCACTGCTCGGCTGCTTCACGGCGGAGAAGGAGGCGATACGGCGGTACGACGCGGACACGCCCGTCACCACCAACTTCATGGGCATGTTCCGCCCCCTCGACTACCACCGCTGGGCACCCCACCTCGACTTCGCGTCCTGGGACAGCTATCCGCCCCTCGACGCCCCGCCCACCTGGCCCGCCCTCGCCCACGACCTGATGCGCGGCCTGAAGGACGGCGCCCCCTTCTGGCTGATGGAGCAGACCCCGTCCACCACCGCCTGCCGCGACGTCAACCCGCTGCGCCGGCCAGGTGAGTTACGCCTCGCCACCTTCCAGGCCGTCGCCCACGGCGCCGACGCCGCCCTCTACTTCCAGATGCGTGCCTCGCGCGGCGCCTGCGAGAAGTACCACGGCGCGGTCATCGGCCACGCGGGCCGCGACGACACCCGCGTCTTCCGTGAAGTGACGGAAATCGGCGCGGAGTTGGAGCTGCTGGGCGGCGCGACCCTGGGGGCCCGCACCCCCGCGCGGACCGCACTGCTCTTCGACTGGGACAGCTGGTGGGCCCTGGAGATCTCCGACGGCCCCTCCCGGCTGGTGAAGTACCAGGAGGTGGTCCACGCCTACTACCGGGCAGCCCGCGAGGCCGGCGCCGACATGGACGTGGTCCCGCAGACCGCCGACCTCACCCCGTACGACGTGGTCCTCGCGCCGGTCCTGCACATGGTCAAGGGCGACCTCGCCGAACGGCTCGAAGCCGTCGCCGCGCGCGGCGGCACCGTCCTGACGACCTTCCTCTCCGGCCGTGTCGACGAGCACGACCGTGCCTTCCTCACCGACGTCCCCGGCCCACTCGCCCCCCTCATGGGCGTCCGCGTCGACGAATGGGACGCCCGGCAGGAGGAGTTCGCCCAGTACATACCGGAGTTGGACACGGAGGCCCGCCTCGTCTTCGAGATCGTGCTGCCAAGGGGCGCCGAGCCGGTCGCCACCTACGGCAACGACTTCTACGCCGGCACTCCCGCCGTCACCCGGCACACGTACGGCGCCGGCGAGGCCTGGTACGTCGCGACCGCCCTCGACCGGCCCGGCGTCGACCGGGTCATCCGCCGGATCCTCGACCGCCACGACCTGCTCGGCCCGTACGCCGACCTCCCGGCCGTGGAGACCGCGACCCGCGTCGCGCCCGACGGCACCCGCCTGCTGTTCCTCCTCAACCACGCACCCGAACCCGCCCGCCTGACGGCCCCGGCCACCGCCACCGACCTGCTGACCGGCAAGCGGTTCCAGGCAAAGGACCCGCTCGTCCTCGACCCGCGAGGCGTGGCCGTCCTGCGCTTCGAGTAGCGGTCAGCCGATGGTGACGACACGTGCCCAGGACGGCGGAGTGTCAGGTACATAGTCCGGGTCGTTCTCGTTCACGGCGCGGACCGGACGCGGGAAGAGGCCGACGACCGTACGGCAGGGCGGCTGCGCGGAGGGCCAGGGTGTCTGGCCGTCCGTCAGGGCGACGACCACGTCCGGACGGGGGCGGGAGCGAAGCGCCCGGGCGAAACCCGAGCGCAGATCGGTCCCTCCGCCGCCGATCAGTTCGAGGCCCTCGGCGCGGCAGAGCGGGACGGCGACTCCGGCCGCCGCGTCGCAGGAGATCACCGAGACCAGGTCGCGCCGCCCGCCCACGGCCCGTGAGATCGCCGCCACCTCCAGCAGCGCGCTGCCCAGCTCGGCGTCGCTCACCGACCCGGAGGTGTCGATCACGACGCAGACCCGGGGCGGGGTGCGGCGCAGGCTCGGCAGCACCACCCCCGGGACACTGGCCGAGCGCCGTGACGGACGCCGGTAGGTGTGGTTCTCGCCCACCCCCGGCGCACCGGCCGCGGACCGCACCGCCGCCCCCAGCAACTGCCGCCACGGCTGCGGCGGATGGAAGGCCTCGTCCGCCCATCGGCGCCACCCCTCCGGAGCGTCGCCGGGCCGGCCCTTGATTCCCTCGGCGACCCGGAAGCGCACCGCGTCCCGCTGCTGCCTGCTCAGCCCGTTCGCCCCGTCGGGACCCAGCTCCCACGGCCGCTCCTGCCCGTCGGCACCGCTGCCGCAGTCCAGCCAGGCCAGGTCGGCGGCGAGCCCGGACAGCGACGCCGTCCGCAGGTACTCCTCCATCAGCAGCCCGTCGGACAGCCGCAGCATCGACGGGTGCAGCACTCCGACGGGCCGGGGCAGTCCGTCGCCGTAGATGTCGTCGTTGATCTCGAAGTCCGCGGCGATGTTCCGCCGCAGCCTTTCGCCCGGCCCGTGCTTCTCGTGCTCCCGCGCATACCGCTCGCCCCGCCCGTGGTGGTCCCGCAGCAGATGGGAGACCTCGTGCACCCAGACGCCCGCCAGCTCCTCCACCGGGGTGCGCGCCACGAAACCGGGGGAGACGTAGCAGCGCCAGTGCGCGTCGACCGCCATGGTCGGCACCGACCGGTCCTCCACCACGTGCAGTGCGAAGAGCGCGACGGCGAGATAGGGGCGGACCTTGACCGCGTGCAGCCGGGCGGCCAGCAACTTCTCCATGTCCAGGGGGAGTTCGGCGCTGTGGCCTGCCTCGGCCGACGGCGGCGTCAACGTATTGCGCACCGGACGCGGCGGCGGAGGCGGGGACATGGGGCGCGGCACCGGCCGCCGCACGGCCCCCGTCATCCGCGTACCTGCTGGGCTCGCGCGGCCCCGGCCGCCACCCGTTCCACCGACCGGTCCGCGCGGTCGGCGAGACCGACCACCGCGGCCAGCCGCTCCACCGCCTGCGGCACCTCCCAGCCGTCCTGGCGCAGTGCGGCCAGCGCCTTGGCGGGGGCGACCAGCAGATCGGGGGCGCCGGTCTCCAGGGCCCGGACCAGGACCGCCCATCCGGCCTCCCACCGCTCCCGTTCCGGCCGTGCTCCGACCGCGGCCACCACCGCCTCCAGTGCGGCCTGACGCAGGTCGCCGCGCTCCGGCAGCTCGGCCGAGGCCGGATCGGCCAGCAGTGTCTCGGGGTCGGGCAGGTCCATCCGGTCGAGATGGGCGAGGAGTTCGAGCCCAGGACCGTCTCCGACAGCGCCCCGCACGAGCAGCGCCAGTACCTCCCGGGAGACGGAGGCCGCCGTGCCGAAGGCCAGCAGGGTCAGCGCGGTCTCCCAGCTCCGGGGTGAGGGCCAGGCTCCGCCGCGCCGTGTCTCGGTGCTCGGCAGCCGGTGGATCAGTGTCGGCCGGGCGGTCAGGAAGTCGCAGACCGCGCGCCGGGCGTAGGCAACCGCCTCCGGCAGCAGCTCCGGCCGCAGCCGGGGCAGTTCGGCCCGGGGCCAGACACCACCCAGCCCCCGCACCACCACGTCGCGGTCGTGCACCCAGTACAGGTGCACGAACCGGTTGGCCAGCGGCGGGCTCAGTTCCCACCCGTCCGCCGCCGAGGCACGCGGATTGGCGGCGGCCACGATCCTTACCCCCGGCGGCAGTTGGAGAGCACCGACCTTCCGCTCCAGCACCACCCGGAGCAGCGCGGCCTGCACGGCCGGGGTGGCGGTGGAGAGTTCGTCGAGGAAGAGCAGCCCCCGCCCCGCCCGGACGAGCTCCACGGCCCACTGCGGCGGCGCCATCGGCACGCCCTGCACCGCGGGGTCGTCGCCCACGATGGGCAGCCCGGAGAAGTCGGTCGGCTCGTGGACGCTGGCGATCACGGTCGTCAGCGGCAGGTCGAGGGAGGCGGCGAGCTGTGTCAGGGCCGCGGTCTTGCCGATGCCCGGCTCGCCCCAGAGCAGCACGGGCAGGTCGGCCGCGACGGCCAGGGTGAGCGCTTCGAGCTGCTCGTCGGGGCGCGGCTCGGTGGTGGTCGCCCGAAGGAGCGTCAGGAGGCTGTTGGCGACGGCGAGTTGGCGGTCGGTGGCGGGCAGCAGGGTGCTGGAAGTCATGGGCATCACCAGAGGGGGAGAGGGGGACGGGTCGGCCCGTCCCGGAAGTCGTGGGAGAGTGGGCGGAAGAGCCCGGTCAGCAGGCCAGACGCGGCCGGACCCAGCTGTTCCGCTTGCGGAGCATGTCGTGCGGAGTTCGGCGGTCCAGCCGGGGACGGTGATTCGGCTCCGGCCCGCCCGTGGCGGCCTCGTCCAGTGCCGTACCGGCGGCGGGATGTACGGCGACCAGCCCCGAGCGGAAGAGCCCGTGATCGATACGGCGGGCCGCGGCCGACTCCAGTTCCTCCCGGAGCGGCCCGTCGCGCAGGACCGCACCGGGACCGAGCAGCCCTTCGACGACGGCCAGCGCCCCGGCGACATCACCGTGGCCGAGCCGCTCCCGGACCGCGGGCAGGGCCTCCGGGCTGCGGTGCACCGCGTCGATCGCCCGCAGGCAGGGCAGGGCCGGCCCACCGAGCGCCACCAGCAGTTCCTCCCGGCGCAGTTGAGCCGGGTCGTGATCGACCGCTGTCAGCACCCCGTCCCGCAGGGCGATCCGATGGACCTCGCCCTGGCACTCCACCCGGTGCGGGTCGCTCGGCTCAACGGCGGGTCCTACGGCGGCGGAGGCGGACGTCGGCACCGAGCCTGACGCCGTCAACGCGGCGGCGACGAGCGGATGCAGCCGGTCGGCCGTGAGCAACCCGGCCCGCAGCAGCTCCAGATCCGGAAGGACCCTGACCGCCGCCTCCGGCAGCACCGGAAGCGCCGCGACCTCCTGCGGCGGCAGCGCCTCCCGCAGCGGCCGGAACGTCGGGGCGTGGCTGTCGTCCGGGGCGACGAGTTCGAGCACGGCACGGCTGCGCGCGCCGAGTCGCACCGTGAAGGCCCCGCGTGGGCGGCCCTCGGCCCGCAACAGCAGTTCCGCCTCGGCGGCCCAATGTCCCTCCGGCAGGGCCGGCGCACCGCAGCGCCGCGCCAGTTCACCGCTCCGCCGGGCGTCCCAGAGGTGCCGGTGCAGGTCGAGCCGGAACCGCCGTTCGGGATGCGGGTGCGGATGGTGTCCGGGCGGGCTGTGCCCGGACTCCTCCCACAGGGACAGCGCCATGCGCTGACCGGCGTCCGCCCAGGCAGGAGGTGTCCGCACGACCAGTTGGAGGGGAGCGGCGCCCGAACCCCGGTAGCGGGCCAGGCAGAGAGTGAGGCCGGGCCGCAGCCGCCCGTCGGGGGCGACCCGCGGCATGTGCCAGCGGAGCAGATCCGGCGCCAGCCGACGCAGATCCGCACGGAGGCGGGTGAGGACATCAGTGCCGTGGCGACTGCGCACGGCGCGCAGATCGAGATCGACGTCGACCCGGGCAGCGGCGCAGGCGCCGGCCCAGTCACCGACCGCACGTCGTGCGGCCGCGGTCTCGATCATGGACGGTGGCACGGCGTACTCGCGCACGCGCTGCCACATCAACAGGCGGGTCGGAATCTCGTTCGCGAAAAGGTGTGCCATCAGCAATCACCTTGAGCGAGCGAGTCCCCCAATCTGTACGAGGAGAAGTTCATCATCGTGGGCATCATAAGCACCACGATCGCGATCTGTCAGTTCCCGGCCTCAGTTGATGTGCCGCCCCCGCTCGTCCGGGACCCCCGACTTCCGGAAGAAGTAGCTGTTGACCTGATCGCGCCACTCCCGGGCACTGCGGAGCTGCTCCTCGAACAGCTCGCTCACGCGCGCGTGACGCGCCGGGTCCACCAGGCCGGCCAGCGACGCCCACACGTCCCGAGCCGCCTCTGCCTCCTCCACACCCTCGAAGTGCGTGTCGTAGATATGTTGGATCACCGTCTTCCCGCTCTTCAGCATGTGGCCGTATGACACATGGTGAAAGAACAGGAGCAGCTCGTCCGGGCAGGAGTCAGGCGACTCGTACACCGAGGCCCACTCCTTGCCGTACTGCCCGGCGTACCCCGTGCCGCTCGCCACGCTCCGGTCGACCCCCACCCCGTCCCGGTCGGCGAAGTGATAGGTCCCCCACGGGCTGTACTCGTACCCGTCCACGCTCGGCCCGTAGTGGTGCCCCGGCTGCACCATGAACCCCACCCCGAGCGGTGCGGTGTACTTCTCGTACGTCCGCCACGAGTCGTCCAGCACCGAGTGCAGTCCCGCGCGCAGCACCGCCGAGGGCTCCGGCCCGAAGGTGAGCCCGATCCACTCGTCGAGCACCGCGCCCGGATCCGCGCCCGGATCCCAGGCAAGCCGCCCGAAGGTGTACAGATTGGCCTGGGCGAGAGGATGCCCGGTCCAGTACGGGTCGTCACCGACGTTGGACACGGCCACCAGCCCGCCGTGCGCCAACTCCCCGACGGGCGCCCCCTGTTCGACCGGGAACCGCAGCACCTCGCTCCACATCGGCCCCAGCCAGCACACATGCCGCTGCTGTCCGGTGTACTCCTGCGTCGCCTGCACCTCCACCGCGAGCCGGGTGCGCGGCATCGCCCCGATCAGCGGTGACACCGGCTCGCGCGGCTGGAAGTCCATCGGCCCGTGCTTCACCTGAAGGACGGCGTTGTCGGCGAACTCCCCGTCCAGCGGTACGAAATGGTCGTACGCGGCCCGCGCCCGGTCCGTCGTCCGGTCCCGCCAGTCCTGGCGGTGGTTGTAGACGAAGGCCCGCCAGTGCACGGTGCCGCCGTGCGGCCGCAGCGCCGCCGCCAGCATGTTCGCGCCGTCCGCATGACTGCGTCCGTAGGCGAAGGGCCCCGGCTGCCCCTCCGAGTCGGCCTTCACCACGTAGCCGCCGAAGTCGGGGATCGCCGCGTACACCCGTGCGGTCGCCTCCGCCCACCACGCACGCACCCGCTCGTCCAGCGGATCGGCCGTGGGCAGCCCGCCGAGCACGACCGGAGCGGCGAAGCTCACCGAGAGGTGCGTCCGGATGCCGTACGGCCGCAACTCGGCGGCGATGTCCGCGACTTCACCGATCCGGTCGGTGAGCAGGCGGGCCTCGGTCGCGTGCACGTTCACGTTGTTCACGGCCACGGCGTTGATCCCGCAGGCCGCCAGCAGCCTGCCGTACGCCCGCACCCGCGCCGGCTCGCCGCGCGCCCGCCCGTCCCGCCAGAACAGCGAGCCACCGGCGTACCCGCGCTCCACCTGCCCCATCACCGGGTGCACGGCCACGTTGTCCCAGTGGTCCACCATCCGCAGCGCCACCGCGGGCCGGTGCACCTGCCGTGCCGTCGCCCCCTGGAAGGCGTCCTCGCCGAGCCGTACGACATGGAACAGCCCGTACAGCAGCCCGCGCCCACCGGACGCGGTGACCGTCGTCCGCCCGTCCTCGCGGGCGTACGTGAAGCCCTGGTCGTCGCTGTCGCCGCTCAGTTCGAGCACGAGCTCGCTGGCGGCCGCGGTGTCACCGCGCTCCACCCGGCCACCGAAGTCACCGCAGGCCGCGGCCAGTTCGGCGTGCACGGTGTCCACGAGCGGCCCGGCCCCGCGGACCAGCGAGGAACGGCTGCCGACCGCCCGGAAGGCGGCGCGTGGCAGCCACGCCGGATCGGTACCGTTCGTCACTAGGCGACCGCCGCGCCGGTACCGCGCGCCGCGGTGATCAGGTCGGAGCGCTCCACATCGTCGTAGACCGAGATGTCGACATAGGCGCCCTCGGGGATGTCGAGGTCGGCGACCTTGAGGTCCACGGTCTCGGTGGTGCCAGGCGGCTGGTAGGTGCCGACGTAGTGGTAGTCGCCCGCGTAGGTGTACGAGACGGAGACGACGAAGGTGTCCCCGTCGTTCCGGGTGTCGTAGACCCAGAGCTTCTCGTCGTAGGGGTGGAACTCCACCTTGCCGACGAACCAGCCGTCGTCGCTGAGCTCCATCTTGACGGCCAGGCCGCCGGGGTCGTTCGAGAAGTAGGTGCCGTCGAACGGATCGGTCAGATTGCCGCCGCTGCACGGGCAGTTGTCGGTGTCGTAGTAGTACTTGCCCACGCTGGGATTGGGGCTGTACGCCTGCGCCGGTGCGGCCGTGCCGAGCAGGGCACCGGCGACCAGCGCGGACCCCGTGAGCCACCCCATGAGACGTCTGATGATGCTCATCCGTGCGTCGTCCCCCTCCCGTGACCGGGCCGCGGGAATGCGCCCGCGGCCCGGCCATTGTGGAACAGAGGTCACTCCCGGGGTATATGGCGATGTCCGGGAATGGTGGGATCAGGCCAGCAACTCCACCTCCGCCAGCGAGGATTCACCGTCGAGGACGAGGCGGTAGTGCCGGTAGCTCCCCGGATCCTCGATGCCGAAGGCCCGCGTCTGCCGGTCCCAGCGGAAGGGTTCCTCCGAGCGCCGGTCCAGGTCCGTCCACTCGGTGCCGTCGGCCGAGCCCTGGAGCACCCAGCCGGTGGGCGCCTCGGCGCGGCCCGACGAGGTCAGCGTGTACTGGACGACATCGGCGCCCTGGGGCACCGGCAGGTCCACCGAGGTCACCTTCGCGTCCGTCGCGGACGTGTTGTCGAACAGCGCACCCTCACCCTTCACGACGTCCGCGCGCGGGGTCGGTACCTTGTCGTCCTGGGTGATCGACACGGGCGCCGCGTTCTTGCCCGTGCCCCAGGACGAGGGCCGCGGGCCCATGTCGAACTCCAGGACCCCGCCCTTCGCCAGCAGCGAGTGCGGCAGCGAAGTCGACGTCCAGGTACGCCCGTTGACCTTCAGGCCTTGCACATAGACATTGCGGGCGCTGTTCTTCGGCGCCCTGACGACCAGGTCCTCGCCGTTCTCCAGATGCACCGTCGCCTTGGTGAACAGCGGCGACCCGACGGCGTACTCACCACTGCCCATCACCAGCGGATAGAAGCCGAGCGCGGAGAACAGGAACCAGGCCGACTGCTCGCCGTTGTCCTCGTCGCCGTGGTAGCCCTGGCCGATCTCGCTGCCGGTGTAGAGGCGGGAGAGCACCTCGCGGACGTTCTTCTGCGCCTTCCAGGGCTGCCCGGCCGCGTCGTACATGTAGATCGCGTGGTGGGCGACCTGGTTGGAGTGCCCGTACATGCCCATCCGTACGTCCCGCGCCTCCGTCATCTCGTGGATGACGCCGCCGTAGGAGCCGACGAAGTCGGGGGAGGCGGTCTCCGGGGTGGAGAAGTACCCGTCGAGCTTGTCGGCGAGCTTGCTCCGGCCGCCGTAGAGGTTGGCGAGACCGCGCGAGTCCTGGGGGGCGGTGAAGGCGTAGCCCCAGCCGTTGGTCTCGGTGTAGTCGTAACCCCACACACGCGGGTCGTACTTGGCCGACTCGACCCGCCAGTCACCCTTGGCGCTGCGGCCCTGGAAGAAACCGGCCTCGGAGTCGAACAGATTCACATAGTCCTGGGCCCGGTTCAGGAAGTACTCCGACTCCTCCTGGTAGCGCTTCTCGCCGGTCTTCCGGTACAGCTCCTGGCCCATCCGCGCGATGCCGTAGTCGTTGAGGTAGCCCTCCAGCGCCCACGACAGACCCTCGTGGGTGTCGGTGCTGGTGTAGCCGAGGAACGGCGAGGTCGCCATGCCCTTGCGGCCCACGCCCGAGGACGGCGGCACGACGGTGGCGTTCTTCACGGCCGCGTCGTACGCCGCCTTGGCGTCGAAGTCGACGCCCTTGACGTACGCGTCGGCGAAGGCGACGTCCGAGGAGGTGCCGGTCATCAGGTCCGCGTACCCCGGCGAGGACCAGCGCGAGGTCCAGCCGCCGTCCTTGTACTGCTGCACGAACCCGTCGACCATCTCACCCGCCTGAGTGGGCGTCAGCAGTGAGTACGCCGGCCAGGTCGTCCGATAGGTGTCCCAGAAGCCGTTGTTGACGTACACCTTGCCGTCCACGATCTTCGCGCCGGTGTGCGTCGGGGTGTCCGGATTCGGCATCGGCGAGAACGGCGAGGCGTACTGGTACTTCGAACCGACCTTCTCGAAGCCGGAGTTGGGGTACAGGTACAGCCGGTAGAGGCTGGAGTACAGCGTGGTCAGCTGGTCCGGCGTCGCGCCCTCGACCTCCACCTTGCCGAGGATGCGGTCCCACTGCCGCTGGGCGCGGTTCTTGACGCCGTCGAAGGACGTGCCCTCCGGGATCTCCTGGCGCAGGTTGGCCTTCGCCTGGTCCACGCTGATCAGCGAGGTCGCGATCCGCAGCGTGACGGCGCGGTCGTCACCGGCGTCGAACCGCAGATACCCCTTGACCCCGCTGGACGTGCCCTCCGTCACCGGCGCGTCGAACTCGCCGTACACGAAGAGCCGGGTCGCTCCGGTCGACAGCCCGGACTTCACGTCGGAGTAGCCGGTGAAGCTGCTTCCGGAGGGGTCGAGCGTCAGCCCGGCCTGGTCGGTCACGTTGTCGAAGAGCACACTGGCGTCGTCGCCGGGGTAGGTGAAGCGCAGCACGGCCGCGTGGTCGGTCGGCGTCATCTCCGCCTTCAGCCCGTTCTCGAACCGCACGCCGTAGTAGTACGGCCGCGCGGTCTCGTTCTCGTGCCGGAAGGCCAGCTCGCGGGCCTCACGCCCGGTCTCCGGGGTGCCGGCCGCGGCGGACGGCATCACCTGGAAGGTCTGCCGGTCGCCCATCCAGGGGCTCGGCTCATGGCTCGCGCTGAACGCCTGGATCGTCGGCAGGTTGTCCGCGTTGTTCGCCCGCGCATAGTCGTACAGCCAGCTCAGCGAGCCCGCGTTGGTCACCGGCGTCCAGAAGTTGAAGCCGTGCGGCACCGCGGTCGCGGGGAAGTTGTTGCCGCGCGAGAAGCCGCCGCTGGAGTTGGTGCCCCGGGTCGTCAGCGCGTAGTCCGACAGATGCGCCTTCGGCGGCTCCTGCGGTACGGCCTTCAGGGCGATGTCGTCGAGCCAGCCGCGGAACTTCGCCGGACCCTTGGGGGAGTCGTAGGCGACCAGGATCCGGTCCACCGTCCTGCCCGCCGCTACCGACCCGATCCGGGAGACGACGTTGTTCCACTGGTTGACGTAGAGGACCTTGGCGGCCCCCTGTCCCTGCGGGGTCAGCGCGAACCCGTGCTGGTCCGTCGCCTTCAGGTCGCTGAGGTGCGTACCGTCCGTGAAGGCCAGGTCCACCGAGACGTTCGTGGCGTCGTAGTCCAGGTCGCCGTCGGCCATCGACGGGAAGATCCGGTACGACAGCCGGGTGTCCCGCCCGACGGCCACGTTCACGTCGAAGACCTTGTTGTACGAGTACGCCCGCCCGTCCGCCGTGTGCCGGCCCGCGTAGCGCAGCGCCCGCTTGCCGGTGAAGCCCGCGGCCGCCTTCGCGGTCGGTGAGCCGCTCGGGCCGCGGTCGACCAGCGAGAGCATGTCCTGCGGCACGGGCCCCTCGCTCGCGCCCGTGGAGAACTGCACATCGGCGATCTGGAGGATGCCCCCGCCGTTGTTCTTCGTCACGTCCAGCCGGAAGTGCCCGAACTCGGCGGGCTCGGCGAGGTCGTAGGTCTTCGTCTGGAAGCGCTCGGCGAAGGATTCACCCGACCGGGTGTCCAGCGTCTTCCACTCCTTGCCGTCCGTGGAGCCCTTCAGGGTCCAGTCGACGGGGTCGCGCTCGTCGTGGTCATTGGCCGAAGTGAGGGCGTAGGTGGCGATTTTGACCGGTTCGTCCAGGTCGAACTCGACCCATCCCGTGGACTCGAAGGTCAGCCACTTGGTGCTCGGCTCGCCGTCGACGAGGTTCTCCTTCACCTCGCCGGCGCCGGTGTTCTCGCCGCTCGCCCGGACGTCCGTGACATGGTCGGTCACATTGCCCGGAATGCCGCTGCTGTACCCGCCGTCGACGCCCGAGGCCCGTTTGCTGCCGTCCGCCGCGGTGTCGACGGTGTTGAGCCAGTCCGGGGCGGGTTCGCCGGCCTCGAAGGAGGAGGCGAACCCGCGCTCCGCCGAGGGTGCCTCCGGAAGGGCGACGGCCACGCCCTGTGAGCCCACCGCCAAAGCGAAGGCGGTCGCCCAAGCGACCGCCGTGCCACGTCTGTGCCTCATCAGCAAGCACCCTCCCTGCGCTCTGGACAACGTTGTCAGCTTCGATGCGCAAGGAACAGTAGGTGCTCAAGTGGTGTGGTGTGTCAAGGGTGTTGACGGTGGTGTCGCAGGGTGGTCGCAGGGAAATTTCCGCCGGGGAACGCACAGCCCGCTCATATTTCCGAGAGGTCTCAACTCGGAAAAGACCGATGGCCAACCTTGCATTCGATCTTGCTCCGCTGGCGGGAAGTGGACTATACCTGTCGGCGATTCACGGTACTTCCTGCACGACCCTGCTTGACCTGACCGCGGTGCCGGGGAGGATCCGGTTCACCGCCTGAGTCCTGGAGAAGGCGAGGACTTGAGCATGGGATCCAGTTCCGAACCGAACAGCACAAGTGCGGGCACCAACCGCCGCGATCTGATCAAGCGGTCCGCCGCGCTCGGTCTGATCTCCGTACCCACGATGAGCTTCCTGTCCGCGTGCGCCAGTGGTGGGGGCGACGACTCCGACACCGACACCGAGGGCAAGACCTCCGCGAAGAACCCGTTCGGCGTCAAGGAGGGCAGCAAGCTCGACGTCGTCATCTTCAAGGGCGGCTACGGCGACGACTACGCCAAGGCGTGGGAGGCGTCCTTCGAGAAGGCGTGGGGGGTCACCTCCACCCACACCGGCACCCAGGAGATCACCGGCAAGCTCCAGCCGCGGTTCAACGCGGGGAACCCGCCGGACATCGTGGACAACTCGGGCGCCCAGAAGATCAAGATCGACGTCCTGTTCAAGAACGGCCAACTCCTCGACCTCGCCGAGGTCCTGGACGCGCCGAGCGTGGACGACCCCTCGAAGAAGGTCCGCGACACCGTCATCCCCGGCACGCTCGACCCGGGGCTGCAGAGCGGCAAGGTCGTCGCGCTCAACTACATCTACACGGTGTGGGGCCTGTGGTACTCCGGCAAGCTCTTCCAGGAGAAGGGCTGGGAGGCGCCCCAGACCTGGGACGACTTCCTCGCCATCTGCAAGGACGCCAAGGCCCAGGGCATCGGCGGCCTCGCCCACCAGGGCAAGTACCCGTACTACATCAACGTCGCCATCATGGACCTGATCGCCAAGACCGGCGGCCTGGAGGCCATGAAGGCGATCGACAACCTCGAACCCAACGCGTTCGAGGGCTCCGAGGCCGCGAAGGCCGCCATCGAGGCGGTCTACGAGGTGGTCGAGAAGGGCTACCTGCTGCCCGGCACGAACGGCCTGACGCACACCGAGTCGCAGACCCGGTGGAACCAGTACAAGGCCGCGTTCATCACGTCCGGCTCCTGGCTGGAGAACGAGCAGCTCAAGCAGACGCCCGAGGACTTCGACATGAAGTTCCTGCCGATGCCGCTGCTGCCGGACAGCGTGATGCCGTTCGAGGCGATCCGGGCCGGCTCCGGCGAGCCCTTCATCATTCCGGCCAAGGCCAAGAACCTGCCCGCGGCCAAGGAGTTCATGCGGATGATGCTTTCCAAGGAGTGGTCGACGTCCTTCGCCAAGGAGGCGAACTCGCTGACCATCCTGCAGGACGGCGTCGACTCCGGCGTTCAGCTGCGGCCGGGTACGCAGTCGACGGTGGAGGCCTCCAAGGCCGCCGGCACCAACACCTTCCGGTACCTGTACACCGAGTGGTACAGCGAGATGGACACCGCGATCCAGAACGCGTCCAACGAGCTGATGGCGCAGCGGATCCAGCCGAAGGAGTGGCTGAAGCGGGCGCAGGCGGCGGTGAACAAGGCCGCTGAGGACCCGGCGTCCAAGAACAACCGCCGGGACTAGCACCGAAGGGCGAACGACGGCCATCAGAAAGAACACCAGGGCAGGAAACACGCCAATGCGCAAAGGGCAGTACGGGTTCGTCGCGGGATTTCTTCTCGTCCCCGTGGCGCTTTATCTGATCTTCGTCATCTGGCCCTACCTCCAGACGTTCGGCTACTCGCTGACGGACTGGAAGGGCCAGTCGCAGACCTTCAGCTTCGTCGGCCTGGACAACTACACGGCGCTGTTCCAGGACGACATCTTCTTGGGGGCCATCTGGCACAACATCCTGTTCCTGGTGTTCATCCCGGTGATCACCATTCTGCTCGCCCTGTTCTTCGCCTTCATGCTGAACGCGGGCGGGCGCGGTCGGGCCGGCGGAGTGTCGGGCGTCGCCGGGTCCAAGTTCTACAAAGTCGTCTATTTCTTCCCGCAGGTGCTGTCACTGGCGATCATGGCCGTGCTCTTCGGCGCGGTCTACCGCAGCGACAGCGGCGGCATGCTCAACGGATTCCTGGTCAAACTCGGACTGGTCGACGAGGGCGATCCGATCGAGTGGCTCAACGAGCCGAACATGGTGCTGTGGGCGCTGATCCTGGTGGTCGTCTGGCACGGCGTCGGCTTCTACCTCGTCCTGTTCTCCGCCGCCATGCAGTCGATCCCGAAGGACATCTACGAGGCCGCCATCATCGACGGCGCCGGCCGCGGCCAGTCCTTCTTCCGCATCACGCTGCCCCTGCTGTGGGAATCCGTGCAGACGGCGTGGGTCTACCTCGGCATCGTGGCGATGGACATGTTCATCCTGGTCTCGACCATGACCGCGCCCGGCGGCGAGTTCGGCGGCGGCCCCGACCACCACAGCGAGGTCATGGCGACCGTCCTGATGCGCAACTTCCTGATCTACGGCAAGAGCGGCTACGCCTGCGCCATGGGCGTGGTCATGCTGCTGCTCACCCTGATCCTGTCCATGGTCATGCTGCGCGCCACCCGCCGCGACCGCGTCGAGTTCTGAGCGGGAGAGATACGACGATGAGCGCACCCATCAAGGAGACCGCGGACGTGCCTGTGCAGCGGTCCGTGACCAAGGAACCCCACCGGGCCGGTGAGCGGCGCGGCGAAGGCGTCGTCCTGAACGCCTTCTCGCACGGCTTCCTCGCGCTGTGGGCCCTGCTGATCGTGCTGCCGCTGCTGTGGCTGGTGCTCAGCTCCTTCAAGACCGACGCACAGATCGCGGGCTCGGCCTTCGGCTGGCCCGAGAACTGGACCTTCGACGTCTTCTCCCGGGCCTGGGACCGGGGCATCGGCGACTACTTCCTCAACACCGTCATCGTGCTGGTGTTCTCGGTGCCGATGACCATGCTGTTCGGCTCGATGGCGGCGTACGTGCTGGCCCGCTACGAGTTCTGGGGCAATCGCTTCCTGTACTACTTCTTCGTCGCGGGCGCGATGTTCCCGGTGTTCCTGGCCCTGGTCCCGCTGTTCTTCATGGTCAAACGGCTGGACATGCTGAACACCTACCAGGGTCTGATCCTGGTCTACGTCGCCTACTCGATGCCGTTCACGGTGTTCTTCATGTACGCCTTCTTCCGGACCCTGCCCACCGCGGTGTTCGAGGCGGCGATCCTGGACGGGGCCTCGCACACCCGCACCTTCTTCCAGGTGATGCTGCCGATGGCGAAGCCGGGTCTGCTGAGCGTCGGCATCTTCAACACGCTCGGCCAGTGGAACCAGTTCATCCTGCCGACGGTGCTGATGCAGCCGCAGAGCGGCGACGATCCGGAACGTTATGTCCTGACCCAGGGGCTCATCCAGCTCCAGCAGCAGCAGGGCTACGCCTCCGACCTTCCGGTCCTCTTCGCCGGTGTCACGATCGCGATGATCCCGATGCTGGTCGTGTACCTGTCGTTCCAGCGCCAGGTGCAGGCGGGCCTGACCTCCGCGACCTTGAAGTAACCCTCGGCAGTCGGCCGTAAGCACGCCGTTCCCCTCCCTGGGAGCGGCGTGCTTCCGTGTGTCCCGGGACCCGGATGCTGTTCAACCTCTTGACGGGAGGCAACCCGAACGGCTCAGCTTAGAGTTCACTAGTTGGACATAGACGGGGCCTCACTGAAGCGGTCCCGCGCGCAGGAGGTCGTCGTGGAGACTCCGGGGTCGCAGTCGTCGCTGCACCGAGCCAACCTGGAGCGGGTCGTCCGAGCCGTACGGCTGGCGGGTTCGCTCACCCAGGCGGAGATCGCCAGGACGACGGGCCTGTCGGCGGCGACGGTGTCCAATATCGTCCGGGAGCTCAAGGACGGCGGAACCGTCGAGGTCACGCCCACGTCAGCGGGCGGCCGCCGGGCCCGCAGCGTCTCCCTGAGCGGGGACGCGGGCATTGTCATCGGGGTGGACTTCGGGCACACCCATCTGCGGGTCGCGGTCGGGAACCTCGCCCACCAGGTGCTGGCCGAGGAGTCCGAGCCGTTGGATGTGGACGCCTCCTCGACACAGGGCTTCGACCGGGCGGAAGAGCTGGTCAACCGCCTGCTCGCGGCCACCGGCGTGGACCGCTCGAAGATCGCCGGGGTGGGTCTCGGCGTGCCCGGCCCGATCGACGTGGAATCCGGCACGCTGGGCTCGACGGCCATCCTGCCGGGCTGGACCGGCACCAAGCCCGCCGAGGAGCTGCGCGGCAGGCTCGGCGTGCCCGTGCACGTGGACAACGACGCCAACCTGGGCGCACTGGGCGAGCTGGTCTGGGGCAGTGGCCGCGGGGTGCGGGACCTGGCGTACATCAAGGTCGCGAGCGGTGTCGGCGCCGGTCTGGTGATCAACGGGCGCATCTACCGCGGCCCGGGTGGCACAGCGGGAGAAATCGGGCATATTACTCTTGATGAGTCCGGCCCGGTCTGCCGTTGCGGAAACCGGGGCTGTCTGGAGACCTTCGCGGCCGCGCGCTATGTGCTTCCGCTCCTCCAGCCCAGTCACGGCACCGACCTCACCATGGAGGGCGTCGTACGGCTGGCCAGGGACGGAGACCCGGGCTGCCGTCGGGTGATCGCCGACGTCGGCCGCCATATCGGCAGTGGAGTGGCCAATCTCTGCAATCTTCTGAACCCGAGCCGGGTGGTCCTCGGTGGCGATCTCGCCGAGGCCGGCGAGCTGGTTCTCGGGCCCATCAGAGAGTCCGTGAGCCGGTACGCGATCCCCAGCGCCGCACGTCAACTCTCCGTTCTCCCCGGTGCACTTGGGGGTCGCGCAGAGGTGCTCGGAGCGCTCGCTCTCGCACTCAGCGAGATGGGCGATTCAACCCTTTTGGACGGCACCCTGCACGCAGCGGCACCCGCCTTCACTTAGAGAACGGATGGCACCGTTGCCAACCCGTTAAGGATTTACTTCTTGACGTCGCACGCGTGGCCGAGTTGACTTCCAGCCACCTCGGCCGCAACGACGCGGCCTCGTCAGGGAGGTTTCTGAAGTGAACACGCGTATGCGTCGTGCCGCTGTTGCCGTTGCCGCAGGTGCGATGGCCATCTCGCTCGCCGCCTGTGGCAGCGCCGATGAGGCGGACGACAACGGCTCCACCACGTCGGGCGCCAAGAAGGGCGACGACATCAAGGTCGGCCTCCTGCTTCCGGAGAACCAGACCGCGCGTTACGAGAAGTTCGACAAGCCCCTGATCGAGAAGAAGATCAAGGAGCTGACGAACGACAAGGGCGAGGTCGTCTACGCCAACGCCAAGCAGGACGCCAGCCAGCAGGCCCAGCAGGTCGAGTCGATGATCACCAACAAGGTGGACGTGATCATCCTCGACGCGGTCGACTCCGCCGCGATCAAGTCCTCCGTGCAGAAGGCCAAGGACGCGGGCATCCCGGTCGTCGCCTACGACCGCCTGGCCCAGGGCCCGATCGACGCCTACACCTCGTTCGACAACGTGACGGTCGGCAAGACCCAGGGCGAGGCGCTCCTGGAGGCCCTTGGCGACAAGGCCAAGGACGGCCAGATCGTCATGATGAACGGCTCCTCCACCGACCCGAACGCCGCCCAGTTCAAGGAGGGCGCGCACTCCGTCCTCGACGGCAAGGTGAACGTCGGCAAGGAGTACGACACCAAGGAGTGGAAGCCGGAGAACGCCAACGCCAACATGGAGGGCGCGATCTCGGCGATCGGCAAGGACAAGATCATCGGCGTCTACTCCGCCAATGACGGCATGGCCGGCGGCATCATCACCGCCCTCAAGGCCGCCGGCATCGACGACGTCCCGGTGACCGGTCAGGACGCCGAGCTCGCCGGTGTGCAGCGCATCGTCACGGGTGAGCAGTACATGAGCGTCTACAAGCCGTACGCCCCCGAGGCCGACGCCGCCGCCGAGATGGCCGTCGCGCTCGCCCAGGGCAAGTCGCTCGACTCCGTCGCCCAGGACAAGGTCGACAGCCCCACCAACAAGGGCATCCCGTCGGTCCTGGTCGACGTCACCTCGCTGACCCAGGACAACATCCAGGACACCGTCATCAAGGACGGCGTCTACACGGTCGCGGAGATCTGCACCGCCAAGTACAAGGCGGCCTGCGAGAAGATCGGCCTGGAGTAAGCAGCCGCAAGTCCCTTCCCAGGTACGGGAATTCGTCCTTGAATTCCCGTACGGGACTTGACGCTCAAGGCTTCCTTCCGGCGCCCCGCGCATTCGACAGCCCCGCAAGCTCGGCGCGGGGCGCCGGACGGAACGTTCCCTCGCGGGTAACCCCCGCACCCCCACCCTGTGTTTCTGCACAACCTCCCGCCGGGTCAGGCGGCGAAGGAGATGGTTTACGTGTCCGCTACGCCCGTGCTGGCGTTGCGCGGGGTCTCCAAGCGGTTCGGTGCCGTTCAGGCGCTCACCGACGTAGAGCTTGAGGTCCACGCCGGTGAAGTGGTCGCCCTGGTGGGCGACAACGGTGCCGGAAAGTCCACGCTGGTCAAGACGATCGCCGGCGTGCACCCCATCGATGACGGCGTCATCGAGTGGGACGGCAAGGCCGTAACGATCAACAAGCCGCACGACGCCCAGAACCTGGGCATCGCGACGGTCTACCAGGACCTCGCGCTGTGCGACAACATCGATGTCGTCGGCAACCTCTACCTGGGCCGGGAGATCCGCAAGCGCGGAATCCTGGACGAGGTCGAGATGGAGCGCCGCTCCCGCGAGCTGCTGGACACGCTGTCGATCCGCATCCCCAGCGTCCGCATCCCGATTGCCTCCCTCTCCGGCGGTCAGCGCCAGACGGTGGCCATCGCCCGCTCCATGCTGGGCGAGCCCAAGCTGGTCATCCTCGACGAGCCCACCGCCGCCCTCGGCGTCGAGCAGACCGCCCAGGTCCTCGACCTCGTCGAGCGGCTGCGCGAGCGCGGGCACGCCGTGATCCTCATCAGCCACAACATGGCCGATGTGAAGGCGGTGGCCGACAAGGTCGCCGTCCTGCGCCTCGGGCGCAACAACGGCGTCTTCGAGGTCAAGTCGACCTCGCAGGAAGAGATCATCTCCGCCATCACGGGCGCCACGGAAAACGCTGTGACCCGTCGTGCGGCGCGCACCACTGGGGAGATCAAGAAGTGAGCATCGACAAGACCTCTGAGGCTCCGGAGACCCCGGAAGACCACGTCGTGGAGAACCCCGAGGCCGCGGCCGGCGCCGCGACCGCCGTAGACCCCCGACTGCTGGTGCGCGAGCAGGGACTCGCGGGCTACATCTCCGAGTTCAAGCGCAAGATGAAGGCGGGCGACCTGGGTTCCATCCCGGTCGTCATCGGCCTGGCCGTCATCTGGATCATCTTCCAGAGCCTGAACTCCAACTTCCTCACCGCGGGCAACCTGTCCGACATCTCCGTCGCCATGGTCGGCACGGGCATGATCGCCGTCGGTATCGTCTTCGTCCTGCTGCTGGGCGAGATCGACCTGTCGGTCGGTTCCGTCTCCGGTGTCGCGGGCGCCATGTTCGCGGTGCTCAGCGTCAACGAGGGCATGAACGAGTGGCTCGCCCTGGTGCTGGCCATCCTCACCGGTACGGTCATCGGCGCGATCCACGGCTTCTTCTTCGCGAAGATCGGCGTCCCGGCCTTCGCGGTGACGCTGGCCGGCCTGCTGTTCTGGCAGGGCTTCATGCTGAAGATCCTGGGCGACAACGGCACCATCAACCTGGACAGTGACGGCGTCGTCGGCAAGCTGACCAGCTACTACTTCTCCGACGTGGCCGCCGCCTACGGGCTCGCCATCGCGGTGACCGTGCTGTTCTTCCTCAGCTCCTTCTACGGCAACAAGCGCCGCGAGGCCGCGGGTGTGCCGTCCCGGCCGCTGAGCGACACGATTCTGCGTACGGTACTGCTGGGGGTCGTCTCCCTGGCCGTGGCCATGGTCTACAACTCGTACAAGGGCCTGCCTCTGGCCGTGGTGCTCTTCCTCGCGGTCCTGATGCTGACGGACTTCGTGCTGCGCCGCACCGCCTACGGCCGCAAGGTCTTCGCGCTCGGCGGCAGCGTCGAGGCCTCGCGTCGCGCCGGCATCAACGTGGACCTGGTCCGGATCTCGGTCTTCTCGATCGCCGGCACCTTCGCCGCGATCGGCGGCCTCTTCGTCGCCTCGAAGATCGCCTCCGCCAACCAGGGCGCGGGCACCGGTGAGTTCCTGATGAACGTCATCGCCGCGGCCGTCATCGGCGGTACCTCGCTGTTCGGTGGCCGAGGCCGCACGTGGAACGCCCTGCTCGGTGTTCTCGTGATCGTCTCGATCCAGTACGGCCTGGCCCTGGAGGGCATCGCCGCCCCGGTCCAGTACATGATCACCGGTGGTGTCCTGATGGCGACCGTCGTCATCGACGCGGTCACCCGGAAGACCCAGAAGTCGGCCGGTCGCGCCTGACCGCCCCCGAGACCTGTTGCCCGGCACCAATGGCGGTGCCGGGCAACAGTCATGTCGTAGGAACGCCTGATCTTGGGTACAGCCGATCGCGTGACGTACGACGCACAGCCCGGGCGCCGCCCGCAAAGGCGGAACATTAGACTCGACAAGCCCGGCAACAGCTCTACTGCAAGGAGGCACGGGTGCCGCTGCTGACCCGCATCAGGGGACCGCGCGATCTGGACCGGCTCAGCCTGGAGCAGCTGGACCAGCTGGCCGGCGAGATCAGGACCTTCCTCGTCGACGCGGTCTCCAAGACCGGCGGCCACCTCGGCCCCAACCTCGGTGTGGTGGAGCTGACCATCGCCCTGCACCGGGTCTTCGAGTCCCCCAAGGACAAGGTGCTGTGGGACACCGGCCACCAGTCCTATGTCCACAAGCTGCTCACCGGCCGCCAGGACTTCTCGAAGCTGAAGATGAAGGGCGGCCTCTCCGGCTACCCCTCGCAGGCCGAGTCCGAGCACGACGTCATCGAGAACAGCCACGCCTCGACGGTCCTGGGCTGGGCCGATGGCCTGGCGAAGGCCAACCGGATCCGCAAACGGGACGACCATGTCGTCGCCGTGATCGGTGACGGCGCCCTCACCGGCGGTATGGCCTGGGAGGCGCTGAACAACATCGCCGACGGCGACCGCCCGCTGGTCATCGTCGTCAACGACAACGAGCGCTCCTACGCCCCGACCATCGGCGGCCTCGCCAACCACCTGGCGACCCTGCGCACCACCGACGGCTACGAGCGCTTCCTGGCCCGCACCAAGGAGGTCCTGGAGCGGACCCCGGTCGTCGGCAAGCCGCTCTACGAGACCCTGCACGGCGCCAAGAAGGGCCTGAAGGACTTCATCGCCCCGCAGGGCATGTTCGAGGACCTGGGCCTGAAGTACGTCGGCCCCATCGACGGCCACGACATCGAGGCCCTGGAGTCCGCGCTGGCCCGCGCCAAGCGCTTCGGCGGCCCCGTCATCGTGCACTGCCTCACCGAGAAGGGCCGCGGCTACCAGCCCGCCCTCCAGGACGAGGCCGACCGCTTCCACGCCGTCGGCAAGATCCACCCCGACACGGGCCTGCCGATCGCCTCCTCCGGCGCCGACTGGACCTCCGTCTTCGGCGAGGAGATGGTCGCGCTCGGCAAGGAGCGCGAGGACATCGTCGCCATCACCGCGGCCATGCTCCAGCCGGTCGGCCTGGACAAGTTCGCCAAGGCCTTCCCGGACCGGGTCTACGACGTCGGCATCGCCGAGCAGCACGGCGCCGTCTCCGCGGCGGGCCTGGCCACCGGCGGTGTGCACCCGGTCTTCGCGGTGTACGCCACCTTCCTCAACCGCGCCTTCGACCAGGTCCTCATGGACGTCGCCCTGCACAAGTGCGGGGTGACCTTCGTCCTGGACCGGGCCGGCATCACGGGCACCGACGGCGCCTCCCACAACGGCATGTGGGACATGTCGATCCTCCAGGTCGTCCCCGGCCTCAGGCTCGCCGCCCCGCGCGACGCCGACCAGGTCCGCGCCCAGCTGCGCGAGGCCGTCGAGGTCAAGGACGCGCCGACCGTGGTCCGCTTCTCCAAGGGTGCCGTCGGCCCCGCCGTTCCGGCCGTGGGCCGCGTCGGCGGCATGGACGTGCTGCGCGAGCCGGGCACGGACACCCCGGACGTGCTGCTGGTCTCCGTCGGCGCGCTCGCCCCGATGTGCCTGGAGATCGCCTCCCTCCTCGACAAGCAGGGCATCTCCGCCACCGTCGTCGACCCGCGCTGGGTCAAGCCCGTCGACGAGGCCATGGCCCCGCTCGCCGAGCGGCACCGCGTGGTCGTCACCGTCGAGGACAACTCCCGCGTCGGCGGCGTCGGTTCCGCGGTCGCCCAGGCCCTGCGGGACGCCGGAGTGGACGTACCGCTGCGCGACTTCGGTATCCCGCCGCGCTTCCTCGACCACGCCTCGCGTGCCGAGGTGATGGCGGAGATCGGTCTGACCGCCCCGGACATCGCCCGCCAGGTCACCGGGCTCGTCTCCAAGCTGGACGGCCGGTACGACCGTACGGCCGCCGAGGTCGACTCGGTGGAGCCCGCGCGCGACTGAGTACCTCCGAATGGGCCGGTCCCACCCCCCTTTGCGGTGGTGGAACCGGCCCATCCGTGTGACATCGCTTGTGTCAGGGCATGCGCACCCCGCCCCCTCTCGATCATGTCGGGGACGACAAGCGTCGGAGGTACGCCCATGAGCAGCACCCTCTTCCGGACGAAGAAGGTCGAGCAGTCCATCCTCGATACCGAGGAGCCAGAGCACGCGCTCAAGAAATCTCTGTCCGCGCTCGATCTGACGGTCTTCGGCGTCGGTGTCATCATCGGCACCGGCATCTTCGTCCTGACCGGCACCGTCGCCAAGAACAACGCCGGCCCCGCCGTCGCGCTGGCCTTCGTCGCGGCCGGCGTCGCGTGCGCGCTTGCTGCGCTCTGCTACGCCGAGTTCGCCTCCACCCTTCCGGTGGCGGGCTCCGCGTACACCTTCTCCTACGCCTCCCTGGGCGAACTGCCCGCCTGGATCATCGGCTGGGACCTCGTCCTGGAGTTCGCCCTCGGTACGGCGGTGGTCGCCGTCGGCTGGTCCGGCTACATCGCCTCGCTGATGGACAACGCGGGCTGGCACCTGCCCGACGCACTGGGCTCCAGAGACGGCGCCGACGGCTTCGGCTTCGACATCCTCGCCGCCGCGCTGGTCCTGGTCCTCACCGGCATCCTCGTGCTCGGCACCAAGCTCTCCGCGCGCGTGACCTCGCTCGTCGTCGCGATCAAGGTGACGGTCGTCCTGGTGGTGATCATCGCGGGTGCCTTCTTCATCGAGGGCGACAACTACGACCCGTTCATCCCCAAGGCGCAGACCGTGGAGGCGGGGGAGAGCCTGGACGCGCCGCTCATCCAGCTGATGTTCGGCTGGGCGCCCTCCAACTTCGGTGTGATGGGCATCTTCACCGCGGCCTCCGTCGTCTTCTTCGCCTTCATCGGCTTCGACGTCGTCGCCACGGCCGCCGAGGAAACCAAGAACCCGCAGCGCGACATGCCCCGCGGCATCCTCGGCTCGCTGGCCATCTGCACCACCCTGTACGTCGCCGTGTCCATCGTGGTGACCGGCATGCAGCACTACACCGAGCTGTCCGTGACCGCCCCCCTCGCCGACGCCTTCAAGGCCACCGGGCATCCCTGGTACGCGGGCTTCATCAGCTTCGGCGCCGCGGTCGGCCTGACGACGGTCTGCATGATCCTGCTCCTCGGCCAGACCCGCGTCTTCTTCGCGATGAGCCGGGACGGGCTGCTGCCGCGCTTCTTCTCCCACGTCCACCCGAAGTTCAAGACCCCGCACCGGCCGACCATCCTGCTCGGTGTGCTGATCGCGATCCTGGCCGGCTTCACCCCCCTCAGTGAACTCGCCGAACTGGTCAACATCGGCACCCTGTTCGCCTTCGTGGTCGTCGCGATCGGCGTGATCATCCTCCGCCGGACCCGCCCCGACCTGCACCGCGCCTTCCGCACGCCGTGGGTTCCGGTCGTCCCGATCCTGTCGGTGTGCGCCTCCCTGTGGCTGATGCTGAACCTGCCCGCCGAGACCTGGGTCCGGTTCGGGGTCTGGATGGTCGTCGGATTCGTCGTCTACTTCCTCTACGGCCGCTCCCACAGCCGCCTCGGCCGGCACGAGGAGACCACGGTCGGCCAGATCATGAAGCCTCCGCGAGGTGACGCGGAGTAATCGCTGCCTTCGCTGCTCCGGCCCCGTATGTCCCGCTCAGGCGGCGACTGCGGGGCCGGATAGCGTGACGTCCATGCTTCTCGCGCCGTCACGCTCCGTGTCCGAACCGCGGGTCGGCCGCGGCTACTGGAGACGGCTGCTGCCCGTGCTGGCCCTGCTGGCCTGCGTCACGCGGATCCCCTCCTTCGCCCGGCCGCTGTGGAACCCCGACGAGGGCTACCTCGCCGTACAGGCCCGGATGCTGGCGCACGGCGGGGAGCTCTACGAGACGGTCGTGGATCGCAAGCCACCGCTCGTGCCGTGGCTCTACCAGGGGGCGTTCGCACTGGCGGGCTCGGAGTCGCTGACCTCGGTGCGGCTGCTGGCCGTGCTCGCCCAGCTGCTCACCGCGGCGCTGCTCGTCTCGCTGGCCCGTCGCCGCTGGGGCGACTCGGCGGGCCGTACCGCCGGAGTGCTGTATCTGCTGCTCTCCATCGGCCTCAACCCCGAGGACGCGCAGGCCGCCGGGTTCGAGGTGTTCATGCTGCCGTGCACGGCGGCCGCGATGTGGTGCGCGGACCGCGGCCGCTGGGCCCTGGCGGGCGCCGCCGTCGCCTGCGCGTTCCTCGCCAAACAGACCGGCGGCGCCGTCCTGTTGCCGGTGCTGTGGCTGTGCGGCGCGGCACGGGGCGGGCTGCTGCGGCTCGGGGCGGGAGCCGTGCTGCCGGTGCTGGGCGCTGCGCTGCTCACGGATCCGGCGGGGTTCGTGTTCTGGACGGTGACGGGGTCGTCGGCGTACGCCTCCTTCACGGGCTCCGAACTGCACGTCCTGACACGGGGCCTGACGAACACCGCGATCCTCGCGGTGGCCTGCGCGGGCCTGCTCCCGCCGCTCGTACGGGCGGCCCGCGGGCGGAGGGGGCCGGCGGACCTCTGGCTGTGGCTGACGGCATCGGCCGGGGCGGTCCTGACCGGCTTCCACTTCTTCGGCCACTACTACCTGCAACTCATCCCGCCGACAGCCCTGTTGGCGACGGCCGCGCTGCATCTCCTGCCCCGCGACCGGCGCGTGGCCGCCGTCCTGACCACGGCCTGCTGCTGCGCCCTGTTCCTGACCTGGGGCCTGCTGGCGCCCCGCCCGGAACTGGACCACGCCCGCCGCCTGGCGACCGCGGCCAAGCACCTGACCGACCCCGGCGACCGCGTCCTGTTCTGGGGCATACACCCGGAGGCCTACTGGCTCGCCGACCGCACCCCCGCGACCCGTTACCTGACCGCGGGCCTCCTCACGAACTACAGCGGCGGCAGGGACGGCCCGCGGGTGGGGGAGCGATACGCGGTGAAGGGCGCCTGGAAGACCTTCCGCCAGGAGCTGACGGACCGTCCCCCGGCTCTGATCGTCGACGACTCCCGGGGCAAGCCGTACGCCCCGCAACGGCTGCGGAGCCTACGGCGGTTGCTGGCGACGGGGTACGAGGAGGCGGGCAGGGTGGACGGGGCGGTGCTGTACGAGCGCCGGTGAGACACGCCCTTCACGGCCGTACGGTGCGGGGCCCAGCCACTTCCGCCCCCAACTCCGTCACCCGGCGCCGCAGTTCCCGGTCCGCGGTCACCACGAGACACGGGCGGCCATCGGCTCGCGCGGAGACCAGCCCGACCATGCGGTCGTCCCCGCTCCCGGCCGCCGACTCCACCCGTACCCCCGGCACCGACTCGACGCCCCGGGCCGCCCCCTCCACCACCAGCACGATCTCCACCGGACCCGCCCGCCCCGGCACGCCGTCCGCCGCCAGCCGGTCCCGCAGCCGCTCCGCCGCACCCCGCCGGTCCCGCCACCAGCCGTCGGGCACCGACCCGACGACGTTCGCGGCATCGACGATCACGAGCAGGGGAGAGTTGTCGTCCATGGGGCCAGGGTCGCACGTGGTGCCCGGGACGCCCCCGTTTAGAGTGATCCGGTGAACGGCGACTGGCTCATACGCGGCCGAGACGGCCGCCTCAGCGTCTACTGGCCGACGCATGACGCCGTCCTGTGCCGGGCGGAACGGGCACCCGGCGGCGCCTGGGACCCCCCGCGCCGAGTGGGCGGAGACCAGAGGGTGCAGACGGGATGCGCGATTGGCCGGGGCGCCGACGGTTACACCCACCTCGTCGCCTGGCGGCCCACCGGGGCGGGCGAGTCCGCCCTGGTGCACTCCACGCACTTCCGGCCCCTGCTCGCCCCCCTGGACTGGCTTCCGGTCGGCCACCCCAACAAACAGGGCGGGCGCACCGGCACACCCGCCGTCGCCGTCGACGCCGAGGGACGGGCGCACGTCTTCGTACGCAACCGCGGCAAGGGCGTTCACATCATCAATCAGAAGGTGCGCGGCGGCTGGACCGTCTGGCGCGACCTGAGGGGCTCCAAGGTGAGCGAAGAACTCGTCGCCGTCACCGCGGAGTCGGGCCTGGTCGAGGTGTACGCCACGAACCCCACCGGCGTCCTGCGCTGGCTCCAGCAGGAGCCCGCCGCCCGCCCGGTGGCCGCCGAGCCGCTGGCCGCCCGCGTCGAGCCGGGCACGCTGAGCGCGCTGCCGACGTCGAAGGAGCACACGACGCTGTTCTTCGCCGACCCGGAGGGCATGCTGTACGCCTGGCGGCCCGGCGGCGACCCGATCGCCCTCATCGCCACCGCGGGCCCCGGCCCGGTGGCCACCCTGCGCTGCGACCTGGAGGGCCACGACTGCACGGTGCTCGCCCAGCGCTCGGCCTCCGGCCGCGTGGCGTTCGCCGCCTATCCGACGCAACAGGAGTCGGCGGGCCTGTGGTGGACCGAGTCCGGCCCGCACCTCCCGGCCGGCAGCCGGGTCGCCCTCGCACAGGACGCCGAGGGCCGAGTCGTGGCCGCGACGATGACACCGGACGGCGTGCTGCGCCTCGCCCGCCAGAAGAACGAGCCGGGGCTGGCGCTGGCGGCCTGGCAGGAGGTCTGAGAAAGGGGAAGGGGGCCTCCGCCGGTCGGCGGAGGCCCCCTTCACAGCCGCACGGAGGTTACGAAGGCACCGAAGCCAGGCCAGGGGCCAGGAACTTCTTGCCGTTCACGCGCTCCGAGACACCCTCACGGTCCAGGTACGGCGTGATGCCGCCCAGGTGGAAGGGCCAGCCGGCGCCCGTGATCAGGCACAGGTCGATGTCCTGGGCCTCGGCGACGACACCCTCGTCGAGCATGAGCCCGATCTCCTGCGCCACCGCGTCGAGCACGCGCTCGCGCACCTGCTCCTCGGTCAGCACGACGTCGCCCTGCTTCAGCAGCGCGGCGACCTCCGGGTCCAGCTCCGGCTTGCCGCTGTCGTAGACGTAGAAGCCGCGCTTGCCCGCCTTGACGACGGCCGCGAGGTTCGGGGAGACCGTGAAGCGGTCCGGGAAGGCCCGGTTGAGGGTCTCCGAGACGTGCAGACCGATCGCGGGACCGACCAGCTCCAGCAGGACCAGCGGGGACATCGGCAGGCCCAGGGGCTCCACCGCCTTCTCCGCGACCTCGACCGAGGTGCCCTCGTCGATGACGTTCTGGATCTCGCCCATGAAGCGGGTGAGGATGCGGTTCACGACGAACGCCGGGGCGTCCTTGACCAGAACCGCGGTCTTCTTCAGCTTCTTGGCGACGGCGAACGCCGTGGCCAGCGAGGCGTCGTCGGTCTGCTCGCCGCGGACGATCTCCAGCAGCGGCAGGATCGCGACCGGGTTGAAGAAGTGGAAGCCGACGACCCGCTCGGGGTTCTTCAGCTTCGACGCCATCTCGGTGACCGACAGCGAGGAGGTGTTGGTGGCGAGGATCGCGTGCGCCGGGGCGACCGCCTCGACCTCCGCGAACACCTGCTGCTTGACGCCGATCTCCTCGAACACGGCCTCGATGATGAAGTCCGCGTCCGCGAAGCCCTCGGCCTTGTCCAGGACACCGGTGACCAGGGCCTTGAGGCGGTTGGCCTTGTCCTGGTTGATACGGCCCTTGCCGAGCAGCTTCTCGATCTCGGCGTGGACGTAGCCCACACCCTTGTCGACGCGCTCCTGGTCGATGTCGGTCAGCACGACCGGCACCTCAAGGCGGCGCAGGAAGAGCAGCGCGAGCTGGGAGGCCATCAGACCGGCGCCGACGACACCGACCTTGGTGACCGGACGCGCCAGGTTCTTGTCCGGGGCGCCCGCGGGACGCTTGCCGCGCTTCTGCACGAGGTTGAACGCGTAGATGCCGGAGCGCAGTTCGCCACCCATGATCAGGTCGGCGAGCGCCACGTCCTCGGCGTCGTAGCCCTGCTGGAGGTCGCCGTTCTTGGCGGCGGCGATGATGTCCAGGGCGCGGTAGGCGGCCGGGGCCGCGCCGTGCACCTTGGAGTCCGCGATGAAACGGCCCTTGGCGACGGCCTGGTCCCAGGCCTCACCGCGGTCGATCACCGGACGCTCGACCTCGACGTCGCCCTTCAGCACCTGGGCGGTCCAGATCAGCGACTGCTCCAGGAAGTCGGCACCCTCGAAGAGGGCGTCGGCGATGCCCAGGTCGAAGACCTGCTGGCCCTTGAGCTGCTTGTTCTGGTTGAGGCTGTTCTCGATGATCACCGAGACGGCCTTGTCGGCACCGATCAGGTTCGGCAGGATCGTGCAGCCGCCCCAGCCGGGAACCAGGCCGAGGAAGACCTCGGGGAGCGAGAAGGCCGGGAGCGCCTTCGACACGGTCCGGTACTTGCAGTGCAGACCGACCTCGACGCCACCGCCCATGGCCGCGCCGTTGTAGTACGCGAAGGTCGGCACCGCGAGGCCCGCGAGGCGCTTGAAGACCTCGTGGCCGCCCTTGCCGATGGCGAGCGCGTCCTTGTGCTCCTTCAGCAGCTCGACGCCCTTGAGGTCGGCGCCGACGGCGAAGATGAACGGCTTGCCGGTGATGCCGACGCCGACGATGTCGCCGGCCGCGGCCTCCGCCTCGACCTGGTCGATGGCGGCGTCCAGGTTCGCCAGCGACTGCGGGCCGAAGGTGGTCGGCTTGGTGTGGTCGAAGCCGTTGTCAAGGGTGATGAGCGCAAAACGCCCAGCACCGAACGGCAGGTCGAGGTGGCGTACGTGCGCGGACGTCACGACCTCGTCGGGGAACAGCTCGGCCGCGCCCTTGAGGAGTTCAGCGGTGGTGCTCACTTGTTGCCTCCGTCGAAGTGCGGGTTCTCCCAGATGACCGTCGCGCCCATGCCGAAGCCGACGCACATGGTGGTCAGGCCGTAGCGGACCTGAGGCTGCTCCTCGAACTGGCGGGCCAGCTGCGTCATGAGACGCACACCCGAGGAGGCCAGCGGGTGGCCGAAGGCGATGGCGCCGCCGTACTGGTTGACGCGCGCGTCGTCGTCGGCGATGCCGTAGTGCTCCAGGAACGCGAGCACCTGGACGGCGAAGGCCTCGTTGATCTCGAACAGGCCGATGTCGTCGATGCTCAGCCCCGCCTGGGCGAGGGCCTTCTCCGTGGCCGGGATCGGGCCGTAGCCCATGACCTCCGGCTCCACACCCGCGAAGGAGTAGGAGACGAGGCGCATCTTCACCGGGAGGTTGTTCTCCCGGGCGAAGTCCTCGGAGGCGATCAGCGAGGCGGTGGCGCCGTCGTTCAGACCGGCCGCGTTACCGGCGGTGACCCGGCCGTGGACGCGGAACGGGGTCTTCAGACCGGAGAGGTTCTCCAGGGTGGTGCCCGGGCGCATCGGCTCGTCGGCGGTGACCAGGCCCCAGCCCGTCTCGCCGGCCTCGGGGTTGGTGCGGCGCACCGAGATCGGCACCAGGTCGGCCTGGATCTTGCCGTTGGCGTACGCCTTGGCGGCCTTCTCCTGCGAGCGCACGGCGTACTCGTCGGCGCGCTGCTTGGTGATCGTCGGGTAGCGGTCGTGCAGGTTCTCGGCGGTCATGCCCATGAACAGCGCCGACTCGTCGACCAGCTTCTCGCTGACGAAGCGCGGGTTCGGGTCCACGCCCTCGCCCATCGGGTGGCGGCCCATGTGCTCGACACCACCGGCGATGGCGATGTCGTACGCGCCGAAGGCCACGCCGCCCGCGACGGCGGTGACGGCCGTCAGGGCGCCGGCACACATGCGGTCGATCGAGTAGCCGGGCACGGACTGCGGCAGCCCGGCCAGGATGCCCGCGGTGCGGCCGATGGTCAGACCCTGGTCGCCGATCTGCGTGGTCGCGGCGATGGCGACCTCGTCGATCTTGCTGGGCTCCAGACCGGGGTTGCGGCGCAGCAGCTCCCGGATCGCCTTCACGACAAGGTCGTCGGCGCGGGTCTCGTGGTAGATGCCCTTCGGGCCCGCCTTGCCGAACGGGGTGCGGACGCCGTCGACGAAGACGACGTCCCTGACGGTACGAGGCACGATGGCTCTCCTCCAGATGCGGGATGGCACTGCTGGCACTGCTGCACGGCGCAAGCGCTGAGCGCGCGCTCAGGCCCATGCTACTTGTGGGTAACGTAGCTGCACAGTCCCGGAGGCCGGAGCGGTGAACGTCACATCCGCGGGGGTGCCGTCGAACCGCGTGGGGTGAGCACCGGAGTGGGTACGGGGTGTGAGCCCGGCCCCTGCCCGGTGATGGCCCCGAACAGGGTGCGGGCCGCGTCCGCGCCGAATCCGTGCACGTCATGGCTCATGGCGGACAGGGTCGGATGCGTCAGCCGGCACAGCTGGGAGTCGTCCCACGCCAGCAACGAGACATCGTCCGGCACCCGCAGCCCCATCTCCGCGGCCACCGACAGCCCGGCCACCGCCATGATGTCGTTGTCGTAGACGATCGCCGTCGGCCGGTCCGGCGGGGCGGCGGTGAGCAGCGACCGGGTGGCGCGGGCGCCCGCCTCGCCCGAGTAGTCCGTCGTGACCTGCCAGGCCCCGGCCAGCTCCAGCGTCCGCGCCGCCTCGTCGAACGCGGCCGTCCGCATCGTGGTGTGCCCGAGGGCCGCCGCCCCGCCGACCCGTGCGATCCGCCGGTGACCGAGCGCGGCGAGATACCGCACCGCATCCGTCACCGCCGTGGCGTCGTCGGTCCACACCGAGGTCAGTCCACCGGTGAGCGACGGATGCCCCACCGCGACCACTGGCATCCCGAGCCGCTCGACCGCCGCCACCCGGGGGTCGTCCGCCCGGAAGTCGACCAGGATCGAGCCGCCGATCTGCCGCCCACGCCACCACGCCTCCTGGATCGCGACCTCCTCCTCGACGTTCCGCACGAGCCGCAGCAGCAGCGAGCAGGAGTGCTCGGTCAGGACGCTCTCCACGCCGGAGACGAACTCCATGTAGAAGGGTTCGAGCCCGAGCAGCCGCGCGGGCCGGCAGATCGCCAGACCCACCACGTCCACCCGCGAGCCGGCCAGCGTCCGCGCGGTGAGGCTGGGCGCCCAGCCCAGCTCCCGGGCCGCGCGGAAGATCCGGTCCCGGGTCGCCTCCGACAGGCCCGGCTTGTGGTTGAAGGCGAGGGACACCGCGCCCTTGGACACACCGGCGCGCGCGGCGACGTCCTTGATGGTGACGCGGGGTCCAGGAGGAGGCGTCATCGGGAGGGCTCCACGCAGTACAGGGCCGATCGGGCGGTCTCCGGATCCGGAGTCTGCCAGCCCCGCACGCCGATGGTCACCCGCTCACCGGGAAGCAGCGTGACGAGCCCCCGGTCGGCGCGCGCCCGCGGGTCCAGCCGGTCGGCCTGGAGCAGCAGATCCCGTACGAGGGTGCGCGCCGTGACCGTGATCCCGCCCGGCACGAGCGAGACGTCGAACTCCGGCCGGGGGTAGGGGATGTCCCGGTCGGGGCAGGGGAAGTACAGCGCCCGCAACCCGTCGGCGTCGGCGACGAGGAACTCCTTGGGCCCGGCCGGCTCCAGCTCCGGCGGCACGCCGAGGCGGGCCACCGCCCGTGCCCCGGCGGCCAGTTCCAGGCGCGTCTCACCGACGACCTCGCCCTCGACGGACATCCGACGCAGCCGCAGCACGCCCAGCCACACCTGGGCAGACTGATTGACGGCAGCCACCTCCCGCCCTCGAAGGGTCAGCAGCCGGTCGGCATACAGCCGCCGCAGCTCGTGGTAGAGCGGCTTCTCCCGCCCGTCGCCGTCGATCGCCGCCCATGAGGTCACCGGCCAGCAGTCGTTGAGCTGCCAGAGCACCGTGCCCGCGCACACCGGCCAGTGCGAACGCCAGTGCTCGATGCCCGCGGCGACCGCCCGCGCCTGGTTGACCTGAGTGAGGTAGTGCCAGCGGTCGAAGTCCCCCTCGGGGAAGGCGAAATGGCGCTCAAGACCCCGCCGCAGCTTGCCGTTCCCGTCGTCGGCCTTCTGATGGTGCAGCATGCCGGGGGAGTCGTGCGCGAGCTCCTCCCCCGGCAGCGCCCGCCGCAGCGTGGCGTGCGCGGGCGGCGCCTGCCAGCCGAACTCGGCCATGAAACGCGGCACGTTCGCGCGGTACTCCGCATAGTCCTCCCGGTTCCACACGTCCCAGGAGTGATGCGTGCCGTGCGCCGGATCGTTCGGATGGCGGTCCCAGGAACCGGACCAGGGGCTGCCCGCCGTGTACGGCCGCGTCGGATCCAACTCGGCCACCACACGCGGCAGTAGGCCCAGGTAGTACCCCTCGCCCCAGGACTCCCCGGCCAGCCGCCGCTCCCAGTCCCAGTCCCGGAACCCCCACAGGTTCTCGTTGTTGCCGTTCCACAGCACCAGCGAGGGATGCGGCATCAGCCGTACGACGTTCTCCCGCGCCTCGGCCTCGACCTCCCCGCGCAGCGGCTGCTCCTCGGGGTAGGCCGCGCAGGCGAACGGGAAGTCCTGCCAGACCATGAGCCCGAGTTCGTCGCAGGCGTCGTAGAAGTCCTCGCTCTCGTAGATACCGCCGCCCCAGACGCGTACGAGGTCCACACCGGCGTCGGCCGCCTGGCCGAGCCGTGTGCGGTAGCGCTCGCGGGTGATCCGGGACGGGAACACGTCGTCCGGGATCCAGTTGACTCCCCGCGCGAACAGCCGCTCGCCGTTGACGACGAGGGTGAAGCCGGTGCCGTGCGCGTCGGCCGAACGGTCCAGCTCCACCGTCCGGAAGCCGATCCGCCGACGCCACACATCCAGCGCCTCGCCGCCGTGCAGCAGCCTCAACTCTACGTCGTACAGCGGCTGTTCACCGTATCCGCGGGGCCACCACAGCCGCGGCGAGGGCACTTCCAGCCGTACCACCCCGTGGGTGCCGTCGATCGACGCGCTCGCCCGGACTCCGTCCACCGTCGCCTCGACGGTCAGTGGCGCCTCGACCCGCGACCGCTCCACGTCGACCGCCAACTCCACGCGCCCCGAGCCCTGTTCGACGGTCACCAGCGGGCGCACCCGGGCGAGGCGGGCCGTCGACCAGTGCTCCAGACGCACCGGCCGCCAGATTCCGGCCGTCACCAGCGTGGGCCCCCAGTCCCAGCCGAAGGAGCAGGCCATCTTCCGTACGTACGCGAAGGGTTCGGCGTAGGCGGCGGGCCGCGCGCCCAGCCTGTCGCGTACGGCCTCGGCCTCGGTGTACGCGGAGAGGAACCGCACGGACAGCCGGCCCGCAGCGCCGGTCACGTCGAAGCGATGGGAGCGATGCATATTGCGCACCCGGCCGAGCGGCCGCCCGTCGAGCGCCAGCTCGGCGACGGTGTCCAGGCCCTCGAAAACGAGGTCGGTCTGCTCGTGCCCGGAGGCCGCGGACAGGTCCCGCTCGTAGGTCCACTCCCGCCGTCCGACCCACGCGACCTCGGTCTCGTTCCGCCCGAGAAAGGGGTCCGGGATCACCCCGGCCGCCAGCAGATCGGTGTGCACGCACCCCGGCACCGCGGCCGGGAGCACCTCTCCGTCGTGCCGCAGGATCCAGCCGTCGCCGAGCGGTGTGGCCTCCAGCATGCGCACTCCCTAAACCGGTCAACCCCAGTACGGGGCAGGATTTTGGCACCGATGGCGAGATAGGGACTTTACCGGTTGAGAAAGCGCTGTCAGAGTTCCGAATCAGCCAACCCGCTCGTGCTCGTCCGTCCCGTGAACGGAGCTGATGCACATGTACCGCCGTACAGTCCTGGCCGTCGCCGCGAGTGCCCTGCTGCTCTCGGCGTGCACCGGTACCGGAGGCACCTCGAAGGAGGCGGACGCCGACGCGCCCACCGACCCGGCCAAGGTCAGCGGAACCATCAAGGTCCTCACCGTGCGCACCGACCTCGTGCAGGACGGCACGATGGACCGGTACGCCGCCGAGTTCAACAAGACCTACCCGAAGGTCAAGGTCGAGTTCGAGGCGCTCACCAACTACGAGTCCGAAGTCAAGATCCGTATGAACACGGAGAACTACGGCGACGTCCTGCTGATCCCCGCAGTCATCAAGAAGAACGACTACCCGAAGTTCTTCGCCTCGCTGGGCACGGCGGAGGAGCGCAGCAAGAAGTACCGCTTCACCGACTTCACCACCGTCGACGGCAAGGTCTACGGCCAGAGCCCGGTCGGTGTGATGCCCGGCTTCGTCTACAACAAGAAGGTCTGGCGGGAGGCCGGCGTCACCGAATGGCCCACCACACCGGCCGAGTTCCTCACCGCGCTGCAGGCGATCAAGGACAGGACCGACGCCGTTCCCTACTACACGAACTTCGCCGCAGGCTGGACGCTCACCTCCTGGACCTACGTCAACGGCTCGGTGCACTGCGATCCGGAGGCCACCACCAAGCTGGCCGAGGGCGACCCCTGGGCCGAGGACGCCGACCTGCGCGTGGGCGACACGCTGCTGCACGACATCGTCGAGCAGGGCCTGGCCGAGAAGGACCCGACCACCACCAACTGGGAGGAGTCCAAGCCCCGGACGGCCAAGGGCGAGATCGCCACGCAGTGGCTCGGCACCTGGGCCATCGTCCAGTTCCAGGACGCCGCGAAGCAGGCCGGGGTGAACCCCGACGACATCGGGTTCATGCCCTTCCCGGCCCAGACGGACGGCAAGTTCTGCGCCGTGGTCGCCCCCGACTACAACCAGGCCGTCAACGTGCACTCCGAGCACAAGGAAGCCGCCCGCGCCTGGATCGACTGGTTCACCGACAAGTCCGGCTACGACCAGGACAACCTGGCGATCTCCCCGCTCAAGAACGCCCCGCTGCCCCAGGTCCTGAAGCCCTACGAGGACGCCGGCGTGGAGTTCATCGAGGTGAACGACGCCAAGGGAGCCGAGGTCAAGCAGATCGACAACCAGTCGGAGACCGGCATCTACGCCCCCGAGTACCGCCAGAAGCTGGTGGATCTGGCCCGGGGCGCCACGAAGGGCAGCCTCGACGACTTCTTCGCCGACCTCAGCAAGCGCTGGGCCGAAGCGCAGCAGACCGCGGGGTCCTGATGACGGACACCGCGGAAAAGGCGGTCGAGCGTGCGGTCGCGGGGACGGAACTGGCCGCCCCCGCCCCGCGCAGGGCACGCCTGTGGCGAGGCGTCACCCCCTGGCTCTTCCTGCTGGCCCCCCTCGCCCTGCTGATCGTCTTCACCTACGCGCCGATCGCCAACATGGTCGCGTACAGCTTCACCGACTGGGACGGCGTGAGCCCCGAGCTCAACTACACGGGCGCCGAGAACTACACGGAGATCTTCACCCGTGAGGACCTCTTCCGGGTGTTCTTCGTCAGCGGCTACTACCTCGCGGCCTCCGCGGTCCAGATCGCGGCGGCCCTCTACTTCGCCACGATCCTGAGCTTCAACGTCCGCTTCCGGAACTTCTTCAAGGGCGTGCTCTTCTTCCCGTACCTGATCAACGGGGTCGCGATCGGCTTCGTCTTCCTCTACTTCTTCCAGGACGGCGGCACCCTCGACTCGGTGCTCGGCCTGCTCGGCGTGGAGACCGACCACGCCTGGCTCTCCACTTCGACCTCGGCCAACACCTCGCTCGCGGGCGTCTCGGTCTGGCGCTACCTGGGCCTGAACTTCGTGCTCTTCCTCGGCGCGATCCAGTCGATCCCGGGGGAGTTGTACGAGGCGGCCGAACTGGACGGCGCGAACCGCTGGCACCAGTTCCGGTACATCATCGCGCCGGGCATCAAGCCGGTCCTGAGCCTGACGGTGATCCTGTCGATCTCCGGCTCGCTGTCGGTCTTCGAGATCCCGTACATCATGACCGGCGGGGCGACCGGCACCGAGACCTTTGTGATCCAGACGGTGAACCTGGCCTTCCGCTTCAACAAGACGGGGCTCGCCTCGGCGGCCGCGGTCGTGCTGCTGCTGATCATCCTGCTGGTCACCTGGGTCCAGCGGCGCCTCGTCCCGGACGACAAGGTGGACCTCGTATGACACAGCCTCGTGTGACACGCCGAGCCGCAGCCCGTACGTTCGTCTACCTGTCGTTGGTGACGGCGACCGTGGTGGTCCTGCTCCCGCTGGTCGTGGTCCTGCTGACCTCGCTCAAGACGGAGCAGGAGATGGCGGACGCCGACGGAGCCCTCTCACTCCCCGGCAACCCGCTCAACTTCGACAACTACGTGACCGCGTTCCAGGACGGCCGCATGCTCTCGGCATTCGGCAACACGGCCCTGATCCTGCTGTTCGCCATCGGCGGCACGGTCCTGATCGGCTCGATGACGGCCTATGCGATCGACCGGTTCCACTTCCGCTTCAAGAAGCTGGTCGTGGCCCTCTTCCTGGTCGCCGCGCTGGTCCCCGGTGTCACCACCCAGGTGGCGACCTTCCAGATCGTCAACAGCTTCGGCATGTTCGACACCCTCTGGGCGCCGATCGTGCTCTACATGGGCACGGACATCGTCTCGATCTACATCTTCCTGCAGTTCGTGCGGTCCATCCCGATCTCCCTGGACGAGGCCGCACGCCTGGAGGGCGCCAACGCCTTCACGATCTACCGGAAGATCATCTTCCCACTGCTCAAACCGGCGATCGCGACGGTGGTCATCGTGAAGGGGATCACCGTCTACAACGACTTCTACATCCCCTTCCTCTACATGCCCTCCGAGGATCTTGGCGTGATCTCGACGTCCCTGTTCCGCTTCCGCGGCCCGTACGCCGCCCATTGGGAGACGATCTCGGCAGGCGCCGTGCTGGTCATCCTGCCGACACTGATCGTCTTCCTCTTCCTCCAGCGCTTCATCTACAACGGCTTCATGCGAGGAGCGACGCGGTGAGAAGCGCCGACGCCGGCTAGGCCGACAACGCGGCCACCAGAATCGGCGTGACCTGCTCGACCTGCCAGGCGCGCGCCCCATGCCCGGCAAGCGCAGCCCCCACCGACTCCGGGTCGACCACCGTCGGCGGCTCCCAGCAGACCCGCCGCACCGTGTCCGGCGTGATCAGGTTCTCCTGCGGCATGTTCAACCGCTCCGCCAGCGCCGAGACGCCCGCCCGAGCCGCCGACAGGCGAGCCGCGGCGGCCGGGTCCTTGTCGGCCCAGGCGCGCGGCGGCGGAGGCCCCGTCACCGGCTGTCCAGGCTGCGGCAGCTGCGACTCGGACAGCACCTTCGCGCGGTCCACCGCCGCCTGCCACTGCTCCAGCTGCCGCCGTCCCATCCGATGCCCGAAGCCGTTCAGCGCGGCCAGCGCGTGCGCGTTGGCCGGAAGGGAGAGCGCCGCCTCCACGATGGCCGCGTCGGACAACACCTTGCCCGGGGACACGTCCCGCCGCTGGGCGATCCGGTCCCGGGTCTGCCACAGCTCCCGTACGACGGCCAGCTGCCGGCGCCGCCGCACCTTGTGCATCCCGGAGGTCCGCCGCCAGGGGTCCTTGCGGGGCTCGGGCGGCGGAGCCGACGCGATCGCGTGGAACTCCTGCCGGGCCCACTCCAGCTTGCCCTGCCGGTCCAGCTCCTTCTCCAGCGCGTCGCGCAGGTCGACCAGGAGCTCGACGTCCAGGGCGGCATAGCGCAGCCACGGCTCGGGCAGCGGACGGGTGGACCAGTCGACGGCCGAGTGGCCCTTCTCCAGGACGAAGCCGAGGACGCTCTCGACCATGGCGCCCAGGCCCACCCGGGGGAACCCGGCGAGCCGGCCGGCCAGCTCGGTGTCGAACAGCTGGGTGGGCACCATGCCTATTTCCCTGAGACAGGGCAGGTCCTGGGTGGCGGCGTGCAGCACCCACTCGGCGTCGGCGAGCGCCTCGCCGAGACCGGAGAGGTCGGGGCAGGCCACGGGGTCGATCAGCGCGGTGCCGGCGCCCTGGCGGCGCAGCTGCACCAGATAGGCGCGCTGTCCGTAGCGGTAGCCGGACGCGCGCTCGGCGTCGACGGCGACGGGGCCGGACCCCGCGGCGAACGCGGCGATCGTCCGGGCGAGGGACTCCTCGTCGGCGATCACGGGCGGAATGCCTTCGCGCGGTTCGAGCAAAGGGGTCGGTTCAGGGTTCGGCGCCCCCGTAACAGAAGATCCGCCGTCGTCCGGAGGGGCGCCTCCGGTGGTTCGCAGTGAGCTGTCTGCTGCGGTGTCTTGGGCGTCGGTCACCTGTCAAGGGTATCTGTGTGTGGACAGGGCCCGCCGACGGAACGTTCCGTCGACGGGCACCTGGGGGTCGTAAACCAGTCAGGTCGGTGAATCGTCCGGCTCACGACGTGCGGGGTGCGGACGCGAGGGATCAGCGGCCGATCCGTTCACGTCCGTGAATGGGTGGGGTCGGGGAGTGGGGGAGGGGCGGGAAGGGTCAGTGGATGATGCCGGTGCGCAGGGCGACCGCGACCATGCCGGCGCGGTCACCCGTGCCGAGCTTGCGGGCGATCCGGGCGAGGTGGCTCTTGACGGTCAGGGCGGACAGGCCCATCGACACGCCGATCGCCTTGTTCGACTGGCCCTCCGCCACCAGCCGCAGCACCTCGACCTCACGGCCGGACAGTTCGCGGTAGCCGCCCGGGTGGCTCGGGGCACCCGGGGGGCGGCGGTGCATCCGGGCGGCGGCCGCGCCGATGGGAGCGGCGCCCGGCCGGGTGGGGAGCCCGACGTTGGTACGGGTGCCGGTGACGACGTAGCCCTTCACGCCCCCGGCGAGGGCGTTGCGGACGGCGCCGATGTCGTCGGCGGCGGACAGGGCGAGGCCGTTGGGCCAGCCCGCGGCGCGGGTCTCCGACAGGAGGGTCAGGCCGGATCCGTCGGGCAGGTGGACGTCGGCGACGCAGATGTCACGGGGGTTGCCGATGCGGGGACGAGCCTCCGCGACGGACGAGGCCTCGATCACGTCGCGGACACCGAGCGCCCAGAGGTGGCGGGTGACGGTGGAGCGGACGCGGGGATCGGCCACGACCACCATGGCGGTCGGCTTGTTCGGGCGGTAGGCGACCAGGCTTGCGGGCTGCTCAAGAAGAACGGACACCGGGCCTCCTGGGGTGCGGGGACGGCTTTCAAGGTCACAGTCGTCTTCGGCACCAAACCCGCGGCCCTTTAGAGAAAGATCACGATTTAGTGAGTAACAATCGGGGCAATTCGGACGCATGGTCGATCGTTCGGTGAACGAATCGGTTCGTTCGAGAGATCGTTCCTGACTGAAAGTGGCCGTGTCGACAAAGCGACGGTCATGGGGGCGGCCGAGGAGGCCCCCGCGGCGACGGTCATCGCGAGTGCGGCCCCCTGCGCTGCGGCAGCGTCACCACCGCCGCGTCACCCGGACCGGCCGGCGGCAGCCCCGCGACCTGCGCGAGCAGATCGCTCCACGCGGCCAGGTGCGCCGCCGTGTCCGGCACCCCGCCCAGACCCTCGCGCGGCGTCCAGGAGGCACGGATCTCGATCTGCGAGGCCGACGGCCGCTCGGACAGCCCGCCGAAATAGTGGGAACTCGCGCGCGTGACCGTGCCGCTCGCCTCGCCGTACGTCAGCCCGCGCGCCTGGAGCGCCCCGGTCAGCCACGACCAGCACACCTCGGGCAGCAGCGGATCGGCGGCCATCTCCGCCTCCAGCTCCGCCCGCACCAGCGTCACCAGCCGGAAGGTGCCCCGCCAGGCGTCGTGCCCCGCCGGGTCGTGCAGCAGCACCAGCCGGCCGTCGGCCAGGTCCTGGTCGCCGTCGACGACCGTGGCCTCCAGCGCGTACGCGTGCGGAGCCAGCCGCTGCGGAGCCCGGGTCGCCTCCACCTCGATCTGCGGCCGCAGCCGCGCGGCTCTCAGCGCCTCGACGGCAGCCCGGAAGGGCAGCGGAGCATGCCCATCGCCCTCCTTGGTCTCCTTCGCGTCATCCATCCCGCCAGCGCCGTCCGACAGTCGTCCCTGAGCCGCAGCCATGCGGGGAAGATTAAGGGGAACGGCGGCTGCGTGCAGGGAGGGACACCCGGACAACCCCGGCACCGCGCGCCGGGTACCACTGGCACCGTGCGAGACTGACCACCGTGAGTGCCAACGACACGCAGCCGACAGCGACGTACGACTCCGCCTTCATGAAGGCCTGCAGGCGCGAGCCCGTCCCGCACACCCCCGTGTGGTTCATGCGCCAGGCCGGGCGCTCCCTGCCGGAGTACCGCAAGGTGCGCGAGGGCATCCCGATGCTGGAGTCCTGCATGCGGCCCGAGCTGGTCACCGAGATCACGCTCCAGCCCGTCCGCCGGCACGACGTGGATGCCGCGATCTACTTCAGCGACATCGTCGTCCCCCTCAAGGCCATCGGCATCGACCTCGACATCAAGCCGGGCGTCGGCCCCGTCGTCGAGCAGCCGATCCGCACCCGCGCCGACCTCGCCCGACTGCGCGACCTGACCCCCGAGGACGTCTCCTACGTCACCGAGGCCATCGGTCTGCTCACCCGGGAGCTGGGGTCGACCCCGCTCATCGGTTTCGCGGGCGCGCCTTTCACTCTCGCGAGTTACCTCGTCGAGGGCGGTCCGTCCCGTACGTACGAGAACGCCAAGGCGATGATGTACGGCGACCCCGAGCTGTGGGCCGACCTCCTCGACCGTCTCGCCGACATCACGGCCGGGTTCCTGAAGGTCCAGATCGAGGCGGGCGCCTCGGCGGTCCAGCTGTTCGACTCCTGGGTCGGCGCGCTGGCCCCCGCCGACTACCGGCGCTCGGTGATGCCCGCCTCCACCAAGGTCTTCAAGGCCGTCGAGGGCTACGGCGTCCCGCGCATCCACTTCGGCGTCGGCACCGGCGAACTGCTCGGCCTGATGGGCGAGGCCGGCGCGGACGTCGTGGGCGTCGACTGGCGCGTCCCGCTGGACGAGGCCGCCCGCCGCGTCGGCCCCGGCAAGGCGCTGCAGGGCAACCTCGACCCGACCGTGCTGTTCTCCACCACCGAGGCCGTCGAGACCAAGACCCAGGAGGTCCTCGACGCCGCGGCGGGCCTGGAGGGCCACGTCTTCAACCTCGGCCACGGCGTCATGCCGAACACCGACCCGGACACGCTCACCCGGCTCGTGGAGTACGTCCACACCCACACCGCGCGCTGACTCACCACGTCTCCCGGGGCCGCGCCCTCCTGCCGAACAGCAGGCCGCGCGGTTCCGGTGGCGGTGGGGTGCCCGGGCGCAGCGGCCAGGCGATCGCCATGCCGACGAGGAAGCCGACGACATGTGCCGCGTACGCCACGGTGCCCGCGTCGGTGACGCCCTCGCCGGAGGAGTACACGGCCTGGAGCAGGAACCAGAAGCCGAGCACCAGCCAGGCCGGCAGCCGGAGCGGCAGGAAGATCAGGAACGGCACGAGGACCCACACCCTGGCCTTCGGATACAGCACGAGATAGGCGCCCAGCACCCCGGCGACGGCTCCCGACGCGCCGATCAGCGGGTCGCCCGAGTCGTCGTTGAGGTACGCGAAACCGTACGAGGCCGCGTAGCCGCAGACGACGTAGAAGAGCAGATACCGCACGTGGCCCATGCGGTCCTCGATGTTGTTGCCGAAGATCAGCAGGAACAGCATGTTGCCGAGCAGGTGCAGCCAGCCGCCGTGCAGGAACATCGCCGTGAAGACGGACAGCGCGGGGGACTTGTCGTAGCCCGGCTCGCCGATGACGCAGCCGGGGCCCTGCGGGCCGATGCCGACGTCGCCGGTGGGGGCCGCCCGGGGGGTCTGACCGTGGATCAGTTCCTGGGGCACGGCCGCGTAGTGGTCCAGGAACGCGTGCAGCTGGCAGACCTGGGACAGGTGGCTCTCCCCGGGCACGCCGACCGTGCCGGGCATGGAGAGGAAGACGAGGACGTTCGTGGCGATCAGCGCGTAGGTCACCCAGGGGGTGCGGCGCGTCGGGTTCACGTCATGGACGGGGATGACCACAAGGAACTACTGCCCTGGATGCGGTGCGTGAACCGGTGAACGCCGGGCTCCTGTTGCGCGTATGGCTTCTCAACCAGGTCTACGTGAGGAACAGGCGATGAGCGACCGAGTGACTCCCCCGATTCATGCTCTGCCCGACGGCGAGGCGGAGATCTCCTTGGTGGTGCGGCTCCCGTGGGAGGACGTCGCCCGGCTCGGTCAGGAGGCCGGGCGGCTGGCCTCCCAGACGGGGCGGCCGGTGACGCTGGACGAGGCCGTCAGCCACCGGCTGCGCTCCACCCGGGCCACGGCCGCGCACGCGAGGCCGGGGGCCGAGCAGCCGGTCGCCGCACCGGCCGGCGGGTCCGTGGCCTCCCTGCCCAGGATCAGCGGGACGGCCTAGCTGTCCTCCTGCACCTTCTTCGACGCCTTGCGGGCCGCCACCAGCACCGGGTCCCACACCGGGCTGAACGGCGGGGCGTAGCCCAGGTCCAGGGACGTCATCCCGTCCACGGTCATACAGGCCGTCAGGGCCACCGCCGCCACGTCGACGCGCTTTCCCGCGCCCTCCCTGCCGACGATCTGGACGCCCAGCAGGCGGCCCGTGCGGCGTTCGGCGAGCATCTTGACCGTCATGGGGGAGGCGCCGGGGTAGTAGCCGGCGCGGCTGGTCGACTCGACGGTGACCGTGACGTACTGCAGGCCCGCCCGGCGGGCGTCCTTCTCGCGCAGGCCGGTGCGGGCGATCTCCAGGTCGCAGACCTTGCTGACCGCCGTGCCGACCACACCGGGGAACGTGGCACAGCCGCCGCCGACGTTGGTGCCGATGACCTGGCCGTGCTTGTTGGCGTGGGTGCCCAGGGCGATGTGCCGCTCCTGGCCCGAGACCAGGTCGAGGACCTCGACGCAGTCGCCGCCCGTGGGAGGCTGGGGCTTCGTTCTCGTGCCCGCGCACCCGCATCGCCAGGTCCGTCAGCAGGCCCCCGTGCGCGCCCAGCGGCAGCCCGGCCGCCCGGGCGAGCCCGGCCTCGGGGCGCACGCCGATACCGAGCACCGCCACGTCCGCCGGGTACTCGGCGTCCTCGGTGGCCACCGCGCGCACCCGGCCGTCCTCGCCGGTGAGGATCTTGGTGACCTCGGCGTCGTTCACCATCGTGATGCCGAGCCCCTCCATGGCCGCGTGCACCAGGCGGCCCATGTCCGGATCGAGCGTGGACATCGGCTCGCTGCCCCGGTTGACGACCGTCACCCCGTAGCCGCGGTTGAGCAGCGCCTCGGCCATCTCCACGCCGATGTAACCGGCGCCGACGACCACCGCACGACGCCCATGCGTGCGTGCCAGCGTGTCGAAGAGGGCCTGACTGTCGTCGAGCGTCGGACGCCGCGGACATCCCCGCGGCGTCGCCGCCGAGGCACGACCCAGTCGTTCCCTCGTACCGTCCCTCAACAGTGAGCGGCGTAAGCCTGTTCACTGGCGCGCCCCGAACGGTGTTGGGCGCACTGGTCGTCCGCTTTCGCATCCCGGGCGGCGACACGGATCGCGTCCGTGGTCCGAGCCAGGCGGGCGGAGTCCCTCACGACCTGGCCTGTGAGTGCGGTCGGAGGCGACGGGGAGGCCCTGAACCATCACTCCGGTGGAGCAGGGGCCCCGCACGCTGACACCGCACCTGGCGTCCCAGGTCGCATAGCGACGCTACCCCAGCCTGGCTGGCGCACCGCAAGGTCATGAGCTGACGATCACACGATCGAGCTAAACCGCTCCTATGTCCGGGCATCACTCACGCTCATGCGAACACGCTACGGGCCCAGGGCATTTCAGGCCCGGGTCAGTCCTCCTCACCCGGCCGCGCGGTCCCGGGCTCCGGCGCCTGCCGGGCCGTCGGCAGCGGGCCCAGCGCGGACATCGCCGGCGCGGCCTGCGAGGACCGCGGCAGCCGGGGCCGGACCAGGCGCCACCACAGCCAGACCAGCAGGGCCACCACCGCCGCGAACGGCAGCACCGCGGCGAGCGCCACCACGATCCACCGCAGCATCGTCACGAACGCGTCCCAGCCGCCGCCGAGCGCGTCCAGGACTCCGGGGTCGTCGTCCTCGACCGCCTTCTTCACCGGCGTCTCGGACAGGGAGAGGGTGATGGTGGCCAGGGTCGTGCGGTCCTTCAGGGACGCCTGCTGGGCGAGCAGGGCCTCCAGGTTCGCCTGGCGGGTGCTCAGCTCGCCCTCCAGCGTCACCACGTCGCTCAGCTTGGTCGCCTGGTCCATCAGCTCGCGGATGCGGGCCACGCTGGCGCGCTGCGACCTGATCCGGCTCTCCACGTCGACGACCTGCTCGGTGACGTCCTGCGCCTTGGCGGTGCGGTCGAGGAGTTTGCCCGCGCCCTCCAGGTCGGCGAGGACGTCCGCGTAGGAGTCGACGGGCACGCGCAGCACGACGCGGGTGCGCTCGTTGCCCTTCTCGTCGCGGGTGGTGGTCTCCCTGCCGACGTAGCCGCCCGCGTTCTCGGCCGTGGTGCGGGCCTCGTCCAGGGCCTTCGGTACGTCCTTGACCTGCACGGTCAGCGAGGCGGTGCGGATGATGTGGCTCGCGGTGACCTTGGGCGGCGCCTCCGCCTGCGAGGCACCGGACTCGTCGGACGCGGCACCCTCCTTGCTGTCCTGCTGCATCGCCTTGTCGCCGTTGGCCTTGGAGCCGCTGCCGGAGTCGCTGTCGGCGCCGGTGCCGGAGCAGCCGGTCAGGGCGAGCGCCGCGGCCAGCAGCAGGCCGGCGAGCGCCTGAACGGGTCGTACGGAACGTCGTGTTCGCATGTGGGTGTACCCCCCGAGGGTCGTGACGACTGATGCTTCTTCGACGCCGGGAGGGCCCCGGACGTTGGACCGGAACGGTTCCGATGCGGTCACGGTCGGGACTCGGCCCGGGCACATGGACCCGGCAGGGCGGGGGCCGAACGGCCCTGTCGGGAGTGTCAGTGGGGTTTGAGAGAGTGGGATCATGCGCGGAGCGGACACATCAGCGGATCAGGGGCATGTTGTCGTCATCGGGGGCGGGATCGCCGGACTCGCGGCGGCCCACCGGCTGCTGGACGGCCGCAGACGTGTGACCGTGCTGGAGGCCTCCGACCGGCTCGGCGGCAAGCTGCTGCCCGGTGAGATCGCCGGTGTGCGGGTGGACCTCGGCGCCGAGTCGATGCTGGCCCGCCGCCCCGAGGCCGTCGCCCTGGCCCGCGAGGTCGGCCTCACCGAGCGCCTTCAGCCGCCGGCCACCGCCACCGCCTCGATCTGGACCCGCGGCGCGCTGCGCCCCATGCCCAAGGGCCACGTCATGGGCGTGCCCGGCACCGCCTCCGCCCTGGCCGGCGTTCTGTCGGACGAGGGCCTCGCCCGCATCGAGCGCGACGCCGTGCTGCCCCGCACGGAGATCGGCGAGGACATCGCGGTCGGCGCGTACGTGGCGGAGCGGCTGGGCCGCGAGGTCGTCGACCGCCTCGTCGAACCCCTGCTCGGCGGGGTGTACGCGGGCGACGCCTACCGCATCTCCATGCGCTCGGCCGTCCCCCAGCTCTTCCAGGCCGCACGGACGCACGACTCCCTGACGGAGGCGGTCCGCGAGATCCAGGCCAAGGCGGCCGCGGGCCGGCAGACCGGACCGGTCTTCATGGGCATCGAGGGCGGCATCGGCACCCTCCCCCTCGCGGTCGCCGAGTCGGTACGCGCGCGGGGCGGCGAGATCGTGACCGGCGCGCGGGTGACGGAACTGCGCAGGGTCGGGGGGCGGGTGCCGGGCGGCACCGACGGGCCGCGTGCCTTCGGCCGCGGTGGATCGGTCGGCGAGGAGGGGCCGGCGAGCGCCGGAAACGGTCCGCACAGCTCCGCCCCCGGCGAGCCGGTCGTCGGCCAGGGCGGTCCGGCGAGCGCTGGAGAGAGCCCGCGTGCTTCCGGTCGCGGCGAGCGCCGTCCCGCCAGCGCCGGTGCGGCGGACCAGCCGGGCGCGGCTTGGCGTGTCGTCGTCGGTGAGCGTGTGCTGTACGCGGACGCGGTGATCGTCGCGCTGCCCGCCCCGGCCGCCGCGGCCCTGCTGCGCGCCGAAGTGCCGGAGGCCGCCGTCGAGCTGGACGCCGTCGAGTACGCCTCGATGGCCCTGGTCACCCTGGCCTACCGCCGCGCGGAGACGGATCTCCCTGAGGGCAGCGGCTTCCTCGTCCCGCCGGTCGACGGGCGCACCATCAAGGCGTCGACCTTCGCCTCCCAGAAGTGGGGCTGGATCGCCGACGAGGACCCCGGCCTGGTCGTGCTGCGCACCTCGGTCGGGCGGTACGGCGAGACGGAGATCCTCCGGCGCGACGACGCCGACCTCGTCGAGGTCTCCCGGCACGACCTGAAGGCCGCGACCGGCCTGGACGCGACACCGGTCGAGACCCGCGTCACCCGCTGGGACGGCGGCCTGCCCCAGTACCCCGTCGGCCACCACGCGCGCGTGGCCCGCATCCGCGAGCACATCGGCCGCGTACCCGGCCTCGCGGTGTGCGGCGCGGTCTACGACGGCGTCGGCATCCCGGCCTGCATCGCGAGCGCGTACGCGGCCGTCGACCAGATCCGAGGCGACGAGCGCGGTGTGCAGGAGCTCACCGCCAACCCGGTGCAGAGTCTGCACGGAGGAGCAGGAGAATAAGGACCATGAGTGACGACGCCCCCACCACCGAGTCCGGCAGGATCCCGAACAAGGGCAAGCTGGCCAAGGACCTCAACGAGGTCATCCGCTACACCCTCTGGTCGGTCTTCAAGCTGAAGGACGCGCTGCCCGAGGACCGCGCGGGCTACGCCGAAGAGGTCCAGGAGCTGTTCGACCAGCTCGCCGCCAAGGACGTGACGATCCGCGGCACGTACGACGTGTCCGGGCTGCGCGCCGACGCCGACCTCATGATCTGGTGGCACGCGGAGACCAGCGACCAGCTCCAGGAGGCGTACAACCTCTTCCGTCGCACGAAGCTGGGCCGCGCCCTCATGCCGGTGTGGTCGAACATGGCGCTGCACCGTCCCGCCGAGTTCAACCGCTCGCACATCCCGGCGTTCCTCGCCGACGAGACGCCCCGCAACTACGTGAGCGTCTACCCGTTCGTGCGCTCCTACGACTGGTACCTGCTGCCGGACGAGGACCGTCGCCGCATGCTCGCCGACCACGGCAAGATGGCCCGCGGCTACCCGGACGTGCGCGCCAACACGGTCGCCTCGTTCTCGCTGGGCGACTACGAGTGGATCCTCGCCTTCGAGGCCGACGAGCTGTACCGCATCGTCGACCTCATGCGCCACCTGCGCGCCTCGGAGGCCCGCATGCACGTCCGCGAGGAGGTCCCCTTCTACACGGGCCGCAGGAAGTCGGTCACCGAGCTGATCGCCGGTCTGGCGTAGGTTCGGGCTTCGGCTCCGGGTGCGGCGCACACGCGGCGCGCCGCACCGGAAGCCGGCCTTCCAGCAGATACGCGTCCACATGGGCGTTGACGCACTTGTTGGGTCCGCCCGCGATCCCGTGCGTCCCCGCGTCCCGCTCGGTCACCAACACCGAGTCCCACAGCCTCCGATGCAGCTCCAGCGCCCCCTCGTACGGCGCGGCCGCATCCCGCTCCGCGGCAAGAATCAACGTCGGCGGCAGCTCCCCGGGCCCCGTCCGCACATCGAGCGGCTGCTGACGCGGCGCGAGCCAGTACGCGCAGGGCAGATTCATCCACGCGTTGTCCCACGTCTCGAACGGCGCCACGCGCGCGAGCCGGGTGTTGTCCCGGTCCCACACCTTCCAGTCCGTCGGCCAGGACGCGTCGTTGCACTCGACGGCCGTGTAGACCGCCTTGCTGTTCTCCGCCTCGGCGGCAGCCTCCGTGACCGGCGCCGCGATGTCGATCAGCGGCTTCGGATCGCCCTTCAGATACGCCGACAGCGCCTGCGCACGCTGCGGCCAGTAGTCGTCGTAGTACCCGGCCTGGAGGAACGCCCCCTGCAACTGGCCGGGCCCCACCTTTCCGCCCGCGGGCTCGGCGGCGAGTCGGGCCTGTGCCCTCTCGTAGCTGCGCAGCACCTTCGCCGGGGTGTCGCCGAGCCCGTACACCTCGTCGTGCCGCGCGATCCACTCCCGCAGGTCCGCCCAGCGGCCCTCGAACGCGGCCGACTGGTCGAGGTTGTTGCGGTACCAGATCTGCTCGGGCTCCGGGTTCACCGCCGCGTCGAACACCATCCGCCGCACGTGCGAGGGGAACAGGGTCGCGTACAGCGCGCCGTAGTACGTGCCGTACGACGCGCCCATGAACGTCAGCTTCTCCTCGCCCAGCGCGGCCCGCAGGACGTCGAGGTCGCGGGCGTTGTTGAGGGAGTTGTAGTGGCGCAGTGCGCTGCCCGCCCGCTCGGCGCAGCCGCGCGCGTACGCCTTGGCCTGTGCGATGCGCTCCTGCTTGTACGACTCCGAGGGGTGCGTCGGTGCCTGGGAGGGCCCCTTGAAGAAGTGCTTGGGGTCCTTGCAGGACAGCGGCGCGCTGCGGCCCACCCCGCGCGGGGCGTAGCCGACGAGGTCGTAGGCCGCCGCGAGGCGCTTCCACTCGGGCAGCAGGCCGATCAGCGGGAAGTACATGCCGGAGGCGCCGGGGCCGCCCGGGTTGTAGACCAGGGCGCCCTGGCGCGGCACCCGGCGCTTGCTGTTGTGCGGGTCCCTGTGTGTGGCCCGCACCCGGCTGACGGTGAGCTTGATCTGCCGGCCGCCCGGATCGGCGTAGTCGAGCGGGACGCTGACCGTGCCGCACTGGAGGCTGCCCGGCATGTCCTGCTCCTTGGAGCAGGTGCCGAAGTCGATGCCGGCGGTCTGTGCGCGGGCGGCCGCCACCGCGGTGCCGCGCAGCTCGGCCGCGCCCGGGACGGCCTCCGTGCTGCCGGCGGGGGTGACGGCCAGGGTGGTCAGGAGCAGTGACCCGGCGGCCGAGTAGAGGGCGGGGGCTCTCATCGCGTATCCCTTCGGTGCACGGCAGCAACAAAAGGGATGTTTCGTTCACCGGTTGGCGAAGGCAAGCACCACCCGGCCGGTGTCGGCGCCAATGCCCCCTGTGCGCCCCCCGCGCCTCAGTCGCGCCAGAGCGGCTCGCGGTCCTCGAAGGCCGCGCGCAGGTCCGGCTCGCCGATCGCGCGGACGCCGCGCACGGCGACCGTGGTGAGGTACGTACGGTCGTCAGCGTCGCCTGCGTGCCGGGCGAGCGTGTCCAGCAGCCGCTGTCCGGCCGGGGAGGCCCAGCGCGAGTAGGGGTGGACCTCGATACGGGCGATGGCCAGGCAGCTCAGGGTGAGCGCGAACGGCAGTCCGAACCAGAGGGCGACCAGATGGCGCGGCATGTCGGCGGCGCCGGGCACGAGCAGCGCGGCCCCGCCCAGCACGAGGACGGCCGCCGCGGCCAGTTGCACCTGGCGCACCGCGGTCGCGATGCCGGACCGGGCGCCGGCAGGCACGGCGAGGCCCGCGCGCACCAGCCGGTCGGCGAGGCTGCCCACGGCCTCCGCCGCGGCCGCCGCGGACCGCACCGGCGCGATACGGGACTGCCCCTCGGGCCCGATGGCGCCCAGCACCGAGCGTTCCATCTCGTCCCGCCCGCGCGGGTCGACGACCGTCGCCCAGCCCGTGTGCGCGAGCAGCAGCCGGCGCTGGCGGGCCATGGAGACGAGGGTCAGATCGGCGACCCGTCCGGGGCCGCCGGACAGGAACGCCGCCTCGTACAGCGTCAGATCGTGCCGCCGGGCCGCCTTCACGTCGGCGGCCGCCGCATGGACGGCGGCCAGGCACAACCGTGTGCACGCCGTGCCGGCAGCGGCCCAGGCCAGCAGCAGGAGAAGCACCCAGAACATGCCGCGTTTCTATGCCAAACGCACCGGAGAACGCCATGCCTTGTTCACGATCCGGACGGAGAGTTGCCGGTACGTGACGTTCCGGTCCCCGGTCAGGACTCCGGAGGCGGGCTGGCGGCCGCCGGTGGGAGCGAGTAGCTCGCGGCCGGCGACGGGGTCACCGGGATCGCCGGGGAGGGGTCGGTGGTGGGGCCGGGCGGGGCCGGGGAGTTGGTGAGCGGGGGAGTGCTGCCCGCGGCCATCTCCTGGGCCAGGGCGTCGAAGTCGACGTAACCGGTGGCCTCCAGGACCTTGATGTGGTCCAGCACGGTGGTGTTCGCGTCCTCGGCGAGTTCGCGCACCAGCGAGTTGCGGGTGCTCGCGCGGACCTGGGCGACCACGGAGAAGACCTTGCCGTGGGCCAGCCGCAGGATGTTGGCGAACTGCCGGTCGTAGTCGACCCCCTGGGCCGCGCTCAGAGTGGCGAGCCACTGCGTCTGCTGCTCGTTCGGCTCGTTGGGCAGCTCCAGGGCGAGTTTTGCCGCGACGTCACGGACCCGCTCGTCGAGGAAGGCGTGCCCCTCGACGAGATGCTCGCCCGCCGTCCGTACGGCCGGAGTGGTGCCCTTGCGCTGGGCCTCCTGGCCGGCGGGCAGCTCCCAGAGGCCCGCGAGGCGGACCCTGGTGAGGAAGTCGCGGTCGAGGGCCGACAGCGGCCCGTACTTCGTCGAGACGGTCTGGGCGTTGAGCACGTCGACGCCGGTTCCCGAGCGGTCGGCGTACGACCAGATCGGGAAGACCAGCGCCGCCAGGGTCGCCGTCAGGCCGGTGATGATGAGACCGGTACCGCTGAAGATGCCCCGGCCGTTGACGGGGGGTCGCGGTCGCATGGTGCCTCCTGTTGCGGGCACCGCACGTCAGTGCGTTTCGAGGGTGGGATGGGCATATTAACCGCCTTTACCCGACCCCCTGTTCACCGGCGGCTCAGCGACCGTCCGATCCGCGCCAGTCGGGACCGCGACCGCGGAGCCGGACCCGAACGCTCCAGCCACCACTCCCGCAGCTCCTGCCGGGCCCGCGCGTCCAGCTCCCGCGGCCCATCCAGCAGACGGCCCGCGAACTCCAGCGCGTCGCGGCGATAGCCGCCGGTCATCGGGTTGCGCTGCGCGTAGGCGAGGAAGGCGGTCCGGTACTCCGCCCCGAGAATCCGCGGCAACTCCGGCGCCACCTTCGCCACAACATCCGCCCGCTTCCCGGCAAGCGCCCGCGCCTGCACCCCGACCCGCCCCCGATCAAACCCCTCCGGCACGGGCGTCCCGGCAACGAGCGCGGAGAGCAGGGCGGCCTGGGCCAGGGCGAGGCGTTGGCGGGCGGGGGTGGGGTGGGTGAGGCCGGTGGCTGGGGCGTCCGGTGTGGCGGAGTTCGCCGCATCGCTCGGGCGGGGGTGTCCGGCGGCCGTGCCGTCCGGCGTGGCCGTCGCCGTGCCGGCCGGGTGGGGGGATTCGGCGGCTGTGCCGCCTGGTGTGGTGGAGGTTGCCGTGTTGGCGGGGTGTGGGGATTCGGCCGTCGTGCCGCCTGGCGTGGTCGAGGTTGCCGTGTCGGCGGGGTGGGGGGATTCGGCGGCCGTGCCACCTGGCGTGGCTGAGGCCGCCGAACCGCCCGGGCAGGGGAACTCGGTTGCCGTCCCGCCCGGCGTGGCCGCTGCCCCCGCCCCCGCCTGCTCCCGGCCCTTCTTCACCGCCGCCCCGATTGCCGTCAACTCCCGCTCCAGTTCCGTCGGCTCGGGGAAGTTCTCGTCGCGCTCCAGCAGGACGCCGGGCGGGGAGACGCGGGACGCGAGGTCCGTGAGGATGTCGAGGACGGGCTGCGGGACGGGGTGGGCGTGGCTGTCGTGCCAGACGCCGTCCCGCTGGAAGCCGCCCGCTACATGGACGTATGCGATGGCCTCCAGGGGGAGGCCGGCGAGCGCCTCGGCCGGGTCCTCGCCGCGGTTGACGTGGTTGGTGTGCAGGTTGGCGACGTCGATGAGGAGCCGGACGCCGGTGCGGTCGGCCAGCTCGTACAGGAACTGCGCCTCCGTCAGCTCCTCGCCCGGCCAGGAGAGCAGCGCGGCGATGTTCTCGACGGCGAGCGGCACGGGCAGCGCGGCCTGTGCCGTACGGACGTTCTCGCACAGCACGTCCAGGGCGTCCCGGGTGCGCGGGACGGGCAGCAGGTGACCGGCCTCCAGGTGCGGGGTCGCGGTCAGCGGGCCGCCCGCCCGGACGAACGCGATGTGCTCCGTGACCAGCGGCGAGCCCAGCGCCCGCGCCCGCTCGGCGAGGGCGGTGAGGCGGCCCTCGTCCGGGCGGTCGGCGCCGCCGAGGCCGAGGGAGACGCCGTGCGGGACGACGGTGACCCCGCGCTCGCGCAGCCGCGTCAGGGAGTCCGGGAGATGCCCGGGGCACACGTTCTCGGCGACGACCTCGACCCAGTCGATCCCCGGCATGCGCTCCACGGCGTCCGCGATCTCCGGCCGCCAGCCGATCCCCGTGCCCAGTCGCTTCATCGTCGTCCCCCTCCTTCACGTGCGTGACGGGGGTATGGCCCCGCCGCCCGGCCCCGAATCCCGGCGCGGTCACCTTCAGAGCAACATTTGAGGTTCACCCCCGCCCCGGCGACCGGCCGAGGAGCCGCAGTGTCTCCTCCAGCGGCCCCGCGCCCGACGGCACGTCCAGTGCCGCGGCGAAGGCCGAGCCCGGACCCCGGGACGCGGGGTCGGCGGGGACGCGCCGGGCCACCTCCAGGGCGGCGGCCACTACCTCGTCGGGCAGGTCGAGACCGACGCCCACCGTGGCGGCCACGTCCCAGGCGTGCACCACGTAGTCGACGAGATGGAAGCGGATCGCCAGCCGTCCGGGGAACGGTCCGCCCAGCTCGGGGAGGATGAACTCCCGCTCGACGGCGCCCGGTTCGGCGAAGGCGTCGAGCACATCCGCCGCGGCCGCCCGGTGGACCGCCGCCGGATCGCGCATGTCCTCCGGCTCCGCCCACTGCGCCAGGTCATCGCCCGTCCCGCGCGCGGCGGCCGCGAACCCGCCGTGCTGCGCGGCCATGTGCGCCACCAGCCGCCGTAGCGTCCACCCGGCGCAGGGGCTGTCCCGTTCCCAGTCCCCGTCCCGCGCCGACTCCACCAGCCGCACCGCCTCGCGCACGGCGACCCGGTCGAGCTCCACGACGTCCATCAGCGCTCCTCGGTGATCAGGTCCAGGGCGTACGCCCAGACGGATTCGGGTGCGAACTCCTCGAACTCACGGCGCGCCGAGCGCAGTTCGCCGTGTCCGCCGTGCCTGCGCATCACGCGGACATGGTCGGGTCGGCGGAGGAACTCCTTCAGTGCCCGCTCGTCGACCCATACGGACACGGACCCCGAGCGGCGGTGCAGCGGGTCGGCCCACAGCCACATGCCGACCGCGCCCCGCGTCGTCGGCCAGGTGCGGCGCAGCCGGAGCCCGGCCAGGGCGACCGCGGCGGCCCGGCCGTGGCCGCGGGCGGTGAAGTCGGTGACGCCGACCAGTACGGGGCCGACGGGCGGCAGGGCCGGTCCGGGCCGCCAGGGTGAGCGCAGGATCCGTCGTGGAGCGTGAGCAGTACGCATGGGCCGATGTTAAAACTAAACGAACGGTCGTGCTACTTGTTTGGCGTGATCGTGCACCGAGCACCGCCCTTGCCGTTCAAGGCACTTGAGGAATCGACCCCGGATCCGTCGCCGCGAGCCGGAGGCGGGTGGCGATGCCGCGGCGGGCCCTGTCGTACGGCTCGGTCTCGCCGTGCAGGACGGAGAGTGCGTTCGCCGTCTCCATCAGGGCGACCAGCTCGAAGGCCAACTGCGCCGGATCCGTGTCCCCCGTCAGCTCGCCGACGGTCCGCGCCTCCTCGGCACCGGCCCGGAGGTGTGCCGTCCAGGCCCGCTGGGCCTCGGCGAGGGTGTCGTGGACCGGGCCCTCGCGGGCGTCGAACTCGGCGAGCGCGCCGTAGAAGAAGCAGCCGCCGGGGAAGACCCGCCGCTCCGAGTAGTCGAGCCAGGCCGCGCACAACGCCCACAGCCGGGCCACGCCCGTCGCGGATGCCGAGGCGGGCCGGAGGACCTCGGCCGCGAAGATCCGCGAGGCCTCCCGTACGGTCGCCAGCTGGAGCTCCTGCTTGGAGCCGAACAGCGCGAACACCCCGCTCTTGCTCAGCCCCAGGTCGGTGGCGAGCCGCCCCACGGACAGCGCCTCAAGACCCTCCACGGAGGCGATCTCGACGGTACGGCGCAGCACCGACTGCCGGGTGCGGTTGCCGCGTTCGACCCGGCCGTCGAGCCGGGTCACCGCAGCGCCGGATGGTCGGCGACGACGGTGCAGGAGCCGGGGGCGATCTCGGTGAATCCGGCGTCGCGGACCAACGGCAGGGCGCCGGAGGTGAGTTCGGGCCAGCGTTCGCGCGGCGCGCTGCGCACGGCGAGCGGGAACCCGGCGTCGCGCCAGGCGGCCCGCTCCTCGTCCGACAGCTCCCACCAGGCGAGCTGGGCGCCGTGCCCGGCCTGCGCCATCGCCTTGCCGGCCGACATATCGAGGTCCGGGTTCATCCAGAGCACGGGCACGCCCGGGTCCGCGTCCGCCGGCGGCTCGGGATCGTCCAACTCGGTACCGGACACCTGGAGCTTCGCCAGGTCCTTCGGCCACCCGTCCAACGGAACGGGCGGGTAGACCCGCACCTCGGCGGACTTGCCGGTGACCGTGATCCCGGGCAGCGCCTGGGCCCGCCGCCACTCGGCGCGGCGCGCCCGCCGCACGACCTTCCGGATCCGTGCGTCCTGCCAGTCCCGCACCGCCTGGGCCCACTCGCCGTCCCCGAGGGAGCGCTCGTCGCTGAGCAGGACGAGCACGGCCCGCGCGGCGGTCTCCAGGGCGTCGGTACGCGCCGGGGGAGCGCCACGGTCGATGTGCACGACCAGCGGGAGGACGAACTGCGGTGCCTCGTCGCGGGCAATGGCCTGGTGCTGGAAAGGACTGTCGCTCACGTCGGTCAACCTTACGGGCAGCCGCGATACGACAGGATTGCCCCATGCAACGCGATCTTCGTCTGGACAACGTGGGCCGCCGCTACGGCCTGCGCGGCCCCTGGGTGTTACGCGCCGTCGACCTCGCCATAGCGCCCGGCACCCTCACCCGCGTCGAGGGCGCCAACGGCACCGGCAAGTCCACGCTCCTGCGCCTCCTCGCCGGCATCGACGCCCCCACCGAGGGGCGTATCACGGGCCGCCCCAGCACGGCCTACGTCCCCGAACGCTTCCCCACGGCGCTGCCCTTCACCTCCCTCGGCTACCTCACCCACCTCGGCACCATCCACGGCCTGTCCCGGGCGGCGGCCGCGCGCGCCGCAGAGGCGTGCCTGGAACGCTTCGGCGCCGCCGCCTACGCCCGGACCCCCATGGCGCAGCTCTCCAAGGGCAGCAGCCAGAAGGTCGCGGTCGCCCAGGCCCTGCTCGCCGAACCGCAGCTGCTCGTGCTGGACGAGGCCTGGACCGGTCTGGACACCGACGCGCGCGCGGAGCTGGAGCGCGCGGTCGCCGAACGGACCGCCGCCGGTGCCTCGGTGGTCTTCGTCGACCACGACCCGCGCCGCCTGGCCGGGCTGTCCGACGTGATCTGCACCGTCCGGGACGGCGGCGTCGACCGCCGTACGGAACAGGCCGCCGTGCGCGTCATGGGCCCGCATGTCGTCGTGGTGGCCCAGGGGCCGCGGGGCGGAGCGCTGCCCGCCGACGCGGACCGGGCCGTGACGGCGGCCGAGGAGACAACGCCGGGCACCTACCGTCTTGCCGTGCCGGTGTCCCACTCGGACGTCGTGCTGCGCGCCCTGCTCACTGCCCGCCCGCCCTGGCACGTGGTGAGCGTGGCGAACCAGGAGGACCGATGACCGCCCTGCTCCGCTACCAGGCCGCGCTGCTGGCCCGCTCGCAGCGCTGGCTCCCGCCGTTCCTGCTGTACGCCGTGTTCCTCGCCGTCGGTGTGCAGGGCGGCCAGCCGGTGCTCGACTCGCTCGGCTACGCGGCGGCGGCCCTGCTGCCGGTGGCCGCCTGGCTGGTGCGCATCTGCGTCACCAACGAGCCGCCCGCCGCCCGCGGTTGCGTCTCCGCCGCCGTCGGCCCCGGGCGGGCGCACCTCGCCGCGCTGCTGGTGGCGCTGGCCGCGGCGGCGGCCCTCGGCACGCTCGCGACCGTCGTGGTGACCCTGATCAGCGACCCGACGAGCGCCGACCACCAGACCGAGGTGCCACGGCTCCCGGCGGGCGCCGCGGGCCTGCTCGCCGTACTGGCCTGCGCCCTGCTCGGTGCGGCCGTCGGCGCGCTCACCACCTGGCCGGTGCTGCGCTCGACCGGCCGGGCGATCCCGGCGATGCTGCTGGCGGCCCTGCTGTCGGTGGTGGTGACGGGCTCCCCGGCGCAGGCGGCGGTCAGCGGACTGGTCACCGGCTCCCGCTCCGGCACCGTGCCGCTGCCCGTGCTGCCGTTGGCCGCCGCGGCCCTGTTCGCGACCGCGGCGCTCGCGGTGGCCTGCGCGCTCAGCTCCCGCCGGTCACCCTGAGCAGGCGGTCCGCTCGGCCTCCCGCCACTCGCAGACCGGGCAGAGCGTGATGCCCTTGTACGACTCCGGGTACTCCGTGGGTTCCCGGCACAGCACGCACTCCGCGTACGGCGGCCCGTCCGCCTTGGGCGGCTTCGTCGCGTCGGCGATCGTGCAGTAGTCGCTGTCGCTCATGCCCCCAGCGTAGAACGCTCACCGCCGGTCGTCCGCGGCCCCGATCAGCTCGGACACCTTCACGAACCGATAGCCCTGGCGGCGCAGCTCGGGCACGATCGTGCGGACGGCCCGCTCGGTGGCCGGGGCGGCGCTGCGGGTGCAGTGCATGACGACGACCGACCCCGGCCGCACCCCGTCCAGCACCTGCCGGGCCACGGCGTCGGCGTCCGTCGCGAACGCGTCCCCGCTCACCACGTCCCACTGCACGGCGGTGACACCCGCCGGCGTCAGCGACTTCAGCGCCCGCCGGTCGTAACAGCCGCCGGGGAACCGGAAGTACGGCATCGCGTCCGGCACGCCCGCCTTCCGGAAGGCCGCGTACGCCCGCTCCACGTCCGCCCGCATCCGCTCACCGGACACGGTCGGCAGGCCGTAGCAGTCGCCGGTGAAGGCGTAATGGCTGTACGAGTGGTTGGCGACCTCGAAGAGCGGGTCCCGCCCGATCGACCGGGCCTGCACCGGGTACTCCTCGGCCCATCGCCCGGTCATGAACACCGTGGCCGGCACCTTCAGCGCCCGCAGCGCGGCGATCAGCCCCGGATTGTCGAACCGCTCACCGCCCGCGGCCCGCGGCCCCTGGTCGGCGGTCATGTCGGCGTCGAAGGTCAGCGCGACGGTCTTGTCCGGCGTCCGGGGGCCGTTGCGGAAGACGGGCGTCAGACCGGAGGGGCCGGGCGCGAGAGTGGGAGGCCGGGACTCGACGGCCGACGGCGCCTGACGGGGGGCGGCCGCCTCCGGGGTGGCGGCGGCACAGGCGGTCAGGGCGGCGCCGAGGGCGCAGACGGCGGTGATGCGGCGTACGCGAGTGATCACCGTATGAAATTACGGCGGTATGCACCTTATGCGGCCTTCGACACGGGAGCCGCGTCACCCGGTCAGAGCTCGTGCTGTTCCAGCGGCCGGGTCGCCGGGCCCTGGATGACCTTGCCGGAGGGGGCGAAGCGGGAGCCGTGGCAGGGGCACTCCCAGGCGTGTTCGGCGGCGTTGAAGGCGACCAGGCAGCCGAGGTGGGTGCAGCGGGCCGAGACGGCGTGGTGCTCGCCGTCCTCGTCGCGGTAGACGGCGAGGTGGTGGCCGTCGACGCGGACCACGGCGCCCTCGCCGGGCGGCAGGGCCTCCACCGGTGGGGCGGGGCGCAGGCGGTCGCCGACGAAGTGGCGGGCGACCCTGGCCTGGTGTCTGAGGAAGGACGGTGCCTCGCGGACGGTGGAGCGCAGACGGCGCGGGTCGTACAGCTCGCTCCACGCGCAGGGCCGCCCGGTGATCAGGTCCGTGAGCAGCGAGCCCGCCATCACCCCGCCGCTCAGGCCCCAGCCGCCGAAGCCGGTGGCGACGTAGGTGTGCCGGGCGCCCGGGTGCAGCGGGCCGACGAGGGGCACGGTGTCGGTGGAGTCGTTGTCCTGCGCGGCCCAGGCGTGGGTGGGGGACAGGCCCGGGAAGTGCTCCCGGGCCCAGGCGGAGAGGTCATCGAAGCGGGAGCGTGTGTCGCCCGTGCCGGGTGTGAAGTGCTCCCCGGTGACGATGAGCAGCCGCCGGTCCTCGCCGTACGGCGCCGTGCGCACCGAGCGGGTTCCCTCCTCGGGCGTGATGTACATGCCGTCCGGATCGCGGTCCGCGTCGACCGGACCGGCGACGACCAGTTCGCGGCGCGGCGAGAGGCGGGTGAACAGCAGGGCCCGGTCGAAGATCGGGTAGTGCGTGGCGACGACGACGTCCCGGGCGGTCACCGTCGCCCCGGGCTCGGTGGTCAGCCGGCACGGCACGCCCTCGTCGAGGCCGAGGACGGCGGTGTTCTCGAAGATCAGCCCACCCCGCGCGGCCAGATCGTCGGCCAGGGCCAGCAGGTACTTGCGCGGATGGAACTGCGCCTGCCCGGTGACCCGGACGGCGCCCGCCACCGGGAACGGCAGCCCGGTCTCCGTCACGAACGACGCCGGCAGCCCCGCCTCCCGGGCGGCCCGCGCCTCGGCCCGCAGCTCCTCGACGCGGCCCGCGTCACGGGCGTACGTGTAGGCGCTGCGGCGCTCCCACTCGCAGTCCACGTCCAGCTCCTGCGCGACCGCCCCGACGCGCTCGACGGCCTCGGTCTGCGAGCGGGCGTACAGGCGCGCTCCCTCGGCGCCCCGGGTCCTGCGCAGCCTGTCGTAGATCAGCGTGTGCAGGGCCGTGAGCTTGGCCGTCGTGTGTCCGGTGACGCCGGCCGCGATCCGGCCGGCCTCCAGGACGGCCACGCTGCGGCCGGTCCCTGCCAGCTCCCGGGCCGTGCTCAGCCCGGCGATCCCGGCGCCCACCACGGCCACGTCGACAAAGAGGTCCTCCGTCAGCGCGGGGCGGGCGGCGCCGGGCGCCGTCTGAAGCCAGTACGATCCGCTGAGCTGCGGGTTCTCGGTCATGGGGGCCGAGTACCCCGGCGGCGGCCGGTCGCTACCTGCGCCAGGGACCCGTCACGGCGAAGGTCGTCCCGGGCGTGTAGCAGTTGACGTACATCGTCTCGCCGTCCGGGGAGAAGGCGACACCGGCGAACTCGCCCCATTCGGGTTCCTCGGGTGTGCCGATGTTCTGCGCGTTGCGGGCCATCGCGTAGACCTCGCCGCGGCGGGTGACGCCGTAGACGTGCTGGGCGCCGTTGCCGTCCTCGCAGACCATGAGGCCGCCGCTGGGGGCCAGGCAGATGTTGTCCGGGGACTCGCCGGGCAGCTGTACGTCGGTGTCGGGGCCGAAGACGATCACGAGCGTCAGTCGGCGCGCGGCGGGGTCGTAGCGCCAGATCTGCCCGTAGTGGTCGCCCGCCGAGCCCTCGGAGCTGCGCGCGTACGACGACACGAAGTACACCGAGCGGCCGCCCCAGTAGCAGCCCTCCAGCTTCTGGGCGTGGGTGATGCCCTTGGGGCCGAAGTCCTGGAGCCTGACGGGGGTCTGGACCGCGAGCGGGTCCGGTACGTCCACCCACTCGACGCCCTCGAAGGAGGCGCCCGTCTCCTGGATCGAGGAGAGGTCGGGGACACCGGGCACGCGCATCGCCTGGAGCCGGCCGCCCGCGCGCAGTGAACCGCCGCCGCCCAGCGGCTCGTTGGGCAGGAAGCGGTAGAACAGGCCGAAGGGCTTCTGGAAGGCGTCCTCGGTCTCGTAGACGATGCCGTGCCTCGGGTCCACGGCGATCGCCTCGTGCTGGAAGCGGCCCATCGCGGTGAGCGGGACGGCGCCGCTGCGGTGCGGGTCGGCCGGGTCGACCTCGAAGATGAAGCCGTGGTCCTTGGTGTAGCCGTTGGTGCCCGCCTTGTCCTCGTTCTCCTCGCAGGTCAGCCAGGTGCCCCAAGGCGTGGGCCCGCCCGCGCAGTTGACGGCCGTACCGGCGATGGCGACCCGCTCGGTGAGCACCTTGCCGTGCGGGCTCAGGGTGAGCGCCGTACAGCCGCCCTTGGCCGCCGGGTCGTAGGTCAGGCCCTCGACGGCCGGCACGGGGATCTTCCCGGTGTGCCGGTTCTCGTGGTTGCGGACCAGGTGGATGCGGCCGTGTCTGCCGGGCAGCGCGGTCATTCCGTCGTGGTTGGAGGGGACCATGCCCTCGCCGGAGCGCAGGGGGTCGCCCTCACGGGACAGCACCCGGTAGCGGAAACCTTCCGGCAGATCGAGCAGGCCCTTCGGGTCCGGGACGAGCGGGCCGTAGCCGGTGTGGCCCAGGTTCTGTGCGGCGGCGGTGCCCGCGAAGAGTTCGGTGAGGTTTCCGGCGAAGGCGATTCCGGCGCCCAGGGCGCCGGTGCGGACGAGCATCTGACGGCGGGTCGTGCTGCCGTTCTCGGACATGGGGCAACCTTCCTGCTGGCGGACAGGACTGTGACGCCGCCGTGTCTACCATCTGGTGACGGCCACGTGAACCACGCGCGTAGAGCGTGTTCACCTGCCGAGGGTGTGATCCGGCGGCGCCTGCTGGGCCTTCTCCAGGAACCGCAGCAGCTCCACCGGGAACGGCAGCACCAGCGTGGAGTTCTTCTCGGCGGCAACCGCCACGACCGTTTGGAGCAGCCTCAGTTGCAGCGCGGCGGGCGTGTTCTCCATCTGCTGCGCGGCCTCGGCCAGCTTCTTCGACGCCTGGAGTTCGGCGTCGGCGTTGATGATCCGGGCCCGGCGCTCACGGTCGGCCTCGGCCTGCCGGGCCATCGAGCGCTTCATCGTGTCCGGCAGGGAGACGTCCTTGATCTCGACGCGGTCGATCTGCACGCCCCAGCCGATCGCCGGGCTGTCGATCATCAGCTCCAGACCCTGGTTGAGCTTCTCGCGGTTGGAGAGCAGATCGTCCAGGTCGCTCTTGCCGATGATCGAGCGCAGCGAGGTCTGCGCCATCTGCGAGACGGCGAACCGGTAGTCCTCGACGTTGACGACCGCCGCCGCCGGGTCCACGACCTTGAAGTAGACGACCGCGTCCACCTTCACCGTGACGTTGTCCCGGGTGATGCCCTCCTGGGCCGGCACCGGCATCGTCACGATCTGCATGTTGACGTGGCGCAGCCGGTCCACCGCGGGGACGATCAGGGCGAGCCCCGGCTGGCGTACGGCACTGCGCAGCCGCCCCAGCCGGAAGACCACACCGCGCTCGTACTGCTTGACGATCCGCGCCGCGGCGGCCAGGTAGACCGCTCCGGCGGTGACGGCGACGGCGCCCGCGGCCAGCAGCTCCTCGACCATGACGACCTCCCTGTCAGAGGTCCGGTATGTTCGCTTCTTTGACGATATGCCCAGAGCCCGGTCCGGGGCCATGGGCGGCCCCGGACCGGGCTCTGGGGTGTTGGCCGGTCAGAGCGTTTCCACGAGCCCCTTCGCGTCCCGGGCCAGCGCGGTGAGCCGGGAGATCGCGCGGAAGTACTTCTTGCGGTAACCGCCCTTCAGCATCTCCTCGCTGAACAGCCGGTCGAAGGGCATCCCCGAGGCCAGCACCGGCACCTCACGGTCGTAGAGCCGGTCCGCGAGCACCACGAGCCGCAGTGCCGTCGACTGGTCCGGAATCGGCTGTACGTCGGTCAGGCACACCGCCCGGATTCCGTCGGTCAGCGCGCCGTACCGGCTGGGGTGGACCTTGGCCAGATGCTCCAGCAGGTGCGGGAAGTCGTCGAGGGAGGCGCCCTCGGTGGCGTACGCCGCCTTCGTCACCTGCTCGTCGGTGAACGGCGCCGGTGCCTCGGGCAGACCGCGGTGGCGGTAGTCCTCGCCGTCGATGCGCAGCGGGTGGAAGTGCGCCGACAGGCCCTGGATCTCGCGCAGGAAGTCGGCCGCCGCGAAGCGGCCCTCGCCGAGCTTGCCGGGGAGCGTGTTGGAGGTGGCGGCGAGCGCGACACCGGCGTCGACGAGCTTGCCGAGCAGGGTGGAGACGAGGACGGTGTCGCCCGGGTCGTCCAGCTCGAACTCGTCGATGCACAGCAGACGGTGGCCGGAGAGGGTCTGGACCGTCTTCTGGAAACCGAGGGCGCCGACCAGGTTCGTCAGCTCGACGAACGTGCCGAACGCCTTGAGGGAGGGCTCGGCCGGGGTCGCGTGCCAGAGGGAGGCGAGCAGGTGGGTCTTGCCGACGCCGTAGCCGCCGTCGAGGTACACGCCACGGGGTCCTGCCGGGGTCTTCGGCGCCTTGGGCCGGCCGAAGCCGAAGAAGCCGCGCCTGCCCGAGGTGACGGCGTGCGCTCCACCGAGGCCGGCCGCGAAGCGCTCCAGGACATGGACCGCCTCGGTCTGGCTGGGCTGGTTCGGGTCCGGGATGTACGTGCCGAAGCGGACCGAGTCGAAGCGGGGCGGGGGGACCATCTCGGCGACCAGGTGCTCCGCGGGGACGTGCGGTTCTCTGGCCGAGAGGGCGAGGGGGGCGGCTATGGGGGTTTCGCCGGCGGTGGTGGAGGAGGACACGTTTATCCATGGTAGGGGGTGGGGGCGGCCGGTCCGGGGCGGCCGGGGGCCGGTCGAGCGGGTCTCCATGGGCCCCGCGCCGACCGTATGACCGTCATTTCGTCGGATACGTACTCGCCCGGTCGTGGAACACTGCCCGCATGCAGCGCCTGTTCCCTGTGACCGATCAGACAGCCGACCGCGAGTGGAGCCTCGCCGAGCTGGCCGAGGCCTACGCCTACCCCGAGACCGACGCGCCCTGGCTGCGCGCCAACATGGTGTCCACGCTCGACGGGGCCGCCCAGCACGACGGCAGGTCGCAGCCCATCTCCAACGCCACCGACATGCGGATCTTCGGCACGCTGCGGGCGCTGGCCGACGTGGTGGTCGTGGGCGCGGAAACGGTACGCCAGGAGGGTTACCGCCCCGCACGCGCGCGTGCGGAGTTCGCGGCGGCGCGGGAGGCGGCCGGGCAGGCGCCCGCGCCGGCGATCGCGGTGATCAGCGCGAGCCTGGACCTGGACTTCTCGCTTCCGCTGTTCACCTCGCCTCTTGTGCCGACCCTGGTCCTGACCGGCGCCGCGGCGGCCCCGGAGCGGACCGCCGCCGCCGAGAAGGCGGGCGCGCGCGTGGTGGTCGCCGGTGATGGCGCCGGCGTCGAGCCGGACCGTGCCGTACGGGCCCTGGCCGGCCTGGGGCACCGGCGGCTGCTGACCGAGGGCGGCCCGCGGCTGCTCGGGCAGTTCGTGGCCGCCGGGGTGCTCGACGAGCTCTGTCTGACCGTGTCCCCGATGCTCACCGCCGGGGACGCGCAGCGCATCGCCGGCGGACCGTCGGTGGCACTGCCCCGGCAATTCGCACTGGTGTCCCTGCTGGAGGAGGAGGGCTTCCTGTTCAGTCGGTACCGGCGGCGCTGACGGGGGAGAGGGGGGTTCGGGAGCGCTCCTGAGGCGGTTGCGGCCGGGCCCGAAAACAACCCCATCGATACCGCGGTCCCGAAAACGGCGGAATCAACCGTTCCGTTTAGCTTCCGCCGGGCACACTAAAACTCGCAGTCCCCGTGCGACCACGGGGCAGGATGGTTTCCGCAGGGCCTGGCACGGCCCACGCAGGACGGAGGGCCCATGGGTCCTCGGAGCAGAAGGGGCGCCTGGTGTTCAGAAGCGTATTGATGATCGAGAAGGCCCTGACGTCCGCAGACGTGGAGTTCGTCACGACCTTGCACGGGGACGAGTCGGTCTCCTTCCACGTGCTGCTCCAGCCGCGCGGCGACCAGGCGGACCGCCTGCTGCGCGCCATCGACGACGTCGCACTCGGAGAGCTGGACGAGGCCGCCCGGGAGCGGGAGACACCGGAGGGGGAGGACGCGCGAGGGTTCGGGGAGCGGGCGCTGGAGGTCTCCCTCCAGGCGCTGCGCACCTCCGGCAACGAGGCGGAGGGGCAGCTCATCGAGGACCACCCGCTCGACGCCCTGAAGGCGCTGGTCGAGGAGACCGGCGCGGACGAGGTGATCGTGCTGACCGACCCCCACTACGTGGAGGAGTTCTTCCACCGGGACTGGGCCTCGCGGGCCCGGCACAAGGTGGGAGTGCCCGTGCTGAAGCTGTTCTCGCACAGCAAGGTGTAGGGCAGGCCTCCCCGCTGGGCGGGTGTCCGTGATTGTCGGTGGCTCGGCATAGGCTTGGCCGCTGAACGTCCGCGCACCAGCACGCACAGGGAGACACGCATGGCACCCGGCCTTCCCACCGCCATGGACCGACCGCACTTCATCGGCATCGGCGGCGCCGGGATGTCGGGGATCGCGAAGATCCTCGCGCAGCGCGGGGCCGCCGTGGCGGGCAGTGACGCCAAGGAGTCCGCGACCGCCGAGGCCCTGCGCGCCCTGGGCGCGACGGTGCACATCGGGCACGCCGCCGAGCACCTCGCCGACGACGCGAGCTGCGTGGTCGTGTCGTCGGCGATCCGGTCCGACAACCCCGAGCTGGCCCGCGCCGCCGAGCTCGGCATCCCGGTCGTGCACCGCTCCGACGCCCTGGCCGCCCTGATGGACGGGCTGCGCCCGATCGCGGTCGCCGGCACCCACGGCAAGACGACCACGACCTCGATGCTCGCGGTGTCCCTGACCGAGCTGGGCCTGCGGCCGTCGTACGCGATCGGCGGCGACCTGGACGCCCCCGGCTCCAACGCGCTGCACGGCGACGGCGAGATCTTCGTGGCCGAGGCGGATGAATCGGACCGCAGCTTCCACAAGTACGCGCCCGAGGTCGCGATCGTGCTCAACGTGGAGCTGGACCACCACGCGAACTACGCGTCGATGGACGAGATCTACGAGTCCTTCGAGACGTTCGCGGGCCGGATCGTGCCCGGCGGCACGCTGGTGATCTCCGCCGACCACGAGGGCGCGCGGGAGCTGACGCGACGCGTCGAGGGCGTGCGCGTGGTGACGTACGGCGAGGCGCCGGACGCCGACGTGCGGGTCCTCGCCGTTGTGCCCCAGGGCCTGAAGAGCGAGGTCACCGTCCTCCTGGACGGCGAGGAGCTCACCTTCACCGTGTCCGTCCCCGGCCGCCACTACGCGCACAACGCGGTGGCCGCGCTGGCGGCGGGCGCGGCGCTCGGCATCCCGGCCGCCGAGCTGGCCCCGGCGATCGCGGCCTACACCGGCGTCAAGCGGCGCCTCCAGCTCAAGGGCGAGGCGGCGGGCGTCCAGGTCATCGACTCCTACGCGCACCACCCGACCGAGATGACCGCGGACCTGGAGGCGATGCGCGCGGCCGCCGGCGACGCGCGCATCCTGGTGGTCTTCCAGCCCCACCTCTTCTCCCGCACCCAGGAGCTGGGCAAGGAGATGGGCCAGTCGCTGTCCCTGGCGGACGGCTCCCTGGTCCTGGACATCTACCCGGCCCGCGAGGACCCGATCCCGGGCGTCACCAGCGAGCTCATCATCGAGGCGGCGCGGGCGGCGGGCGCCGACGTGACGCCGGTGCACGACAAGGCCGAGGTGCCGGCGCTGGTCGCGGGAATGGCGAAGCCGGGCGATCTCGTTCTCACGATGGGCGCGGGCGACGTGACGGACCTCGGCCCGCAGATCCTGGACCGCCTGTCGAAGTGAGGGGCTGAAGCTCATGTCGTACGACGTCGAGAAGCCGGACGAGCAGTGGCGCGCGGAACTGACGCCGGCCGAGTACACGGTGCTGCGGCAGGCCGGCACGGAGCCCGCCTTCACCGGTGAGTACACGGACACCAAGACGAAGGGCGTCTACTCCTGTCGCGCCTGCGGCGCCGAACTGTTCACCTCCGAGACCAAGTTCGCCTCGCACTGCGGCTGGCCGTCCTTCTTCGACCCGAAGGACTCCGACGCCGTGGAGCTGCTGGAGGACCGGTCGCACGGGATGGTGCGGACCGAGGTGCGGTGTGCGCGCTGCGGGTCGCACCTCGGGCACGTGTTCGAGGGTGAGGGGTATCCGACGCCGACCGATCAGCGGTACTGCATCAACTCCATCTCGTTGCGGTTGGCCCCGGACGAGGACTGACACCAAGAGTTGGGGGGCGGCGTGTGCCGCCCCCCAACCATCTCTCCTGCGCCGATCCGGGATCAGGCGAAGTTCTGGTGGCCGTCGAGATAGTCGAAGAGTTCGTCGTCGGTCGCCGAGGCGATGGTCGTCACGACCTCGTCGGCATCGCGCCGGCCCGCCTGGAGCTTGAGCACGACCCGCCCCAGTCGCTCGGCGGTCTCCTCCGACGGCTGCTCGCCCGCGCTCCGCGACGCCAGCGCGTCCACCAGCGCCTCGATCTCGTCGAGCAGCGACGTCACCGACGCCTCCCGGCTCGGCGCGAGCTGCTCCAGCAGATGCCGGACCAGCGCCTCCGGAGTGGGGTGGTCGAAGACGAGCGTGGCGGACAACGGCAGACCGGTGGCCGCCTTGAGGCGGTTACGGAACTCCACCGCCGTCAGCGAGTCGAACCCCAGCTCCTTGAAGGACTGCCCGCCGCCCACGCCGTGCGCGGAGTCGTGGCCCAGCGCCGCCGCGGCATGGGAGCGCACCAGATCCAGCACGACCCGCCCGCGCTCGGACTCGCCGGCACCGGCCAACCGCTCCCGCAGCGACTCGGGGGCGGCCTGTGAACGCCCCTCCACCACACGCCGGGTCCCTCGCACCAGCTCGCGGAAGAGCGGCGGCAGGGACCCGTCGTCGGCGCCCCCGCGCAGGGCCGCCAGGTCCATGCGCACCGGCGTCGCCAGCGGCCGTCCCCACGACAGCGCCTCGTCGAACAGGGCGAGCCCCTCATCCGTGGGCATCGCCACGAGCCCGCCGCGCGCCATTCGGGCCAGGTCGGCCTCGGCCAAGTGCCCCGTCATACCGCTGGCTTCGGCCCACAGCCCCCAGGCCAGCGAGGTCGCGGGCAGCCCGAGCCGGTGGCGGTGCTGCGCCAGGGAGTCCAGGAAGGCGTTCGCCGCCGCGTAGTTGGCCTGCCCCGGCGTGCCCAGCACCCCCGCAGCCGAGGAGAACAGCACGAACGCCGACAGGTTCAGATCCCGCGTCAGCTCGTGCAGATGCCAGGCCGCGTCGGCCTTGGGCCCGGCCACCGCGTCTACATGACGAGGCGTCAGCGAGGTCAGGGCCGCGTCGTCGAGCACACCCGCCGTATGGACCACGGCAGTCAGCGGATGACGCCCAGGAATCCCCGCCAGCAACTCCGCCACCGCAGCACGATCGCTCACGTCGCACGACGCGAACGTCACCGTCGCGCCCAGAGCCGTCAGTTCGGCCGACACCGCGGCGGCGTCCGGGGCCCGCGAGCCACTGCGGCTGGCCAGCAGCAGGTGCCGGACCCCGTACTCCTGCACCAGGTGACGTGCCGTCAGCCTGGCCAGCACGCCGGTGCCACCGGTCACCAGCACGGTTCCCTCGCGATCGAGGGGGCCGGGCACAGTAAGGACCAGCTTGCCGACATGACGGGCCTGGCTCAGATACCGGAACGCCTCCGGCGCCCGCCGGACGTCCCACGTCGTGACGGGAAGCGGCCGCAGCACACCGCTCTCGAACAGCTCCAGCAGATCGCTGAGCATCTCCTGTATTCGCTCGGGCTCCGGCTCGAACAGGTCGTACGGGCGGTACATCACGTCCGGATGCCGTACGGCCATGGCGTCCGCGTCACGGATGTCGGTCTTGCCCATCTCGATGAAACGACCGCCACGCGGCAGCAACCGCAGCGAGGCATCGGTGAACTCCCCGGCCAGCGAGTTGAGCACCAGATCGACGCCCTTGCCGTCGGTCGCCTCCAGGAACCGCTCCTCGAACTCCAGCGTCCGTGAACTGCCGATGTGCCCGTCGTCGAAGCCCATCGCCCGCAGGGTGTCCCACTTCGCCGGGCTCGCGGTCGCATACACCTCGACGTCCCAGTGCCGGGCCAGCTGCGCCGCCGCCATGCCCACCCCGCCGGTCGCGGTGTGCAGCAGCATCGACTCCCCGGGCTGGAGCCTGCCGAGGTCCACCAGGCCGTAGTAGGCCGTCAGGAACACCACCGGGACCGCCGCCGCCTGGGCGAAGGACCACGAGGACGGCTTACGGACCACCAGCCGATGGTCCGTCACCGCGACCGGCCCGGCCGCACCGCTGAACAGACCCATCACGGCATCCCCGGGCAAGAGCCCGGTCACCTCCGACCCGACCTCCAGGACCACGCCCGACGCCTCACTGCCGACCAGCGCGTCGCGGTCCGGATACATGTTCAACGAGATCAGCACATCACGGAAGTTCAGCCCCGCCGCGCGCACCGCGACCCGCACCTCCCGCGGCCCCAGCGGCGCGGCCGCCGCCGGACACGGCGCCAGCACGAGGTTCTCCAGCGTTCCCTTGTCGGTGATCTCCAGCCGCCATGCCTCCTCGCCGGCCGGAGGCCTCAGCAGGTCGCGCGACGTCGCCCGGCCCAGCCGCGGCGCATACAAGACGCCGTCGCGCAGCGCCAGTTGGGGCTCGTCCAGCGACAGGGCCGCCGCCAGCGCGTCGGCGAACGGCGTACGGCCGTCCAGGTCCAGCAGCACGAACCGGCCCGGATGCTCCGTCTGCGCGGTTCGGACCAGCCCCCACACGGGCGAGTCGGCCAGCCCCGGAACATCGTCGGTCACCCGAGCCGCGACCGCGCCCCGGGTCACCACCACCAGCCGTGCCCCCTCGAACCGCTCGTCGCCCAGCCACGCCTGCAGCTCTTCCAGCACCCGTGCCGTGACCTCACGCGCCGCGCCGGCCACCCCGGGCCCCGACAGGGCCCCGGCGGTGAGGCAGGGCAGAACGACCACCTCGGGAACAGGGGCACCGGATGCCACGGCCGCCGACAGCGAGACCACGCCGGGGAAGCGGCCCAGCCGCCCGGACAGCACCTCGACGACACCGTCCGCGTCCTCGCCCAGCACAGCCCAGCCCTCTGCGGCCGTCTGCCGGTCCGCCGGCGCCGGCACCTTCACCCAGTCCAGGTCGAACTGCCGCCGGGTACGCGCCGACGCCCGGCCGGAGACCAACTGCTCCACCGCCACCGGCCGCAGCGCCAGCGCACCGACGCTGACGACGGGCAGACCCGCGGCGTCGGTGAGCAGCAGCGACACCACACCCTGCTCCCTCGGCGTCAGCCGGACCCGCAGGGCGGAACCTCCGGTCGCATGGACCTGGAACCCCTCCCAGGAGAACGGCAGAAGAATCCGCCCCTCCCCGGCATCCCCGAACACACCGCTCGCCCCCAGCAGATGCAGCGCGGAGTCCAGCAGCGCCGGATGCACGGCGAACCCGTCGACGGAGACATCCCGGTCGTCGGGCAGTGCGACCTCGGCGCAGAGCTCGTCGCCGCGACGCCAGGCCTTGCGCAGGCCCTGGAAGACCGGCCCGTACTCGTAGCCTTGCGCGGCGAGCCGCTCGTAGACCCGCGCGAGATCGAGGACTTCGGCGCCTGCCGGGGGCCACGCCGATGCCTCGGTGGGTTCGAGGCTGGTTGCTGACGCGGTGGGTACCAGCGTTCCCTCCGCATGGCGTGTCCAAGGCCGGTCCGTGCCTGGCTCGGCACCGTCGACGGGCCGCGAGAAGATTTCCAGCGGGCGTGCTCCGGAGTCCTCGGCGGCTCCCACCACCAACTGGATCTGCACCGCGCCGTCCGCCGCCAGTTCCAGCGGCGCGTGCAGCGTCAGTTCCCCGACCTGAGCACAGTCCACCCGTTCCCCCACCGACCAGGCCAGGTCGGCCAGGGCTGCGCCAGGGAGGAGGACGGTGCCGTGGACGGCGTGGTCGGCCAGCCAGGGGTGGGTGGTGAGAGAGACACGGCCGACGAAAGTGCAGCCCGCTCCGCCCGGGACCTCGAACTTCCCGCCCAGCAACGGGTGTTCGACGGCATCGAGCCCGAGGGACTCGGCGTCCTGGGCGTCTGCGGAGGCGGTGAGCCAGTAGTGCTGGTGTTGGAAGGGGTAGGTGGGGAGGGGGGTGTGGGGTTGGGGGGTGAGGAGGGTGGTCCAGGTGGGGGTGGTGTTTTGGGTGAGGGAGGTGGTGAGGCGGGTGAGGTGGCTTTCGTTGCGGCGGAGG
>NZ_JBFBLP010000022.1:0-151638 GCF_040686775.1 Streptomyces sp. NPDC079141 | reverse complement strand
GGCGTTGATTTTTGGCACGCTGTTGAGTTCTCAAGGAACGGACGCTTCCTTTGTACTCACCCTCTCGGGCTTTCCTCCGGGCGCTTCCCTTCGGTCTTGCGTTTCCGACTCTATCAGATCTTTTCTCGATCCGATTTCCTCGGTGCTTTCCAGGTTCTCGCTTTCGCGTTTCCCTTTCCGGCGGTTCCGACTCTATCAGAACTTTCGGGCCGGTCTAACCGGCCGTTCATTTCCGATTCATCGGGAGGGGCTTCTTCAAGGATCGAATACATCGATGCTTCTAGAAGCAGACAGACACTCACCGCTGCCGACCGGATCAGGTCCAGTCCAGGCAACTGTTCGAATCTACCTCCCCGGTCGATCCGTGTCAACGGCTCTCTTGGGGCGAAGAGGAGACTAGCAGCTCATCGGGGGTGTCTGCACATCGAGCGTGTCGCGCCGTCAGGCGGCTGTCGGGAGAGTGGCGCTGCGCTCGCTCTCCTCGACGTCGCCCGTGGTGCCGGCTCGGACGGCACGACCGCCGAGGACGTAGACGTAGGCCAGGAAGGCCAGCTCGGCGATGACTCCGATGGTGATGCGGGCCCAGGTGGGGAGGCCTGACGGGGTGACGAAGCCTTCGATGGCTCCGGAGACGAACAGGACCAGGGCGAGGCCTATGGCCATGCCCACGGCGGCTCGGCCCTCTTCGGCGAGGGCTGTGCGGCGGGTGCGCGGGCCCGGGTCGATGACGGTCCAGCCGAGGCGGAGGCCTGTGCCGGCGGCTACGAAGACCGCGGTCAGTTCGAGGAGACCGTGAGGCAGGACGAGGCCGAGGAAGGTGTCGAGGCGACCTGCGGAGGACATCAGACCGAAGCCGACGCCGAGGTTGAGCATGTTCTGGAAGAGGACCCAGATGACCGGGAGCCCCAGGAAGACGCCCAGGACCAGGCAGAGCGCAGCGGCCTGGGCATTGTTCGTCCAGACCTGGGCCGCGAAGGAAGCCGCGGGATGAGTCGAGTAGTAGGACTCGTACTGGCCGCCGGGGCGAGTCAGCTCGCGCAGTTCATCAGAGGGCGCGATGGAGGCCTGGACCTCGGGGGTCGTACCGATCCACCAGCCCAGGAGCGCTGAGACAAGGATGGACAGCAGTGCTGTGGGTACCCACCAGTGCCGCGATGTGTAGACGGCGGCCGGGAAGCCGTGTGTGAGGAAGCGGGTCACATCGCGCCAGGACGCTCGGCGGGTGCCTGTGACGGCACTACGCGCGCGTGCCACCAGTTGGCTGAGCCGACCGGTCAGCTGGGGGTCCGGGGCGCTGGACTGGATCAGGGAGAGGTGGGTCGCGGTGCGCTGGTAGAGGGCGACGAGTTCGTCGGCCTCCGCTCCGGTCAGGTGGCGCTGGCGGCGGAGAAGAGCTTCCAGGCGATCCCACTCGGCGCGGTGGGCGGTGACGAATACGTCGAGGTCCATCTGCGTGCCTGCTCCTCGGCTGTTCGTCGGCGACTCGTCGTGGATGTCAGCTTGTCGTACTGGGGCGCGATGTGCCCTCAGCTTGGCAGACTGGCCGTTCCACAGGCAGGTCAGGGAAGGACGGCGGGCGTGAGTGAGCTGGTGACGGGCGAGGCGGTGGCGCTTGAGCTGCGCCCCGCGAGGCTGCCCAGCAGGGCGCTGGCCGTGCTGCTCGATCTGATCGTGTCCGTGGCTGTCTTCGTCGCCGTGACGATGGGTCTGCTGGCGGCCTCGGCCTCGCTGGACGAGGCAGCGCGGACCGCGCTGTCGATCGCCTCGTTCGTTCTGGTGTTGGTCGGCGGGCCGATCGCGGTCGAGACGCTCAGCCATGGGCGCTCGCTCGGGAAGCTGGCCTGCGGGTTGCGTGTGGTGCGGGACGACGGCGGGCCGATCCGGTTCCGGCATGCGCTGGTGCGGGGTGCGATCGGTGTGATCGAGATTCTGCTGACGTTCGGGGTCGTGGCCTGTATCGCCTCGCTGGTGTCGGCGCGCGGCAGGCGGCTCGGGGATGTGTTCGCGGGGACGCTCGTCGTCCGGGAGCGGGTGCCGTACGCCCGCAGCGGTTTCGTGCCGCCTCCCCCGCCCTGGCTGGCCGGGCGGTTCTCGGAGCTCGATCTGTCGGCGGTACCGGACGGGCTGTGGCTTGCCGTCCGCCAGTACCTGACGCGGATGCGGCAGTTGGATCCGCAGGTCGGTTCTGCGATGGCGGAGCGGCTCGCCGCTGATGTCGCGGTTCGTACGGGCTCGCCGGCGCCGCAGGGTGTGCCGCCGGCGGCGTATCTGGCCGCGGTATTGCAGGAGCGGCAGGCTCGGGAGGCTCGGCGGGCCTTCGCGAACCGGTCGGCTGCGGGTGCGCCGTCTGTCACCGGCGGGCCCGCGGCCGCAGCTCCCGCCCCGAGTCCCTACGGGCCGCCCGTGGCACAGCCCGCGCCTCGGCCTGCGTTCGAGGCGCCTCCGGCATCTGCGCCCACGCCCCAGCCCGCCACGCAGGTCACCCGTCCCCCGGCGCCGCAGGAGGAGCCGCCTGCCGAAGGGCCCGCGACCGGGTTCGTGCCGCCGGCGTAACCCGCTGTTGGCGGGGCCGTTCCTGCGGCGGCTCAGGCGAACGACGACGGGGGCGATTCGAGGTCTTCCAGCTCGATGCCGGGAGCCGCGAGGACAACGTCGCCTGCGATGTGCACGGCGTGCTGCTCGCCCGTGTCCAGGGCTGTGACCTGGTATTCGTCCACGGTCAGACGGCCGTTGTCAGTGGCGTGTGCTTCGCTTTTCATCAGGGCCCAGGACTGGTCGACGGTGCGCGGGGCGAGCACGGGGTCCGTGAAGGCGACGAGGCGTACGCGGGTGGCCGAGGCGGAAGGGGTGAGGCGCAGGAGACGAGCGGTGGCGATGAGGAACGCCGGGGATGTGCCGGTGAAGGCGTGGGCGCGCACATTGCCTTCCGTGGCATGAACGCCGGTGGGGTCCGTGCGGACCCAGGTGACGCCGTCGAGGGCGGCGCCGCGCACCTGCCAGCCGGCGGCGTGCAGTTCGAGACGGATGGGGCGGCCGAGTTCGTCGAGGGCAAGGTCGACGGAGCCGCTGTGATCGCCCGAGGGGGTGGTCAGCTGGGAGACGTAGCGCCAGCCGGAGGGGCCGGGGGCGCAGTGGAAGTGCTCTTCTGCGAGGGGGGTGTGATCGTGCGGATCGTGGAGCGAATAACGGCCGCGGGGCATGGGGGTCCTGGATCTTGACGGGCTGCTCCGGCCGCGAAGGGCCAGACGGGCAGGCCCCCGACACGGGGGTGCGGGGGCCTGCCCTGAGGGCCTGCTGTTGAGGAGTGCGTCAGTGCACGGGCGCGCTCCTCACAGACTCCGGCTCAGTAGCGGTAGTGGTCCGGCTTGAACGGGCCGTCGACCTCGACGCCGATGTACGCGGCCTGCTCGGGGCGGAGCTTGGTGAGCTTCACGCCGAGCGCGTCCAGGTGGAGGCGGGCGACCTTTTCGTCGAGGTGCTTGGGCAGCACGTAGACGTCGGTCGGGTACTCGTCGGGCTTGGTGAACAGCTCGATCTGGGCCAGGGTCTGGTCCGCGAAGGAGTTGGACATCACGAACGACGGGTGACCGGTGGCGTTGCCCAGGTTCAGCAGGCGGCCCTCGGACAGGACGATGAGCACCTTGCCGTCGGGGAACGTCCAGGTGTGGACCTGCGGCTTGACCTCGTCCTTGACGATGCCGGGGACCTTGGCGAGGCCGGCCATGTCGATCTCGTTGTCGAAGTGGCCGATGTTGCCGACGATCGCCTGGTGCTTCATCTTGGCCATGTCCGAGGCCATGATGATGTCCTTGTTGCCGGTCGTGGTGACGAAGATGTCGGCCTTGTCGATGACCTCGTCGAGCGTCGTGACCTGGTAGCCGTCCATCGCCGCCTGGAGCGCGCAGATCGGGTCGATCTCGGTGACGATCACGCGGGCGCCCTGTCCGCGCAGGGACTCCGCGCAGCCCTTGCCCACGTCGCCGTAGCCGCAGACGACCACGGTCTTGCCGCCGATCAGGACGTCGGTGGCACGGTTGATACCGTCGACCAGGGAGTGGCGGCAGCCGTACTTGTTGTCGAACTTCGACTTGGTGACGGCGTCGTTGACGTTGATCGCCGGGAACAGGAGGGTGCCGTCGCGGTGCATCTCGTACAGGCGGTGGACGCCGGTCGTGGTCTCCTCGGTCACGCCGCGGATCTCGGAGGCCAGCTGGGTCCACTTCTGCGAGCCGTCGGTGATGGTGCGGTGCAGGAGTTCGAGGATGACGCGGTGCTCGTCGGACTCGGCGGTGTCGACGGAGGGGACCTTGCCGTCCTTCTCGTACTCGACGCCCTTGTGGACGAGGAGGGTGGCGTCGCCGCCGTCGTCCAGGATCATGTTCGGGCCGCCGGTGGGGCTGTCCGGCCAGGTCAGCGCCTGCTCGGTGCACCACCAGTACTCCTCCAGGGTCTCGCCCTTCCAGGCGAAGACCGGGACGCCCTGCGGGTTCTCGGGCGTGCCGTTCGGGCCGACGGCGATGGCGGCGGCCGCGTGGTCCTGGGTGGAGAAGATGTTGCAGGAGGCCCAGCGGACCTGGGCGCCGAGGGCGACCAGGGTCTCGATGAGGACGGCGGTCTGCACGGTCATGTGCAGGGAGCCGGTGACACGGGCGCCGGCGAGGGGCTGGGCCTCGGCGTACTCCTTGCGGATCGCCATGAGGCCGGGCATCTCGTGCTCGGCGAGGGTGATCTCCTTGCGGCCGAACTCGGCCAGGGAGAGGTCGGCGACCTTGAAGTCCTGTCGCTTGTCGACAGTCGTCATGGGGAGCTGCTCCTCGGGATTGGGTCGAGGGTGGGTACGGCTGGTCTGCGCGGCGGCGGACACAGGGGTGCCCGAAGAGGACACAGGCATGCCCGCGTACGCGCAGCGCAGTCCGTCGGAGGCCCTCTCTCCCTCGGTCGGTCCGCGTCGGGACCGCCCGACCGCCATCAGCAGCGACGTCTGGCTCCGTCCCAAGCTACACCGGTCGACCCTGCGGCCCCAGTCCGCCTCCGCACTCGCTCGTCACTCTTCGAGGCCTCGCGGCAGGCGGCGCGGCCCGTGCAGGTCTTCCCGCCAACATGTTCGGCGGCGCGGTGGCCGGTGCGATCGCCGGGGTCGCCGGGGTCGAGGACGCGGTGGTGGTGGGGTGCGCGCGGTCCGCGGAGGGCGTCGAGTGGGGCTTTCTGGACGGTACGAAGGCAGGGCTCGTGTTCATGATCGCCGTACCGGAGGCGGTCGCGGGTGAGGGCAGGCTCGCGTCGGTCAAGGCGCGGGCCCGTTCGGCGGGTTCACGGCGCATCGATACTCTCTGCGGCTGCGGATCTTCCGCGTGGGGAGGGAGTGGTGATGGGTACGGCGCGCAGCCTTGTCGTGACCGCGTGGGTGGTGGGTGCTCTCGGGCTGGCCCTCGTGGCGGGGTCTCTCGTCTGGTTGAGGACGGACTATGTGTTCTCCAGGGTGGGGGCCGACAGCATGTCGCCCACGTACACCGCCGGGGACCGGATCGTCGCCGAGCGTATCGGCGGGGACGAGGTCCGGCCGGGCGATGTGGTGCTGTTCTCCGCGCCGGAGCACTACGGGACCGGGGTTGACGCCATGAAGCGGGTCATCGGCGTGGGCGGTGACCGTGTGGTGTGCTGCACGGGCCTGGGGACGCCGCGGGAGACGATCACCGTCAATGGCCGGCCGCTGCACGAGTCGTACGTGAAGGACGGCGTCGTCGACGGGACGGGGCAGCCGTACGCGGTGACCGTGCCCGAGGGGCGGTTGTTCCTGCTCGGCGATCACCGGCAGAACTCGCGTGATTCCCGTGCCTTCGCCGACGACCACGGCGGGACGTTTCCCGTCGATGCCGTTCGGGGCCGGGTGATCGACAGTTATGCGGGGCCGTTGCTGCTCGGGGCGAGCACACTGCTCGGGCTGCTGCTCGCCGTCCTGGGGCTCGCCCTCGCTATCGGGGCACGGGTCGTGCGGCTGCGGCCGGCGGCGCAGGCGTCGTTGTGGCCGCCGCACATGTGACAGGGCCGCCGTATGTGTGACAGAGGGGTCCGCCGAGTGACTCGGCGGACCCCTCTCCCGTGGAAGCCGTCAGTGGCCGGCGCTCTCCGGCGCCGGGCCGCCGGGCGTTGCCTCGCGGTCCGGGCCCTTGGCGGCCTCGGCCTCGCTGTAGATGTCGGGCTCCAGGTAGATGACGCGGGCGATCGGGACCGCCTCGCGGATACGGAGCTCGGCGGCGTCGATGGCGGCGGCGATGTCGGCGGCCGTGACGTCGTGCTGAACGGCGATCTTGGCGGCGATCAGCAGCTCCTCGGGGCCGAGGTGCAGCGTGCGCATGTGGATGATGCGGGTGACGGTGTCGCCGTCGACGAGCGCGGCCTCGATCCTCTGGACCTCTTCGACGCCCGCGGCCTCGCCGAGCAGCAGCGACTTGGTCTCGACGGCCAGGACGAGCGCGATCAGGATGAGCAGGACGCCGATGCAGAGCGTGCCGATGCCGTCCCAGACGCCGTCATCGGTGGCGAGGGCCAGGCCGACGCCGCCGAGGGCCAGGATCAGACCGACGAGCGCGCCGAGGTCCTCCAGGAGGACGACGGGCAGCTCGGGCGCCTTGGCGTGACGGACGAACTCCTTCCAGGACTTCCGTCCGCGCAGGACGTTGGACTCCTTGATGGCCGTCCGGAAGGAGAAGCTCTCGGCGATGATCGCGAAGACGAGCACGCCCACGGGCCAGTACCAGTGCTCGATCTCGTGCGGGTGCTTGATCTTCTCGTAGCCCTCGTAGATGGCGAACATGCCACCGACGGAGAACAGGACGATCGAGACGAGGAAGGCGTAGATGTAGCGCTCGCGGCCGTAGCCGAAGGGGTGTTGCGGGGTCGCCTCGCGCTGGGCCTTCTTGCCGCCGAGCAGGAGCAGACCCTGGTTGCCGGAGTCGGCCAGCGAGTGGACCGACTCGGCGAGCATCGAGGACGAACCGCTGAAGAGGAACGCCACGAACTTCGATACCGCGATCGCGAGGTTGGCGGCGAGTGCCGCCACGATCGCCTTGGTGCCGCCTGACGCGCTCATGTGTTCGCGTTGTCCCTTCGTACGTACGCCGTCCAGGGCTTCGCCCCTCGTGGGCTTTGCCCAGCCTTTGCCGGTGGGTCATTGTTGCAGCCCGGTGCGACAGTGAAGTGCCGGACCGTCCGATGGGCCGGCGGGGCAACCGCTTTGTGACCTCGGACGGCGCCCCGGACGGCGACTCGAACGACGGCTCAGGCGACGACAGTGGCCCGGAAGACCGTTCCAGTCCCGGACACTTCGGCCTTTTCGCCCGCGGGCACGAAGACGGACTCGCCGGGGGCGAGGGTGTGTTCGCCCGCGCGAACGGAGCCGGCCGTGCACAGCAGGATCTGCGGGGTCGGGCGGGTCAGGTCGTGGGCCGCGGTGCCCTCCGGGAGGACGTACCGGGACAGCCGGAACTCGTCGATGGGGGTCTCGTAGACCTCCTCGCCGTCCGGGGAGGCCTCCGGGCGCAGGACGCCGGGGTCGGCGGCCTCGAAGCGGACGATGCGCAGGAGTTCGGGGACGTCGACGTGCTTGGGGGTCAGGCCGCAGCGCAGGACGTTGTCGGAGTTGGCCATGATCTCGACGCCGAGGCCGTTCAGGTACGCGTGCGGGATGCCGGCGCCGAGGAACAGGGCCTCGCCGGGCTGGAGTCGGACGTAGTTGAGCAGCATCGCGGCGATGACGCCGGGGTCGCCCGGGTAGTGGTGGGCGATGTCGTCGTAGGGCGCGTAGTCGCCGCCGAGGCGGGCGCAGGCGGCCGCGGCCTCGGTGACCGTGCGGGTCATGTCCTCCGGGTCCGCGCTGAGGATCGCGGTGAGCACCTCGCGCAGGGCCGCGTCCTCGGGGTGGGCGTGCAGCAGGTCGACGTACGGCTTGAGGGTGTCGACGCCGAGGCCGTCCAGCAGGTCGGCGGCCTGCACCGGGTCGCGGAAGCCGCACAGGCCGTCGAACTCGGTGAGTGCGCAGATGAGTTCGGGCTTGTGGTTGGCGTCCTTGTAGTTGCGGTGACCGGCGTCCACGGGGATGCCGCGGCGCTCCTCGTCCGCGTACCCCTCCTTCGCCTGCTCCAGGTCGGGGTGGACCTGGAGGGAGAGCGGGGCGCCGGCGGCGAGGATCTTCAGCAGGAAGGGCAGCCGCGGGCCGAACTTGGCGACGGACGCGGAGCCCAGCTCCTTCTCCGGATCCGCGTCGATGACGTCGACGAGCGTGCCCCGGCCGGTGCGCGAGGGCGCGCCCGGGTGGGCGCCCATCCACATCTCCGCCTGCGGTTCTCCGGTGGGCTCGACCCCGAGCAGCTGCGGGATCGCGGTGGTGGAACCCCAGGCGTAGGGGCGGATGGTGTTGTCCAGGCGGTCCATCGGATTCTTTCTGTACGGCGGTCAAGGCGCCCGCCCGCTTGTCTACGGCGGTCAGGACGCCCTCCCCGCTTGTCTACGGCGGTCAGGGCGCCGGCCTGCGTCTGTACGGGGGTCAGGGGCGCCCGCCCCGCGTCTGTACGGCAGTTGGGGCGCTGTCCTGCTTCCCGTACGGCGTCGGGGCGTCCTGCGGCGGTCAGTGCGTCGTGGGCAAGATCAGGCCCCCGAAGCGAGCGCCAGGTAAACGGCGGCGAAATCCGTGATGGCGATCAGTTCCGCGAGGGTCTCCAGCTCGCCGCCGGGTTCCGGTTCCAGTTCGCTGATCGGCGTGTCGTGGCTGAGGGCCAGGTCACGGGCGGCGGGCGCGGCGCTGAGCCCTTCGCTGGGGCGGTCGCGCAGGAGCACCACGCGCGCGTGCAGGGCGGGGGCCTCCTCCACGCGGTCGCGGAAGAAGTCGTCGGGGTCGGCGCTGGCGGCCAGCGGGCCCGCGAGCAGGGCGCTGTGCGTGGCGAGCGCCTCGGGCAGTTCGGCGACGAGGGCGGGGTGGCCGGCGAGTTCGGCGAGGGCGGCAGCGAAACGGCGGCCCGCCGGTCCTGCCGAAGTGCCCTCGGTCCAGATCACCGGGAGGGCGTCGGCAAGCTCCGCGGCCAGGGTCTTCGCCGGGTTGCTGTAGGTCGCGATGGCGGGGCCGCAGCGTTCGGCGATGTGGTCGAGGCGGTCGGCGATCTTGGCGAGGCCGTCGGGCGGGGCGGTGAGCAGGCCGATGCGGTCGAGGAGCGCGAGGAGAGGGGTCAGCAGGGCCCACAGGACGCCGGGGGCGGACGCGGCGAGGGGTTCGTCCTGTTCGTACGGGGCGGTCGCCATGGGGACGAACAGGCCGTGGGCGGCCTCAAGGGCTTCGGCGAGCGGGGTGCGGGGCGGGGCGACGGCCACGACCGTGCAACCGCGGCGGTAGGCCTGCTCCGCGAGCAGGGACAGGCCCGGCTCGGTGCCGTCCGGGGTGGTGATCAGAAGCAGGTCGACCGAGCCGGCCCAGCCGGGCAGTTCCCAGCGCAGGGCGCCTGCGGCGGGGGCGACGCCGGAGGGCGCGAGGCGGGTCACGGGGCTGCCCGGGCCGGCGAGGGTGCCGAGGAGGTCGGCCACGCAGATGGCCGCGGCGCCCGGGCCCGCGATGAGTACGGCGCGGGGGCGGCCGTCGGGTTTGAGGTCCGTGACGCCGGCCTCGGTGGCGTGCCGGGCGGCGGTGCGGACTCGGGCGCCGGCTTCGGCGGCGCCGCGGAGCAGGGCGCGGCGGTCGGCCTCCGAGAGTGCCTCGGGGGCGTCGAGCAGCGATTCGTCGAGCATGGGCGGCAGCCTCCGATTCGCCGGGGCGTCTGCGTCTGGGCGGGGCGCTCTGCGGGGCGGTTCTGGGTGGAGCTCCGGGGGTTGTTACGCCGGGCGGCGGGCCTCGTCGACGAGCAGGACGGGGATGCCGTCGCGGATCGGGTACGCCAGGCCGCAGTCCTGGCCGGTGCAGATCAGCTCGGTGTCCTGCTCCTTGAGGGGGGCGTGGCAGGCCGGGCAGGCGAGGATCTCCAGGAGGCCGGCTTCGAGCGGCATGGGGGGTCCCTTCGGGGGTGGTACGCGTACGTGTGCGTGCGTGTACGTGTACGTCTGCGTTTGTGGATGTGCCTGGTCAGGTTACCGCCGGTGGGGGCGGGGTGCCGGGGTTGGGCGGGATGGGGTTGCGGCGGGTGGGCGGCGGGGTGTTCTTCGCCCCCGCCGCCCCTACCCATTCCCGTCCCCAGGGGCTGCCGCCCCTTCGACCCCGCCAGGGGCTCCGCCCACTGAACCCCCGGCGGGGCTTCGCCCCTGCACCCCACCAGGGGCTCCGCCCCTGGACCCCATCGGCCTGAACGGCCTCGTCCTCAAACGCCGGACGGGCTGGAAATACCGACCGACGCCCAGAAGCGCCGCCGCTGAGGGCTGCGCTCCTTCGGGTGGGTGGGGGTTCGGGATGGTTGCGGGCTCGGCCTCGAACGCCGGACAGGTTGGGTGAACCCACCTGCGCCGAGACGTGCCCGCCCCGGGGCTGCACCCCCTGCGGGTGGGTGGGGGCTCGGGACGGTTGCGGGCTTGGCCTCGAACGCCGGACGGGGCGGATGTACCGACCGGCGCTGAGACGTGCCCGCCCCGGGGCGACAGAGCGGGCGGGCCCCGCCGAGACATGGCCCCGTGGGAATGTCACCCCCCACGGGGTGGGGCATGGGGCGGCTGCGGGTCTGTGTACGGAGCCGGATGGGCTCGACAGGGCGGGCCCTCCGAGGTGTGCCCGACCCGGTGGTGGTGTCCCGTCAGGCCCTGATGATGGCCAGGACCTCGTCCCGCAGCTTTGCCATGGTCGGCTCGTCGCGGGCCTCGGCGTTGAGGCGGAGAAGGGGTTCTGTGTTGGAGGGGCGGACGTTGAACCACCAGTCGGTGGCGGAGACGGTGAGGCCGTCGAGGTCGTCGAGGGTGACATCGTCGCGGGACTCGTACGCGGAGCGGACCGCTGCGAGGCGGTCGGCCTGGTCGGCGACCGTGGAGTTGATCTCGCCGGAGCCGACGTAGCGGTCGTACTGGGCGACCAGGTCGGAGAGCGGGCCCTCCTGGCCGCCGAGGGCCGCCAGAACGTGGAGGGCGGCCAGCATGCCCGTGTCGGCGTTCCAGAAGTCGGCGAAGTAGTAGTGGGCGGAGTGCTCGCCGCCGAAGATCGCGCCGGTGCGGGCCATCTCGGCCTTGATGAAGGAGTGGCCGACGCGGGTGCGGACCGGGGTGCCGCCGTTCTCCTTGACGACCTCAGGGACCGACCAGGAGGTGATCAGGTTGTGGATGATCGTGCCCTTGCCGCCGTGCCGGGCGAGTTCGCGGGAGGCGACCAGGGCGGTGATGGCGGACGGGGAGACCGGGTCGCCGTTCCGGTCGACGACGAAGCAGCGGTCGGCGTCGCCGTCGAAGGCGATGCCGAGGTCGGCGGACTCCTCGCGGACGCGCTTCTGGAGGTCGACGAGGTTCGCCGGGTCGAGCGGGTTGGCCTCGTGGTTGGGGAAGGTGCCGTCCAGCTCGAAGTACATGGGGACCAGGTCCAGGGGCAGGCCCGCGAAGACCGTGGGGACCGTGTGACCGCCCATGCCGTTGCCCGCGTCCACCACGACCTTCAGCGGGCGGATGGAGGTCAGGTCGACGAGCGAACGGAGGTGGGCCGCGTAGTCCTCCAACGTCTCGCGCCGGGTGATCGTTCCCGTCGTCGCCGTCGGCTCCGGGGCGCCCGTGTCCATCCACTGCTCGACGAGTTCGCGGATCTCGGACAGGCCCGTGTCCTGGCCGACGGGGGCCGCGCCCGCGCGGCACATCTTGATGCCGTTGTACTGGGCCGGGTTGTGGGAGGCCGTGAACATCGCGCCCGGCAGGTCCAGCGCGCCGGAGGCGTAGTACAGCTGGTCGGTCGAGCACAGGCCGATCTCGGTCACGTCGACACCCTGGGCGGCGGCTCCGCGCGCGAAGGCGGCCGCCAGGCCCGGGGACGAGGGGCGCATGTCGTGCCCGGTCACGATCGCGTCCGCGCCGGTCACCCGGGCGAAGGCCGCCCCGAACAGCTCGGCGAGCGTCTCGTCCCACTGGTCGGGGACGACGCCGCGCACGTCGTAAGCCTTCACGAGCTGTGACAGATCAGCAGCCACGGCCAACCTTCCTGAAAAGTCCTATCGGTCTTCACAAACTACCCGCAAGGACTGACACCGTGCTGTGCGGACCCTGAGTGGACTCCCAGACGTAACCTCAGGTCAGGGCAGCCCGACTAGTACGAGCGGCACCAGCAGGGCGAGCAGCGGGGTTTGACGGCCCAGCACGGAGGCGACGTCGTCCAGTCCAGAGGCAGTCCGGTGACCTGAGCGAGCGTCACGACGGCGTGCCCATCGCGCCGAAGGCGACCAGTGCGGCCGCCAGAAGACCCGTCAGGCCCGCCAGGTGTCCGCGACGAGCGCGGACAGACCTGCCGAGCGGCAACGCGACGGGTTGCGACTCGGCTCAGTTGTCCGGCGAGCGCAGCACGCGCAGGTGGCCGCGGCGTGCGACCTCCATCGGGTCCGCCGCCCGCGCCCCGCCGCCGGCTTCCGCGGCGCGCTCCTGCGGACGGGCCGCCTCGCGCACGGCGTTGGCAAGCGCTTCCAGGTCGTCGCCGCTGGGACGGGCCGGGGCCGAGCCGTCGAGGAGGCGGACGACCTCCCAGCCGCGCGGGGCGGTGAGGCGCTCGGAGTGCTCGGCGCACAGGTCGTAGCAGTGGGGTTCGGCGTAGGTGGCGAGCGGGCCGAGGACCGCGGTCGAGTCGGCGTAGACGTACGTCAGCGTCGCGACGGCGGGGCGGCCGCAAGCGGTGCGCGAACAGCGACGTACAGGGCTCACGACGTTGGACGGTACCGCACTCTTGAGCGGGCCGCGACGACTCTCCCCCAGGTCACTCCACCGTGTCGTGCCGTGAACCGCCCCACACGCCTCTTCCGACGCACCTCTCTGACCTGCACGAACGGTCATTTTCGGACGGTCGGGCGGTGCTGGATCCGGTCACCACTCGGCACAAACCCCGTCAATTGCCTTGAGATCGACGGTCTTGGAGGGATACGGAAACGAGCCCAACCTTGGCTGGAATGGTCATCCGGCGACATGCCGCGCGAGGCCGTCCCGCGACGTTCCGATGCCGTGCGGTGGCGCGGCGTGGGGTCCCGGTGAGGACTACGCTTCACCAGTGATGGACAACTCCGTACCGCCCCGTGCCGCAGGCCCCGGGCCCCGACGTCGTGATCGCCACGGGCGGGGCATGCGCGGGCCGATCGCGCCGCCGCAGGTGCCGCTCGCCGCGAGCCGTGCCGAGGCGTTCGCGGATCTGGTGCAGGACTCCGTGGAGCGGCTGGAGCGGCGCTGGCCGCAGCTCGCCGACATCGACTTCCTGGTCCTGGAGGTGCCGCCGCTGAACGGGCCGGGGCAGGCCTGGAACGACGAGGCGGTGCCGCTGGGCGGGACGATCTCCGCGCGTGAGGGACGGCCCGCGCGCGTGGTCATCTATCGGCGGCCTGTCGAGATTCGCACCAAAGGGCGGGACGAGCGGGCGGCGCTGGTGCACGAGGTCGTCGTCGAGCAGGTGGCCGAGCTGCTGGGGCTCACCCCGGAGACCGTGGATCCGCGGTACGGGGAGGACTGAGCCGGGGCCCTGCGGTGGGTCGCACAGCCCGGCGCCCGCGAGGTGCCGCCCGCGGCTGAGCGGCACCGTCCTACTTCTGCAGCACCGCCAGGTCCTCGTCCGCCTCCGGTACCTCCACCATCCCCCGGTCGTCCGACAGGGGCTGGATCGTGAAGGCGGGGACGTCGCCCTGGGCGGCGGACAGGGTGCGGGAGCCGTAGACCGGGCCGCCCGACACCGTTTCGACCGTGAGGGCGTAGGTGCCCTTCAGGCCGGTCGGGGCCGGGAGTTCGAGCTGCTGGGTCGTGCCCGCCTTGATCGTGTACGTCTTCGGGGCCGCCGTACCGCCCTCGCTGCCCGCCGACGCGGTGACCTTGACCTGGGCCGTGGCGGTGGGGGCGGTCAGGGCGAGAGCCGTGCCCTTGGCGGTGTTCTGCGCGGAGGTCGCACGCGTGCCGACCGATCGTGTGGCGGGGATGAACGCCGTCTCCTGATTGGCGCCCTTGCCCCGCACGACGCGGAGCGCGGCGACCACCGGGACCGACTGGTCCGTGGGGGTCAGGACCACCGAGCCCGCCTCCCCGCGCGTGATGTCGCCGAGGTCGACGGCGGACGTCATGCCCGACTTCACGTGCAGCGTCTCGTTCCCCGCGGGGGTGATCAGACCGGACGGGGAGGCCAGCTGCACCTTCAGGTCGGCGTCGGCGCCGCCGGGGGTGAAGGCGACCAGGCGTACGGCGGTGGCGTCCTCGGGGATGCCGGGCAGGACGAGGCTGCTCGCGGGGTCCGCGGACGCCGCCAGCCAGTCGCCGCCGAGCTTGTCGTCCAGGGCCTGCACCGCCGCGCCGACGCGTCCGCTGCGGACGCTGACGTGCACGGTGACGTTGGTCTGCTCCTCGGCCGTGAGCGTGGACAGCAGGACCGGATCGGTGGAGTGCGGCGGGACCGTGATGCCGTCCGGGATGTTCGTCTCCAGGGCGCCGTCCTTGCCGAAGACCTCGATGTCGACGACGGCCGCGGAGTCGTCCGGGTTGGTCAGGTGCACGTAGTCCGTGCGATCGGCCGAGGTACTGGCGCCCGGGAACCAGAACTCCGTGTCGGGCGCGGTGCAGTTGACGCCCTGGAGGCCGCGGCCTGTGCCCGCGGTGACCTCCGTGGTCTCCTGGACGGTCCAGCCGGGTGCGAACCTGCCGTCGGCGGTGCCCACGAGCGCGGGCGAGTCGGCGCCGGAGGCGTCCCCGGTGACCGGGGTGCCCGGCTTCTCGACTTCCAGGACGGGCTTGTCGGCCTTTTTGTCGGCCTTCTCGGCCGTCTCCTTCGACTGCTCGGCCGCGGCCTGGAGTTCGGCCTTGCCGTCGCTGCCCGCGCCCTCGGTGACGGGCGTGAAGGAGGTGTACGTCGTCTCGGCGAGGTCGGAGGTGCTGGGCGCCGGGCACAGCAGGCTCGTGCGTTCCACGGGCAGTTCGGCGGCCGCCTTGGCGGTGTCCGTGCCGGACGCCTCCGGGGTGCTCAGCGCAGCGAACCCGGTGACGGCGGCGAGCGCTGTCACGCCGGCGATCAGGGAGAGGGTGGTGCGGTTCACTGCTGGCTCCCGTCGGGACGCTCGCTGCCGTGCGGCTGCGCCGGGTCGTAGCCGGTGTCGTAACCCTGCTGGTACGTCTGGTCGTAGGCGGCCTGGTCGTACGTCCCCTGCTGGGTCTGTCCGCCGTACGCGTACGGGTCGTACTGGCCTGCCTGGTACGGGTCGGCCTGGTAGTTCTGCTCGTATCCGCCCGCCGGGTACGCCTGGCCGCCCTGGTACTGCTCGCCGTGGCCGCCGTACTCGGGGGTGCCCGCGTAACTCGGTGTGTCCCAGTCGCCGTAGGACTGCTGCTGCGGGACGGCCGCGGGGGCCTCCTGCGGGGGAGCCGGGAACTCGGCGCCGTGGCCCGCCTCTTCGGCCTCGGCCTCGGCCTGGGCGCGCAGACGGCGGGCGCGGCGGCCCTCGCCGGCCACGGCCTGGGCCGGGACGGGCTGCTCCTCGGGAAGGTCGTCGTCGATGTCGCGGCGGCGGCCGGGCAGGGCGAGGACGACGAGGACGAGGGCGAGGAAGCCCTGGGTCCACAGCCAGGCGGTGTGGCCGATCGGGTCGTCGTAGGTGACGTCGAGCGTGCCGCCGGAGGCGGGGAGTTCGAAGCCCTGGGCCCAGCCGTCGACCGTGGTGCGGGTGAGCGGCCTGCCGTCCAGGGTGGCCGTCCAGCCCTCGTCGGCGGTGTCGGCCAGGCGCAGGACGCGGCTCCCGCTGCCCTCGGGGATGGTGGTGTGGATCTCGACGGGGCCGGCGGCGACGGGCTGCGGATCACCGGATCCGGAGACGATCATGGCGCGGGCGACGTCCTGGTCGACGCGCCACAGCGCGCTGCCGTTCTGCTCGCTGAGCCGCTTCAGGCCGGGGGTGGCGTCCAGGACGCGGGTCACCTCGCGAGGCGCCCCCTTGTGGACGAGGACGTAGGCCACGGCGAACTGGCCGAGTTGGTCGGCCTGGTCGGCGCCGGAGCCGGCGACGAGGTTGGCGACGACCTTGTCGAGCCGCGCGTTCTCACCGTCGGCCGCGGAGAGTTCCACATCACCGAGACGGGCGCCGGAGCCGCGGACCAGCGTGTAGCCGACGTGGGCCGCGGAGTCGCTGTCGAGGACGAGGGTGCGGGCCTGGTCGCGGTTGCCGCTCTCCTCTGCGACGAACGCGGGCACCTGCACCGGGTCGCGTCGCTCCAGCGGTCCGTCGGCGCCACGGATCATCCAGCCGGCGGCGACGAGCAGCGGGCCCGCGGCGGCGGCGAAGGCGATCAGGGCGGCCACGGGCTGGCGCCAGCCGAAGCTCTGCTCGGCCACGCGTGCGCGTGCCCCGTCGGCGCCGAGGGCGGTGGCGGCCAGCAAAGCGATGCCGTAGACGAGGGTGGCGGGGCCCGCCCAGGTGGAACCGTTGGACAGGACCGCGAAGACGAGGCCCACCAGGGCGACCGCCCAGGCCGTCCAGATCCCGAACTGGCGCTCCGAGCGCAGCAGGGCGGCCAGCGCGGCCAGGACGACGCCGATGAGCATCAGCCCGCCGACCGTGCCGGGGCCGCCGGGGCTGGCGCCCAGCAGGTCGAGGGCGGAGGCGGCCGAGGGACCGTACTCCAGGCCCGCCTCGTCGAAGAAGCCGAACGGGAGCAGCGTCAGCGACCAGGGGGCGAGGATCAGCAGGGGTGTGCCGAGCTGGGCCAGGAAGCGCAGGCCGTAGGCGGTGATGTCGGCGCGGCGCACGGCCAGCAGGCCGATGCCGAGGAGCAGCGCGATCGGCCACACGATCGGCGTGAACGCCGTGGTGATCGTCAGCAGCAGGGCGTACGCCCAGGTGGCGCGCCAGCTGCCACGCGCGCCCGTGGCGTTCGCCAGGCCGGCCGCCGTGACGCCCGCGCGCGCGAGGAGCGGCAGCAGGATCGCCAGGACCGCGGTGCCGATACGGCCGCCGGCGAGGGCGCCGGTGGCCGCGGGCAGGAAGGCGTAGACGACGGCCGCCCAGGCGCGCAGCAGGCGCGACTCGACGAGCGGGCGGGAGGCGAAGTAGGCCGTGAGACCGGCCAGCGGCACCGAGCAGACGAGCAGGACCGTGACGGCGAGCCCGGTGGAGCCGAACAGCACGGAGGCGAGCATCGCCACGATCGCGAGGTACGGGGGCGCGGAGGGGGTGCCGCCGGCGCCGACCGGGTGCCAGGCGTCGAGGTAGCGCGACCACAGCTCCGCGGAGTCGGCGGGGGCGGGCAGCAGGGCGCCGCCCGCGAGGGCGCCGCCGCCGAGGAGTTCGCGGCAGGCGGCGAGCGAGACGAACAGCAGCACCAGGAAGAGCACCGGGCCGGGCTTGCGGGCGATGCGCTTGAGACGGGCGAACTGCTCGATCTCCAGGAAGTCCGCGTCGTCGCCGCCGGGTCCGGACTCGATGCCGCCGCCGTGCCGTCCGGCGCCGGAGGTCGCCTCGGGGTCGGAGCTGCCGAAGAGGCTGCCCGCGGCCTGCTCCACGGTGGCCCGCACGGTCGCGCCGGGCGGCGGGAACAGCGGCCGCAGCTCGCCCTTGTCGACGGTCGGGCGGCCCCTGCGGCGGCGGCCGGCGATGATCCGCTCGGGCCGCAGCAGTACGCCCAGCAGACCGCGGATCTCGTCGACGGCCTGTCCGGGCACCTTGCCGACGAGATAGGCGAGGGTCCGCAGCACGGTGCCGACCAGCAGGCGCACCAGCACCCAGGGCAACGCGGCGGTACGCGTGTTGACGAGCAGGGTGTAGACCGCGCCGGCCTTGTCGACCTTGTGCGGGGAGGCCGTGGTGCGGCCGGCGCAGTCGACGGCGCGGCGCTCGCGGGAGGCCGCCTCGGCGTGTCGTACGACCGCCTCGGGGGCGATGAGGACGCGGTGGCCGGCCGCCTGGGCGCGCCAGCACAGGTCGACGTCGTCGCGCATGAGGGGCAGTCGGCGGTCGAAGCCGCCGAGCTGTTCGAAGACGTCGCGGCGGATCAGCATGCCGGCGGTGGACACGGACAGCACCGACCGGACGTGGTCGTGCTGGCCCTGGTCCTGTTCGCGGCGGTCCAGGCCGGTCCAGCGGCGGCCGGAGTGGGCGATGGAGACGCCGACCTCCAGCAGCTGGCGGCGGTCGTACCAGCCGCGCAGCTTGGGGCCGACGACGGCCACGTCGTCGCGGCCGAGTTCGCGTTCGTTGTCCACGACGCGCAGCAGCTGGGCCAGGGCGTCGGGTTCGGGGGCGCAGTCGTCGTGGAGCAGCCACAGCCACTGCACCGGCTCGCCGTGCGGCAGTTCGGGCAGGTCGTAGGCGTCGTCGCGCCAGCTGCGGGTGACGGGGTCCCAGCCGCTCGGCCGCTTCAGGTAGGGCAGCTCGTCCGGGGTGAGGACCGGGGCGGTGCGGTTGGCCTCCTCGACGGCCTGGCCGAAGCCGGTGCGCCGGGCGAGGTGCAGGACGCGGTCGGGTCCGAGGGCCTCGGTGACCAGCTGCGCGGAGTCGTCGGCACTGCCGGTGTCGGCGGCCATGACGGACTGCACGGGTCGCTCCTGGCCGAGCAGCCCGGCGAGCGCGTCGGGCAGCCAGCGGGCTCCGTCGTGGGAGACGAGGACCGCGGTCACCACATGACGCGGGAACTCTGGTGTGGCAGCGGTGTCTTGCTGGGCTGCCGTGTGGCTGTGCACGGACATCGAGGTACGGGCCCCGGTTCGGTGGACTGTGGTGGACGCCTGCGTCGCGTGAGGGCGGCGAGGCGTCTCGGACGAGCGACCACACTATCGGCTGGGCATGGCAGCGGCCCGCCGCCTGTGGATAACCCACCTGCGACGGGCCGTTCGATACGTCGGGGTCTGCGCCGTTCGTCTCAGACGGCGGCCTTCTTCAGCCGGCGGCGTTCGCGCTCGGACAGGCCGCCCCAGATGCCGAAGCGTTCGTCGTTGGCGAGGGCGTACTCAAGGCACTCGGAGCGGACCTCACAGGCGAGGCAGACCTTCTTGGCCTCGCGGGTGGAGCCGCCCTTCTCGGGGAAGAAGGACTCGGGGTCGGTCTGGGCGCACAGCGCGCGCTCCTGCCAGCCGAGTTCCTCGTCCGCGTCGTCGACCAGCAGTTGCTGCACCAGCTCGGTCATGTGCGCCCCTCGTCTGTCTTTCGCGTCCCCGTGATGTAGCCGTTACCGATTTCGGCTGAACGACACGAGTGAAATTACAAGTGTGCTGCTCCGGGCGAGTCAAGCCGAGATCTGCTATTGGGCCCCTTATTCACTCTGCGGAACCAAGGCCTAGCGGAAAGTGTTCAAATCGGCATAAACCTTGACATGCAGACGAGGCCCGCGCGGGCCTCCGACCCCACACAGAGCCTGTACGGAGAAGGACGCCCAGGAGTTCGATCTCGTTCCGACACGCACGCCGGAGCGAACCGGATCACAGTCGGATCACGGGATCGCAACGAGGCTTGTGCGCCCGGTTGTGCGCCATGTGTCCCGGGTGGCACCTGAACAAACCTTTCGCCAGCCAGGTGAACCGGATGAGGTGAAACATGTCCCACATATCGGGCGTCGAGTTGACAGTGGAGGTGTGAACCGCTGTCCTTGTGGGCATGCTCGCGAACTTGGCACTCACCTCGACCCGCACCGCCGGGTCCCTCGGTGCTGCCCACGCTCGCCGTAGCTGTTGTTGCTGTCCCAGCTGTTGAGCCGAACGCGCTCCGGCTGCCTCTGAGTCCACCGAGACTCGGCTGCTTGTTCCCCACGCCCGCACCTGGGCATCTCTGTCGCCCGTGATCCGGGCCGACGGTCCGTGACACCCAGCCACCCCCCGCAACTCTCCGCCGAGGAACCACCGCACCCATGAACAGCGACAGCGACCTCCAGATCGCAGGCGACATCCTCGAAGTCCAGCACCTGCTCCAGGCACCGCGCGAGCACCCGGCCACCGTCGCCGAGTTCGTCGGCCTGGCCCGCTCCATCGCCGCCGACCGCTCCCAGTGGGAGCACCTCGTCCAGTACGACGCCACCACCCGCTGGTACCACCGGCTGCGCACCGGCCCCGGCTACGAGGTCTGGCTGCTGTCCTGGGTGCCCGGCCAGGGCAGCGGACTGCACGACCACGGCGCCTCGTCCGGCGTGCTGACCGTCCTGGACGGCACCCTGACCGAGCACACCCCGCGCGGCACGCGCGCGTTGGCGGCGGGCGCCCAGCGGGTGTTCGCGCCGGGGTACGTGCACGAGGTCGTCAACGACACGCTGGAGCCGGCGGTCAGCCTGCACGTCTACTACCCGGGCCTGACGGAGATGCCCATGCACACGGCCGCGCAGTGCGAAGCGCGTCCCGTGACCGCCTGACGCGTTGTCGTACCCGCCTGCCAGACTTGGCCCATGCGCATTGTGGTTCTGGCAGGCGGCATCGGTGGTGCCCGGTTCCTGCGTGGTCTGAAGCAGGCCGCGCCGGACGCGGACGTCACGGTCATCGGCAACACCGGCGACGACATTCACCTCTTCGGGCTGAAGGTCTGCCCGGACCTCGACACGGTGATGTACACGCTCGGCGGCGGCATCAACGAGGAGCAGGGCTGGGGGCGGGCCGAGGAGACCTTCCATCTCAAGGAGGAGCTCGCGGCGTACGGCGTCGGGCCCGGGTGGTTCGGGCTGGGCGACCGGGACTTCGCCACGCACATCGTGCGGACCCAGATGATCAGCGCCGGCTACCCGCTGAGCGCGGTCACGGAGGCGCTGTGCGACCGGTGGAAGCCGGGCGTACGACTGATCCCGATGACCGACGACCGGGTCGAGACGCATGTCGCCGTCGAGATCGACGGCGAGCGCAAGGCCATCCACTTCCAGGAGTACTGGGTACGGCTGCGGGCCTCCGTGCCGGCCGAGGCCGTCGTGCCCGTCGGCGCCGAGCAGGCCAAGCCGGCGCCGGGCGTCCTGGAGGCGATCGCCGAGGCGGACGTCGTCCTCTTCCCGCCCTCCAACCCCGTGGTGTCAGTCGGCACGATCCTCGCCGTGCCCGGCATCCGCGAGGCCATCGCCGATGCGGGGGTGCCCGTGGTGGGCCTGTCCCCCATCGTCGGGGACGCGCCCGTGCGCGGGATGGCCGACAAGGTGCTCGCGGCGGTCGGCGTGGAGTCCACGGCCGCCGCCGTCGCCGAGCACTACGGCTCGGGCCTGCTCGACGGCTGGCTCGTCGACACCGTGGACGCCCCGTCCGTGGAGCGGATCGAGGCGGCCGGCATCCGGTGCCGGGCCGTGCCGCTGATGATGACCGACCTCGATGCGACGGCGCGGATGGCACGGGAGGCGCTGACGCTGGCGGAGGAGGTGCGGGGGGCTTGAGCGACGACACGTCTGCCGAGGGCTACCGGGTCTGGGCCGTGCCCGGGCTCCCCGAGGTGCAGCGGGGCGACGACCTCGCCAAGCTGATCGCCGCCGCCGAGCCGGGGCTCGTCGACGGGGACGTCCTGCTGGTCACCTCCAAGATCGTGTCCAAGGCGGAGGGCCGGATCGTCGAGGCCGCCGACCGGGAGGCCGCGATCGACGCCGAGACCGTACGGGTGGTGGCCCGGCGCGGGACGCTGCGGATCGTGGAGAACCGGCAGGGGCTGGTCATGGCCGCCGCCGGGGTCGACGCCTCCAACACCCCTTCGGGGACCGTGCTGTTGCTGCCCGAGGACCCGGACGCCTCCGCGCGCGCGATCCGCGACGGGCTGCGGGACGCGCTCGGCGTCAAGGTGGGCGTCGTGGTGACCGACACCTTCGGGCGGCCGTGGCGCTCAGGGCTCACGGACGTGGCGATCGGCGCCGCCGGTGTGCGCGTGCTCGACGATCTGCGCGGGGGCACGGACGCGTACGGCAATCCGCTCAGCGCGACCGTCGTCGCCACCGCTGACGAACTGGCCGCGGCCGGTGACCTGGTGAAGGGCAAGGCCGCCGGGCTGCCCGTAGCCGTCGTGCGCGGGCTGCCGCATGTGGTGGCCGAGGACGACGGCGAGGGGGCCCGGGCCATGGTCCGCGGCGGGCCTGACGACATGTTCCGGCTGGGGACCTCGGAGGCGGTACGGCTGGCGGTCACCCAGCGCCGTACCGTACGGGCCTTCACCGACGAGCCCGTCGACGCCGGGGCGGTGCGGCGGGCGGTGGCCGCGGCCGTGACGGCCCCGGCGCCGCACCACACGACGCCGTGGCGGTTCGTGCTGCTGGAGTCCGAGGAGGCGCGGGTCCGGCTGCTGGACGCGATGCGGGACGCGTGGATCGCGGATCTGCGACGGGACGGGAAGTCGGAGGAGTCGATCGCCAAGCGGGTGCGGCGCGGCGATGTGCTGCGCAACGCGCCGTATCTGGTGGTGCCGTGCCTCGTCATGGACGGGTCGCACACGTACGGGGATCCGCGGCGGGACGGGGCCGAGCGGGAGATGTTCGTGGTGGCCGCCGGGGCCGGCGTACAGAACTTCCTGGTGGCGCTTGCCGGGGAGCGGCTGGGGTCGGCGTGGGTGTCGTCGACGATGTTCTGCCGGGATGTCGTGCGGGAGGTGCTGGGGCTGCCGGAGGACTGGGATCCGATGGGGGCCGTGGCGGTCGGGCATCCGGCAGAGGAGCCGCGGGCGCGGGCGGAGCGGGATGCGGGGGCTTTCATCGAGGTGCGGTGATGTGCGGCGGGTTCCGCCTACCCTCGTAGAGCTCCTTCCGTCTCTCCAGGACCTCGCTAGGACCTCATTCGTGGCTGGACGTTTTGCTCCGCGGCCCACGCGTACGACTGTGCGCGGGGGGCATGTCGGGGTGCCCGCGGGGGCCTCCGGCGGGGCGCGCGGTGGGGTGGCGCCGTCGGCGTCCGTGGGGGCGGGGCGGGTGCGGATGTTCGTGCCGGACGGGGCGCTGGATCTCGGGCTGGTGCTGGGGCCGCTGCGGCGGGGGCCCGGGGATCCGACCTTCCGGGCGATGCCGGACGGGTCCGTGTGGCGGGCCAGCCGGACGCCCGTCGGGCCCGGGACGCTGCGTGTCGTCGCGCAGGGCGGGGCCGTGCGCGGGGAGGCGTGGGGTCCGGGGGCGGAGTGGCTGTTGGAGCAGTTGCCCGAGTTGCTGGGGGCCGCGGACGATCCGTCCGTCTTCGCGCCGCGGCATCGGGTGGTGGCGCAGGCGCGGCATCGGCGGCCGGGGCTGCGGCTGACGCGGACCGGGCTGGTGCTGGAGTCGTTGATTCCGTCGATTCTGGAGCAGAAGGTCACGACCGATGAGGCGTATCGGGCGTGGCGGTTGCTGGTGCGGAAGTTCGGGGAGGCGGCGCCGGGGCCCGTGGCCGGGCGGATGTGGGTGATGCCGGATGCGCGGACGTGGGCGCTGATTCCGTCGTGGGAGTGGCATCGGGCCGGGGTCGACAACAAGCGGGCGTCGACGATTCTGCGGGCTGTGCGGGTCGCTTCGCGGATGGAGGAGGCGGTGGGGATGTCTCCTGCGGAGGCGCAGGCTCGGTTGGAGGTTGTGGCGGGGGTGGGGCCGTGGACGTCGGCGGAGGTTGTGCAGCGGAGTCATGGGGCGGCGGATGCGGTGACCGTGGGGGATCTGCATCTGCCGGGGATTGTGGGGTGGGCGCTTGCGGGGGATCGGGATGCGGATGACTCCGTGATGCTGTCGTTGTTGGAGCCGTATGCCGGGCAGCGGCATCGGGCGGCTCGGTTGATTCTGCTGAGCGGGCGGGTGCCGGGGCGGCGGGCGCCGCGGATGCCGCGGGGGGATATCGGGCGGTTGTGACGGGGGGTGGGTGGCGGGGTGTTTTTCGCCCCCGCCGCCCCTACCCGTCCCGTCCTCCAGGGGCTGCCGCCCCTTCGACCCCGCCCAGGGGGCTCCGCCCCCTGAACCCCCGCGGGGCTCCGCCCCTGCACCCCACCAGGGGCACCGTCCCCGGAAACCCTCGGGGGCTCCGCCCCCCTGAACCCCCGCGGGGCTCCGCCCCTGCACCCCACCAGGGGCACCGCCCCTGGACCCCGTCGGCCTGAACGGCCTCGTCCTCAAACGCCGGACGGGCTGGATGATGCGCACCGGCGCTGGGAGATGTGCCCGCCCTGGGGCCACGCCCCCTGCGGGGGCTTGGGATGGTTGCGGGCTCGGCCTCGAACGCCGGACGGGGCTGTGTCTGGCTGTGGCTGTCTACTGGTCCGAGGAGAAGCGCAATGCTCTCGCTGGGATTTGGGCGTCGCACCACACCCTTGCGCCGTCTTTGAGTTCGTTGTCGGGGCCGATTACGGCGCCGTCGCCGATGACTGTGCCGGTGAGGATGGAGCGTTCGCCTACTCGGGCTCGGGTGCCGATGAGGGAGTCGGTGATGACGGCGCCGGGTTCGATGACCGCGCCGGGGAGGATGGTGGAGCCGAAGACTCGGGCGCCCTCGGCTACGAAGGCGCCCTCGCCGACGACCGTGCCGCCGGTGAGTTTGGCGTCCGGGGCGACCCTGGCCGTGGGGAGGATCAGGCGGTCGCCGCAGCGGCCGGGGACCGCGGGGGACGGGGCCCGGCCGAGGACGAGGTCCGCCGAGCCGCGGACGAAGGCCGCGGGGGTGCCCAGGTCGAGCCAGTACGTGGAGTCGACCATGCCCTGGAGGTGGGCCCCGGCCGAGAGGAGGTCGGGGAAGGTCTCGCGTTCGACCGAGACCGGGCGGCCCGCCGGGATGGTGTCGATGACCGAGCGGCGGAAGACGTACGCGCCGGCGTTGATCTGGTCGGTGACGATCTCTTCAGGGGTCTGCGGCTTCTCCAGGAAGGCGGTGACCCTGCCGGTCTCGTCGGTGGGGACCAGGCCGTACGCCCTCGGGTCGGTCACCTTCGTCAGGTGCAGGGAGACGTCCGCGGCGGTGCGCTCGTGGGTGTCGACCAGGGCCCGGATGTCCAGGCCCGTCAGGATGTCGCCGTTGAAGATCAGGACGGGGTCGTCGGGGCCCGCGTGCAGGCGGGAGGCGACGTTGCGGAGGGCGCCGCCGGTGCCGAGCGGCTCCTTCTCCGTGACGTACTCCAGGTGCAGTCCGAGCGCCGAACCGTCGCCGAAGTACGGCTCGAAGACCTCCGCCAGATAGGACGTCGCCAGGACGATGTGGTCGACGCCCGCCGCTCTCGCTCTCGCGAGCTGGTGGGTGAGGAAGGGGACCCCGGCCGCCCGGACCATGGGCTTGGGCGTGTGCACGGTGAGCGGTCGCAGCCGCGTGCCCTTGCCGCCGACCAGGAGGATCGCTTCTGTCACCTGTCGTCTCCGCTTCCTGCCGGGACCGGCCGAACTGTCTTTCGGCGGGCCAGTGTATGCAGACCGTTTTTGCAGACCGTTGTGCGGTGCCTTCGACGGCAGTGCGGGTGTGTTCAGTTCCTCCGGTGTTCCGCCCTGTGCCCCCGATGGCGGTGAATGTGGTCTGTGCGGCCCTCGGCGCCTCCCCGGGTCAGCGGCCCTGGTAGCGGGCCGCCGTCGAGCGGGCGGTGCCGAGCTTGCCGTAGAGCTGTCGGCCCGGGCACTCCGTGGCGAAGCCGTCCCGATGGCCTGAGATCACATTCAGTCGTACGTTCCTACCTTTTCGGTAGAGATTGCCACCTCCGGACTTCAGGTATGTCTTTCCGCGCGGATTGGCGCCGAAGAGACCGAGCTTCCAGGCCGTGAGCCGCGAGACGGCCTTCACGGCGGCGCCGGACGGCTTGGTCCAGCCGTAGCTGCCGAGGAGGGCGATCCCCATGCTGTGGGTGTTGAAACCGAGGGTGTGGGCACCGAGGACCGGCTTCGCCACGCCCCCGGCCCGGCCCTCGTAGATGTTTCCGCACTTGTCGACGAGGAAGTTGTAGCCGATGTCGCGCCAGCCCATGCTCATGACGTGGTAGCGGTAGATACCGCGGATGACGGAGGGTGCCTGCGCGCACTTGTACCCGTTGCCGGACGCCGTGTGGTGCACGAAGGCCGCCTTCACCTTCTTCGTGTAGACGAACTTCTTCTCGCGCCATGTCTCGTTGGCGCCCCAGCCGCGGCGCGTGACGATGCGCGGGCGCGGGCCGATGTACGGCTTCGCCCGCTGTTCCGCGGTCAGTTCGTCGGCGCGCAGCGCGAGCAGTTCCTTGCGGGTCTGCTCCTCGCCCAGTTCGGGGATCTCCAGGGCGCCCAGCGGGGCGAGTTCGGCGTTGGCGGCGGAGGCGGCGGCTGCCTCGGCGGTCAGGGCGGTGCCGGCGGGTGTGTCGACGCGGGTGCCGCGGGTCAGCGGCGCCGGGCGCTGTGCGGGCTCCGCCTCGCCGGGGTCGACGAGTTCGAGGCGCAGGCCTGTGGGGAGTACGGCGGTCGGCGGCACCGTGCGGGTGCCGCGGCCCGTTTCCTCTACGTGGTGGTGGGCGGCGTCCGCCGAGCGGACCCGTACCTCCACGCCGTCCGAGTCGCCCACCCACAGCGGGGTCGTGGAGCCGCGTACGCGGGAGGAGTTGCGCTCGGTGGTGTCCGGGTCGGCGGCGTGCTCGCCGTTGTGCGTCTCGATGTCCTGCCAGCCGGACCAGGTGCCCGTGTCGACCGCGCGGGTGCGGACCTGGACGGTGCCGTGCAGTTCGGTGTCCGGGTCGTCCCAGATGACGCCGACGAGGGAGAAACGGTGCACGTCACTGCGGGGCAGGCCCTGGTCGGGGGGGTCGGTGGGATCGGTGGGTTCGGCGGGGGTGGTGGAGCCGCGGGAGCGGGTGCCGGGGAGGGGGGCCAGGGGGAGGGACTGGGTGTTGCCTGCGAGGTCCGGCTCGGTGTGGGGTGCGGTGTGCGGTGTGGTGTTTGGTGCGGTGTGCGGTTCGGTGGTGCGTCCGGCGGTCGTGGCCGCTTCCGCCGTCGGCGCCGGTCTCGTGGTCGCCGCGGCAGGGGGTGGGGTCAGGGGGAGGGCGAGGGCGGCCGCGCATGTGACGCCGATCGAGGAAGCAAGGAATCCACGCATGTTCCTGATGTTGGACATAGTCATACATATCTGTCCATTGGGGAACTGACGGGGTGTCGGGCGGGGTTCCTCCGAACCGGTGGCGCCCGGGGGCGGTGGGCGAAGGGGTGCGCGCGTACGCTAACGCGGGTGAACGCCACTGATCGCACCCCTGCCGACCTGCTGCGTTCCGCGCTTGCCGCGGATCCCGGACGTCCCCTGGTGACCTTCTACGACGATGCCACCGGGGAGCGTGTCGAATTGTCCGTGGCCACCTTCGCCAATTGGGTGGCCAAGACCGCGAACCTGCTCCAGGACGATCTCGGGGCCGGGCCCGGGGATCGGGTGGCGCTGCTGCTGCCCGCGCACTGGCAGACGGCGGTGTGGCTGCTGGCGTGTTCGTCGGTGGGGGTCGTCGCGGATGTGGCGGGGGACGCGGGGGCGGCCGATGTGGTGGTGAGTGGGCCGGACACGTTGGATGCGGCGCGGGCGTGTGGTGGGGAGCGGGTTGCGCTTGCGTTGCGGCCGTTGGGTGGGCGGTTTCCGCAGCCGCCGGACGGGTTTGTGGACTATGCCGTCGAGGTGCCGAGTCAGGGGGACCGGTTCGCGGCGTACGCGCCGGTGGATCCTGACGGGGTCGCGTTGATTGTGGCCGGGCGGTCGTTCAGTGGGGCCGAGGTGGTTGAGCGGGCGCGGGAGGAGGCTGTGGGGCTGGGGCTTACCGGGCCTGGGGCGCGGATTCTTTCCGGGTTGGGGTTCGATACGTGGGAGGGGCTGAGCGCCGGGTTGTACGCGGCGTTGGCGACCGGGGGGTCTGTGGTGCTGTGCCGGCACCTTGAGGTGTTGGGCGAGGAGGCGTTGGCCAAGCGGATTGAGAGTGAGCGGGTTACGGCTACCGCGCGGTGACCCTCCGGGGGCGCCGGGTTGTTTTTCCTCGCCCCCGCCGCCCCTACCCGTCCCGTCCTCCAGGGGCTCCGCCCCTTCGACCCCGCCAGGGGCTCCGCCCCTGGACCCCATCGGCCTGAACGGCCTCGTCCTCAAACGCCGGACGGGCTGGAAGTAGCGGCCGACGCCCAGACGTGCCCGGCCCGGGGCTGCGCCCCTGGCGGGTGGGTGGGGGCTTGGGATGGTTGCGGGTTCGGCCTCGAACGCCGGGCGGGCTGGGAATACCGACCAGCGCCGAGAAGTCCCCCGACAAACGCCTCCCCTCCCCCATTCAGCCCACCACCACCCACCCCCCACCGCCCATCCGCGTCATCGTCGTAAGGGAGACATTGGCCCGTACGCCATGAGGGGTGGACTCAGACGTGAGCGACACCGCAGGTGGGGCGGTTGCCAGTGGGGTGGGGCTGATACGGCGGCGTCGGCGGCGGTGGGTTCGGGGGGTGGGGATCGGGGTCGCCGTGGTGCTGGTGGGGGCTGCTGGGGCCGGGTGGGCCGTTTATGCGAAGTTGGATTCCAACATCACGCCCGATGACGCTGCCGCGGCCGAGCTTGCGCGGTATGAGGGGGAGCGGCCGACTTCGCTCGTGAAGGGGGCGCAGAACATTCTGCTGATCGGGTCGGACTCGCGGTCCGGGGACGGGAACCGGCGGTACGGGCGGGATTCCGGGACCGAGCGGTCCGACACCACGATTCTTCTGCATCTGGCGGCGGGGCGGCGCAGCGCCACCGCTGTTTCGCTGCCCCGGGATCTGATGGTGGACGTGCCGGGGTGTCTGCGGCCGGACGGCAGTCGGACCGAGCCGATGTTCGCGATGTTCAACTACGCGTTCCAGATGGGGGGTTCGGCCTGCACGATTCGAACCGTCGAGAGGCTGACCGGCGTTCGGATCGATCACCACATGGTCGTCGACTTTCGTGGGTTCAAGGAGATGGTCGATGCCGTGGACGGGGTCGAGGTCTGTCTCGACAGACCCATCAATGACCGTGCCGCCAAGCTCAGGCTGCCCGCGGGACGCGTGAAGCTCAACGGGGAGCAGGCGCTCGGGTATGTGCGGGCCCGTAAGTCGATCGGCAACGGCAGTGACACCGACCGGATGGACCGCCAGCAGCGGTTCCTCGGCGCGCTCGTCAACAAGGTGCAGAGCAACGACGTACTGCTGAACCCGGTGAAGCTGTATCCCGTGCTGGATGCCGCGACGTCCTCGCTGACCACCGATCCGGATCTGGCCAGTCTGCGCGGTTTGTACGATCTCGTCCGCGGCCTGCGCGACATCCCCACCGAACGTGTGCAATTTCTTACCGTTCCTCGTGAGTCCTACGTCTACAACGCCAATCGCGACCAGCTCGTGGAGCCGGAGGCGGAGAAACTGTTCGAACGGCTGCGGACCGACGCGCCGGTGGAAGTCACCGAGGAGGTTCCACGGGATTCCACCGCAAAGGGGCATGGGGATTCATACGGAGGTTCGAGGGGGGAAAGCGATATGGAGTCGGGCGGCTACTCCGCGTACGGCGGCAAAGTCGGGTCCGACTCCTCCCCCGCGCCCACATTCCGCGGGAACACCGCCGCCGAGGACTCCTGCGGGTAAAGCACACGCCAAGCGCACACCAAGGCGACGGACAGCGCTTCCAGGAAATGGGGCGGATTGACCTGTTGTAGGGACGTGGAATTTGTCACCGCCGTCGCCCGACGCTGAACTGGGCGGATAGTGTGAGCGACCCGGTGCACCCGGACCATGAGGTTCCGCCCAGGGACGTCGTGGGTCGCGCACTGTTTGACCGAGACCCGAGCGCCTTGGAGGGGGAAGGCGCCGCGTGGCCCCGACGGAGGATCGGACAACCGTGGACTCGCAAGGCCGTGGGCGGGCGGACAACATCGACCCCGCAGACCAGTGGGTACTCAATCCGAACACCGGCGAATACGAACTGCGACTGACTCCATCCGCAGCGCAGTCGGCCGTTCCTAGCCCTCGTAGAGCCGCCTCCCGGGCCGCCGCCGCGCGAGCGCCTCGGGCCCGTACGGCCGCGCCGGGGCGGGAGACGCGTGAGGTGCCCGGCCGTGAGGTCCCCCCGCCGCGCAGGCGGCGCGGCGCGCCCGAGGAGCCGCCGCCGGGGCGGCGCGGGCACCGGCCCGCGAAGAAGAAGTCGAAGGCCAAGAAGTTCCTGCTGTGGACGGGCGGGAGCATGGCGTTCCTGCTGATCGCCACCGCGGGGGCCGGGTATCTCTACCTGCAGCACCTCAACGACAACATCGACTCCATCCCCGAGGACGGCGCGAGCACCGGTGGCTTCAAGAAGGACGAGGCCATCAACATCCTGATCATCGGCACCGACAAGCGCACCGGCTCGGGCAACGAGGGCTACGGCGACGCCGGCAGCGTGGGGCACGCGGACACCACGATCCTGCTGCACGTCTCCAAGGACCGGTCGAACGCCACCGCGCTGAGCATCCCGCGCGACCTCGTCGTAGACATTCCGGACTGTCCCACGACGCAGGACGACGGTTCGAAGAAGACGATTGCGGGGTCGAGCGGCGTCCGCTTCAACACCAGCCTCGGCCAGGACGGCCGTACCCCCAGCTGCACCATGCGGACCGTGACCGAGCTGACCGGGATCACCCCGGACAACTTCATGGTCGCCGACTTCAACGCGGTCAAGACACTGACCAGCGCGGTCGGCGGGGTCGAGGTGTGTCTGGCCAAGGACATCGACGACCCGGACTCGCATCTGAAGCTGTCCAAGGGCACGCACACCATCGAGGGCGAGCAGGCGCTGGCGTTCCTGCGCACCCGGCACTCGGTGGGCTTCGGCGGTGACCTGAGCCGGATCGAGCTCCAGCAGCAGTTCCTCAGTTCGCTGATGCGCAAGCTGAAGTCGAACGACACCCTGACCAGCCCGTCGAAGATGATAAAGCTGGCGGAGGCGGGCACGAAGGCGCTCACCGTCGACTCCCAGCTCGACAGCATCGGCAAGCTGAAGGACCTGGGTCTGGAGCTGGGCAAGCTCAACACCAAGAACCTGACGTTCACCACGGTGCCGGTGATCGACAACCCGGCCGAGACGGTGAAGTCGACGGTCGTCGTCAACGAGACCTCGGCTCCCGAGGTCTTCGACATGATCAAGAACGATGTCTCGTTCACCGAGGTCAAGGCGCAGCAGAAGAAGGAGAAGGCCGCCATCGCCGCCCGCCTGAAGGGCACCAAGTCCGATGCCTCCGAGGTGCGCGTGCGCATCCTCAACGGCGGCGCGGAGGCCGGCAGCGCCCAGGAGACGCTCAACTGGCTCCAGACGGAGGAAGGCGTCACCAAGTCCGAGAACGCGGGCAACGCGGACGCCGCGCAGGCGAAGACGACCCTGGAGTACGACCCGGACCAGGCGGACCAGGCGCGCCGGCTGGCGGCCATTCTGGGTCTTTCCGGGTCCGCGATGAAGCCGGGCGAGAGCGTGACCAACTCCCAGGGCCTGCCCACGATGACGCTGACCCTCGGCAAGGACTTCAAGGGTGCCGGGGTGTCGCTGACCGGTTCCTCGGGGAAGACTCCGGAAGGGGTTCAGAAGTCCACCGCGGACAAGGTCGAGTGCGCCCAGTGATGCGAGCCGGGCGCGCCAAGTGACCTGACGGGACCGGTCAGTTCAAGGAATTGCCACGAATTGACCGGTTGTAGGCGTGCCCGATTCGGTTGTACGGACGTGGAATTCCTCACCGACGTCGCTCGACGGGGAAGTGTGCGGATAGTGTGAGCGATCCGGTGCATCGGGCCGCGCGGCGAATCCACGCGGCGCTTCCCGACGGAGGATTCGGACAACGGTGGACGCGCAAGGCCGTGGGCGGGCGGACAACATCGACCCCGCAGACCAGTGGGTACTCAATCCGGACACCGGCGAATACGAACTGCGACTGCCCCATTCCGCACCGCAGTCGCCCCCGGTTCCCAGCCCGCGCCGCATGGGCCCGCCCCGCGGCCGTACGGCTGCTCCCGGCCGTGAGGTCCCGGCGCCGCGCAGACGCCGGGCCGTGCCCGAGGAGCCGCCGCCGGGGCGGCGCGGGCGACGGCCCGGGAAGCCGAAGTCGAAGGCGAAGAAGGCCCTGTTGTGGACCGGCGGCACGATGGCTTTCGTACTCGTCGCGGCGGCCACCGGCGCCTACCTCTACGTCAGGCACCTGGAGGGCAACGTCGACACGATCGACGTGGGCGACGCGGGCGCCAGCAGCTTCCGCAAGGACGAGGCCTTCAACATCCTCATCATCGGCACCGACAAGCGCACCGGTGAGGGCAACGAGAGCTACGGCGACACCGGCAGCGTCGGCCACGCGGACACCACGATCCTGCTGCACGTCGCCAAGGACCGCTCCAACGCCACCGCGCTCTCCATCCCGCGCGACCTGATCGTCGACATCCCGGAGTGCACGGTCAAGCAGGAGGACGGCACCGAGAAGGTCATCCCGGGCAAGACCGGCGACAAGTTCAACAACAGCCTCGGCCAGAACGGCCGTAACCCGGGCTGCACCATGGAGACGGTCAAGGCGTTCAGCGGGATCCAGGTCGACCACTTCGTGATGGCCGACTTCAACGCCGTGAAGACCCTCACCTCCGCCGTCGACGGTGTGAAGGTGTGCCTGACGCGCGCCATCGACGACGACGACTCCAAACTCCAGCTGCCCAAGGGCGAGTCGACGATCCAGGGCGAGAAGGCGCTCGCCTTCCTCCGCACCCGCAAGAGCTTCGGCAACAGCGGCGACCTGGACCGGATCAAGGCGCAGCAGCAGTTCCTGGGCTCGCTGATGCGCAAGATCTCCTCCAGCGACACGCTCACCAGCCCCAGGAAGCTGATAAAGCTGGCCGAGGCCGCCACCGACGCGCTGACCGTGGACAAGGCCATAGGCAAGGCGAGCACGCTCAAGGACCTCGCCCTGGAGCTGAAGAAGGTCCCGACGAAGAACATCACCTTCGCCACGGTCCCGGTGGTCGACAACCCGGCCGAGACGGTGAAGGTGACCGTCGTCCTGAAGAAGGAGACGGCCCCCCAGGTCTTCAGCATGATCAAGAACGATGTGTCGTTCACCGAGGTCAAGGCGCAGCAGAAGAAGGAGAAGGCCGCCGTCGCCGCCCGTCTGAAGGGCCCCAAGGCCGACGCCTCCGAGGTGCGGGTGCGCGTCCTCAACGGCGGCGCGCAGGACGGCAGCGCGCAGGACCAGCTCAACTGGCTGCAGCTGACGGCGGGCGTCACCAAGTCCGAGAACGCCGGCAACGCGGACGCCACGCAGGCGAAGACGACCCTGGAGTACGCTCCCGACCAGGCCGATCAGGCACGCAGGCTCGCGGAGATCATGGGGTTGTCGGGGTCCGCGATGAAGCCGGGCGAGAGCGTGATCAACGCCCAGGGACTGCCGACGATGACGCTGGTCCTGGGCAAGGACTTCAAGGGGGCGGGCGTGAAGCTCGACTCCGCGTCGGCGGAGACGCCGGACGTTCCGAAGTCCACGGCCGACAAGGTGGAGTGCTCCGGCTGAGTGTGTGACGCGTCCTGACGGGCCTGTCGTGCGTCTGACAGTACGTGCGGCGGGCCTGTTCCATGGCGTGCGGGGCAAGGGTGGGGAGGGGCAGAAGAAGTGACGCAGAGCAGTGTGCGGGAGGCCGAACCGGCCGCCGAGGGGGGCGGTGCGGGGACGGTCGACGGCAGGGAGGGCCACGGCGGGCACCGCAGAGGCGGGGCGCGGCGCGGTCGCCGGGCGTTGAGATGGACCGCTTCGGTCCTCGCGGTGCTGATAGTGGGCACGGCCGGCGCCGGTTACCTCTACTACCGTCATCTGAACGGCAACATCAAGCACGACGACCTGAACCTGGGCGACAGCAAGGTCGCCGCGCCGACGCCGAACGCGGCCGGCCAGACCCCGATGAACATCCTGCTCATCGGCTCGGACGCGCGCGACACCGAGGAGAACCAGAAGCTCGGCGGCGCGAAGGAGACCTTCAACACGCCGCCGCGCGCGGACGTGCAGATGCTGCTGCACCTGTCGGCCGACCGCTCCAACATGTCCGTCATCACCATGCCGCGCGACACCCTCGTCCAGATCCCCAAGTGCACCGACCCGGACGACGACGAGGCGTTCCCGGCGAGCAACGGGCGGGTGACGACGAACCTGAGCCTGCGCAACGGCGGCCCGGGCTGCACGGTGGCCACCTGGCAGGAGCTCACCGGCGTCCACATCGACCACTTCATCATGGTCGACTTCACGGGCGTGGTGTCGATGGCGGACGCCATCGGCGGCGTCCCGGTGTGCGTGGACGCCAACATCAAGTCGCGCGACAGCGAGGGCCACGGCTCCGGCCTGAAGATGGAGGAGGGCACGCACCCGATCAAGGGCGAGCAGGCCCTGCAGTGGCTGCGCACCCGCTACGGCTTCGAGGACGGCAGCGACCTCGCCCGCGCCAAGGCCCAGCACATGTACATGAGCTCGATGGTCCGGCAGCTGCGCGAGAACGCCACGCTCGGCAACCCGCTGAAGCTGCGCAGGCTCGCCGAGGAGGCCACCGACGCGCTCACGGTCGACCCCGGTCTGGACGACGTCAAGAAGCTCTTCGACCTCAGCAACGAGCTGCGCAAGGTGAACCCGAAGCGCATCACGATGGCCACGATGCCCAACCGGTACGTGGGCGTGCACGTGGAGCCCACCGAGGACGCCGAGCAGCTCTTCCGGCTGGTGCGCGAGGACATCTCGCTGGACGGCAAGGACAAGAAGAAGAAGTCGACCGAGGAGAAGCTCTCGGACGACCCGGCGGCGCCCGACGGCGAGATCGCCGTACAGGTCCAGAACGGCACCAGCACCGATGCGCTGGGCGCGGCCCAGGGGCGCGCGACGACCGTGACCGGGCTGCTCCAGCAGGAGGGCTTCACCCAGGCGGCCGCCGACCAGTCCACGATCCTCAGCGAGGACCGGACGATCGTCCGGTACCCGAGCGCCGAGCTGGAGGGTGACGCCCAGCGGGTCGCCAAGGCCCTGGGCATTCCGCTGAGTTCGGTCAAGCGCTCCACGGCGGTCACCGGGGTGACGCTCGTCGTCGGCGCGGACTGGCGCGAGGGTACGGCGTACAAGGCGCCCAAGAAGAGCGACAAGACGCCCGGCAGCCTCAAGACGCTCAACGGCGCGGACGACACCGCCTGTATGCACGTGAACCCGGCCTTCACCTGGTAGCAGGCAGGCCGGGTTCCGCGGGTGCTCAGCCCTGACTGGTGGTGCTGAGCACCGCGGGCCGCCGGGAGGCGATCACCTTGCGGGCCAGCGAGCGCGGGCTGGTGAGGAAGCCCCAGCCCCAGGACATGTGCATGGTGGCGAGGGCGACGGGGATCTGGAGCCGCGCCTTCAGCGGCAGGCCCTTGCCCGCCGGGAGGGAGCCGAGGGCGATCGCCGCGAGGTAGCCGCCCGGGATCAGGAAGCCCCAGGGGGTGAGGGCCGCGCCCACGACCAGGCCGGCCGCGATGGCGCACACCGCGGTCGGCGGGGCGAGGTAGCGCAGGTTGATGGAGCCGGCGTGGTAGCGGGCGACGACGTGCCGCCAGCGGCCGTAGTCCTTGTACTGCTTGGCCAGCGCCTTCACGCTCGGCCGCGGGCGGTACGACACCTTCAGCTCGGGCGAGAACCAGATCAGGCCGCCGGCCTCGCGGATGCGGAAGTTCAGCTCCCAGTCCTGGGCGCGGATGAACTCCACGTTGTAGCCGCCCTGCTGCTCCAGCGCCTCGCGCCGGAAGACACCGAGGTAGACGGTCTCGGCCGACTGGGCCTCGCCGCCGGTGTGGAAGGCCGCGTTGCCGACGCCGATCCTCGACGTCATCGCGGCGGCGACGGCGTGCTCCCAGTCGTTCTCGCCCTCGGCGTGCATGATGCCGCCGACGTTCTGCGCGCCGGTCTCCTCCAGGAGCCGTACGGCGGTGGCGATGTAGTTCGGCGAGAGCATGCCGTGGCCGTCGACGCGGACGACGATCGGATGGCGGGAGGCCTTGATCGCGGCGTTCAGCGCGGCGGGCGTGCGGCCCGTCGGGTTCGGCACGGTGTGGACGCGGGGGTCTTCGCGTACGAGCTCGGCGGCGATCTCGTCCGTGCGGTCCGTGGACGGACCGAGGGCGATCACGACCTCCATCTCGCCGGCGTACTCCTGCGCGAGGATCGCTTGGACGGCTCCGCGCAGATGCCGTTCCTCGTTGAGGACGGGCATGATCACAGACACGGCGGGGAGCTGCACGTCGGGCTTGGCGTTCATAGGGGCCTCACGTTACCGCGAACGGGGGACACCGGTGCGCGCCGCCCGGGGCGGTGCACCGGGCCACAGATCGTATGGGCCTACGGTGCTCAAGATCCCACGTACGGCCCTCGCGGAGGTGTCCCCCATGCCCACGCCGCCCCGCTCCCCCTCCAGGCCGCCGCAGCGCCGCCGGCGTCCCCCCGTACGGCGCAAGAAGCCGCGCTGGGCCATGCGGGCGGTGACCACGCTGTCGGTCGTGGTGCTGGCCTCCGCGGGGATCGGGCACGCGGTCGTGACCAGCCTGGACGCGGACATCGCGCGGGTGGACCCGTTCAAGGACATGAAGAACCGGCCGCGGGCGGGCCACGGGATGAACGTGCTGCTGGTCGGCACCGACGGGCGGGACCGGATCTCGGAGGAGGAGCGGCGGCTGTACCGGCTCGGCGGGGCGCCCTGCCACTGCACGGACACGATCATGATCGTGCACATCTCGGAGGACCGGGAGCGGGCGAGCGTGGTGAGCCTGCCGCGCGACTCGTACGCGATGACGCCGGCGCATGTCGACGCCACGAGCCGGAAACGGCACCACGGGCATCCGATCAAGCTGAACGCGGCGTACGCGGAGGGCGGGCCGCAGCTGACCGTGCGGACGGTCGAGGCGATGACCCGGGTGAAGATCGACCACTATCTGGAGGTCGACTTCACCAGCTTCATGAAGACGGTGGACGTGCTGGGCGGGGTGAAGATCTGCACCGCCGAGCCGTTGAAGGACTCGTACACCGGCCTGGACCTGCCGGCGGGGACGCACGACCTCAAGGGCGGGGCGGCGCTCCAGTACGTGCGCGCGCGGCATGTGGACGGCGCCTCGGACCTGGGCCGGATGCAGCGGCAGCAGCGCTTCCTGGCGGCGCTGGTGGACCGGGCGACCTCGTCCGGGATCCTGCTGAACCCGATGAAGTTCCGGGACGTGACCCGGGCCGTGCTGGGGTCCGTGCGCGCGGACAAGGAGTTCGGCACGGACGAACTGCTCGACCTCGGGCGGGCGATGCGGAACTTCTCCCCTTCGTCCTCGGAGTTCACGACCGTGCCGATCGGGCAGATGGGGTACGTCGTCAAGGGTGTCGGATCCACGCTGAAGTGGGACGCGGCGAAGGCGGAACGGCTGTTCTCGGCCCTGCGCGAGGACAAGCCGCTGTCGGTGCGGCGGACGGAGGGCAAGGCGCTGAAGGTGGAGGTCGCGCCGCAGCAGATCCGGGTGCAGGTGGAGAACGGGACGGGGACGGCCGGGCTGGGCAAGCGGGTGGACGCGGCGCTCGCCTCCACGGGGTTCCGTACGACGCGGGTGCCGGTGAACGCGGCGGACCGTGAGGTCCGGCGGACGGTCGTCGCGTACGACCCGCGCTGGGACCGCTCGGCGAAGTCGCTGGCCGCGGCGTTGCCGGGCAGCGAGCTGCGGCCGGTGAAGGGGCTGGGGGCGACGCTGAAGGTGATCGCGGGGGCGGACTTCCGGCAGGTCCGAAAGGTGCGTGCGGTCGATCCTGCGCGGGGGGAGGCCGGAGTGGTGCGAGGGGACGAAGTGGGGTGCAAGTAGTCCGGGGCTGAGGCCGGGGGTGGGTGCGCAGCCTGGCGCGGCGGGGTGCCGACTGCGCCCACCCATGCCGCCCCAGGAAGCTGCGCTGGTGCTAGTCCTCGATGCCCTCCGCCGCCCTCTTCTCCCGCAGCTCCATGATCGCCCGGCGGCGGGCCAACCGGTGCGTCCGGCGGATCTGGGCCTCCTGGTAGCGGCGCTTGTCGCGTTCCGTTTCCGGGACGACCGGGGGGACGCGGCGGGGCTTGCCGTCGGCGTCGACCGCGGCGAAGACCAGGTAGGCCGAGCCGACCTGGGTGGGCGGCGTGGACTCGTTCCAGCGTTCGGCGAGGACGCGGACGCCGACCTCCATCGAGGTGCGGCCGGTCCAGTTGACCTGGGCCTTGACGTGGACGAGGTCGCCTACGCGGACCGGCTCCAGGAACGCCATCTCGTCCATGGAGGCGGTGACCGCGGGTCCGCCGCTGTGCCGCCCCGCCACCGCGCCCGCCGCGTCGTCGACCAGTTTCATGATCACGCCGCCGTGCACCGTGCCCAGCAGGTTGGTGTCACTGTGCGTCATGATGTGGCTGAGCGTGGTGCGCGAGGCGGAAGTGGGCTTGCCCGGGATCTCCGGGGTGTCCGATTCCACTGCCGAGGCCTGTTCTGTCATGGCCTCCACCTTATGCCGAGGTGACAGACGCGGAATTTGTGTCGGGTTCGCAACAGCACCGCCCCTATTTTCCGCCGACCCTTGTAAGACACACAGCCGTGCCCTGCACACTGGGGCCCATGAACAACTGGCCCGAAGGATGGTCCGACGACAACCGCGGCAGCGGCTACGGACACGGCAGCGCGAGCGCACAGCCCGAGAGCGCCCGTGTCATGCGGCAGGTCCGCCGCGGTCCGGCGGCACCGCCCGGCGGGGGCCAGCCGGCGCCGCCGTACGGAGTGCCCTCGCAGCCGTCGTACGACGGACCGGGCCAGGACGGGTACGGCGACTACGACAGCGGCTACAACACCGGCCAGGTCTACGGCTCGCCCCCGGGCGGCCAGGACGGCGGCAGCGGGATGCGCGAGCCGCGTCCCGCGCCGAACTGGCGGCGCCGTATCAAGTGGACCGCGATCACGGTCGTGACCGTGCTGGTCGTGACGACCGTCGGCACGTACTTCTGGGCCGACTCCAAGCTCAACCGTGACGTCGACCTGTCGAAGGTGATCGACCGGCCGGAGGCGGGCGAGGGCACGAACTACCTGATCGTCGGTTCCGACAGCCGCGAGGGCATGACCGACGAACAGAAGAAGGATCTCCACACCGGGTCCGCCGAGGGCAAGCGCACGGACTCGATGATGATCCTGCACACCGGTGACAACGGCCCGACGCTGATCTCGCTGCCGCGCGACTCCAACGTCACGATCCCGAAGTTCCAGGGCTCGGAGTCCGGCAAGATCCTTGAGGGCATGGGCGCGAACAAGCTGAACGCCGCCTACTCGATCGACGGCCCGACCCTGCTGGTGCGCACGGTCGAGTACAACACCGGACTGCACATCGACCACTACGTCGAGATCGGCTTCGCCGGTTTCGCGAACATCGTGGACGCGGTCGGCGGTGTCGAGATGGAGATCCCGAAGGGCGGCATCAAGGACTCCAAGTCCGGCGCCGACCTGAAGGAGGGCAAGCAGACCCTGAACGGCGAGGAGGCCCTCGCCTTCGTCCGCACCCGGTACGCGCTGGCCGGCTCCGACCTGGACCGCACGAAGAACCAGCAGAAGTTCCTCTCCGCGCTGGCCAACCAGGTCGCCACCCCGAGCACGGTGCTCAACCCGTTCAAGCTGTACCCGACGATGAGCGCGGGCCTGGACACCCTGGTCGTCGACAAGGACATGAGCCTGTTCGACCTGGTCGACATGTTCTGGGCGATGAAGGGCGTCAGCGGCGGCGACGGCAAGTCGATGAACATGCCGCTCGCGGGCAACGCCTCGAACGGCAACCTCCAGTGGGACATGACGAAGGTCAAGACGCTGGTGAACCAGCTGAAGAACGACGAGAAGGTCACCGTCTCGGGCAACTGAGCGCGTGGAGGGCGGTCCGCCGGGCATCGCGTCCCCGGCGGACCGCCCTCACCTCTTACACCCTGCCGCTCCTACGCCCTTCCGCCGACCGTCCTCGGGTGCTTCTCCACCCGCCAGCCGCCGGCCGCGTACCCGAAGTTCCCGACGACCAGCTGAGGCGTGCCGAAGCCGCCCTTGCCACCGTTGAGGGCCTCCCACACTCCCGCGTCGCCGAACCCGACGAGGTCCGCGCTGCGGTCGCCGGTCAGGTCGGCCACGAAGCGGGGGTGCTTCTCGACCCGCCAGCCGCCCGCGTCGTAGGCGAAGTTCTGTACGACCAGCTGCGGGTCCTGGAAGGTGCCGTCGCCGTTGTTGAGCGACACCCATACCCCGGCGTTGCCGAACCCGACGATGTCGGCGCGGCGGTCGCCGGTCAGGTCGGCCAGGAAGCGCGGGTGCTTCTCGACCCGCCAACCACCCGCGTCGTAGGCGAAGTTCTGTACGACCAGCTGCGGGTCCTGGAAGGTGCCGTCGCCGCTGTTCAGCGACACCCACACCCCGGCGTTGCCGAACCCGACGATGTCCGCCCGGCCGTCGCCCGTCACGTCGGCCAGGAAGCGCGGGTGCTTCTCCACCCGCCAACCACCCGCGTCGTACGCGAAGTTCCGCACCGCCAGCTGCGGGGCGTCGAAGGTGCCGTCGCCGTTGCTGAGGGACACCCACACTCCGGCGTCGCCGAAGCCGACGATGTCGGCGCGCCGGTCGCCGGTCAGGTCGGCCAGGAAGCGCGGGTGCTTCTCGACCCGCCAACCCCCGGCGTCGTAGGCGAAGTTCGACACCATCAGCTCCGGGTTCCGGAACGTGCCGTTGCCGTTGCTCAGCGCCACCCACACCCCGGCGTTGCCGAACCCGACGATGTCCGCCCGGCCGTCGCCCGTCACGTCGGCCAGGAAGCGCGGGTGCTTCTCCACCCGCCAACCACCCGCGTCGTACGCGAAGTTCGCCACGACCATCTTCGGCGCGGTGAACGATCCGCCGCCCTGGTTCAGTGACACCCACACCCCCGCGTCGCCGAAGCCGACGACGTCCGCGCGGCGGTCGCCGGTCAGGTCGGCCAGGAGGCGCGGGTGCTTCTGGGTGCGCCAACCGCCCGCGGTGTAGCCGAAGTTGGCTATCACCATCTTCGGCGCGGTGAACGAGCCGCCGCCCTTGTTGAGCGACACCCACATCCCCGCGTCGCCGAAGCCCGCGATGTCCGCCCGGCCGTCGCCGGTCAGGTCGGCGCCGGCGGGCGCGGCCGCGGGGACGACCAGGGGGCTGGTGACGGCGCGGCGGGCGTTGACCCGGCCGCGGCCGAGCATGCCGACGAAGCCCGGGTTCGCCGCGTCGACGTCGTCGCAGGTGCTCTCGATGATCCGGCGGACCTGCGCGTTGGTCAGCTCGCGGTTGCGTGACCACACCAGGGCGGCGACACCGGCGACATGCGGGCTCGCCATGGAGGTGCCGTCCAGGAAGCGGTGGTTGCCGTTGAGGTACGTCGACCAGATGTTGACGCCCGGGGCGGCGACGTCGACGTTGGTGCCGAAGTTGGAGAACGTCGCCCGGACGTTGTTCTGGTCCAGCGCGGCGACCGAGACGACCTCCGGGTAGACGCCGGGGTACTGCGGGGTGATGTCGGTGTTGTTGTTGGCGTTGCCCGCGGCGAAGCAGATGAGGACGCCGTCGGCGACCGCGTCCTGGATGGCGGTGCGGATACCGGCGTGGTCGCCGTTGGCGCGCCAGCTGCAGTTGACGACGTAGCGGCGGTCGAGGTGGGCGAGGGACTGCCGGCGGACGTAGTCGATGGCGTCGGCGCGGTTCTGGTTCATGCCGGCGGTCAGGTTCACGCGCAGCGGCATGACCCGGCAGCCGGGTGCCACGCCGATCACCCCGAGGGTATTGTCGACGGCGGCGATCGTCCCGGCGACATGGGTGCCGTGGCCGTCCTCGTCCTCCGGTACCCGGTCGCCGGCGTCGGAGAAGTCCCAGTCCTCGCTGCCCCGGGGCAGGAGGTTCGCGGCGAGGTCGGGGTGGTCGAGGTCGGCGCCGGTGTCGATGACGGCGACGATCACCTCGGGGTCGCCACGGGTGAGGTCCCAGGCGTCCGTGGCGCCGATGTCGACGCCCGCCGTGCCGACGACGCCGTCGACGGTCTGGCCGGTGTTGCGCATGCCCCACAGGCGGGCGAAGTCGGGGTCGTCGGGCACATACTGGGCGTCGTTGAACCCGGCCTCGGAGGGCTCGGCGAACCGCACCTCCGGCACCTCGGAGAACTCCTCGATCGTCGCGAAGAGGTCGTGGCCCTCGGGGACCTTCAGGGTGTAGTACCCGGGCGTCCGCTGGGCCACGGCGATGCTGCTGCCGTGCTCGGCGATGATCTCCTCGGCCCGCGCCGCGTCGACGTCGGACCGGAACCGCACCGTGAGCTCGCCGGGCACGAAGTACCGGGACGCGCCGTCCTCGTCGATCATCACCGGCAGTGAGTCGACGACCTCCGGCTGCTCGGTGAGGGCGGCCGCGTCCGTGTGGGCCGCCGGGTCGAGGTAGACCGCGGCGAATCCGCGGTCGAGGTTGTAGCCCTGGCTGACGGAGAGCAGCGGCCGGGCCTCGACCAGGTGGTCGACCGTCTCGCCCGTGGCCTCGGACGGCAGCAGGACCATGGCCTCGGTCCCGGACGGCCGGAAGGTCCGGCGGCGGCCGCTCGCCTTGTCGACGTAACTGAACTCTGGCGCTGATGTGCTCATGTGGTGCCCCCGTTGGCGCTCGTGGTCTGTCGCCGACGGATCCCGCCGACGCGGCGGGGGTCGGCAACCATGCGGGACCACCCTCCTCCTGGCCGTACGGCCCGCCCAGGGCCGCGTCCGGGAAGCAGCCCGAGATACGCCGAGCGGCCGACCGGCCGGGCCCTGGACTGCGTAGTGAGGGGCACCCTCGCGGATGCCCCTCGGACGGTCGTGGGACCGCGGTCACATGGTGGCGCCGGCCATCGTGCGGCAGCTCTGCGCACAGCGGCGACACGCCTCGGCGCAGCGCATCATCTGCGGGTCGTCCGGCATGGACATACACGCCTCCGCGCACATCTCACAGGCCCTGGCGCACATCGCGCACATCTCGGCCGACATGGGCGAGCGGCGCATCATCATGTCCGCGCACATGCGGGTCGTCTCGGCGCAGTCCATCAGCGCGCGCATGATCTGCATCTGGGCCTGGCCGCCCATCTGCATGCAGCTGCTCATGGTCTCCTCGCACACGCTGTGGCAGTTCATGCACGCCTCGACGCAGTCCTGCATCTCCTTGCTCATCGCGGTCATGGATCCGGTCTGCTCCTGCATGGCTCCTCCTGGAGGGAATGCGGGGCCCGGGGGTCGGCCCCGCGTCCCCTCCGTCGTACGCCTGCCCGGCGCCCGGCGCCACCGGCGAAAGCTACGGTTTGCGGCCCACGCCGCCGAAATGGGTGACCTCGACGATCTCCCCGTCGGTCGTGTCGGGGCGCCAGCGGGAGCAGGAGACGAGGCCGGGTTCGAGGAGTTCGACGCCCTCGAAGAGGCGGACGAGGTCGGCGCGGCTGCGCAGCGTCATGGGCGCCGAGCCCTGGCCGTTCCAGTACTCCACGGCCGTCCTCATGGCCTCACCGTCGACCTCGGTGGTGGGGTGGGAGACGACCAGGTGGCTGCCGGCAGGGACGGCGTCGAGGAGGCGGCGGACGATGGCGGCGGCCTCGTCGGTGTCCATGACGAAGTTCAGGATGCCCAGCATGGTGATGGCGACCGGCCGGGTGAGGTCCAGGGTGCGGGCCGCGCCCGCCAGGATCGCCTCCGGGTCGTGGACGTCGGCCTCGATGTAGTCCGTGGCCCCCTCCGGCGCGCTGGTGAGCAGGGCGTGGGCGTGGGTGAGGACGAGCGGGTCGTTGTCGACGTAGACGATCCGGCAGGACGGGTCGATCCGCTGGGCGACCTCGTGGGTGTTGTCGGCGGTGGGCAGGCCGGTGCCTATGTCCAGGAACTGGCGGATGCCGGCCTCCTCTACGAGATGGCGCACCGCGCGCTCCAGGAAGTGCCGGTCCGCCACCGCCGAACGGGGCAGGGCCGGGACGAACGACAGGATCTGGTCGCCGACCTCCTCGTCCACCGGGTAGTGGTCCTTGCCGCCCAGCCAGTAGTTCCAGATCCGCGCCGAGTGGGAGACGTCCGTGCGCAGGCGGGCGGCGCGGGCCACGCCCTCGTCGTCGTGCGATGGCGGGATGGGGTCGGACATGACGCCGGTCTCCTTCGGACGCGTACGGTCGGGATGCGCACCAACGTAGGCACAACTCGGCCTCTTTGGCGGGTACTTGACCAAGCTCCAGGAAACGGCGAAGCCCCCGGCAACGGATGTGCCGGGGGCTTCCTCCAGTCGTCGCTACGGCAGGTTGCGCGCCATGACGATGCGCTGGACCTGGTTCGTGCCCTCATAAATCTGCGTAATCTTCGCGTCGCGCATCATGCGCTCCAGCGGGTAGTCACGGGTGTAGCCGTAGCCGCCGAGCAGCTGGACCGCGTCCGTGGTGGCCTCCATGGCCACGTCCGAGGCGAAGCACTTGGCGGCCGCGCCCAGGTAGGTGAGGTCGGCGTCGCCGCGCTCGGAGGCGGCGGCGGCCTGGTAGGTCAGGGCGCGGGCGGCCGAGATCTTCATGGCCATGTCGGCGAGCATGAACTGGATGCCCTGGAAGTCGCCGATCGGCTTGCCGAACTGCTTGCGCTCCTGGACGTAGCCCTTGGCGTAGTCCAGGGCGCCCTGGGCGATGCCGAGGGCCTGGGCCGCGATGGTGATGCGGGTGTGGTCCAGGGTCTTCATCGCGGTGGCGAAGCCGGTGCCCTCCTCGCCGATCATGCGGTCGGCGGGGATGCGGACGTTGTCGAGGTAGACCTCGCGGGTCGGGGAGCCCTTGATGCCGAGCTTCTTCTCCGGGGCGCCGAAGGAGACGCCCTCGTCGCTCTTCTCGACCACGAAGGCCGAGATGCCCTTCGAGCGCTTCGTCGGGTCGGTCACGGCCATGACCGTGTAGTACTCGGAGACGCCCGCGTTGGTGATCCAGCGCTTCACGCCGTTGAGGACGTAGTGGTCGCCGTCGCGGACCGCCTTGGTCTTCATGCCGGCCGCGTCGGAGCCCGCGTCCGGCTCGGAGAGGCAGTACGAGAACATCGCGTCGCCCTTGGCGAGCGGGGTCATGTACTTCTTCTTCAGCTCCTCGGAGCCGGAGAGGATGACGGGCAGCGAGCCCAGCTTGTTCACGGCCGGGATGAGGGAGGAGGACGCGCACACGCGCGAGACCTCCTCGATCACGATCACGGTGGCCAGCGCGTCGGCGCCGGCGCCGCCGAACTCCTCCGGCACGTGCACGGCGTGCAGGTCGTTGGCAACCAGGGCGTCCAGCGCCTCCTGCGGGAAGCGGGCCTCCTCGTCCACCGCGGCGGCGTACGGCGCGATCTTCGCCTCGGCCAGCGAGCGGACGGCGTCACGGAGCATGTCGTGCTCCTCGGACGGGCGGTACAGGTCGAAGTCAGCCGATCCGGCCAAGGTCTCTCACGCTCCAAAGACGCTGCGATGCCTGTGCTAATTACCGTTAAGTAACTCAAATTTTAGGGGGCTGCTCACGCAACGGATACGTGAGCTTGGCGACAGCGGGAAAAGTGCCCGGTGGGGCGCGTTCTCATGCCCCGACTATGCTCGGGCAGCGCACCGACGCCGCCCCACCCCACTGGAGTCCCCATGGCCCTCAAGATCACCGTGATCGGTACCGGCTACCTCGGCGCCACGCACGCCGCGGCCATGGCCGAGCTCGGTTTCGAGGTCCTGGGCCTGGATGTCGTGCCCGAGAAGATCGAGATGCTCCAGCGGGGCCAGGTCCCGATGTACGAGCCCGGTCTTGAGGAGCTGCTGCGCAAGCACGTGGCGGGCATCGAGGGCTCCAGCGGGCGGCTGCGCTTCACGATGGACTGGGCCGAGGTGGGGGCGTTCGGCGACGTCCACTTCGTGTGCGTGAACACTCCGCAGCGGCACGGCGAGTACGCGTGCGACATGTCGTACGTCGAAGCCGCCTTCGCCGCGCTCGCCCCGCACCTGACCGGCCCCGCGCTCGTCGTCGGCAAGTCCACCGTCCCGGTCGGCTCCGCCGAGCGCCTCGCCGCCTACCTCGCCGAGCACGCGCCGGCCGGGCAGGACGCCGAGCTGGCCTGGAACCCGGAGTTCCTGCGCGAGGGCTTCGCCGTGAACGACACCCTGCACCCCGACCGGATCGTGGTCGGCGTGCGCAGCGAGCGCGCCGAGAAGCTGCTGCGCGAGGTGTACGCCACGCCGCTCGCCGAGGGCACGCCGTTCGTCGTCACGGACTTCCCGACGGCCGAGCTGGTGAAGACCTCCGCCAACTCCTTCCTCGCCACCAAGATCTCCTTCATCAACGCGATGGCGGAGATGTGCGAGGCCTCGGGCGGCGATGTCGCCAAGCTCGCGGAGGCGATCGGCTACGACGACCGGATCGGCCGCAAGTTCCTGCGGGCGGGCATCGGCTTCGGCGGCGGCTGTCTGCCGAAGGACATCCGTGCCTTCATGGCCCGGGCCGGTGAGCTGGGCGCCGACCAGGCGCTGACGTTCCTGCGCGAGATCGACTCGATCAACATGCGCCAGCGCGGCCAGATGGTGGAGCTGGCGCGGGAGGCGCTGGGCGGCGGGTCGTTCCTCGGCAAGCGGGTGGCGGTCCTCGGTGCGACCTTCAAGCCCGACTCGGACGACGTGCGGGACTCGCCCGCGCTGAACGTCGCCGGGCAGATCCACCTCCAGGGCGGCCAGGTGACGGTCTACGACCCGAAGGGCATGGACAACGCCCGCCGTCTCTTCCCGACCCTCGGCTACGCCGACTCCGCCGAGGCGGCCGTCCGCGGCGCCGATGTCGTCCTGCACCTGACCGAGTGGAGCGAGTTCCGCGAGCTGGACCCGGGGGCGCTCGGCGAGGTCGCGGCCACCCGTCTCATCCTCGACGGCCGCAACGCCCTCGACCCGGCACTGTGGCGCAAGGCGGGCTGGACGTACCGGGCGATGGGACGTCCTACGGCCTAGGTTCGCCGGACGGGCCCCGATCGTCTCCGCCGGCCGACTCGGCGCGTTCCTGGGCGGCCATGACCTCGTCGCCGTGTTCGAAGGCCCAGGCGCCGAAGGCCTCGATCGACGGCAGGAGGCTGCGGCCGAGGCCGGTGAGGCGGTAGTCCACGCGGGGCGGGGCGCCGGGGTGGGCGCGGCGGGACACCAGTCCGTTGAACTCCAGCCGGCGCAGCGTCTCGGTGAGCACCTTGGGACTGATGCCGCCGATCCGCTCGCGCAGCACGCCGGGCCGCGCCGGGCCCGTGCGGAGCGCCCAGATCACCACGGCGTTCCAGGTGTTGGCGAGCAGGTCGAAGGCGAGCCGGGCGCGGCAGTCGGCGAGAAAGCTCTGGTCGGTGGTCACTTACCGAATGGTGCCCGAGCCGCTGGCTAATTTCCTTGTCCAGGCGACGACTTGGGAGGAACGCCATGAGGATCGGGATCATCGGCACGGGCTCCATGGCCCGGGCGCTGGGCGGACAGTGGGCACGGACCGGCCACGACGTCCTGGTGGGCGGACGGGACGAGGGCCGTACGGCGGCGCTCGCGACGGGCATCGGAGCGCGGGCCGGTTCCCTGCGGGAGGCCGCACGGCACGGCACGGACGCGGTGCTTCTCGCGGTGCCGTACGCGGCGGCGGCCGAGGTGGTCTCCGGGCTTGGCGACACCTTGGCGGGCCGGACGCTGATCGACTGCACCAACCCGGTGGGGCCCGGCTTCCGGCCGACGACCGGGCACGGCCCCTCGGCCGCCGAGCGGATCGCCGCCGCGGCGCCCGGCGCCCACGTCGTCAAGGCGTTCAACCTGTGCCACGAGAGCGTGTGGCGGCTGACCCCGCCGGTCTTCGACGGCCGCCCGCTCGCCGTACCCCTGTGCGGCGACGACACGGCGGCCCTGGACGCCGTACGACACCTCGTACGCGACCTCGGCTGCACCCCGGTGAACGGCGGCGGCCTGGACCGCGCGGGCCTGCTGGAGGCGACGGCCGCGTTCCTGATCGGCCTGTGGGTGAGCGAGGGCGCGGACGCGCAGGCGATCGTTCCGCCACGGGAGTACGCCGGGGTGTGAGCGCCCCGAAGGGGCGCGGGGAACGGCGCGACCAGCCCCCACGCACCCGCAGACGGAAACGGCCCAGCTCAGCGCGGCGACACCGCTTCGGCCGAGGCTCAGTCGGCCGAAACGGCGTCTTGCGGCATTCTGCCGCACACCTCTCGGCCGCGTTTTACTTCGCCCGATAGCGCCGCATCTTCGCCCGCGCCCCGCACACCTGCATCGAGCACCAGCGGCCGCGTCCGGCGGGGCTGCGGTCGTAGTAGGCCCAGTGGCAGTCGGCGGCCTCGCAGGCCTTGAGCCGGGTCCAGGTGCCGGCGACGAGTGCCTCGGCCACCGCCGCGGCGACCTGTGAGAGGAGGGTGCCGTCGGCGGTGGGGGTCAGTGCGGCCGAGCCGTCGCCTTCGTCGATCGTCACCCGTAGCGGCGCCCGCGCCAGCAGTTCGCCGAGCGGGGTCACCTCGCGATGCGGCTGGTGACCGGCGTGGGCCAGCAGCGCGGCGCGCAGCGACTCCCGCAGCTCCCGTGCGTCCGCCACGTCCTGCGCGGCGAGCCCGAAGCGGGCGTGTCCGTCCGCCGAGTCGAGCGTGTCCGTGCCCGACTCGATGTCGAGCGTGTTGACCAGACTCTCGATCAGCGCCAGACCGCCGGGGGCGACTGCCTTGCCACTCATGTCGTCGACCTCCTGGCAGCGACGTTACCTCCGGGGCGGTATCGGCAGTAACGCGGCCGGGTGGTCACTCCCCGGAGGCGCGGATCACCTCGGCCGCGTTGCGCAGGCGGGTCGCCTTGTCGGCGCGCTCCTTGGCCGTCGCCGCGGCGTGCTGCTTGATCATCCGCTGCTGGACGGTCGCCTCCGCGCGGCTCCAGACGTCCACCAGGTCCACCGACTCCTTGCACCGCACATCGGCGGTCGCCAGCTCGATCTCGGCGGCGGGCACGGTGGGCGAATCGAGGCGGGCGGTGGCGATGCTCCTGAGCGGGTCGGGGTAGTCGAAGCCCGCCTTCCGCATGCACGCGGACCACTCCGCCAGCGTCTTCTTCACCGCGGGCTTCTGCTGGGACTCGGTGAACGAGTCGGTGTTGATGCGGCTGACCACTCCGGCCTCGGACGTGAGGTCCGTGCGGCCCAGCAGTTTCCGCTCCGCCTCCTGGGAACAGCCGCCGGGCGGAACGCTCTTGCCGCCGACCTTGCGTACGGGGGCGGTGTATCCGGGGAGCAGGCGGGAGCGCCCGGTGTCGCCGTCGAGGAGCTGCCCGCCGGTGAGCGCGTCCGTCTCGTCCTTCGAGGGCTCGTGGTCGGCGCGCTCCGGGGCCGTGTTGTCCTCGGGCAGCAGGTGGTAGCCGTAGCGCTGGGCGGCCGGGAGGTCGATGACGCCGTATCTGCGGTCCTGGCGCGGGACTGTGGGCGTCGGTGCGCTCCAGGAGAACCCGAGCCGTTCCATGCACTCGGTGACGAGGATGTTCTTCGCCCTGGACACCTCGGCGTACTCGGTTGCGCTCAACCGGTAGTCGGAGACGGGGAGTTCGACATGCCGGAGGGCGAAGTCGCTCGGTGCGGGGCGGGAGTTCTTCGCGCTGGGGGCCGCGGGCTCTTCGTGCGCGTCGGTCGCCGAGCAGCCGCCGAGCAGTCCCGTCGTGAGGGCGGACACCAGGGCGGCCAGGAGAGTCGTATGCGCGCGTCGGTGTCTCATCTCGGCTCCAGCGGGGAGGTGGCGGGTGCGGCCGCCCGCGAAGGCGGCCGCACCCAGGGGTCGTTCGGTACGTGGAGCGGTCAGCAGACCAGCACGGAGGCGTTCTCGTTGTACGTGTTGACGAGCTGCCGGTACGTGTGGCCACCGATGTAGTCGTTGGGGCCCGCGTAGTTGCTGTTGTAGTACACGCGCCAGCAGGGGCTGCCCGGGTTGGCGGCGCTCGCCGCGTTGTTCTTGACGGGCTCGCCCTGACCGGCGTTGGTCGTGCCCTGGTGGCCGAAGATCCAGGGCTCCAGGTCGGACACGCTACGGGTGAACGCGGCGAACGACCCCTGCTGGTCGGAGTTGTAGAAGAGACACATGCGGTTGGTCCACAGGCTGGTGGCCTCGGCGCACAGGTTGTAGCCCGCGGTGCCCGCGTGGGCCGGCGGCGCGGCTATCCCGACCATGGCGGCCGTACCGACGGCCGCCATCGCCACCGCGCCGAGTCGCGTCTTCTTCATGTAATTCCCCTAGGGCGAAGGTGCGTTCATGAGTGCGGGCTTCCCAGCGCAGCGCTCCGCACGGACCGGGCGCGTTTCCCCGTTCCGTGCACGGCCTCCGCATTGATCAACCCCCGAACGCAAGTTACCCGAGGGGCACATGGGGCGTCCACCGACCCCTGACCAGGCCCGTCGCGGGCTTCTCCAAATGGGGAGGCGGACGGTCACCGTTACCGGCTACTCTCCTTTAGAGGTAACGGCAACCGTCGCTTCAAGGAGGAAGTCATGGCTCTCGCCAAGCTGGACGTCGTCGTCCTGGACTGTCCCGACCCCCGCACCCTGGCCAAGTTCTACGCCGGTGTCCTCGGCGGCACCGTGGAGGGCGAGGGAGAGTGGGTGGACCTGAAGGTGCCCGGCGGGCAGCAGCTCGCGTTCCAGGCCGCCCCCGGCTTCGTACCGCCGAAGTGGCCCGCGCCGGACCACTCGCAGCAGTTCCATCTCGACCTGGCCGTCGACGACCTGGACGCGGCCGAGCAGGGCGTCCTGGCACTCGGCGCGAAGCCGCTGGACACCGAGGACCGCACGCGGACCTTCCGGGTCTACGCGGACCCGGCCGGGCACCCGTTCTGCCTGTGCGCCTGCTGAACCCCGCGCGCGTCAGCCGTCCAGCTCCGCGATCTTCGCCGTCGAGGGCTCCCGGCGCTGCTGGGCCGCCCGGGCCGTGAAGTCGGCGGTGCGCAGGACTCGTTGGGCATTGCCCCAGGTCAGCAGGGCAAGGTCGGCCTCCGACCAGCCGCGGTGCAGCAGCTCGGCGACGAGGTGCGGGTAGCAGGAGGCGTCGGCGAGGTCCTGGGGGTGGGCGGTGCCGGCGTCGTAGGTGCCGGCCAGGCCCACACAGCCGGGGCCCGCGACCGCGCGGACGTGGTCGAGGTGGTCGGCGACGTCCCGGACCGAGGGACCGGTCTGCTCGGCGGTCAGCGGCACCATGCACAGGCCCTTCGCGGCCCCCAGCTCGGCGAGCAGGTCGTCGGGGAGGTTTGCGGGGTGCGGGCGCAGGGCGCGGGCGGCCGAGCGGGTGAACAGCACCGGCGTCTTGGAGGCGGCGAGCACCCGCCGGCTGGTCTGCTCGGAGGCACCGGAGAGGTCGGCGAGCACGCCGAGCCGGTTCATCTCGCGGACGACCTCCTCGCCGAAGCGGGTCAGGCCCGCCTCGCTGGCCCAGGAGGTGCCGGCCAGGGTCAGCACACGCAGTCCGAGGCTGTGCAGCACGCGCAGGATGCCGAGGGAGTCGTCGAGGGCGGCGGCCGTGGCCGGGCCGAGCAGCACCGCCGCCCGGCCGCAGTTGCGGGCGTCGATGACCTGCCCGGCGGTGTGGGCCAGCCGTAGCCCTTCGGGGTGGGACGCGATCACCGTGCGGACCAGGTCCAGCTGCTCCAGGGTGGCGGCCACGGCCCGGTCGGCGGCCAGTCCCTCGGGCAGGTGCAGCGAGCAGAACAGTGCGCCGACATGGCCCTGGCGCAGCCGCGGTACGTCGGTGTCGACGGCGCTCTCACCCAGCTCCAGGTCGTACCAGGGCAGATGGCGCAGCGCCCAGGGCAGCCCGCTGTAGCCGTCGGCGACGGGGTGGGCGGCGAGGAGGGCGTGCGCGCGCTCCAGCGGCTCGGCGTCCGGGTCGAGGGCGGCCGCGGCGGGCGGCTCGACCGGGAAGGGGTCGTCCAGGGGCAGGTCGTCGAGCGAACCGACCTCGGTCGTGGGGTGCAGGTCGTCCTGGAGGTCTGCCATGGCGGTCTCCGTACGTGCGCGAGCGGTCGGTGTACGGTCACCGTTGCACGGGGTGCCGGGGGGCTTCCTGGTGGACGGGGCGTTCGGGCGTCCGCCGGTTCAGCGACCCCGTCGGCGCCTCACTGTTCCTGCGCCGCCTCGATCACCTCGTCGAGCGTCTCCCGGGAGCGCACCAGCTCGGCGATCATCCGGTCGATGCGGTCGCGCTCCTCGGTCAGGTCCTGGACCAGCCTGGGCGTGGCGACGGCCGAGGGCCCGCCGTCGGCGTCCCGCATGCAGGGCAGCAGCTGGGCGATACGGCTGCTGTGCAGACCCGCCGCGAACAGCTCCTGGATCCGGATGACGCGGTCCACGGCCGCCTCCGGGTAGTCCCGGTGGCCGCCCGGGGTGCGCTCGGCCCGCAGCAGCCCCCGGGTCTCGTAGTAGCGCAGCGACCGCTCGCTCACTCCGGTGCGCCGGGCCAGCTCACCGATCCGCATGGCCCGGCCCTCAGGCGTCCAGCACGTCGATCGTGGCGTTGGACGGCGCCCGCGTGGCCTGGAGCTCCCGTGCCACGTCCTCCGCCGCGCCCAGCACCCGTACGGAGTTCTGCCAGGTCAGCTTGGCCAGGTCCGGCTTGGACCAGCCGCGGTCGAGCAGCTCCGCGATCAGGTTCGGGTAGCCGGAGACGTCGTTCAGACCGTCCGGGGTGAACGCCGTGCCGTCGTAGTCGCCGCCGATGCCGAGATGGTCGACGCCCGCGACCTCGCGCATGTGGTCGAGGTGGTCGGCGACCGTGGACACCGTGGCGATGGGCCGCGGGTAGCGCTCCTCGAAGGCGCGGTGCACCTTCATCGCCTCGGCGGTGGTGTCGAGGTGGTGAAAGCCGTGCTCGCGCATGTTCTCGTCCGCGGCCGCCGTCCAGTCGACCGCCGCCTGGAGCACGAACTTCGGCACGAACGTCACCATCGCGACGCCCCCGTTGGCGGGCAGGCGCTCCAGGACGTCGTCCGGGATGTTGCGGGGGTGGTCGCACACGGCCCGGGAGGAGGAGTGGGAGAAGATCACCGGCGCGGACGTGGTGTCCAGCGCGTCCCGCATGGTCGAGGCGGCGACGTGCGAGAGGTCGACGAGCATGCCCTCGCGGTTCATCTCCCGCACGACCTCCCGGCCGAAGGCCGACAGGCCCCCGACGCCGGGCTCGTCGGTCGCGGAGTCCGCCCAGTCCACGTTGTCGTTGTGGGTGAGGGTCATGTAGCGCACGCCGAGCGCGTACAACCCGCGCAGTGTGGCGAGGGAGTTGGCGATCGAGTGCCCGCCCTCCGCACCCATGAGCGAGGCGATACGGCCCTCCGCGCGCGCCGCCGCCAGGTCGGCGGCGGCCAACGCGGCCCGCAGGTCGGCCGGGTGACGGTCGATCAGCTGGCGTACGCAGTCGATCTGCTCCAGCGTGGCCGGCACCGGGTCGGGCAGGTCCGCGCGGACGTAGACCGACCAGTACTGCGCCCCGACACCGCCCGCCCGCAGCCGCGGGATGTCGGTGTGCAGGTGAGCGCCCTGATCCGTGCCGATGTCACGGGCGTCGAGGTCGTAGCGGACCTGCTCGCGCAGGGCCCAGGGCAGGTCGTTGTGCCCGTCGACGACGGGGAACTCCCGCAGCAGCTCGCGTGCCTCGTCCAGAGCGCTCACCGGCGTCACTTCCCGGAACCGAAGCCGAAGCCGGCCGTCGAGCCGTCGACCTTGGCGCGCAGGCGCTTGCCCTTCTCGGTGGCCTGGTCGTTGAGCTCCTGCTGGAACTCGCGCATCCGGCCGAGGAGTTCCTCGTCGTGCGCGGCGAGGATCCGGGCGGCCAGCAGACCGGCGTTGCGGGCACCGGCGACGGAGACGGTCGCGACCGGGACACCGGCCGGCATCTGCACGATCGACAGCAGGGAGTCCATGCCGTCGAGGTACTTCAGCGGCACGGGCACGCCGATGACCGGCAGCGGGGTGACGGAGGCGAGCATGCCGGGCAGATGGGCGGCGCCGCCCGCACCCGCGATGATCACCTTGATGCCCCGGTCCGCGGCCTGCTCGCCGTAGCCGATCATCTCGCGCGGCATGCGGTGCGCGGAGACGACGTCGACCTCGTAGGCGATCTCGAACTCGTCGAGGGCCTGGGCGGCGGCCTCCATGACGGGCCAGTCGGAGTCCGACCCCATGACGATGCCAACAACGGGGCTCATTCTGTGATCGTTCCTCTGAGGTAGTCGGCAGCGTGACGGGCGCGCTCCAGCACGTCGTCCAGGTCGTCGCCGTAGGTGTTGACGTGGCCGACCTTGCGTCCGGGCTTCACGTCCTTGCCGTACATGTGGATCTTCAGCTGGGGGTCGCGGGCCATGCAGTGCAGGTACGCGGAGTACATGTCCGGGTAGTCGCCGCCGAGGACGTTGACCATCACCGTCCACTTGGCACGCGGGCGCGGGTCGCCGAGGGGGAGGTCGAGGACGGCCCGGACGTGGTTGGCGAACTGCGAGGTGATGGCGCCGTCCTGGCTCCAGTGGCCCGAGTTGTGCGGGCGCATCGCGAGCTCGTTGACCAGGATGCGGCCGTCGCGGGTCTGGAACAGCTCTACGGCGAGGTGGCCGACGACGCCCAGTTCCTTGGCGATGCGCAGGGCCATCTCCTCGGCCTGCAGCGCGAGGGTCTCGTCGAGGTCGGGGGCCGGGGCGATCACGGTGTCGCACACGCCGTCGACCTGCCGCGACTCCACCACCGGGTAGGCGACGGCCTGGCCGTGCGGGGAGCGTACGACGTTGGCGGCGAGCTCCCGCACGAAGTCGACCTTCTCCTCGGCGAGCACGGGCACGCCTGCCTTGAAGGGGGCCTGAGCCTCCTCGGCGGAGTCCACGACCCACACGCCCTTGCCGTCGTAGCCGCCGCGCACGGTCTTGAGGACGACGGGGAAGCCGTCACCCTCCGCGGCGAAAGCGGCCACGTCCGACGGGTCGCTCACGATGCGGTGCCGTGGGCACGGCACTCCGATCGCGTCGAGCTTCGCCCGCATCACACCCTTGTCCTGGGCATGCTGAAGCGCATCGGGGCCGGGGCGCACGGGGATGCCGTCCGCCTCCAGAGCCCTGAGGTGCTCGGTGGGTACATGTTCGTGATCGAACGTGATCACATCGCACCCGCGCGCGAAGTCACGCAGCGTGTCCAGGTCGCGATAGTCGCCGAGGACGACTTCGCTCACCACCTGGGCCGCGGAATCCTGAGGGGTGTCACTGAGGAGCTTGAACCTGATGCCCAGCGGGATGCCTGCTTCGTGTGTCATACGAGCGAGCTGGCCCCCGCCGACCATGCCGACTACCGGGAACGTCACGCCCCCAGGGTATCGGTCACGCCACCGGGGCCGGTTTCCCCGGCCTGTGAGCGCATACACAGGCAATCCATCTCAGGGGTGGTTAGCATGACTGGGTTGACGAAACCGACGGACGGGGGCTTTCACTCCATGGGACGTGGTTCCTCCGGGCTGCGACGCCTTGCGCACGAGGCCGCCAAGTTCGGCGCCGTCGGCGGTGCCGGGCTGCTGGTCAACCTCGGTGTCTTCAACCTGGTCCGGCACACGACCGACCTCCAGGTGGTGCGGGCGAGCGTCATCGCGACGGTGGTCGCCATCGCCTTCAACTACGTCGGGTTCCGTTACTTCACCTACCGTGACCGCGACAAGAGCGGCCGCACCAAGGAACTCACGCTGTTCCTGCTGTTCAGCGTGGTCGGCCTGGTGATCGAGAACGGCGTGCTCTACACGGCGACGTACGGCTTCGGCTGGGACAGCCCGCTGCAGAGCAACATCTTCAAGTTCCTCGGCATCGGCGTCGCGACCCTGTTCCGCTTCTGGTCGTACCGGACGTGGGTGTTCAAGGCGCTGCCCGCCCGCACGACGGTGGCGAGCGCGGAATCGTTCCTCAAGGAGGAGCGGAAGCGGGCCCAGCCCGCACATCGCTAAGGCCTAGCGAACCGTCGGCTCCGACTCCCCCACCCGCTTCGCGGGCGTGCGCGACAGGAACAGTCCGAACACCGGCGGCGAGGCCTGGAGCATCTCCAGCCGTCCTCCGTCGGCCTCCGCGAGGTCCCGTGCCACCGCCAGGCCGATCCCCGTCGAGTTCCGCCCGCTGATCGCCCGCTCGAAGATCCGCGCCCCGAGGTCGGCCGGCACCCCGGGCCCCTCGTCGGTGACCTCGATGACCGCCTGGTTCCCGGTGACCCGGGTGCGCAGCGCCACCGTGCCCCTGCCGTGCATGAGCGAGTTCTCGATCAGCGCGGCCAGCACCTGCGCGACCGCCCCCGGCGTTCCGACGGCCTGCAGATGCCGCTTCCCGGAGCTCACGATCGCCCGTCCCACGCTGCGGTAGGCCGGCCGCCACTCGGCGAGCTGCTGCTGGATGACCTCGTCGAGATCGAAGGTGACGGCGGAGCCGGTGCGCGGATCCCGCGAGTTCGTCAGCAGCCGCTCGACGACGTCCGTCAGCCGCTCCACCTGCGTGAGCGCGATCGTCGCCTCTTCCTTCACGGTGTCCGGATCGTCGGTGAGGGTGATCTCCTCCAGCCGCATGGACAGCGCGGTCAGCGGGGTGCGCAGCTGGTGCGAGGCGTCCGCGGCCAGCCGCCGCTCCGCCGTCAGCATGCGGCCGATCCGCTCGGCGCTCGCGTCCAGCACGTCCGCGACCCGGTCCAGCTCCTGGACGCCGTAGCGCTTGTGCCGCGGTCGCGGGTCGCCCGAGCCGAGGCGTTCGGCGGTCTCGGCGAGGTCGGTGAGCGGGGAGGCGAGCCGGTTGGCCTGGCGCACGGCGAGCAGCACCGCGGCGATCACCGCCAGCAGCGCCACCGCCCCGATGATCAGCAGGGTGCGGCCGACCTCGCGGGTCACCGTGGAGCGGGGCTCCTGGACGGTGACCGTCTCGCCCTCCTCGCCCTTGCGGCTGGCGCTGATGGTGTCACCGGTCGGCTTGGTGCCGATCTCGATGGGCCGCTTCCCGGGCACGCGGATCACGGCGTACCGGTCCTTGGGCACCTGGTCGCGGAGCATGTCCGCGGTGACGGCCCCGGTCGCGATCAGCCGGCTGTCCACGATGCTGGCCAGCCGGACCGCCTCGGAGTCCACCCGTTCCTGCGCGGTGGAGCTGATCGTGCGGGTCTCGACGATGACGAGGGAGACACCGAAGACGGCGATCACGACGAGCACGACGGCGAGGGTGGACTGGATCAGACGGCGGCGCATGGAACCGGGTTACTCAGCTCTTCTCGAAGCGGAAACCGACGCCGCGCACCGTGGCGATGTACCGGGGGTTCGCCGCGTCGTCACCGAGCTTCTTACGAAGCCACGAAATATGCATGTCCAGGGTCTTGGTCGACGACCACCAGGTCGTGTCCCAGACCTCCCGCATCAGCTGGTCCCGGGTGACCACCCGCCCGGCGTCCCGCACGAGAACCCGCAGCAGGTCGAACTCCTTGGCCGTGAGCTGAAGCTCCTCGTCCCCCATCCACGCCCGGTGCGACTCGACGTCGATCCGCACCCCGTGCGTGGCCGGCGGCTGCTGGGGCTCGGCGGCACCGCGCCGCAGCAGCGCCCGCACCCGCGCCAGCAGCTCGGCAAGACGGAACGGCTTGGTGACGTAGTCGTCGGCGCCCGCGTCGAGCCCCACGACGGTGTCCACCTCGTCGGCGCGCGCGGTCAGGATGAGGATCGGCACGCTGTGGCCGTCGGCCCGCAGCCGGCGTGCCACCTCCAGGCCGTCCATGCCGGGCAGGCCGAGGTCCAGCACGACCAGGTCGACGCCGCCCTGCATTCCTGCGTCGAGCGCGGTGGGTCCGTCCTCACGTACCTCGACCTCGTACCCTTCCCGGCGCAGTGCACGGGCCAGCGGCTCCGAGATGGACGCGTCGTCCTCGGCGAGCAGTACACGGGTCATGAGCAGATGGTAGTCCGCCCATGACAAGAGCCGGGGTGTGATCGACGACGGTGGCTCTTACCTCACGGTCACCGGCCTCTTACCGTTGTACAAACCTATGTGCGTGGGATGAGATCCTGAGGGAGACCTTCGAATCAGCGCCCACGGTTCCCTCTTAACCTGTGATCCATGTCTCAAGTCCTTCCATATCCGGCAGTGTCCTGCCGTATGGTGACTGAACGCCTGTAGCACCGCGGGGACCTTCGGCAACGCTTTTCACGCTGAAGGTCTCTTTTGTGTGCGGGCTGGTCTCCGCCAGCCTTTGAAAGGAATGACCTGTGGCCGGGCCTCGTAGCGCATCGTCGCGCGCAGAGGCGTGGATCCCGGTGGTCGGCGTCCACCGCTCCGAGACCCGGAGCGGACTCCCCTGGGCGTGGGGTGGACATGACCGACATCGCCGGTGCCGGCCGCCCCCACCGGGCGCGCAACGCTCCAGCAGCGCGTCCCGATCAGCAAGGAACGACCCATGGCGTCCAGCCTGACGAAGGACTCGGTCACTCCGGGCACCCCCGGTTCCGAGAAGACCTTCTTCGGCCACCCCCGCGGCCTGGCCACCCTGTTCATGACCGAGATGTGGGAGCGCTTCTCCTACTACGGCATGCGGGCCCTTCTTGTCCTGTACCTGGTCTCCGGCGGCGCCGATGCCGCGACCGGCAGCCAGGGCGGCGGCCTCGCGATGTCCGCGGCCACGGCCACGGCCATCTACTCCGTCTACGTCTCCATGGTCTATCTGATGGCCATGCCCGGCGGCTGGTTCGGAGACCGCGTCTGGGGCGCTCGCAAGACCGTCGCCATCGCCGGTTTCGTGATCATGCTGGGTCACGTCTCGCTGGCCATCCCGGGTTCGGCGATGTTCTTCGTGGGCCTCGCCCTCGTCGCCGTCGGCTCCGGTCTGCTGAAGGCCAACATCTCCACGATGGTCGGCCACCTCTACGACGGCCCGGACGACCCGCGCCGCGACGGTGGCTTCACGCTCTTCTACATCGGCATCAACCTCGGTGCCTTCGCCGCCCCGCTGATCATCGGCACCGTCGGTGAGAAGCACAACTGGCACCTCGGCTTCCTGCTCGCCGCGGTCGGCATGGCGCTGGGTCTGGCCCAGTTCATGATCGGCACGCGCAACCTGAGCCCGAAGAGCAGCGTCGTCCCGAACCCGCTGAGCCCGGACGAGCGCAAGGCCGTCCTGGTCAAGGTCGTCGTGGCCGCCGCGGTCATCGCCGCCTTCTACGGCGGTGTCGTCGCCCTCGGCGTCTACACGCTGAAGTGGGCGCTGGTCCCGATCACCCTCGCCGGCCTGATCATCCCGGTCGCCGTGCTGGTGCGCATGAAGCGCGACAAGGACCTGAACGAGACCGAGCAGTCGAAGGTCTCCGGCTACATCTGGTTCTTCGTGGCCGCCGCCGTCTTCTGGATGATCTACGACCAGGGCGGCTCGACCCTGTCGCTGTTCGCCGACGGCAAGACCTCGGACACCCTGTTCGGGATGGACTTCCCGGCGACCTGGTACCAGTCGCTGAACCCGCTGTTCGTCATGGCGCTGGCCCCGGTCTTCGCCTGGCTGTGGTTGTGGCTGGCCCGCAAGAACCAGGAACCGAACACCATCGTGAAGTTCGCGATGGCCCTGCTCGGCATCGGTGCGTCCTTCTTCCTGTTCCTGCTGCCGATCGGCCTCGCCTCGGACGGTACCTTGGTCAGCCCGATGTGGCTGGTCAGCATCTACATGGTGCAGACGATCGCGGAGCTGTGCCTGTCGCCGGTGGGTCTGTCGGTCACCACGAAGATGGCGCCGCAGAAGTACTCCTCGCAGATGCTCGGTGTGTGGTTCCTCGCCGTCACCGCGGGTGACTGCACCACCGGCCTGCTCGGCCTCGCCGAGGTCGACCTGAACGGCACGGGGATCATCGCCCTCCAGGCCGGACTGGCCGTTCTCGCCGGTGTCGCGGTGTGGATGTACCGCAAGAAGGTCCAGCAGCTCATGGGCGACGTTCACTAGCGTTGGCCTGAGCCCGACGGGGCCGCTGCGATCCGCTTGGGTCGCGGCGGCCCCGCTGCTTTGTCAGCGCGCCCTGCGTCCCGGCAGGAACGTGAAGATCGCGCCACCGAGCAGCACCGCCGTGCCCGCCACCAGGCCCAGCGCCTTCAGTGCGCCGTCGTCCTCCGCGCCCGTCGCGGCCAGGCCGCCGTCGGTCGAGGAGCCGCCGCCGCCCGAGGTCGAGGCCGAGCCGCCCGCCGCGCCGCCTTCCTGCTCGGTGGTGTCCAGGGTCAGGGAGACCTCGGACTTCGTCGGGGTGCAGGTCGTCGTCGTACCGAGGGCCTTGATGGTGAGGACGCCCGGGGAGAGCGTCGACTCGCCGCTCGCGCCCGGCTTGTAGGTGCCGGTGAGGTCGGGGATCTCGATCGGCTCACCCGCCTTGATGTCCTCGGAGTTGGTCGGGCCCTCCACATGGACCGTGCCCTTGTCGGCGCCGCCCAGGACCACCTCCATCGACGGTTTGACCGAGTCCTTGGGGATGTCGGCCGGGCTGTCCATCACCGACTTCTTGAACCGGACCGTGAGGTCGAAGCTCCCGCCGTTCTTCTTCGCGTCGATCTGGACCGGCGAGGTCGCGTTCTTGTCGCCGATGGGCGTCTTGCACGCGTACGGGACCTGGACCTCCTTGCCGGTGAAGTCGGTCCGACCGCCGCCGTCGCTCCCACTGGGACTCGGACTGGGGGACGGTGAATTCGAGGGGGGCGGTGAACTCCCCTCCCCCGCCGCGACGTTGATCGTCGCCGCCGGCTGCACCGCCTCCTGAGGCGTGCATTTCGTGTCCGTCGACATGGCGTTGATCGTGTACGCGTCCGGCGTCAGCGTCACCTCGCCCGGCGCCGTCAGCTTCAGGGTGCCCTTCATGTCGGACAGCACCATGTCGCCGCCCTTGGGGATGGCCGGGTTCTCCCGCGGTCCCTGCATCGCGAGGTCGGCAGTCTGCGCACCGGCCGCCTTCAGGGTGCCGCTGGGCTGCACCGAGTTGGCGGGCAGGTCGATCAGATCGGGGTTCTTGGAGGCGGCCTGGACGAACTTCCACACCACCTCGATCTCGTCGCCCACCTTCGCCGTGGCCGGCGCGGTGATCTCCACCTTCGTGGTGCCCTGCACCGGCGGCAGCCCGGAGACGGAGGGCGGCACGCACTCGGTCGCGTACGCCGTCTCCGCCGCGCGGGCCGGGCCGGCGGTGGCCAGGCCCAGCGCAACGGCGGCCGCGACGACCGGTATGACTCTCCTGCGCTTGCTCACGTGGTTCCCTTCCCTGTGGGGGTCGTGGGGCTGTCGTCGTGCGGTGCGGAGAGTCGACCGGCCGGGTCCGGACCGGAGTCCGGGGTGAACCACGGCAGGGCCGAAGAAGAGGGCGCGGCATGCGCGCGCTCCGGGGCGTGCCTCAACCCCGGCAGACGCAGGGCCAGTTCGGGCAGGCGCAGCCCGCGCCGGCGGACGTGCGGCCGGGGCCGTACGCGGTCCACCACGGCCATTCCGGCGCGGAACAGCGCGGCTGGCACGACCAGGCAGACCAGGATCCAGAACAGGGTCACACCCCAGGGCCGGCCCACGCCCCAGGGCTGTTCGGCCATCACCTTCCCGCCGTACTTCAGCGAGACGGTGTAGTCGCCGTGCGCGCCGCCGGTCAGCTCGACGGGCAGTTCGATCCGAGCCTTGCCGCCGGGCCGGATCGTGCCGCGCCACTGCTGCTCCTGCCACTCGGGGGCGAACACGCCGTGGGAGGTGCCGACCTGGAAGACGGGGTTCTTGACGGCCGAGGTGCCGACGTTGCCGACGGTGAAGACGAGGGTGCGGGCGGGCGGGGCGCCGAACCAGGTCAGCAGCCCGCCGGAGCCGTCGAGGCGGGTGTCGGTGAGGACGGACAGCCGGCCGCCGGACGCGTCCGCGGGCAGCGGTTCTACGGCATGCCCGGCCACCTGGAAGATCGCGTCGGCCTCGGCCTTCGCGCCCTGCACCGTGGCGACGTGCACCACGCACGGGCACGGCACCGGCGGCTCGGCCACCGGCAGCTTCCGGCTGAACCGGCCCTCGGCGTCGGTGGTCACGGCCCGCCCGTCGGAGTTGGCGCAGGAGTTGGTGCCGCCGGTCACGCCCGTCGAGGGCACCGACTGCCCGCAGACGAGGATCATCAGCAGCGCGCGGGGCCGCCAGCCGCTCCCGGTCACGGTGATCGAACCACCGGTCCCCGCCTGCGACTTGGACAGCTTCACCACGGGCGGATCCGCGGCGGAGGCAGGCGCCACCGGCGCCAGGGACAGCACCAACAGCAACAGGGTGAGCAGCGCCGAGGTCCGCACCTTGCCGTTCACTTCACCGCTCCCGTCAACTCGACGTGCGCATACGGTCGTTCGCCGCTACGGCGCCCACGCCGCCGTACGACGAACAAGGCGCCGATCACCGCGGTCCCCACGCCCGTCACCGGGCCCCACGGCACGGCCCCGGACGAGGTCCGCGCCGTGTCCCGGGCGCCTCCCGGGGCGGTCACCGTCAGCCGGACGTCCACCGCGTCCAGGGCGGGCCGGTCCGGCCAGGGCTCGGCGAGCTTCACGCGCCGGCCCGGGGGCAGCTCGACGGGGAGGGTGCGGGGGGCGCGGTCCAGGACACGGCCGAAGAGACCGTCGGCACGTACGGCGAGCCGGGGGACGAGGGTCGTCGTACCGCGGTTGACGATCTCGTACGCGATGCGGTCACCGCGGACGGCAACATGCTCGACGGTCAGGGCGGCCAACTCCGGGATGCGGACGCGCAGATGGAGGTGCACGGCCCCGGACCGGCCGTCGGATCCCTTCGCCACGATCCGGGCCGACCGGTCGCGGTCCGGGACGGTCACCGTGAAGGGGACCTCCGCACGGGTGCGGGCCGGGACGCGGACTTCGGTGCGGGCGAAGGCGACGGCGGCGCCGGTGGCCGTGAGCCGTACGGTGACCGGCTCCCCGCCGCGATTGGCCACGGACACCGTGTCCTGAAGGACAGCCCCCGGCGCGCCCTCGGCATAGAAGGAGGGCCGCCCGCCGCCGGAGGGCGCGACCGACCACCCCTCGGCCGCGGTGGCAGTGGGGGCGGCCACCGCGAGGACGAGGAGGGACAGCCACAGAGCACGAACGGCCGACGGCATGGGCGGCTCCAGCGGTAGAAACGGTTCAGCAGCGCGCCCGTCAGGGGCGCGGGGCTGTGTCAATATGCGGCTCCGCCGCGCGGGCGCGACCAGCCACAATCCAGCCGCAGCCGAAGGACGACCTACCGCACCGTCTGATTCCTCCGCGTAAGCCAGAGCGCCCCCGCCGCCCCCACCAGCAGCACGGTCCCGCCAAGCGTGCCGAGGGCGATCGCCGAGTCCTCGGGCCCGGTCTGCGGCAGCTCGGAACCGGAGTCGCTGCCGCTCTGCGTTCCACCGGCGGCGCCACCCGCGGCCTTGACGTCGAGGGTCAGCGACGGCCCGGGGCTGTTGGACGGCGTGCACGTCGTCGTCGTACCGAGCGCCTTGATGGTCAGCACACCCGCCGTGAAGGTGACCTTGCCGGACTTCTTCGGCGTGTACGTGCCGGTCAGATCGTTGATCTTGATCGGGGTATTGGCGGGAATCGCCGCCTGGTTGGCCGGCCCGGTGACGTTCAGCGTGCCACTGTCGGCGCCGCCGATCCTGACCGTGGCACTGGGGCTCATCGCGCCCTTGCCGAGTTCGACCGGGCTGGAGGAGACGCCCTTCTGCCAGGACATGGTGATCTTGTAGCCGTTGCCGCTCTCGACACCCTTGATGTCGATGGGCGAGACGGCGCTCTTGTCGCCGATCGGCGTCTTGCACTGGTAGTTGACGTCGACGACCTCGGCCCGGGCTGCGGGGGCGGCCATCAGCACCGCCGAGCCGGCCAGGGCCGCGACGGACGCGAGCGCGGCGGTTCGTTTCCGGTACGACACGGTTTCCGCTCCCTCTCCTCTTCGAACCGAGGTTCTCCTGAGGTTTCCTGACGGCACATCAGATCGGCCGTCAAGGTACGCCCGGCATCGAGAGGAGGGAAGACACGATGCGCGCCGGAGTTGTGACGATCCGGCGCGCACGAAGAGGGGTTCGAGTGGAGGGGTGACCCTGGGTAACCCCAAGGGCAGGGCTCAGGCGGGTGCGCCCAGCTCCGCCCACACCGTCTTGCCGGTGACCCCGGGGGTCCGTACGACCCCCCAGTCCAGACAGAGCCGCTGGACGATGAACATGCCGTGCCCGCCGGGGCGGCCCGCGCGGTGCGGGGTACGGGGGGCCGGCTGGCCGGTGCCGCGGTCGGAGACCTCCAGGCGGATCACCTTGTCGTCGCAGCCGATCCAGAGCTCGTCCGGCCCCTCGGCATGCAGACAGGCGTTGGTGACCAGTTCGGAGACGACGAGGAGGACGTCCTCGGCGGCGGCCCGCTGGTCGGCGGTGGCGGCGGGCAGCCAGCCCCACGCGTACAGCGCCTGCCGGGCGAAGTCACGGGCGAGCGGTACGACACCGCTCTGGCCGTCGAGACGCAGCCGGCGAACCTGCCGGCCGCCCGTCGGCGACCCGGACGGCGCGGCCGTGCCCCCGTCGGAGACCCCGGCCGCCGGCGCGTCCTTCTCGGACGCCCCCGTCGGCGGCACATCCCCCCCGGACGCCCCGGAAGCGCCGCTGGGCTCCGGGCCGCGATCGCCCGGCGAGTAGGGCCGGGTGGTGCTCATCAGCGCTTCACCTCACCGATTCACCAGTTCAACGATTCAGAAGTCAGTCGGTCAGTCAGTCATCCGGTCGGTCGACCGGCCGTCGGCCGGTCGCGCCTTCCGGTTCAGTTCGGTCGGTCCAGTGCACGATGCCGGCGTGCGGTCGGCACGCGGTCGGCACGCGATCCGTCGGTCCACGCAGCTCCCGCCGCCGCGTCGGCCGACCTGTTCAGGGTGTCTCCTGCCCGAGCGAACCGACGGAACACCCCCGTATTCGGCACGAATCACGTGACGCCCGGAAAGTGCTGGTCCTCGCGGGACACCGGGGGCGAGGTCGACAGCCACCCGGCCGCTCAGCCGGTCTCGTCGGCCAGGGCTGAGGCGAGGCTGTCATGAACGGTGAAGACCGCATCCGCCCCGGTGATCTCGAAGACGCGCGCCACCACGGGCTGCATTGCGGCGAGGTGCACCCCGCCCCCGGCGGCCTCCGCCTTCAGGCGGGCTCCGAGCAGAACATTGAGCCCCGTGGAGTCACAGAACTCCAGCCGCGAGCAGTCGACGACCAGCCGACTGAACCCCTTGTCAAGGCAGTCCTCAAGTGGCTCTCGCAACAAATCGGCGGTGTGGTGATCCAACTCACCCGCCGGGGTCACGACGGCACTGGAGCCCTCTTCCCGCACCTCCACCAGAAGTCGGCCAGACTGTGCGCTACCGACCGTCCCGCGGTCCATGCCGTCTCTCACTCCCGACGTCGTGGCTGCTGACTGACGCCCTCGAACACTACGCCTTCCCTACGCCCTCCGACACCCGAACATCCACGCAGAATCGGACATTTCACCACAGAACGCACTTGCGGTGATCTCGGGAAAGCGGGTAGGGCTAGTAGAGACACGTAACCGACACGGCCGGCTTTGGAGGCGCCGCACACCGCAGTGCACGCACTGGCTTCGGCAGCCATATGCCGAGAACGATGGAGGACATCATGTCACCCCGGATCGACGCACCGCATACCCACGAGGCGACGTCGACCTCCCCGCCGGAACAGCTGGATCCCATCGAGCAGGACGACGTACTCGCCGGACTACCGGAGATACCCCCCTACGACGAGGTGGGGCCGGTGGACGCACGGGCCCTGTCCAAGACCCTCTTCGAGCGGCTGGAATCGCTGGAGGAAGGGACCCACGAGTACTCCTACGTCCGCAACACGCTCGTCGAACTCAACCTCGCCCTGGTCAAGTTCGCCGCCTCCCGCTTCCGCTCGCGCAGCGAGCCCATGGAGGACATCGTCCAGGTCGGCACCATCGGCCTGATCAAGGCGATCGACCGCTTCGAGCTCAGCCGCGGCGTCGAGTTCCCCACCTTCGCGATGCCCACCATCGTGGGCGAGATCAAGCGGTTCTTCCGGGACACCTCGTGGTCCGTGCGCGTACCGCGCCGACTCCAGGAACTCCGGCTCGACCTGGCCAAGGCCGGTGACGAGCTGGCGCAGCAGCTCGACCGCGCCCCGACGGTGGCCGAACTGGCCGAGCGGCTCGGTCTGTCCAACGACGAGGTCGTGGAAGGCATGGCCGCGTCGAACGCGTACACCGCCTCCTCGCTGGACGCCCAGCCCGAGGAGGACGACGCCGAGGGCGCGCTGGCCGACCGCATCGGCTACGAGGACCACGGACTCGAAGGCATCGAGTACGTCGAGTCGTTGAAGCCGCTGATCGCCGAACTCCCGCCCCGGGACCGGAAGATCCTCTCCCTGCGCTTCGTCGCGGGCATGACCCAGTCGGAGATCGGCGAGGAACTCGGCATCTCCCAGATGCACGTGTCACGTCTGCTGTCACGGACGCTGGTGCGACTGCGCAGGGGTCTGACCGTCGAGGAGTAGACGGGTCCTGGTCCTCGGCCGGTTCGCGGACGGTTGCCCACCCGGTTCACGGGTTACCCACAGAAACCCTTTCCCCTTCGGTCCCCTTCCTCCACTATGAGCCGTCATACCCGCCGGTAGGCATGCACTCCGGCGGGTATTGACGGCTGCAGGGAGGCAGGTTGATGGCGCAGGCCGACGACAGGGACGCACGGCTCACGGAACTGCTGCGCGCCGACTCCGCCACCGCGTACGCGGCGCTCCAGGAACTCCGCGCCCGCCATCTGCCGGCCGTGCTCGCGTATGCCCGGCTGTGCACCACCAGCGACTCCGTGGCACGGCAGTTGGCGGCGCAGACCTTCACTCTCGCGGCCCGCGAGACGGCCCGCGGCATCGACCCCGGCGAACCCTGGCGGCACCGACTCCTGCTGCTGAGCGGGCGGTTGGCCGGGCAGTGGTCGGCGGGCGAGCGTGCGGCGGGCCTCGACCCGGGCCTGCTGCTGGTCCTGAACTCCTCGGGCCCCGGCGGCCCCGTCCCGCCCATGCTCCCGGCCTTCCGCTCCCTGCCCGCCCGCGTCCAGGGCCTGATCTGGTACGCGGCCGTCGAGCGCGAGCCCGACGCGACGACCGCCCGTTTCCTCGGCGTCACGCGCGAGGACGTGACGTACGGGACGGCCGCGGCGGTCCAGCAGCTGGGCCGGGCCTGTCTGCGCGCCCGTCTCACCGCCTCCGACGACCCCGACTGCCGCGACTTCGACCGCCTCATCGAGGAGTCCGTACGGCCGGACAGCCCCCGGGGCAGTGCCGACCTGTACGCGCACATGGCGCACTGCGCGACCTGCACCGCCGCGCACGAGGAACTGTCCGCCCTGCGCGACGACCCGCGCCGGACACTGGGCGAGGGCCTGCTGTCCTGGGCGGGGACCGCCTACGTCATGGACGACCCCGCTCCACCGGCCCCGGAGGTCAGCGGCGGCACATGGCCGCTGTCCCGGCGCCTGGCGCTGGTCTCGGCCGCGCTCGGGGTGGCTCTGGCGCCGCTGCTGCTCTTCCTGCTGACCCAGGGCGGCTCCGCCACGGGCGGCCAGGACCCGGTGAGCGCGGTGGACAGCCCGACGGGCCCGCCGCCGCCTCCGGTGACGGTGACGGCGACCGTCTCGGCCACGCCGTCCACCAAGTCGCCTTCTCCCACGAAGAGTTCAAAGCCACCGACGACGGCCCGCCCGAAACCGTCGTCCCCTTCCCCCTCACCGACGCCGACGCACTACCCGCCCGGCGACCGGTACGCCCAGGTCGTGAACGTCGCCTCGGGCCGGTGCCTGGACGTCGTCGACGGCTTCGACAAGGGCGTCGACGTCGTCACCGCCCCCTGCACCGGCTCCCCCACCCAGCGCTGGCGGGCCGACGTCGCACGCGGCGTCCTGCAGTCCGCGGCCGACCCCGACTACTGCCTCGACAGCCGCGGCGCCACGGACCGGGGCGTCGGAATCTGGCCCTGCTCCTCGGTCGACGGCCGCAACGGCCAAAACCTCAGATTCGCCGTCGACGCCGCCGGCCTCATCCGCCCAGCCATCGCCCCGGACCACGCGGTGACCCCGGACGGGGACAACTCCGTACAACTGGAACCCGCAACCGGGGAGACCGGGCAGAGGTGGCGGGCGGGGGCGACTTGAGCAGCCACCGACGCCGCCTGCTCAGACAACCCGTACGCCGCCCCGCCACACCCCGCTGACCAGCGGCACGCCCGGCCGGTAGGCCAGGTGGACATGGCTCGGGGCGTCGAGGATGGTGAGGTCGGCGCGGGCGCCGGGGACGAGACGGCCGATGTCCGTGCGGCGCAGCGCCCGCGCCCCACCCGCCGTGGCCGCCCAGACCGCCTCGTCCGGCGTCATCCCCATGTCCCGCACCGCAAGCGCGATGCAGAACGGCACGGACGAGGTGAACGACGAGCCGGGGTTGCAGTCGGTGGACAGCGCCACGGTGACACCCGCGTCGAGGAGACGACGGGCGTCCGGCCACTCGGCACGGGTCGAGAACTCGGCGCCGGGCAGAAGCGTGGCGACGGTGTTCCCACCGGCAAGCGCGTCCACGTCCGCGTCGGTGAGATGGGTGCAGTGGTCGGCACTGGCGGCGTCCAGCTCGACGGCCAACTGCACGCCGGGACCGTAGGAGAGCTGGTTGGCATGGATACGCGGGGTGAGCCCCTTGGCCTTGCCCGCGGTGAGGATCGCACGGGCCTGGTCGCCGTCGAACGCGCCCTTCTCGCAGAAGACGTCGATCCAACGGGCGTACGGCGCGCAGGCGTCGAGCATCTCGCCGGTGACGAGGGCGACATAGCCGGCCGGGTCGTCGGCGAAGTCGGGGGACACGATGTGGGCGCCGAGGTAGGTGACCTCGTCGGTGTGCGCGGCGGCGATACGCAGGGCACGGGCCTCGTCGGCGACGGTCAGGCCGTAGCCGGACTTGGTCTCGAACGTGGTCGTGCCCTGGCGCAGGGCCTCGGCGAGATAACGGGTGAGGTTGGTTTCGAGTTCCTCGTCGCTCGCGGCGCGTGTGGCGGCGACGGTCGTGCGGATGCCGCCCGCCGTGTAACCGCGCCCTGACATGCGCGCGTTGAACTCCTGGGTCCGGTCGCCCGCGAAGACCAGGTGCGAGTGGGAGTCGACGAAGCCGGGCAGGACCGCCCGGCCGCCCGCGTCGACCCGATTGTCAGTGGCGGGTGCTTTGCTTGATTCACCGGTCCACACGACACGGTCGCCGTCCATGACGACGGCCGCGTCCTGGATCAGACCGAGAGGGGAGTTGTCACCGAGGGAGGGGTCGTTGGTGACCAGCGTGGCGATGTTGGTGATGGCAGTGCTGCTCATGGCGTCCTCGTGGGTGGTCGTCAGGCGCGGAGGGCTTCGACTGCCCGCGCGAGGGCTTGCGGCGCATCGGGGACCAGCGTGTGCGCCCCGTCGCGTACGACATGCCGTCCTGCCACGATCGTGTGCCGTACGTCCGCTGCTGTCGCGGCGAATACGGCGGTCTCGGCGCCGAGCCTGGGCAGCGGCCCCGCTGTCCTGACCGAGTCCAGCGCGATCGTGGTGAGGTCGGCGAGCGCGCCTGCCTCGATGGTGCCCGCCTCGTCCCAGCCGAGGGCCGCATGGCCGTCGGCGGAGGCGGCACGCAGCAGCGCGGCGGCCGTCCAGTGGCCGCGGGTGCGGGTGCGCAGCCGCTCGTTCAGCTCCATCGCGCGTGCCTCTTCGAGCAGGTCGACGACGGCATGGCTGTCGGAGCCGAGGGAGAGCGGGGAGCCCGCCCGCTGAAGGGCGACCGCGGGCCCGATGCCGTCCGCGAGGTCCCGCTCGGTCGTCGGGCACATGCAGGTGCCGGTGCCGCTGCCGCCGATCAGGGCGATGTCCTCGCCGGTGAGGTGCGTGTTGTGGACGCCGGTGGTGCGCGGCCCGAGGACACCGTGCTCGGCGAGGAGCTGCGTGGGCGTGCAGCCGTGCGTCTCCTGGCAGGCGTCGTTCTCGGCGGTCTGCTCGGACAGATGCACATGCAGCGGGGCCCGCCGCTCCTGGGCCCACCGCGCCACGGTCGCCAACTGGTCGGCGGGCACGGCCCGTACGGAGTGGATCGCCGCCCCGATCCGTGCGTGATCCCGTTCCTTGAGAACTGAACAGCGTTCGGCCCAGGCCTCCGCGCTGCCGTCGGAGAAGCGGAGCTGATGGGTGTTGGGCGGCTGTCCGAAGCCGGCGGACAGATAGCAGGTGTCGAGAAGGGAGATACGGATGCCGGCGTCGGCGGCGGCCGCGATCAGCGCCTCGCCCATCGCGTTCGGGTCGGCGTACGGGGTGCCGCCGGGAGCGTGGTGGACGTAGTGGAACTCGCCGACGGCCGTGATCCCGGCGAGGGCCATTTCGGCGTAGGCGGCCCGGGCGAGGGCGTGGTAGGTGTCCGGAGTGAGCCGGTCGGCCGTGGCGTACATGACCTCGCGCCAGGTCCAGAAGGTTCCGGAGCCGACCTGGACCGTGCCGCGCAGGGCCCGGTGGAAGGCGTGCGAGTGGGCGTTGGCCAGGCCCGGGAGGGTCAGCCCGCGAAGGATTTCGGCGCCCGGCGGCGGAGTGCCCACGCCGGTGCGGACGGCCGCGATACGGCCGTCGGTGACGTCGAGTGCCACGCCCGGCTCGACGTGGGTGTCGAGCCAGGCGTGCTCCAGCCAGTACGTCTGCGTCACGTGCAGGCCAGTCCTTCCAGTACGTCGGCGAGTGCGAGGACACCGGCCGTGCAGTCGTCCTCGGCCGCGAACTCGGCCGGGGAGTGCGAGACGCCGGTGGGGTTGCGCACGAACAGCATGGCGGTCGGGATCGTCCCGGAGAGGATCCCGGCGTCGTGTCCGGCGCCGGTCCCCAGGACGGGCACCGTCAGGTCGGTGTCCTTGCCCAGGATCCGGGCCAGCTCGTCGCGCAGGGCGTGGTCGAACTCGACGACCGGCGTGAAGGACTCACGGACGACGTCGAGGTCGACGCCGTGCGCGTCGGCGTACTCCCGGGCGGCCTTCTCCACGCCGTTCACCACGGCGTCGAGGCTCGCCTGGTCGGCGGCACGGGAGTCGAGCCAGCCGCGGACGAGGGACGGGATGGCGTTGACGCCGTTCGGCTCGACGGCGATCTTCCCGAAGGTGGCGACGGCACCGGCGAGTTCGGCCTCCCGGCGGGCGGCGAGCACGGTCTCGGCGTACGACAGCATGGGGTCGCGCCGGTCCACCAGCCGTGTCGTCCCCGCGTGGTTGGCCTCACCGCGGAAGTCGAACCGCCACCGCCCGTGCGGCCAGATGGCGCTGGCGACGCCGACACGGTCGCCGGACAGGTCCAGCGCCCGGCCCTGCTCGACGTGCAGCTCGACGAAGGCACCGATGCGGGCGAGCCGCTCCGGGTCCGGCCCGATGGCGTCGGGGTCGTACCCGGCGGCCTCCATGGCACGGGGGAGGCTGATCCCGTCCCCGTCGGTCAGCTTGTGCGCGTTGTCGACGGTGAGCTGCCCGGCGGTGAGGCGGGAGCCGACACAGGCGAGCCCGAAGCGGGCGCCTTCTTCGTCACCGAAGTTGACGAGGGCGAGGGGCCTGGTGAACGTGGCCCGGCGGGTGCGCAGTTCGTCCAGCGCGGCGAAGGAGGACACGACCCCGAGTGGCCCGTCGAAGGCCCCTCCGTCCGGCACGGAGTCGAGGTGCGACCCGGTGACGACGGCGTCCCCGGCGGCCGGGTCCCCGAGCCAGGCCCACTGGTTGCCGTTCCGGTCGACCTCGTACACCAGCCCCCGCGCCTCGGCCTGCGCCCGGAACCAGGCCCGGCACTCGACATCGGCACCGGTCCAGGCAAACCGCCGGTAGCCACGGGATCCGGCGTGCCGGCCGATGGGAAGCAGCTCACGCCACATCTCGTGGAAGGAACCGCCGCCCGGGCCGGGGGTGCCCGGACCCGCGCCCGGCCGCGATGCCCCGGGCCCCACCGGAGAGTTGCCGCCCTGCGTCACGCCGAGTCACCTTCACGCATCGGTACCCGCACACCCCGCTCGTCGGCGACCGACTCCGCGATGTCGTACCCGGCGTCCACGTGCCGGATGACGCCCATGCCCGGGTCGTTCGTCAGCACGCGGCGGATCTTCTCGCCACCGAGCTTCGTACCGTCGGCCACCGTCACCTGGCCGGCGTGGATGGAGCGCCCCATGCCGACGCCGCCGCCGTGGTGCAGGGACACCCAGGAGGCGCCCGAAGCCACGTTGACCATGGCGTTCAGCAGCGGCCAGTCGGCGATCGCGTCGGACCCGTCGAGCATGGCCTCGGTCTCGCGGTACGGCGAGGCGACGGACCCGCAGTCCAGGTGGTCCCGGCCGATCGCCAGCGGAGCTGCCAGCTCACCGCTCGCCACCATGTCGTTGAACCGCTCACCGGCCTTGTCCCGCTCGCCGTAGCCGAGCCAGCAGATCCGGGCGGGCAGGCCCTGGAAGTGGACCCGCTCTCCGGCCATCTTGATCCAGCGGGCGAGGGACTCGTTCTCGGGGAACAGGTCCAGGATCGCCTTGTCGGTCTTCGCGATGTCGGACGCCTCGCCCGACAGCGCGGCCCACCGGAAGGGGCCCTTACCCTCGCAGAACAGCGGGCGGATGTAGGCGGGGACGAAGCCCGGGAAGGCGAACGCCCGCTCGTATCCGGCGAGCTGGGCCTCGCCGCGGATGGAGTTGCCGTAGTCGAAGACCTCGGCGCCGGCGTCCATGAAGCCGACCATGGCCTCGACGTGCTTGGCCATCGACTCACGCGCACGCACGGTGAACCCGGCCGGGTCCTTGGCCGCGGCGTCGGCCATGTCCTCGAAGGCCATGCCCGTCGGCAGGTAGGCCAGCGGGTCGTGGGCCGAGGTCTGGTCGGTGACGATGTCGATGGGCGCGCCCATGGCGAGCAGCTGCGGGAGCAGGTCGGCGGCGTTGCCGAGGACGCCGATGGAGAGCGGGCGGCGGGCGTCGCGGGCCTCGACCGCCAGCTGCAGCGCGTGGTCGAGCGAGTCGGCCTTCACGTCCAGGTACCGGTGCTCGATGCGGCGCTCGATGGCGCGCGGGTCGCAGTCGATGCAGATCGCGACGCCGTCGTTCATGGTGACGGCGAGCGGCTGGGCGCCGCCCATGCCGCCGAGGCCGGCGGTGAGGGTGATCGTCCCGGCCAGCGTGCCGCCGAACTTCTTCGCGGCGACGGCGGCGAAGGTCTCGTAGGTGCCCTGGAGGATGCCCTGGGTGCCGATGTAGATCCAGGAGCCGGCGGTCATCTGGCCGTACATGGTCAGGCCGAGGGCCTCCAGGCGGCGGAACTCCTCCCAGTTGGCCCAGTCGCCGACGAGGTTGGAGTTGGCGATGAGCACGCGCGGGGCCCACTCGTGGGTCTGCATGACGCCGACCGGGCGACCCGACTGGACGAGCATCGTCTCGTCCTGCTTCAGCCCCTTGAGCGTGCGCACCATCGCGTCGAAGGAACGCCAGTCACGCGCGGCCTTGCCGGTGCCGCCGTAGACGACGAGCTTGTCGGGGTGCTCGGCGACCTCGGGGTCGAGGTTGTTCTGCAGCATCCGCAGGGCGGCCTCCTGCTGCCATCCCAGGGCGCTCAGTTCCGTACCGCGCGGCGCTCGTACGGGGCGGGGTCCTGACATGGTCTGCCTCCTATGCGGATTGTTGCTGCCGTTATTCACATCCTGACGCGATGAATAGAACTAGTCAATACGTTCGTGCGCCAGCGCCGGGCGCTCGCGGATGTTTGTCTGGATACGTGGTCCCGGGCGCACGGGCTCTCGGGCGACGACACACGGGGGACGTTGTGGACAGGGTCAAGGACGGTCGGGTGAGCCACGGCGAGCGGGCCGCACGCCGGGACGAGGCGGTGCGGGCCGCCGTGGAGCAGGGGCTGCTGGGGGTCGACTCCCCGATCATCGGCCTGCTCGACGTCACCGGCATCCGGGAGTCGGCGGCCGCGCTGCGGGCGGCGTTCGACGCGGTGACGGCGCCCGGCACACCGGTGCTGCACGCCTTCGCGGTCAAGGCGACCCCGCTGGTTCCGGTGCTGCGGCTGCTGCACGAGGAAGGGATCGGCGCGGAGGTGGCGAGCCCGGGCGAGCTGGCCCTGGCCCGGGCGGCGGGACTGCCGCCCGCGCGGACGGTGCTGGACTCCCCGGCCAAGACACCCGCCGACCTGCGCGAGGCGCTGGCGCTCGGCATCGCCGTCAACGCCGACAATCCGCAGGAGCTGGACCGCATCGACGCCCTGATGAGGTCGGCGCCCAGCCGGTCCCCGCTCGGCATCCGGGTGAACCCGCAGGTCGGCGGGGGCTCCATCGAGGCGCTCTCGACGGCCACGGCGACCTCGAAGTTCGGGGTGGCGCTGCGCGACGAGGGCGCCCGGCAGTGGGTGGTACGGGCGTATCTGGACCGGCCCTGGCTGAGCCGGCTGCATGCGCACACCGGCTCTCAGGGCATCCCGCTCTCCCTGATGGCGCAGGGCGTGGCGGAGACGTACGCGCTCGCCGAGGAGATCAACAACCTGGTCGGGCGGCAGCAGATCGACACGATCGACATCGGCGGCGGTCTGCCGGTGGACTTCGCCTCGGACGCGACGGCGCCGACGTACGCGCAGTACGCGCGGCTGCTGAGCGAGGCGGTGCCGGGGCTGTTCGACGGGCGGTACGGGCTGGTCACCGAGTTCGGGCGGTCGCTGCTGGCCAGGCACGGGACGGTGGTGGCCCGGGTGGAGTACACCAAGAGCGCGGGCGGGCGGCCGGTCGCGGTCACGCACGCGGGCGTGCAGGTCGCGACGCGGACGGTGTACGCGCCGGGGGCCTGGCCGCTGCGGATCACCGCGTACGACGCGAAGGGGCGGCCGAAGACGGGGGCCGATGTGCTCCAGGACGTCGCCGGGCCGGCCTGTTTCGCGGGCGACCTGCTCGCCGAGGCGCGGGCGCTGCCGCTGCTGGAGCAGGGCGACTACGCGGCGGCGCTGGACACGGGCGCGTACTACTTCGCGCACCACTACGCCTACAACTCCCTGGCCCGGCCGGGTGTGTACGGCTTCGCGCCGGACGGATCCGGGGGCGTCGCCTTCGCGACCGTGCGCGAGCCGCAGCGGCTCGACGAGATCGTGGCCGAGTCGGGAGGGGCGCACGCGTCCGCCCTCACCACCCTCCCCGCGCCCGGGCGCCCTTGACGCACCCCGGCCGATCTGAGGTTCAACAGGTGTGTAAAACAAGGCCAGTTGACCCACGTTAGTGGCCCGCGGCATGTTCCACCGGAAAATGCCGGAACCCTCACTCCTCACTCACACGGTGCGTAGTTTCGGCGTCACTCAGCCGAACACCCCGGCGGGAGGGGAGCCACGGTGCCCGGAATCGACGAGTGCCTGCTGGAGGCCATGCAACTGCCCGGCGCCAGGGGCGCCGCGCTGGTCGACTGGACCAGCGGGCTGGCCCTGGGCACGGTCGGCGAGTCCCCCGGCGACGATCCCGAGGCGAGCGCGGCGGAGGCCGCCGAGCTCGCCCGGCTGGCCGCCGAGCACCGGGCGTTCGCGCCCGGCGCCGGTCCCGACGGCGGTGACGCGGTGGACCCGCCCGTCGAGGACGTGATCATCAGCAACCGGGACAGCTACCACGTGCTGCGGTTCGTGCGGACGTCGTTCGACAGCAGTGTGTTCCTGCACCTGTGGCTGGGCCGCGCGGAGGGCAACCTCGCGCTGGCCCGCATCCGGCTCGGCGAGATGGCCGCACGGCTGGTGCTGGCATGACCGCGGTCCAGGACACCCCGGCCACACCTCCGCCGCCCCGGCTGCCGGTGCGGGACCGGGCGACGGCGGGCGAGCGGGTGGCGCGCGGCCTGTCGCCGATGCTGCGGCGGCTGGCCGCCGAGCGGGCGACCGGCGTCCTGCTGCGCGAGCGCGGCACGCTCTATCTCGCCGAGGGCCGTGTGGTGCACGCCGAGAGCCCGTCCGCCCCCGGCCTCGACGTCCTCCTCACCGCCCACGGCACCCTCGACGCCGCCGACTGGCAGGAGGCGATGGCCGGCGGTGCCGCCCGGCTCCTCACCGACACCGGCCGCCTCACCCCCGGCGCGCTGGAACTGTGCCATCTGGGCACGCTCTACGACGCCGCGTACTTCGCCCTGTCCCCGAGCAGCACCCCGGGCCGCTTCCGCTACGGCGCCGCCCACTGGCTCGGCGCCGTCCACCCCGTACCCGTGGCCGCCGTGGAGCGCGAGACCCTGCGCCGCCGCGAGCTGCTGCACCGCATCTGGCCCGACCCGGCAACCGACAGCGCCCCCCTCGTCCGCGCCGACCCGCCCGCGCCACCGCCCCTCACGGCACGCCAGCGCGCGGTCGTCGCCCTCCTGGACGGCGCACGAACGGCAACGGACATAGCCCGGGCCCTCGGCCGCCCGGCCTTCCACACGCTGGTGGACATCAGACGCCTCGCGGTGGCGGGGGTGCTGACCCCGGGAACCACGACCCGACCCCCGACGCAACCCACACGACCGCCCCTGGCCCAGCCCGGACTTCCACCCCCGGCCCAGCCCGAACCTCCGCCCCCGGCACAACCCGGACCACCGGGCCCGACCCAGCCCGGACCACCACCGGCCCAACCCGCACAACCGGACCCCACCCACCCCAGACCACCGGCCCCGGCCCAGCCCGGACCACCGGCCCCGGCCCAGCCCGGACCACCGGCCCCGGCCCAGCCCGGACCACCGGGCCCGACCCAGCCCGGACCACCACCGGCCCAACCCGCACAACCGGACCCCACCCACCCCGGACCACCACCCGCCCAACCCGCACAACCGGACCCCACCCACCCCGGACCACCGGCCCCGGCCCACCCCGGCCTCCCCACCCGCCCCCGACCAAGCCCCTCGGCCCAGCCCGCTCCGCACCCCACACCCCACCCGACACCCCACACCCCACCGCACGCCAACCAACCATCCCTCGCCAACCACCCATCCCCCGCCAACCACCCATCCCCCGCCAACCACCCCCCACCCGACGACCACCCCGACATCGCCTTGCTGAAGAGAGTCCGGGATGCGCTGGAGGCCCTTTGATCGACAGAGGAGACAGCTGATGGCGGCCGAGCCGCTGATACGAGACGAACTCCACCGGCTCCGGGCCCGTGTCCCGCAGCTGACCGCCTCCCTGACCGCCGGTGTCGACGGCCTCGTCATCGCCGAGGACGCCCTGGGCGTCGAACCGGAGAGCGTGGCCGCGCTCACCGCCACCGCACTGGGCGCCGCCGTACGGCTGACGGACGTCACCGGCCGGGGCGAGCTGCGCGAGCTGCTCGTCCGCGGCACGGACGGCTATGTGGCGACCTACGCGGCAGGCCGCAGCGCCGTGCTGACGCTGCTCGCCCGGGACGACGTGAGCGTGGGCCGCCTCCATCTGGAGGGCCGGCGCGCCGCCACCCGGATCGGGGTGCTGGTCGACGAGGCCGAGGCCGCCGTGAAGGCGAGGACGCCCGCGAAGGCCCCGAGCGCCCGGGCCAAGGCCCCCCGGGAACGGCGTACCGCACCCACCCCCCATCCGCGCACCACCACGGAAAGTTGAGAGGAAACCCCGTCATGGCGAACACCGAAACCTCGCTCAAGGAAGCCCTGACCTCGATCGAGGGCGCGACCGGAGTCGCGCTCGTCGACTACACCAGCGGCATGGCGCTCGGCACCCTGGGCGGTAGCAAGAGCTTCGACTTGGGCGTGGCCGCGGCCGGCAACACCGATGTCGTACGCGCCAAGATGCGCACCATGGAACACGTCGGCCTCAAGGGCGAGATCGAGGACATCCTGATCACGCTGACCGACCAGTACCACCTGATCCGCCTGATCGGCGGGCGCAGCGGCAACGGCCTCTTCCTCTATCTGGTGCTCGACGCCAAGCGCGCCAACCTGGCGATGGCCCGCCACCAGTTGAAGAAGATCGAGCAGGATCTGGAAGTGTGAGCTAGACCAGCGCGTCGGCGCGGCGGCGTGCCCCGCCCGGGGCCGCGTCGCCCGCCGCGAGACCGGTGCCGCGGAAGGCCTTGACCGGCTTCCCGGCCGGACGGCCGCCGCCCGGAGCGAGCCAGTCCACCCGCACCCACAGCAGCGCGTCCCCGGCCCGCTCGCACCGGCCCAGCCAGGCCGACTTCAGCCACAGCCCGGCGCCCGCCCCGGCGAGCAGCATGCCGCCCGCCGCGGGCACGGCGAACGCGCTGCCCAGCGCGACGGCAAAGGCGAGCAGCAGCCACCAGCGGTGCCCGCGACGCCAGTTGCGCACGGTCACCGCCCGGTCCTGGAGCACATCGTGCTTGCCCGCGCGGGCGGCGCCCCGGGCCAGCGCGGTGTAGCGCCTGCGCCGCCGGTACGCCACCACGGCCGCCGTCACGATGAACAGCACCGCGCCCGCCATCACCCCGATCCGCCGCCCGGTCACCCCCGGCACCAGCACCCCGATGCCGGCCGCGAACACCCCGAGCCACCACAGGGGGGCCGCTCCGGCCCGTACGACGACGGCCACCCGAGCCAGCCCCTGACCTCCGCGTGCCACGTCCCGCCTCCTCGACGCTTCGAAGTCGCCACGAACTCACCGTGGCGGGGAGGCTAGCGGCTCTGTGTGAGACCAGTCTGAGAACCCGTGGAAAAGAACCTCACTCCACGAACAGCCCCCGCGCCGCCGCCCGCGCGTCGAACTCCTCCAGCCGCCCCTGCGCGTCCGGCAGGTCGTCGCACATGGCCTCCAGCAGCACCCGGCCGAGCAGCATCGGGGCGCACGCGGTGTCGAAGGCGAGGCCCGTGCCGACGGCCGCGGGCAGCAGCAGGTCGGAGGCCTTGGCGACCGGCGCGAAGGCGGAGTCGGCGACCGTCACGACCGTCAGCCCGGCCTCCTTGGCGTAGCCCAGGGTGTCCAGGACCTCGCGCGGATGCCGGGGCAGCGCGAAGCACAGCAGGGCGGTGGCGCCCGCCCGTACGCAGGCGTCGATACGGTCGTGGATCATCGTGCCGCCCTCGTTGAGCAGCCGGACGTCCGGATGGACCTTGGCGGCGAAGTAGGCGAAGCCGTAGGCCTGGGAAGCGGCGGCGCGCAGCCCGAGCACGGGCAGCGGCCGGGACGCGGCCAGGATCCGGCCGGCCTTCTGCACGGGCCGCGGGTCGGCCAGCACCTCCGCCAGATGCCGCAGGTTCTCGATCTCGGCCTCGACGGCCTGCTGGTACTCGTTGTACGAGCCCGGGGCCGCCGCCGGTTCGACGGGTGCGACCTCGCGCAGATGGCGGCGCAGCGCGGGGTAGCCGTCGAAGCCGAGGGCGACGGCGAAGCGGGTCACGGACGGCTGGCTGACTCCGGCCAGTTCGGCCAGTTCGACGCTGGAGAGGAAGGGCACGTCGGCGGCGCGCCGGACCATGCTGTGCGCGATGCGCCGCTGCGTCGGGGTCAGCCGGTGCCCCTCGAAGAGCGCCTGCAGCCGTGCCGCAGGAGTGTCAGCGGCTCCCGTGTTGCTCTGCGCGCTCATGCGCCGTTCCCCCTCCAGATCTCCGTGAACCGGTCGAGCAGTGCGGCCGCCGCGCTCACGTCGTCCGTGAGCGGCCGGTCGGCCTGGTCCTCGTCGAGCACCGCTTCGGCGAGCTCCAGCGCCCGGCCCGCCGGAAGTCCCGGTTCGGGCCTCAGGTCGCGCTGGCGCAGCGCCCGTACCGCGGCGACGAGTTCGCAGCCGACGACGAGACGGTACGCGCCGCATGCGCGCAGCGTCTGCCGTGCGGCGAGCGAGGCGAAGCTGGCCTGTTCCTCGACGCCCCGGGAGAGTACAGCGTGGCCGAGGGAGGCGGGCGCCGAGAAGGCCCGCAGGTCACCGAGGGCGGCGGCGGCCGTGTACTCCAGGATCATCACGCCGGACGAGGCGGGCTCGTGGTCGGCGAGGAAGGGCCGCAGCCTGGTGAATGCGGGCTCGTTCAACGACGACAGCCGTGACGTCGACAGACGGGCCACCTGGGTCACGGCGAGCCGGAAGTGGTCGAGGGCGAGGGCGAGTTGGGCCTGGTAGAAGCCGCCGTGGTGGTAGGCGGCCAGGTCCTCGACCGCGATCAGGGGGTTCTCGGCGGCGGCGTTGATCTCCACCGCGAGCACGGTCTCCAGGGCATCGGCCGCGTCGTGCGCGGGGCCGTGGATCTGGGGCAGGCAGCGAAAGCCGTACGGGTCCTGGATCCGGCCGAGCGGCGGGGCGGGCCGGTCCGCGGCGCCGATCAACCGCCGCATGCGGCGGGCGACTTCGGTGGAGCCGCGGTGCGGGCGGGCCTCGTGCACGGGGGCGGCGTAGGCCTCGTGGGAGCCGTCGACGGCGAGCAGCGAGAGCGCGGCGACGACCTGGGTGGCGGCGATGAGTCCGCGCAGTTCGTGCAGGGCGAGGGCGGCCTGGCCGAGGGTGAGGGCGTTGCTGCTTATCAGGGCGAGGGCGTCGTTGTTGTCCAGCGGCTGGGGCTCGGGGGCGCCCGTCCCGCGCCACGGGTGCTCCCCCGCGAGGGCGAGGCCGAGCTGGGCGAGCGCGGCGAGGTCGCCGGTGCCGACCGAGCCGAACTCGTTGACGACCGGGTGGGCCCCGCTCTCCAGTGCCTCGCACAGGGCCGTGATCACGCTGGGCCTGAGGCCGGCGCCGCCCGCGAGCAGCTGGTTGGCGCGCACGGCGAGCATGGCGCGCACCTGCCGGGCGGGCAGCTCCTCGCCGATGGCACCGGCGTGGCTGCGCAACAGCCTCAGGCCGTGCCCGGCGGCGGCCTCGGTGGGCACGTCCACGTTCCGGTTGGCGCCGACGCCGGTGGAACGGCCGTAGACGCGTCCGGTCGCGGCGATCTGCCGGGCGGCGTCCCAGGAGCGGGCGGCCCGCTTCAGCGCCGTGTCCGTGGGCACCGGCCGGGCGGCCCCGTCGGCGAGACGCACGACGTCCGCGACGGTGAGTCCGCGGCCGTCGAGGACCACAGGCCCGGTGTCCACGATCGACGACGCCATCAGCCCAAGCTCCCCTCGACCTGCCGCTCACCAGCCTATTCAGATGGCCGGAAGTCTGCATGACGTTATACAGCAAGCGGTGGATCACCCGGCGCCCGTGATGCCCTGCGACCCCCAGGACCAAGAGGGGGGCTAACCCCAGTGCGACCGGCCCCGGAGCTTTCTACCTTGGGTGTCATGACCGGAATGGATGCGCGGGACACCGAGCTGAAGAAGGAACTCAACGCCACCCTGCAGGCCCGCAGGGAACTGGGCGAGGAGTACGAGTCCGCGCTGGTCGACTCGTTCCTGGAGAAGGTCGACCAGCGCATCGACGGCGCGGTGGAGCGCCGGGTACGCCGGCAGCTGGCCGAGCAGCAGATGGTGGTGGCCCGGGGAGCCCGGTCGCCGAAGCCCACCGACTCCTTCGGTGAGCGCTTCGGCTTCGGCATCGTCTCGCTGGTGCTGGCGATCCCGCTGTCCGGGATCGGCGGCGGCGTCTCCGGCCTCCCGGGCCTGCTGGTGGCGTGGGCCGGCATCGTCGGCGTCAACGTTGTCCAGGCGGCCCGTACCCACCCCGACCTCTTCCGCCGCCGCAAGCCCCGCAAGGACAGCGACTGGGAGGACTGATCGGGCCTGCCGGGGAGTCGGTCCGGTACCCGCGCGTAGAAAAAATATGCGCGGGGACCGCCGCACCCCCGTTGCCGGGGGGCGGGACGACGGCGGTCCCCGCGAGGGACGCTGACCGGGTCAGGGCCGGGTCTCGCGTCCGGCGTCCATGGAGGTCCGGGAGCCGCTCCGGAGGTCCTTGGACGTTCGGCGCCGGCTGGGGCGGGGAGCCGCTCCCGCCCTGCCGACACCCACTAATGTGCCGGACCCGTGTTAAGCGGGTGCTGCGTGGACGTGACGCGTTCGTACCACTTCCGCGAAGTCCACCGGCCGGAAGTTCCCCGCCCGCACCCGCAGTTCACCGGACGTTTCCCGTCACTTACCGCCCTTGGCGAGGAACGCCAGCAGGTCCTGGCGGCTGACCACGCCGGTCGGCTTGCCCTCGACGAGGACGATCGCGGCGTCCGCCGTGCCCAGCACCTGCATCAGGTCCCCGACCGGTTCGCCGGAGCCGACCTGCGGCAGCGGGGCCGACATGTGCTTCTCCAGCGGGTCCTCCAGGGAGGCGCGCTTGGTGAACAGGGCGTCGAGCAGCTCGCGTTCGACGACCGAGCCGACGACCTCGGCGGCCATGACGTCGGGGTGACCGGCGCCCGGCTTCACGATCGGCATCTGCGAGACGCCGTACTCGCGCAGCACCTCGATGGCCTGGCCGACGGTTTCGTCCGGGTGCATGTGGACGAGGGACGGGATGGCGCCGTGCTCCTTGTCGCTGAGGACGTCGCCGACGCGGGCGCTGGGGCCCTCGTCCTCCAGGAAGCCGTAGTCGGCCATCCACTCGTCGTTGAAGATCTTGCTGAGGTAGCCGCGGCCGCTGTCCGGCAGCAGGACGACCACGACATCGTCCTCGGTGAGCCGCTCGGCGACCCGCAGCGCCGCCACGACGGCCATGCCGCAGGAGCCGCCGACGAGGAGCCCCTCCTCCTTGGCGAGGCGCCGGGTCATCTGGAAGGAGTCCTTGTCGGACACCGGCACGATCTCGTCGGCGACGGTCCGGTCGTAGGCGGTCGGCCAGAAGTCCTCACCGACGCCCTCGACGAGGTACGGCCGTCCCGAGCCGCCGGAGTAGACGGACCCCTCGGGGTCGGCGCCGACGACCTTCACCTTGCCGTCGCTGACGTCCTTCAGATAGCGACCCGTGCCCGAGATGGTCCCGCCCGTCCCCACGCCCGCCACGAAGTGGGTGATCTTCCCCTCCGTCTGCTCCCACAGCTCGGGGCCGGTGGAGTGGTAGTGGGAGAGGGGGTTGTTGGGGTTGGAGTACTGGTCGGGCTTCCACGCGCCCGGCGTCTCACGGACCAGCCGGTCGGAGACGTTGTAGTAGGAGTCCGGGTGCTCGGGATCGACGGCCGTGGGGCAGACGACGACCTCGGCCCCGTACGCCCGCAGCACGTTGATCTTGTCGGTGCTCACCTTGTCGGGGCACACGAAGATGCACTTGTACCCCTTCTGCTGGGCCACGATGGCCAGACCGACACCGGTGTTGCCGCTGGTCGGCTCCACGATGGTGCCGCCGGGCTTGAGCGCACCGCTCTCCTCCGCGGCCTCGATCATGCGCAGCGCGATGCGGTCCTTCACGGAGCCGCCCGGGTTGAAGTACTCCACCTTGGCCAGGACGGTTGCCCGGATGCCCTGGGTGACGTTGTTGAGCCTCACCAGCGGGGTGTTGCCGACGAGACTGATCATCGAGTCGTGGAAATGCACCGTTGTCTCCGGATGCTTGCAAAAGATGTGGTCGTAGTGGTTCCGCCAGCCTATGGCCTGTACGGGCTGCGTGGCGGCCGTTCACTCCCCGTTGAGATTGGGCGACGGTCGGTACGGGGCAAGGAGTGGATGTACGGCTTCGAGGAGGTGGCGGCGACGCATGACGAGCATGTCGAGGGCGAGGGTGGCCCGGCGGATCGCGGCCGGCGCCGCATACGGCGGTGGCGGCGTGGGCTTGGTCGGCGCGGCGGCGGTGGGCCTGCTGCTGGCGGAGGTCCAGCTGGCCAAGCGCCATGTGGGCAACGGCGCCTCCCCGCACGCCCCGAACGCCCAGGGCCTGTACGGCCACGCCTACACCTCCCCCGGCGAGCTTCCCCTGCGCCTCGTGCTGCTGGGTGACTCCACGGCCGCCGGCCAGGGGGTACGGCGGGCCGGGCAGACGCCGGGCGCGCTGCTGGCCTCCGGCCTGGCGGCGGTGGCGGAGCGCCCGGTGGAACTGCGCAATGTCGCGCTGCCCGGCGCCCGGTCCGACGACCTGGAGCGCCAGGTGGCGCTTACCCTCGCGGACCCCACCCGAGTACCCGATGTCTGCGTGATCATGATCGGCGCGAACGACGTCACCAACCGGATGCCGCCGACCCGCTCGGTGCGCTACCTCGCCACGGCGGTACGCCGGCTGCGCACGGCCGGCGCGGAGGTGGTGGTCGGCACCTGTCCCGACCTGGGCACGATCGAGCCCGTCCAGCAGCCCCTGCGCTGGCTGGCCCGACGGGCCTCGCGGCAGCTGGCGGCCGCCCAGACGATCGGCGTCGTCGAACAGGGCGGCCGCACGGTGTCGCTGGGCGACCTGCTGGGCCCGGAGTTCGCGGCGAACCCCCGCGAGCTGTTCGGCCCCGACAACTACCACCCCTCGGCCGAGGGCTACGCCACGGCGGCCATGGCAGTCCTCCCCACGGTCTGCGCGGCCCTGGGCCTGTGGCCGGAGGAGGAGCGCCCCGACGTGTCCCGGCGCGAGGGCTTCCTGCCGGTGGCCCGGGCGGCCGCGGAGGCAGCGTCCGAGGCGGGCACGGAGGTCGCGGCGGCGATGCCGACGGGTCCGCGAGGACCGTGGGCATTGCTGAAGCGGAGGCGGAGGCGGAGGCTGGGAGAGGCGGAGCCGTCACCGACGAGCCGCTCCGAGGTGTGACCAGGGAGCACCACGAGAGAAAGCAAGCGCTTAGAAAGTGCGGCCCGAGTCACACCGCCACAGACGTGACCTCGACCATACGTACGGGTAACTTCCCAACCAGCCCTGCCCGGAAGAAACCCCGTATGCCAATGGAGCCGTGATGCCCGAAGCCGTGATCGTCTCGACCGCCCGCTCCCCCATCGGCCGCGCCTTCAAGGGCTCGCTCAAGGACCTCCGCCCGGACGACCTCACCGCCACGATCATCCAGGCCGCCCTCGCCAAGGTCCCCGAGCTGGACCCGAGGGACATCGACGACCTGATGCTCGGCTGCGGCCTCCCCGGCGGCGAGCAGGGCAACAACCTCGGCCGGATCGTCGCCGTGCAGATGGGGATGGACCACCTCCCCGGCTGCACCATCACCCGTTACTGCAGCTCCTCCCTCCAGACCTCCCGCATGGCGCTGCACGCCATCAAGGCCGGCGAGGGCGACGTCTTCATCTCGGCCGGTGTCGAGATGGTCTCCCGCTTCGCCAAGGGCAACTCCGACTCCCTGCCGGACACGCACAACCCCTTCTTCGCCGAGGCCGAGGCCCGCACCGCCGCGGTCGCCCAGCAGGAGGGCACGACCTGGCACGACCCGCGCGAGGACGGCATCGTCCCGGACGCCTACATCGCGATGGGCCAGACCGCCGAGAACCTCGCCCGCTGGAAGGGCATCACCCGCCAGGACATGGACGAGTTCGGCGTCCGCTCCCAGAACCTCGCCGAGGAAGCCATCAAGAACGGCTTCTGGGAGCGCGAGATCACCCCGGTCACCCTCCCCGACGGCACGGTCGTCAGCAAGGACGACGGCCCCCGCGCCGGCGTCACCCTGGAGGGCGTCCAGGGCCTGAAGCCGGTCTTCCGCCCCGACGGCCTCGTCACGGCCGGCAACTGCTGCCCGCTCAACGACGGCGCCGCCGCGGTCGTCATCATGAGCGACACCAAGGCCCGCGAGCTCGGCCTCACCCCGCTCGCCCGCATCGTCTCCACCGGCGTCTCGGGCCTGTCCCCCGAGATCATGGGCCTCGGCCCGGTGGAGGCCTCGCAGCAGGCGCTGCGCCGCGCCGGTCTCACCATCGACGACATCGACCTGGTCGAGATCAACGAGGCGTTCGCCGCGCAGGTCATCCCCTCCTACCGCGACCTGGGCATCGACCTCGACAAGCTGAACGTCAACGGCGGCGCCATCGCCGTCGGCCACCCCTTCGGCATGACCGGCGCCCGCATCACCGGCACGCTCATCAACTCCCTCCAGTTCCACGACAAGCAGTTCGGTCTGGAGACGATGTGCGTCGGCGGCGGCCAGGGCATGGCGATGGTCATCGAGCGCCTGAGCTGATCCAACCGAGCTGAATCCAACGCTCCGTATCCGTACGGGGACCCAGCGCCACTCTTTGGCCCAGAACCGAGGAAACTCCAAGGTTCTGGGCCGATTTGTGATCCAATCTCCCCCAGGATGTGACCTATCTCCCTCGGAACAGGGATTTCCGCAGGTCAGAGCAGCTTCACCAGGTGACCCCGGGCCCAAAGTCCTGCCCGTTTCGTGACGTTACGCACTGACAGAGGGATAGTCCGCCCTTCAAGCTGATGTAGGAAGTCGGGGGTCGACTTTGAACCGGGAGTACGTCAGTGAGCGCCATGCCCATCGCCTTGCTGCTCACCACGGCCGCCACCGGCGCCGTGGGCGTCGCCGTCCTGCGCACCCTCGTGGGTCTGCGCCGACAGCTCGCGGCCCTGCGCACCGAGCTGGCCGAGAGCAACGCGGCAGCGGTCCGGGGCCTTGTGCCCGCCGCCCGCCTCTCCGCCGACACCGACGAGATACGCGCCGCCGTGGCGGAGGCCCTCGCGGAGGAACGTGAGCGGGAGCTCGCCGAGGCCCGTGCCTTCTGGGCGGCCCAGGAGGCGCGTGACGTCTCCGACGCCCCCACGCTGCTCGGCCTGACCGACAGCGAGCTGTTCCTGCCCCGGCAGTCCGACTTCGTCGGCCTGGAGCCGCTGGAGCCGGTCGCCGAGCACGGCGCGGAGGCCGACGAGTTCGCCGGGGAGTCCCCGGAGCTGGCCGCGGCCCGCCGCCGCCACCCCTCGCACCCCGACTTCGTGCCGGTGCAGTCACCGGTCGTGAACGACCACGAGCGCACGGTCGCCACCCTTGAGGAGCTGGCCACCGCCGGCACCGAACTGACCGACGTCCGCCCGGGCCCCCTGGGCACCCTCGACGTCTATGTCTTCGCCGACGGCACGACCCTGTGCATGACCCCGGGCCACCGCGAGACGGCCGAGCGCCTCTCCGCGGCCCTCCAGGCGGGCGAGACGCCGGTCCTGCTGGGCGGTTCCGGAATCTCGGGGGCGTACACCCTGACGTTCGCGTGCGGCGAGGAGAACGTCTACATCCTGGCGGACAGGGTCATAGCGTCCCTCTGACGGTCACACCCCGGCGCGCTTCTGCGCCTGTGCCACCAACTCCATCGCTTCCTCCAGCTGGCCCTCGTCCGTGAGCACGAGGGCCAAGTCATGCACGGCGACGGTGATTTGGTCCGCGGCGGCGAACATCCCCGCGTCCGGCATCACCCGGGGCTCCTCCCCGGGCGCCTCCAGAGCCTGCGCCCGCGAGGCCAACTCCCTGGCCAGCCCCAGCGCCTCCGCCGCGGCTCCCCGTTGCAGTCGGGACTGCGGCGCCGCCCGCAACCGGTCGGCAAAGTGATCCACGGCCTGGGTCAGACGAGTCGTATCCACCACGGCGCAACCGTACGCTCCGGCCCGGGACTGTTGCCAACGGGCGAACGCTCAGGCACGGTGACCTGAAGGACCGGCTTACATCCCCTTTGCGTCCGGAGGCGCCGATGTCCCACGTCCTCTCCGAGGAGACCCACCGCAACATGCTCGCCCGCATCCCCCACTGCACCGGTCGTGAAGTCTCCGACTGGCTGCGCACCGTAGAAGAAGGACCTGCCCTCGTTCGCTTCGAGGAGAAGGTCAGCTGGCTTCGCCACGAGTACGACCTCGCGTACGGCCACGCGAAGGCGATCGTCCACGAGTACGACCTGAGGAGGGCGGCGCGCAAATTCCTCTAGGCGCGCGCAGACGGCGAAGGGCCCCGGGTCGTCAGACCCGGGGCCCTTCGGAGCAGAAGACGTCGGTCAGTCGCTGCTGTTGAGGATCGAGATGAGCCTCAGGAACTCCATGTAGATCCACACCAGCGTCAGCGTGAGGCCGAAGGCGGCGAGCCAGGCCTCCTCGCGCGGGGCACCGTAGGCGATGCCGTCCTCGACCTGCTTGAAGTCAAGGGCGAGGAAGGCCGCACCGAGCAGGATGCCGATGATGCCCATGGCGATGCCGAGCGGGCCGCTGCGGAAGCCGAGGCCGTCGCCGCCGCCGAAGACCGCGAACAGCAGGTTGACCGCCATCAGCATGATGAAGCCGAGCGCGGCCGCCATCACGAAGCCGACGAAGCGGCGGTTGACGCGGATCCAGCCCGCCTTGTAGGCGATCAGGACGCTGACGAAGACACCCATCGTGCCGAGCACGGCCTGCATGGCCGCGCCGTCCGCGATGCGGTTGTCGACGACGCTGGAGACGACGCCGAGGAACACGCCCTCGAACGCGGCGTACGACAGGATCAGCGCGGGCGAGGCCTTGCGCTTGAAGGACTGCACCAGCGCCAGGACCATGCCGATCAGGCCGGCGCCGATGGCGATGCCGTAGGACCGGCTGATGTTGGCGTCGTCGACCGGCAGCAGCGCCCAGGCGAGCGCGGCGGTGACGATCAGCGTGCCGAGGGTCGTGCCGGTGCGCATGACGACGTCGTCCATCGTCATCCGGCCGGTGGTGACCGGGGCCTGCGGCGGCGCGCCGTACTGCTGGTCCTGCTGGGCGTAAGGGTTCTGCGCGTACGGGTTCTGGGCGTACGGGTTACCACCCTGCGGCTGGGCATACGGGTTGCCCTGCGTGCCCACAGCGGCGCCCCCGGCCTGCGGCTGGGCGTTGAAGCCCGCGTAGCCGTTGTCGCGGCTGAACCCCCGTCGCGAGAAGACCGGGTTGCTGCTCCTCATTTCACTCCTCCATGGCCACCTTGCGCAGCCTTGGGCTCAAGAGTAATAGAAAGGCAAAGGAAAGACCCTAGTGCTTGGGGAGGATCTTTCCCTCGTCATGCTGCGCAACACGCTACGCGGGTGCGTGATTCCCGGCACCGGAGGGCCCCATTCATGACCGAGCTGCTACCTGGCCGGAACCGGCCGGTGATCAGTCGAGCGGGAAGCCCGTGTAGCCCTCGGCCAGATCGGTCTCGGCGGCCCGCGAGGACGTGATCCGCTCCAGGCGGGCGCGCTGGAGCCGGTCCTCGAAGGGGGTGGCGTCGGGGGCCCGGTGCAGCAGGGTGGTCATGTCGTAGCTGAACCGCTCGGCCTGCCAGACCCGTCGCAGACAGTTCTCCGAGTAGGCGTCCAGCAGTTCGGCCGATCCGGTCTCCTGCTCGTGCGTCAGGGCCCGCGCGAAGGTCACGACGTCCCCCACCGCCAGGTTCAGCCCCTTGGCGCCGGTCGGCGGCACGATGTGTGCCGCATCACCGGCGAGGAAGAGCCGGCCGTACCGCATGGGCTCGTGGACGTAGGAGCGCATGGGGGTGACCGACTTCTGGGTGATCGGGCCGCGTTCCAGCCGCCAGCCGTCCTCGGTCTCGAAGCGGCGCTCCAACTCGGCCCAGATCTCGTCGTCTCCCCAGTCCTCGGCGTCCGTGCCCTCCGGCACCTGGAGGTAGAGGCGGGAGACCGACGGGGAGCGCATGGAGAGGAGGGCGAAGCCGCGGTCGTGGCGGGCGTAGACCAGTTCGTCGTGCGAGGGCGGTACGTCGGCGAGGATGCCGAGCCAGCCGAAGGGGTACGTCCGCTCGAAGGTCCGGCTCACCTCCGCGGGGACCGCCCCGCGGGAGACCCCCCAGAAGCCGTCGCAGCCGACGACGTAGTCGCACTCCAGGACCTCCTCGCGGCCCGCGTGCCGGAAGCGGACCCGCGGGCGGTCGGTGTCGACGTCCTCCACCGCCAGCGCCTCCGCCTCGAACAGCAGCGGGCCGCCCTCCTTCAGCTGGAGCGCGATGAGGTCCTTGCACACCTCGGTCTGCGCGTAGACCATCACCGACCGGCCGCCGGCGAGGGCGGGGAAGTCGACGCGGTGGCGGGTGCCGTCGTAGCGCAGCTCTATGCCGTCGTGGCGCAGGCCCTCGCGGTCCATGCGCTCCCCGGCGCCGGCCGCGCGCAGCACGTCCACGGTGCCCTGTTCCAGGATCCCGGCGCGCTGGCGCTGCTCGCAGTAGGAGCGGTCGCGGCTCTCCAGGACGACCGAGTCGATGCCGGCGTTGTGGAGGAGCCGGGCCAGGAGGAGACCGGCCGGGCCGGCTCCGATGATGCCGACGGTGGTGCGCATCGACGAACCCCTCTGTTCGTGTGGTGAAAATTCCTTCACTTACTTCCGGACGTGAGTCTCCGACCGCACGGACCGGCTGTCAACGGTCCGTGCGGTGAAGTTCTCGATGAAGGGTGCAACGAAAGGGCCGCAAACGGCGGCCTCGCAAGGGGTCGGAGGTGCCCGGAACCGGACTTGAACCGGTACGCCCGCGAGGGGCAGCGAGGTTTAAGCTCGCCGTGTCTGCATTCCACCATCCGGGCAGGCCATGGGCTCCGCGTCGAGGTTCCGAGCCTATCGGTGTACATCCCCCGAACAGCGGAAGCACGGACCGATGTTGTCTTATTTTATTGACGTCTGAGGGTGCATCAGCCCACGGAACACGCCATCCGCACTTGCCAACAGCCTTGCGTGCGACGCCCGCTCGCGCATGCGGAATGACGGAATTTCACCGCCAGAACAAGGGGGCTCCACCTGTTCTGATCGTGCAGGCCCCTCCGGGGCGCCGTCATACCCAGGTATGACACGGACGCTCCCGGTGCGACCGAAGTCTGCCTTCGGAACCGGAACAGCGGCTGACTACACGGACCTCGGCGACCGTGACGATGGATGAGACCCCCGAACACATCGTCGTCCCCGAGGAGAGCCCTCTCGTGACCACCACACCCATCGCCGGCCGGACCACCGCCGTGGCCGCGCGCGCCACGGATCTGTCGAAGATCTACGGACAGGGCGAGACCCAGGTGGTCGCTCTCGACCGGGTCTCCGTCGACTTCCGGCAGGCCGAGTTCACCGCGATCATGGGCCCGTCCGGCTCCGGCAAGTCCACGCTGATGCACTGCGTGGCCGGGCTGGACACCTTCTCCTCCGGCTCCGTGCGCATCGGCGACACCGAGCTGGGCTCGCTGAAGGACAAGCAGCTCACCAAGTTGCGCCGGGACAAGATCGGCTTCATCTTCCAGGCGTTCAACCTGCTGCCGACGCTGACGGCGCTGGAGAACATCACGCTCCCCATGGACATCGCGGGGCGCAAGCCCGACAAGCAGTGGCTGGACTCGGTGATCGCGATGGTCGGCCTTTCGGGGCGGCTCAGCCACCGGCCCTCCCAGCTGTCCGGCGGCCAGCAGCAGCGCGTGGCGGTGGCCCGCGCCCTGGCCTCCAAGCCCGACATCATCTTCGGCGACGAACCGACCGGAAACCTCGACTCGCGCTCCGGCGCCGAGGTGCTGGGCTTCCTGCGCAACTCCGTACGGGAGTTGGGGCAGACCGTGGTGATGGTGACCCACGACCCGGTGGCGGCGGCCTACGCGGACCGGGTCGTCTTCCTCGCCGACGGCCGGATCGTGGACGAGATGTACCGCCCGACCGCCGACACGGTCCTCGACTTCATGAAGCAGTTCGACGCGAAGGGCCGCACCAGCTGATGTTCCGCACCGCCCTGCGCAACGTATTCGCGCACAAGGCCCGGCTCCTGATGACCGTGCTCGCCGTCATGCTCGGCGTCGCGTTCGTCTCCGGAACCCTGGTCTTCACCAACACCGTCTCGAACGCCTACCAGAACAGCTCCGCCAAGGGCTTCGACCAGGTTGACGTCGCCGTACAGCCCAACCACCGCGAGAGCGAGGGCAATACGGTCGGCAAGACCCCCGAACTCACCCAGGCGATCCTCGACAAGAGCGCCCAGGTGCCGGGGGCGAAGTCCGCGATCGGCGTCGTCAGCGGCTTCACCGCCATCGCCGACAAGGACGGCAAGCTGCTCGGGGAGGGCTGGCAGTCCGCCGGCGGCAACTACTCCGGCACCGAGGACCCCCGCTACCCGCTGGTCAGTGGGCACGCCCCGAGCGGCAAGGGCGAGGTGCTGCTCGACTCCAGGAGCGCGGAGCGCGCCGGCTACGAGGTCGGCGACACCGTGCGCATCTCGGTCGACGGCCCGGTCCTGAACCCGACGATCACCGGCATCTTCACCACCGACGACGGCAACGTCGCCGCGGGCGGCAGCCTGGCGCTGTTCGACACGGCGACCGCCCAGCAGCTGTTCGGCAAGACGGGCACGTACGACGAGATCGACGTCCGGGCGAAGGCGGGCGTCAGCCAGGCCGCGCTGAAGGCCGAGCTCGACAAGGCGCTGCCGAAGGACCTCGTCGAGACCACCACCGGCAAGCAACTCGCCGACGACCAGGCCGAGATGATCTCCTCGCAGATGGGCAGCTTCCGGCAACTGCTGCTGGCCTTCGCGGGCATCGCGCTCTTCGTCGGCACGTTCATCATCGCCAACACCTTCACCATGCTGGTCGCCCAGCGCACCAAGGAGCTCGCGCTGCTGCGGGCGGTCGGCGCCTCGCGCCGGCAGGTCACACGGTCGGTGCTGATCGAGGCGTTCGTGGTCGGCACGGTCGCCGGTGCCACCGGTCTGGTCGCCGGCATCGGGATCGGGGTCGGACTGCGGTCGCTGATGAGCACCCTCGGCGCGACCGTCCCGGACGGGCCGCTGGTCGTCTCCCCCGGCACGGTCGCCACCGCCCTCGCGGTCGGCGTGGTGATCACCATGCTGGCGGCCTGGCTGCCGGGCCGCCGGGCGGCGAAGATCCCCCCGGTCGCCGCGATGAGCAGTGTGCACGCGCAGGCGACGACCAAGTCGCTGGTGCTGCGCAACACGCTGGGCGCGCTGTTCTCCGGCGCGGGCATCGCGGTCGTCCTGGCGGCCACGACGATGGACGGCTCGGACGGACAGGCCCCCATGGGGCTCGGCGCGGTCCTGCTGATCATCGGCGTCTTCATCCTCACGCCCCTGCTGTCCCGCCCGCTGATCGCGGCCGCGGCACCGGTCCTGAAGGTCTTCGGCATCTCCGGCAAGCTGGCCCGCCAGAACTCGGTGCGCAACCCGCGCCGTACGGCCGCCACCGCCTCCGCGCTGATGATCGGCCTCACTCTGATCACCGGCATGACGGTGATGGCGGGCAGCCTGCAGAAGTCGATCGACAAGATGGCCAGTTCCTCGCTCAGGGCCGACTACGTCGTCTCGATGGCGAACGGCAACGGGCTCTCGACCGACGTCGACACCAAGCTGCGCGCACTGGACGACGTCACCGCCACCAGCCCGCTGCGCAACGCGCCCTCCCGGATCGACGGCGAGACCGAGTATCTGACCGGCGTCAACGGCTCGGTGATCGGCGACCTGACCGACCTGCCGCTGGACGACGGCGCGTTCACGGTCGGCGGCACGAAGGTCGTCGTGGACGACGACACCGCCAAGTCCCACGGCTGGACGGCGGGTTCGGGCTTCACCGTGCACTACGAGGACGGCAAGGCGCAGAAGCTCACCGTCGCCGGGGTCTACCAGGGCAACGAGATGATCCGCGGGATCATGCTCGACAACGGCACGCTCACCCCGCATCTCACCGACCCGACCGACATGCAGGTCATGGTCAAGACGTCCGACGGCGCGTCCGACGCGACGAAGGACCGGCTGGAGAAGGCCCTCGGCGCCAACCCGGCCATCAAGGTCCAGGACAAGAAGGACCTCTCCAACGAGATCGCGCAGATGTTCACGCTGATCCTCAACATGGTCTACGGCCTGCTGGCGATGGCGGTGCTGGTCGCGGTCCTCGGGGTCATCAACACCCTGGCCATGTCGGTGTTCGAGCGCTCGCAGGAGATCGGCATGCTGCGCGCGATCGGCCTGGACCGCAAGGGCATCAAGCGGATGGTCCGTCTGGAGTCCCTGGTCATCTCCCTGTTCGGCGGTGTGCTCGGCATCGGCCTGGGCGTGTTCTTCGGCTGGGCGGCCGGTGAGCTGCTGGGCACGCGGATGGCGACGTACGAACTCGTCCTGCCCTGGGCCCGGATGGGCGTGTTCCTGCTGCTGGCGGCGACCGTCGGCGTGCTGGCGGCGTTGTGGCCGGCGCGGCGCGCGGCCCGACTGGCCCCTCTTAGTGGGGGGTGACCCCCCACACCCCCCTTGCTGACGGCCATCAAGTCGGAGTAGTCCTACGGCAGTCGGGGCCCGTCACCGGATGGTGGCGGGCCCCTTTCTCAGTTCCAGGTACGGGCGCGCAGCGGCATCCCGGACTCGCCCGAGTCGGGTGTCCTGACCGCGAGGACCTGGTTGACGCCGATGCGGTTGTGCTCGAAGGCGAGCGCGCAGGCCGCCATGTACAGCCGCCACACCCGGGCCCGGCCCGGGGTGGTGAGCCGGGTGGCCCGCGGCCAGTCGGCCTCCAGGGCCGCGACCCAGCGGCGCAGGGTGAGGGCGTAGTGCTCGCGGATCGACTCCACGTCGCGCACCTCGAACCCGGCGCGCTCCAGCTGGGTGACGGTGGTGCCGAGGGGGGCGAGCTCGCCGTCGGGGAAGACATAGGCGTCGATGAACTCGTCGACGCTGTAGGCGGACTCGTCGCGCTGCGGGCGCCTTGCGATCTGGTGGTTGAGCAGCCGGCCGCCGGGCTTGAGCAGCCGGTGCAGATCGGTGGCGTACGCCAGGTACCGTTCGGCGCCGACGTGTTCGGCCATCCCGATGGAGGAGACGGCGTCGTACGGGCCGTCCTCGACGTCGCGGTAGTCCTGCACCCGGATCTCGACCATGTCCGTCAGGCCCTCGCCGGCGGCGCGCTTGCGGGCGTAGGCGGCCTGTTCCTGGGACAGCGTGATGCCGACGACGCGCGCGCCGTACTCGCGGGCGGCATGGATCGCCAGCGAGCCCCAGCCGCAGCCGACGTCCAGCAGGCGCACGCCGGGCGCCAGGGCGAGCTTGCGGCAGACGAGGTCGAGCTTGTCGCGCTGGGCGGCTTCGAGGGTGCTGTCGGGGGCGGACCAGTAGGCGCAGGAGTACACCATCGACGGGCCGAGGACGATCTCGTAGAAGTCGTTGCCGACGTCGTAGTGGTGGCTGATGGCGCGTCGGTCGGTGCGCTTGGTGTGGAGGTGGCCGCGGCGCCGGCGGACCTCCTCCTCGGGCGGGGCGGGCGGCGGCAGCGGGCCGGCGAGCCGGACGAGACCGCGCACGGCCGCCCGCACCTCCGGGTCGCGCAGTGCCGCGGTGAGCGAGCGGGCGTCCTCGCCGCGCTCCCACAGCAGGCCCGAGAGCAGGTCGAGGGCGGTGTAGAGGTCGCCCTCGACGTTCAGGTCGCCCGCGACCCAGGCCCGCGCGAGCCCGAGTTCGCCCGGCTTCCACAGCAGTCGGCGTACGGCGCGGCGGTTGCGGACGACCAGCGCGGGTGCGCCGGGCGGGCCCGCCTGTGAACCGTCCCAGGCGCGGATACGCAGGGGGAGCGGCGCTCCCACCAACTGTTCGACGAGGCCCTTCAGCCGCAGCGCGGCGTCTGCCATGGCACACACCTCCGTGACGGGGGATCCCGGAATGTCCAGCACCCACGTAAACACCTACCCAGCGGCTGCGCAGTCCCCCATCGGCGTTACGTCTGAGCAAAATGCGTGTATCCACCATGGGGTCTGCGCCGGGTGTACGGCTCCAGGAACGCCGAAGGACCCCCTGCACCACGGATGGCAGGAGGTCCTTCGGTTGGATCAGTGACCGGAGGTCAGGAGGCCTTGGCCTTCTCCTCGGTCTTCGGCGCGGCAGCCGCGGGCGCCGGCGCCGGCTTCGCGGCCTCGTAGAACTCCTCGCGCGGGGACTCCAGCGCGCCGAGCGCCACGACCTCGCGCTTGAGGAACATGCCGAGCGTCCAGTCGGCGAAGACGCGGATCTTGCGGTTCCACGTCGGCATCGCCATGCCGTGGTAGCCGCGGTGCATGTACCACGCCAGCCGGCCCTTGAGCTTGATCTTCATCTTGCCCATGACGATCATCGCGACGCCCTTGTGGAGGCCGAGACCGGCCACCGCGCCCTTGTTGGCGTGGCTGTACTCCTTCTGCGGGAAGCCCCGCATGCCGGAGACCACGTTGTCGCCGAGGACCTTGGCCTGGCGCAGCGCGTGCTGGGCGTTCGGCGGGCACCAGGCGTTCGGGTTGCCGGCCTTGCGGCCGACGAGGTCCGGCACCTGGGCGTTGTCGCCCGCGGCCCAGATGTAGTCGGTGCCCGTGACCTGGAGGGTCGGCTGGCAGTCGACGTGACCGCGGGGGCCGAGCGGCAGGCCGAAGCGGGTGAGCGCCGGGTTCGGCTTCACACCGGCGGTCCACACGATCGTGTTGGAGTCGACCTCAAGGCCGTTCTTCAGCACCACGTGGCCGTCGACGCAGGAGTCCATGGAGGTGGAGAGGTAGATCTCGACCCCGCGGGCCTCCAGGTGCTCCTTGCCGTACTGGCCGAGCTTGGGGCCGACCTCGGGAAGGATCTTGTCGGCGGCGTCGACGAGGATGAACCGCATGTCCTCGCGGGACACGTTGGTGTAGTACTTCGCCGCGTCGCGGGCCAGGTCCTCGACCTCGCCGATGGTCTCCGCACCCGCGAAGCCGCCGCCGATGAAGACGAAGGTGAGCGCCTTGCGGCGGATCTCCTCGTCGGTCGTGGAAGCGGCCTTGTCCAGCTGCTCCAGCACGTGGTTGCGCAGGCCGATGGCCTCCTCGATGCCCTTCATACCGATGCCCTGCTCGGCAAGGCCGGGGATCGGGAAGGTGCGGGAGACCGCGCCCATGGCGATGACCAGGTAGTCGAAGGGCAGCTCGTACGCCTCGCCGACCAGCGGGGCGATCGTGGCGACCTTGCGGTCCTGGTCGATGGTGGTGACCCGGCCGGTGAGGACCTCCGCCTTGGGCAGCACGCGTCGCAGCGGGACGACGACATGGCGCGGGGAGATGTTGCCGGCGGCGGTTTCGGGGAGGAAGGGCTGGTAGGTCATGTACGACCGGGGGTCGACGACCGTGACGGTCGCCTCTCCGTAGCGCATCTTCTTGAGGATGCGCCGAGCTGCGTACAGGCCTACGTACCCACCGCCTACTACGAGGATCCTGGGACGCTCCGTGGTGCTCATGCCATCGAGTATCCACCCGCCCCAGGGGGGTCGCTCGTGCGCCCCTTCACAAGCTTCCACAGGGGGTGTGTTATCCTCCGCGGCTCGCGTGATCCAGGTCATGGCACGGAGTGGAACCGGCATCCGGTTCGGACCGTTGTCAATGCCGCGTGAGCTGCCTCTCTGGGCTTCCGGGGGCGCTGTGAGCGCCCCGAAACAGTCCCGCGCGAGCACCTCCCTCGGAACCCTCGCAGCGCCCTTCTGAACGTGTTCAAGGGGGTGTTGGACCCCCGGAAGGGCCAACCGGACCCTTTCCGTGCTCCGACAGGGCCGAATTCCTTGTGAAGAACTTCACGAACTTTTCCGACGAGGCGTCGCGGAGGGGCCCTCAAGGGCCCCTCGAACGCGCTCAGACGCTACATGACCTGCTCAGCCGAGGCTACTGGCCAGTAATAAAGGAGACCTACGCCACCGACCACGCGATGCCGTCGAGGATGTCGTGCTCGCTCACCACGACCTCCTCGGCACCGATCCGCTCCATGATCGACAGCAGTACGAGGGCCCCGGCGGCGATGACGTCCACGCGCCCCGGGTGCATGGAGGGAACGGTCGCGCGCTCGGCGTGGGTGGAGTGCAGCAGCCACTCGGTGATCTCACGGACCCGGTCGTGGGAGACGCGGGAGTGGTGGATGCGGGCCGAGTCGTACCCGGGCAGCTCCTGCGCGATCGCCGACACGGTCGTCACGGACCCGGCGAGCCCCACCAGCGTGTGCGCCTCGCGCAACGGCACGGTCTGCTCGGCGAGGTCGAGAGCGGCCTCGATGTCGGCCCGCATGGCGGCGATCTGCTCCTCGGAGGGCGGATCGGAGACAACGCCGTCCCGCACCAGGTGCCGCTCGGTCATCCGCACACAGCCGACGTCGACGGACCGCGCCGCGCGCACATGGTCCTCGCCGACCACGAACTCCGTCGACCCGCCGCCGATGTCGACGACGAGATAGGGCTTGGGAAGGTGGTCGCGCCCCGCCAGCTCCTTGGTCGCCCCGGTGAAGGAGAACTCCGCCTCCTGGTCACCGGAGATGACCTCGGGCTCGACGCCCAGGATGTCCATGACCCCGCGCACGAACTCGTCGCGGTTCTCGGCGTCCCGGGAGGCGGAGGTCGCCACGAAGCGCAGCCGCTCCGCACCGTGCTCCTTGATGATCGCCGCATACTCCCGGCAGGCGGCGAAGGTCCGCTCCAACGCCTCGGGCGCCAGCCGCCCCGTCCGGTCGACCCCCTGACCGAGCCGCACGATGGTCATACGACGGTCCAGATCGACCAGCTCACCGGTGACCGGGTCGCAGTCGGCGACGAGGAGCCGGATGGAGTTCGTACCGCAGTCGATGGCGGCGACACGGGTCATGGGGAGGTCCTTCCTGAGCTTTGCAAACGGGGTCCAGGAGGCGGAGCCCCCTGGTACGCGAGGCCGACGCCGGGTCACCCCTCAGCGGCCGGCACCACGCACGCGCCCTTGCGCCACCACTCGGGCAGCATCGCCAGCGCCTCGTCGCCGAGCGGATTGACGCCGGGCCCGGCGGCCAGGGAGTGCGCCACGAGCACGTGCAGGCACTTCACCCGGTCCGGCATCCCGCCCGCGCTCGGAAACCCCGTCAGCTCCTCGATCTCGTCCCGCCGCCGGATGTAGTCCTCGTGCGCGGAGCGATACGCCGCCGCCAGCTCCGGATCCGTCTCCAGCCGCTCGGTCATCTCCTTCATCACGCCGTTCGCCTCCAGCGTGCCGATCGCGGAGTTCGCCTTCGGGCACGTCAGGTAGTACAGCGTCGGGAAGGGCGTACCGTCGGGCAGCCGCGGAGCGGTCTCCACGACGTCCGGCTGCCCGCACGGACAGCGGTGCGCGATCGCACGCAGCCCGCGCGGCGGACGGCCGAGCTGCTGCTTGAAGGCCTCGACGTCGGCGTCGGTGGGCTCGGTGCGCGGAGTGGTCGGCGGGGGCGTTTCCATGTCTGTCTTTCGTCTCTTCGAATTCACTGGTCGGCGGCGTCGGACTTGTCGACCCCGTCCCAGACGTTCGCGTACCAGGGCCGGTCGGCCGCGCCCAGGTCGGTGCGCGACTGGCGGGCGGCGTCCGGGTCGATCACGACGTACCCGGTCTCGCCCGGCATCACATAGTGCAGCCGCTCACGGATCTGCTGCTCGGCGTACGCGTCGTCCTGCCAGCGTGCCTTGAGGTCGCGCAGGTCCTCGACCCGCTCCCGCGCCTGCTGCTTCTCCCGCTGGAGGTCGGCGATCTCGGCGCGCTGCGCGACGTACTGCCTTATCGGGTAGGCGAGGGCGACGACCAGGGTGCACACCACGAGGGCGAGCAGCGCCGCGCGGCCGGTCAGCCGGGAGCGGCGGGCCTGCCGCCGGGTCTGCGAGCGGTAGACGCGGGCGGCCGTCTGCTCGCCGAGCAGCTTGATCCTGGTCGCGGTGGAGAACCGGTCCCGGTCCTTCACGGCCATTGTCCAGCCTCCCCTTCACACACGCGCGTACGTCCCCGCACACGGTACGGGACCGAGTACGGGGACGTACGGACGACTGGCTAGGCCTTCAGGAAGGCTCAGCCCTTGAAGCGGGGGAACGCGCTGCGGCCGGCGTACACCGCGGCGTCGTCGAGGATCTCCTCGATGCGCAGCAGCTGGTTGTACTTGGCGACGCGCTCGGAGCGGGCCGGGGCACCGGTCTTGATCTGGCCGCAGTTGGTGGCGACGGCCAGGTCGGCGATGGTGACGTCCTCCGTCTCGCCGGAGCGGTGGGACATCATGCACTTGAAGCCGTTGCGCTGGGCGAGCTCCACGGCGTCCAGGGTCTCGGTCAGCGAACCGATCTGGTTCACCTTCACGAGCAGCGCGTTGGCGGCGCCGTCCTCGATGCCACGGGCCAGGCGCTCCGGGTTGGTGACGAACAGGTCGTCGCCGACGAGCTGGACCTTGTCGCCGAGCTTGTCGGTGATGACCTTCCAGCCGGCCCAGTCGTCCTCGAACAGCGGGTCCTCGATGGAGACGAGCGGGTAGGCCGCCACGAGCTCCTCGTAGTACTCCGTCATCTCGGCGGCGGAGCGCTCCTTGCCCTCGAAGAGGTACTTGCCGTCCTTGTAGAACTCGGAGGCGGCCACGTCGAGCGCGAGGGCGATCTGCTCACCGGGGACGTACCCGGCCTGCTTGATCGCTTCGAGGATGAGGTCCAGGGCGTCGCGGTTGGAGCCCAGGTTCGGGGCGAAGCCGCCCTCGTCGCCGAGGCCGGTCGACAGGCCCTTGCTCTTCAGCACGGCCTTGAGGGTGTGGTAGACCTCGGTGCCCCAGCGCAGCGCCTCGGAGAAGGACTCCGCGCCGATCGGGGCGATCATGAACTCCTGGATGTCCACGTTGGAGTCGGCGTGCGAGCCGCCGTTCAGGATGTTCATCATCGGCACCGGCAGCAGGTGCGCGTTCGGGCCGCCCAGGTAGCGGAAGAGCGGGAGGTCGCTGGCCTCGGAGGCGGCGTGGGCGACGGCGAGCGAGACGCCGAGGATGGCGTTGGCGCCGAGGGAGCCCTTGTTGTCGGTGGCGTCCAGGTCGAACATCGCCTGGTCGATCAGGCGCTGCTCGGTGGCGTCGTAGCCGACCAGCTCGGGGCCGATCTGCTCGATGACGGCCAGGACGGCCTTCTCGACACCCTTGCCCTGGTAGCGGTTCGGGTCACCGTCGCGGAGCTCGATGGCCTCGAAGGCGCCGGTGGAAGCGCCGGACGGAACGGCGGCACGACCCGTGCTGCCGTCGTCGAGGCCGACCTCGACCTCGACCGTGGGGTTGCCTCGGGAGTCCAGGATTTCCCGGGCTACGACGACGTCGATGGACGGCACGAGCATCTCCTTCTTGGGATGTGACGCTGGAAGTGCGGGGCACGTGAGCCTTGCGACTAGAGCCTAACCGCCTCCGGGACATCGGCCAGCCGACCGACCGTCCCGTGGACAAGGACAGACGGTACCTATTGTTTCCCGACGGAACAAAGGGTCGATGCCCTTAACTATGGGTGACCTGCAGAAAGACGGGTGGGAAAAGAAGACCCCGCCCCGGTGCGTACGGGGGAATACGCACCGAAGCGGGGAGCCCGTGGGGACGGGGGGTGACCCTCACGAGGCCTTCATTGTGAAGGACACGTCTATGAGGGCACTGTGGTTCGGCTACGGGACTACTTGAGGTGCAGCTGCTGACCGGGGTAGATCAGGTCGGCGTCCTCGACGATGTCCTTGTTCAGCTTGAAGAGCTTCTCCCAGCCGCCCTTGACGTCGTGCTCCTCGGCGATGGTGCTGAGGGTGTCGCCGGCGACGACCTTGTACTCGCCGTCACCCTTCTTGACCTTCTTGCCGGTCGGGGTGGTGACGGTCTTCTTGGCGGCCGGACGCTCGGTGGAGCGGGAGGCCGGCTGCTCGGTCTCACGCGTCGTGGGGGCCGTCGTGGTGGTCTCCGAGGAGCCGCTGGAGCTGCCGGTGTACGAGGCGCTCGACAGGCCCACGCCACAGGACGGCCAGGCGCCCTTGCCCTGGCCCGCGAGGACCTTCTCGGCGATCTCGATCTGCTGCGCCTTGCTGGCCTGGTCGGCGGTGGAGGCGTACTGCGTGCCGCCGTACGCGGCCCAGGTGGAGGCCGAGAACTGGAGGCCGCCGTAGTAGCCGTTGCCGGTGTTGATGGACCAGTTGCCGCCGGACTCGCACTGGGCGACGGCGTCCCACTCGGAGGCGGTGGCGGCGGAGGCGTTGCCGGCCGCCATCAGCGGGGCGGCCACGGCGGCGCCGGTGACACCGGCGATGGCGATGGCGCGGGTGGCCTTGGACGGACGACGGTGCTTGCCCTTGCCGGAAAACAGCATGGATCGATCCCCTCACCGACGCCTGCGAGGTGAGCTGTCGGGTTCGGGCCGGTTGAGTGCCCGGACGCGCAACGGTCGGTGCGCGACTTCACCCCAAGCCGGATCCAGCTCAACTGCTGGGCCCGGCACTTACCTTGGGTCCCCCGCTCCTGCCTACGGCGCATGACGCGACGACTGTTCCCGTACGGCCACCGGCAGGATTCGGCGTGCGGCAGTCGGGGCCCGCTGCTGCGAGCGGTCATGACCGTAGACACGCGATCCGCGGAATTTCAAAGACGATCAGGGCTTCTGAGACTCATCCCACACTTTCGCCAAAACGGACATTCAGTGCGAAGCGTGACGCGAACTCCCGCTACTTTTCGCCCGGTTCGACCCCTACTTCGAGGGTCTGACCGGGGATGATGAGGTCGGGGTCAGTGCCGACGGTCGCCTTGTTCTCGGCATAGAGGCCGCGCCATCCGCCGTTGAGGTCAAGGGAGTCGGCGATGCCCGTGAGGCTGTCCCCGTTGCGGACGGTGTACGAGCCGTCGGCGGCGTCGCGCGCGACCGCGTCGCCGCGGGAGGCGTGCCGGCCGGCGGAGTCCGCACGGTCGTCGGTGGTTTCCTCGTCGGCGCTGTCGCCGCGGTGGCGGCCCGTGCCGGTGTCGATGAGGGCGGAATCACCCTCACCCTGACCCGAGTTGTCCGAGTTGTCGCCCTCGGTCCCGTCTGTGGATTCGCTGTCGGATTCCTGGGAGTCACCGGATTCGGTGGACTCCTCGGACTCGGCGGACTTCGAAGGCTTGGCGGACTTGTCGGACTTGGCCGAGTTGTCCGATGCGTCGACCGAAGGCGATTCGGTGGACGAGCCGTCGATCGAGTCGAGCAGACCGGAGGAACCGGAGGAGTCCGACGAATCGGAAGAGTCGGATGAACCGGTCGAACCGGTCGCGTCTTCCGCGACGCCCGTGTCGACGTCGACCGAACCCGACTTCTCGTCAAGGCCGGAGAGGGGGCCGCAGGTGGGCCAGGCCGCGAGGCCCTGGTCCGCGAGGATCCGCTCGGCGACCGCTATCTGCTGGGAGCGGCTGGCCAGGTCGGCGCTGGCCGCGTACGTCGTACCGCCGTACTCCTCCCAGTTCTCCTGGGTGACCTGAAGGCCGCCGTAGTAGCCGTTGCCGCTGTTCTCGCTCCAGGAGCCGCCGCTCTCGCACTCCGCGACCCGGTCCCAGGTGTTGCCCTCGGCGGCGCTTGCGCCCGTGGCGCCGAGGAGCGGGATGGCGATGGCGGAGCCGGTCACTCCGGCCGCGACGATGAGAGCCGGGGCCTGGCGGGGGCGACGGTGACGACCGTTCCCGGAGAGCATGCGGGGGCCTTTCGCGAGACAGCAGAGATCGGCGCGGCGGGTGACACGAGGGGCCGCGCTGACGAGTGAACGTATCGGCAGACGATCACTTGTCACAAGTTAATGCCGCGCAGATCACGTGAAGATCACAGACTTGAGGGCGTGTCACCTTCACCTCGGGCGTGGACAGTCACCCGGTCGAGATGCCGCTCGGCGTGAACTCGACCGGCAGTGTGCGCAGTCCGCGCATGATGAGGCCGCCGCGCCAGCGCAGCTCGGCCGGATCCGCCGCGAGCCGGAGATCCGGGAGCCGGGTGAGGAGGGTCGCCAGCGCGGTCTGGCCCTCCAGGCGGGCGAGCGGGGCGCCGAGGCAGTAGTGGATGCCGTGGCCGTAGCCGAGATGCTGGTTGTCGCGGCGGGAGAGGTCCAGGGTGTCGGGGTCGGCGAACCGCTCCGGGTCCCGGTCGGCGGCGGCGAGGACGACGAGGACGGGGTCGCCGGCGGCGATGTCCTGCCCGCCGATGGTGAGCGGGCGGGTGGCGAACCGCCAGGTGGCGAGCTCCACGGGGCCGTCGTAGCGCAGGAGTTCCTCCACGCCGGTCTCCAGGAGGCCGGTCTCCCGCCGCGCGAGCGAGCTCTGCAGCCGGGCGCGCTGCTCGGGGTGGGTGAGCAGGGCGTAGGTGCCGTTGCCGATGAGGTTGACGGTCGTCTCGAAGCCGGCGAACAGGAGGATGAAGGCCATGGCGGCGGCCTCGTTCTCGGTGAGGTGCTCGCCGTGGTCGGAGGCGCGGATGAGGCCGGAGATGAGGTCCTCGCCCGGGGTGGGCTCGGCGGGCAGCGCCTCGCGCTTGCGGTGGATGAGGTCGGCGAGGTAGCCGCGCATCTTCTTCACGGACCGGGCGACGCCGCCCCTCGGGCCGCCCTGATGACGGATCATCATGCCCGCCCAGTCCCGGAAGTCGTCCTGGTCCTCGCGGGGGACGCCGAGCAGGTCGCAGATCGCGTAGATGGGCAGCGGGAAGGCGAACTCGTGGATGAGGTCGGCGGACCCCTCGGCCGCGAACCGGTCGATCAGCTGATCGGTGAGCTCCTGCACGCGAGGTGCGAACTCGGCGACCCGGCGCGGGGTGAAGGCCTTGCTGACGAGCCGTCGGAGCCTGGTGTGGTCCGGCGGGTCGATGTTGAGCAGATGGGTCATCAGCTCGGCCTTGCGCTCGCCGGGGATCCCGGTCTTGCCCTTGGCGTGGGCGGGCTCGTCGTGGTGCGCGGGGTTCTTGCTGAGCCGCTGGTCGGCGAGGGCCTGCTTGGCATCGGCGTATCGGGTGACCAGCCAGGCCTCCACCCCGCTGGGCAACGTGGTCCGGTGCACGGGCGAGTGCTCGCGCAGCCAGGCGTACGCGGGGTACGGATCGGTGGCGAACTCCCAGGTGAAGAGTTCGGGCGGGGCCGGGGCCGGCGGCAGCTTCTCGTCGTGCACACCGAGACCGTAGTCGCCCTGTCCCACCATACGAACGCCCCGAGCGTGCACTTCGTCACAGACAGGCCCGATATGCGACCTGCTTGCCATGGGCCCTTCACATCCCCCCTACATTCACCCATGTGGATCCACAGGTACTGAAAAGCACTTTTGCCGTGCTTGAGAGACGCGCCGAGCAGGCAATGAAATACTTCTACTCACACCTTTTTTGGAACAATCCGGGCGTTCGTGAGCTGTTCCCCGAGGACATGGAGCCGCAGCGCGACCGCCTTTTCACCGCACTGACCTACGTCGTGGCGCATCTCGACAACCCAGGTCTGCCCGCGTATCTGAAGGACCTCGGCCGGGACCACCGCAAGTTCCTCGCGCAGCCCGCGCATTACGCGGCGGTGGGCACGAGCCTGCTCGCCGCCTTCGAGTACGTCCTGGGCAACCAGTGGACGCCCAAGGCCGAGAAGGCCTGGACCGAGGCGTACACCGTGGTGTCGGGCGCCATGATCGCGGGCGCCCAGGAGGCCGAGGACGCCGGCCGGCCCAACTGGTGGGACTGCGAGGTGGTGTCCCACACCCGTTACAACGACGACCTCGCGGTGCTCACCCTCCTTCCGCGCGAGCCGCTGCCCTTCCGGACCGGCCAGTACGTGAGCGTCAGCAGTCCGCGCGTGCCGTCGCACTGGCGCACGTACTCCATAGGCAACGCACCCCGCGTCGACGGCACGGTGGATCTGCACATCAGCCGGGTCGAGGGGGGTTCGCTGAGCACCGCACTCGTCCAGCAGGTGCGCGAGGGAGAGGTGCTGCGCCTGAGCGCGGCGGGCGGCAGTCTGACGCTGCGGACGCCGGTCACCCGCCCCCTCACCTTCATCGCGGCCGGCACCGGCTGGGCCCCGGTCAGGGCACTGCTCGAAGAGCTCGCCGTCGAACTCGCCCGGTGCGACCTACGGCTCTTCTCCGTCGCCCGGCACCCGGCGCTCCTCTACGACCGTCACGCCGTCGAGGAGCTGCGGACGCTGCTCCCCCAGCTCGACATCGCCTATGTCACCCCCGCCCCCGGCCGACCGCCCGCGCAGGCCACCGACCGGCTGGTCTCCGCCCTGGGCAGCCAGGGCAACTGGCCGGCCCAGGACGTCTATCTCGCCGGTCCGCCGCCCTTCGTCCACGAGGTCAAAAGAGCGCTGACGGAACTCGGCACCGCCCCGGAGCGGATCTTCCACGACTCCCTGCCGGCGATCGGGGCCGGAGCCACCCGGCCGCTCGGCCCCTCGGAGTGGTTCCTCAACCGGCCCGAACCGCAGTGGCACGACCCCTCGGGGCGCATCCTGTAGACGCGGCCGGCTACTGGACGCTCTCGGCCGCCCGGATCGCATCCCGGTAGGCGCGGCCCGCCGCACGCAGGGCCGCCTCCGGATCCACCCCCTCACCCTGCGCGCGGACCGCCAGGCCGAGGAGCTCGTAACCGATGCCCTCACCGGCCGGAAGCTCCACTTGCAGACCGGACTGGGCGACCCGGCTCGCCAGCTTCGCGGCGAGCGCGAGACCGGGCTGACCGAGGGGGATGCCGTCGGTCACCGACTCCCGTTGCTTCTCCACGGCCTTGGTGCGCAGCCAGTGCTCCTTGACCTCCTCGGGGGTGGTCGCCGTCTCCTCGCCGAAGACATGCGGGTGGCGGTGGATCAGCTTGGTGACGATCGTGCCGGCCACGTCGTCGACGGAGAACGGGGCATCGGGGTCCTCCTCGGCGATACGGGCGTGGAAGACGACCTGGAGCAGGACGTCGCCGAGTTCCTCGCGCAGTTCGTCGCGGTCGCCCTCCTCGATCGCCTCGACGAGTTCGTACGCCTCCTCGATGCCGTACTTCGCCAGGCCCTTGTGGGTCTGCTGGGACGACCAGGGGCATTCGTTGCGGATGCGGTCCATGACCTGGACGAGGTCGAGGAGGCGGGCGCCGGGCAGGTCGTAGGAGGCGGGGAGCAGCTCCAGGTCCGGCATGCTGACGCGTCCGGAGCCGGCGAGGCGGGCGAGGCCGTCGGTCAGCGCCGGTTCGCCCTCTCCGGTCGCCACGACCACGACCGTCCGCCCTCCGGCGCAGGCGTCGACCAGTTCCTCGGCCGTCGGCGACGCCTCGTCCACCCGTATGCCCGCCTCGCGCAGATACGGCAGCTGCGGGTGCGCACCGTCCGCGCACAGCACGCGGTCGGCGGCGCGCAGCGCCTGCCAGGCGGGCCAGGACAGCAGGCCGGGGGCGACGCGGTGGCTGGTGGTGAGCAGGACGATGCGGCCGGGGGCGGCGGCTTCGGGGCTGGTTGAGTTCACGCATCGAACGTAACCCACGGCGCCGACAGCCCCGTGAGTTATCCACAGGCCGGCCGGCGCTGCCGTACCGTTCCGCCGCTACGGCGTCATGCCGTCTGCTCGGTCCCGGTGGCCGTCACCTCGCGCAGCCACGGGGTCCTGGCGTCCACGCGGCTGCTCTTCTGAACGTCCCAGGTGCCGTAGCGCGGGTTGAGGTCGACGCCGAGTTCCTTCGACGCGTCGGACAGCGCCTTCCAGAACTCGGGGCGGCTGGTGTCGGTGCCGAGGACGGCTGCGAGCTTCTGGGCCTCCAGCTGGAGGCGGAGGTTCTCCTCCAGGCGCTCGGGGGCGACGCCGTACTCCTGGAGCCAGGCCGTCTCCAGCGCCTTGGCGCCGCCGGCCTGCTGCTCCAGGCCGGTGCGCATCTGCTGGATCTCCTTGCGGGTGACGGTCACGCCCGCGTCCTGCGCGGCGCGGTGCAGCACCCGGTCCAGGACCATGCCGTGCAGGGTGTCGCGGGTGAGGCTGCCGGTGCGGGCGATGGCCTGCGCGTACTGCGCCTCGTCCTGAACGGCCGCGCGCTGTGCCGCGCGCACCTCGTTCACCCGGTTCTCCAGCTGCGAGACGGTGATCCGCTGGTCACCGACGACGGCCGCCGCGCCGGGATGCGCATCGTTTCCGCAGGCGGTGAGAAGGGGTGCCGCGGCGATCGCGGCGGAGAGGAGGAGCGCGGTGCGACGGCGGCGAGTGCGGCGGTGCAAGGAAACCTCCCGAGGAGATTGTGCGACGGTGCACAAAGTCTTGCGGTGATCGATGGTAGGCAGTGGGCAAGCTCTGGCCAACCCATTCGACCAACGATTCACCGGGACTTCGGGCACCGGCGCGCTAACCGCGGACGGTGTCCCGGGGGCCTGGGGGGAATTCGTTGCCCTGCCGGTCGGAGACCGTGGCGAAGAAGGACGTGGCCCAGACGGTCAGACACCCGGGCTCGTGGCTCGTCTCGAACGGGTGGTCGTGCCACTCCCCGTACGAGGTGACGTACACGGACTCGCCGGGCTCCAGCCAGTAGTCCTGCCCGAACGGCTCCAGCCAGAGCTGCAACCGCGCGTCTCCGCTGTTCTGCACGAGCATCGGCACCGGGTTGCCCAGCCGCCGGATCGCCTCGAAGCCGAAGTCCCCCGCGTCGGGCATGTTGGCCTTCAGCGGGGCCATGATCCGGTCGATCGCCTTCCGGTCGATCGCCTTCCGGTCGGCCGCGCGTCCGCTATCCACGGACCTGCCCCAGCCACTGCAACGTCCGCCGGATGTCCGTCGCCAGGGGGTGGGCCGGGCCGTTGAGGCGTTCGACGTCGTGCAGGAGGCGGATCAGGGTGTCGTGGGCGGCGGCGCGGTCGCCCAGGGCGAGGAGGAGGTGGCCGATGCGGCGGCGGACGTCGTGGGCCGGGCCCGGGTCGCCCGCCACGTACTGGTTCTCGTAGTACGGCAGCAGCGCCCGGTACTCGGCGAGAGCCGCCGCCGGTTCGCCGAGCTGCTCCAGGCAGTGGGCGGCGTCGTAGCGGTAGCGCAGGGACTGGGGGTCGGCGTGGCCGGCCTCGGCGGCGCGTTCGTCGGCGAGACGGCGCAGTTCGGGCAGCGCGCGCCGGTACTGGCCGTCGTCCATGAGGGTGGCGGCGTACTGCTTGCGCAGGGTGCGCACGACCGGGGAGTGCTCGCCGTGCTGTTCCGCGGCCGCCGGGAGGATCGCGCCGAGGATGTCGACGGCCTGGGTGATGCGGCCCTCGCCGAGGAGGCGCTTGACCTCGTCGACCGCGCGCGCGACGTCGGGTTTCTCGGCGGGGGGCGCGAGCGGCGTGACGGGGGCGGGCTGGGGCGCGGGCGTGCGCGCGCGGTCCGGCCAGGGGGCGTGCGGGCGCAGGAAGGGGCGCGTGGGGTCGAGGGGCGCCCCTGTGGGCATCCCGCGCGCGGGCAGGAGCAGCGCCAGGTCCTCGTACACCTCCTGCGCGCTGGCGGGGCGGTGCTGCGGGTCCTTGGCGAGCAGGCGCAGGACGAGGGTTTCGAGCGCCTCGGGCACCTCGGGGCGCAACCGGCGCACGGGCAGCGGGGGCTCGTACAGATGCCGGTGCAGCACGCCGAGCGCCGTGGAGCCGGAGAACGGCACGTCGCCGCTGAGCAGTTCGTGCAGCAGCACACCGAGCGCGTACAGGTCGGTGTACGGGCCGACCGCGCCGCCCATCGCCTGCTCGGGCGCCATGTAGGCGGGCGAGCCGATCGGCGTGCCGGTGTGGGTGAGCCGGGTGGTGTCGGCGTCCATGACGGAGGCGACGCCGAGGTCGAGGACGGTGACCGTGCCGTCCTGCTTCACCATCACGTTGCGCGGCTTGAGGTCGCGGTGGACGATCGGCACGGCGTGCACGGCGCTCAGCACGGCGCACAGTTGCGCGGCGACCGCCACCGCCCACTGCCACGGGTACGGGTCGTGCTCGGCGAGATGGTCGGAGAGGTCGGCGCCGTCGACGTACTGCATGACGAGGAACAGCTCCTCGCCCTCGCTGCCCGCGTCGTGCACGGTGACGAGCCCGGGGTGGTCGACCTGCGCGGTGACCCGGCACTCGCGCACGAAACGGCGGCGCAGCTCGTCCGCCTCCTGCCCGGCCACCTTGTCGGGGCGCAGCAGCTTCACCGCCACGCGCCGGTCGAGCCGCTGGTCGTACGCCGTCCAGACCTGGCCCATGCCGCCCTGCCCGATGAGCGTGGACAGTTCGTACCGGCCGGCGACGACACGTCCCGTCGTCACGGTCGCCTTCCGCCCTCGGGTCCGCCGTTGTTCCGGCCGTCGTGGTTGCGCAGGTAGTCACTGAGCTCGTCGAGCTCGGCGCGGACCTGGTCGATGCGCGCGGGCGCGGGGGGCTGGGGCGCGGGGTGCTGGGCGGGGTGCTGGGGCAGAGGGGGCGGTGTGACGGGCGGTTGCGGGGCGGGGGCCGGGGCCGGGGCGGGTGTCTGGAAGACGGTGGTGGCGTTGTACGTCGGCCTGGGCTGGGGCTGGGGCTGCGGGTAGCCGTACGCCGGGGCCGGGGTGGGCTGCGGGGCGTAACCGGCGTAGCGGAGCTGGTGGTAGTGGCGTACGTCCGCGGCGAGGTAGTACGAGATGGCGGCCACGAGGGTGCCGAGAAGCAGGGCCATGCCCGTCCAGCCGCCCACGGTGTGGACCTCGTCGCCGGGCTCGGTGGCGAGCAGCGCGAGCCCGACGCCGACCGCGCCGAGCGCGGCCGCGAACAGGACCCAGTCGAGCGCCTTGCGGGTGACGATGGCCAGGCGCAGCAGCATCGTCCAGGCCAGGATCCCGATCGTGAAGATCGAGATCACCACGAAGAACACGCGCAGGAAGACCAGCCACCCGGTGGGCGGCGGCTGCTTCACCGGCTGCGTGTAGCCGTGGCCATGCATGACAGCTCCTGGTGCCTGAGGTGGGCGTACGAGGGCGGCCGACGCGCCGGCAACGCCCTTCGTGCGATTGTCGCTTCGAGCGTATAGGTCGACACCGGCATACGGTCCCAGGTTGTATCGAACCGTTGTCGCACTGATCACTTCCCCCGCAAGCGGGCCTCAACGGCGCCTCAGCCGGGCGCGACCGTCCCGTCGGTCAGTCCGTCGTACATCCCGCGCACGAGCTGGTCCCCGAGCCGGCCCGCATGCCTGAGCGCCCGCTCGAACTCGTCGAGTGCGCGGAAGCGCGCGCCGTAGCGCCGTTGTTCGTCGAGCGGGAGCCGGGGCAGCTGGAGGCGGCGCACGTCCAGGCGCGTGGCCGTGGACGCGTAGCTGCTGGCCTGGCGGTTGTTGGCGGTGCCGCGCAGGAAGCCGGCGAGGAACCAGGGGTCGAGCGCCGTGGGATCGGGGCGCAGGAGCACGAGGTTGCGCCCCAGGGCGGCGCCCCCCGTCGCGTCGTCGATCACGCGCGCCACCGAGCCGCCGCCGAGCACCGGGACGACGATGTCGCCCGGCACCGTCAGCACCGGCTCCTCGTCGCTCTCGGGCAGCGTCCCCGAGGGTGCCGTCCCGGCGAGGACGTCGTGGTCGGTGAGGACCGGCACGCGCGCGTGGCCGCCGTTTCCGCCGGTACGCATCACCAGGGCGCCCCCGCGCGCGAGTTCACCGACGGTGGTGAGCGGCCAGCGCGCGGGCCGTGCGCCGGCCGCGGGGGGCGGGGTGAGCTCGGCGGCCAGCCTCAGGGTCTCCCCCAGGCGCTCGCGTACGGCCGTGAGCTCCTCGGCGCCGTCGGCCGCCGTGGGGGGCGGCAGATGGCGGGCCGGGGCGAGGTCGACGTCGTCGTCGAGGAGTTCGATGACGGGCAGCGCACGCGCCAGACCGGGCCGTTCGTCGAGCGTGCCGGTGCCGTCGAAGACCCGCCAGGCGTCGAGCACGGCGTCCCGGACGGCCCGCCAGTCGGGCCCGCCGCGCCCCTCGGTCGCGAACTGCCCGGCGTCCGCGAGCAGCACCTCGGGCTGCGCCGGGGCCTTGTCGGGCCGGCGCAGCACCCACAGGTGGAGCGGGATGTTGTACGGCGGTGCCGCACCGACCGGCAACGCGACGACGGCCCGCAGCGCGCCGCGGCGCAGCAGGTCGGCGCGGATACGGCGGCCCGAGCGGCGGGAGGCGGCGGCGGGCGGCATGAGGAGGACTGCGGTGCCGCCGTCCTTCAGACGCGCGAGCGCGTGCTGCACCCAGGCCAGTTCGGACTCGGTGCGGGCCGGGAAGCCGTACTCCCAGCGCGGGTCGTAGGCGAGTTCGTCGTGGCCCCAGTTGCGCTCGTTGAAGGGCGGGTGGCACAGGACGGCGTCGGCGCGCAGCTCCGGGTGGCCGTCGGCGCGCAGGGTGTCGCCGACGGCGCCGCGCACGGTGGCGCGGGTGTGCAGTGCGAGCCGGAGCGCGGTGAGGGCGGCGAGGTCGGGGGCGCTGTCCTGGGCGTACAGCTCCTGGTCGGCGCGGGGGGCGACGGCGCGCAGGAGGGCGCCGGTGCCGCAGGCCGGGTCCAGGGCGGTGCGGGCCGGGCCGGCCAGGTCGGCCATGAGGCCGGCGAGTTCGGCGGGGGTGAGCGTGTACTGGCGCGGGTTGGCGTCGAGATGCCGACCGAGCAGGAACTCGAAGGCCTGGCGGGCGCCACCCATCTCGGCGGCCAGCTCGGCGGCGCCGCGCAGGAGGGGGGCGGAGGGGAGGAGGGCGGGGCCGGTCGGGGTGGTGAGCGCGGGGGTGGTGTGGACGGGGGGCGCGGCGTGAGCGGCGCCAGGGGCGTGAGCGGCGTGAGCCGAGGAAGCCGTGTGAACAGCCGGCGGCGTGTTCACAGACCCACGAGTGTTCACCCCGAACCGCGGGGCCAGCACCTGGTCCAGCGCGCCCGGCAACATCGCGGCGAGCCGCTCGTCGGAGCCGGCGCTCACCTCCAGCCAGACCGTGGGCCGGTCATGGATGAGCAGCAGTACGCAGCCGGCGTGCGTGAGGGCCGCGACCGGCCCCTCGGGGTGGCCGGCGAGCTGCTGCCACACCCGCTCCCGCAGCGGGACCTCGGCGAGTTTGCCCTGGTGACGCAGCCATTCCTCGACCTCGGCGAGCGCGAAGGAGGGGCTGGTCTCGGTGCCCCCGACGGGCTTGGGGAAGTCGGCGTGCCGGCGCCGCCAGTTGCTGACGGCGGCACGGCCGACGCCGGCGAGCCGTGCGATTCCGGCCGCGGTCACCTCTGTCGCGTTGTCCTGCACCCGCCGGCTCCCCTCGTTGCGCCCCACACCCACCTGAATCAGCCTGTGCAGCCGAGCATACCGACGCACGCAAGATCTACCCATTCACGGCCGTGTACACGAGAGACTCTGTGAACCGTGTTGACTCGGTTCACAAGCTCTGCTCTTATTGACCCAGCGAACGAGCGGCCGCCGAAAGGGCGGCGGTCGCCGCTCTGGGGAGGGGACAGCCATGGGTATGAAGGGCAAGCTCGCGCTGGGCGCTGTTGTGGGGATCGTCGTCATCGGCGCCGTCTCGGCGAACGGCGGCGGCGACGACAAGAGCAGCTCCAACAGCTCCGACAAGGGCTCTTCGACATCCGCGGACCGCAAGACCGGCGGCGAGAAGGACACGGCGAAGGCCGCCGAGAAGAAGGTCGCGTTCGCGGGCGACGGCGACTTCCAGGTCGGTTCGGACGTCAAGCCCGGCACCTACCGCAGCACCGGCAACACCGACGGCCTCTGCTACTGGGAGCGCGCCAAGGACTCCTCCGGCGAGATGGACTCGCTGCTGGCCAACGACAATGTCGTCGGCACGAGTTACGTCACCGTCAAGGCCACCGACAAGCTCTTCACGTCCAGCGACTGCAACGACTGGGAGGCCGTCGACGAGAAGGCGAAGGGTGGCTCTCCGGCCTCGGAGATGTCCGGCGACGGCGGTATGTTCAGAGTCGGCGTCGACATCGCGCCCGGCACCTACAAATCCACCGGCAACACCGACGACTCCTGCTACTGGGAGCGCACCAAGGACGCCGACCACTCGATCGACTCGATCATCGCGAACAACAACGTCTCCGGCACGGCCGTCGTCACCATCAGCGCCTCGGACGCCTACTTCAAGACGGCCGGCTGCCAGGACTGGAAGAAGTCCGGCTGACCCGGAGCGTCATCGCACGGGGCGCGGGGCGACCGCTCCACGCCCCCGCCCCGGCCGGCCGCAGCCCGGCCGACGGCAGGCCTCATCCGGCCGACTCACCGCAGCGCGCAGGACGCGCTGCCGTTTCACCAACCCACCGTTTCACCAACCCACCGTTTCACCGATCCACCGCTTCACCGATCCCCCGAGGAACACCCATGCGTCGCACCGCACTTGCCGCTCTCTGCCTCGCCGCCGCGGCCACCACCACCGTCACCGGCTGCCTGTCCGACGAGGACAAGGCGCAGGACAAGCCGAACAGTTCGAGCCGGTCGGACAAGGCCGGCGCCTCCGCCGACGCGAAGGAGCCCTTCGCCGGGCTGACCGGCGGGGAGATCGCCGACCGGGCCGCGAAGGCGACGACCGACGCCTCCTCGCTCCGTATGAAGGGCGACATCCCCGACGAGGAGACCGGCGGCACGATCGAGTTCGACATCGCGCTGAACAAGCAGGGCGAGTGCGCCGGCCACATGAGCATGGACGGTGAGGGCAGGACCGACCTGATCCAGACCGGCGGCACCCTCTACTTGAAGTACGACGAGACGTTCCTGCGGGCCCAGAGCAAGGGTGAGCCCAAGGCGGACGTCGACGCGGCCGTGGCGCTGTTGGCCGGGAAGTGGACCAAGATGTCGGCGAACAGCGCGGACGCCGAGGGCATGACGGACCTGTGCGACCTGGAGGCGATGCTCGGCGACGCCACGGACGCCGAGTCGGACGCCACCCGCGGCAAGACCACCGCCGTGAACGGCACGCCCGCGATCACACTGGACGAGAAGGACGGCAAGGACAGCTACACGCTGTACGTCGCCACCGAGGGCGAGCCGTATCTGCTGCGGCTTGTGAGCACGACCCCGTCGGACTCCGGCTCGCTGTCGTTCAGCGAGTTCGACAAGCCGGTCCCGGCGGACAAGCCGACCGGCGAGGTCCTGGACCTGGACGCGCTCGGCTCCTGAGCCACCGGGTCACAGGGGGTGCCGCATCCATACGTTGGGCTCCACGTAGACGGCGTATCCCCGTTCCGGCTCGCAGCGCACCGGCACCAGCGCACCGGGCACCTCGACATCGCCCGCGGTGTCGAAGGGCAGCCCGGTCCAGCCGCGCCACTGCTCCAGCGAGCCGGACACCGTCATGGAGGCCGGCGCCACCGAGTCGATGACGGCGCCGGCCCGGGCGTGCACCCGCAGCCACGGGTCGTGGGGCAGCCCGTCGGGCCGTACGCGGCGGGCGTACTCCTCGATGGGGGTGTGCGGTTCGAGGTGCTTGGCGTTGGGGCGGACGGGGGCGACGACCTCGCGGAAGCCACGGGCGCGGGCGTTGTCCCGCATTGCCGAGAGCATCAGGCCGGACAGGCCGAGGCCCTGGGCGTGCGGGGCGACGGTGACCGAGATGGCGCTGACCGTGTCGGGGCGCACGCCGTGGCGCAGATCGCTGAACGCCCATACGAGCACCTCGTCCCAGCCGCGGGCGGGCAGGGTGCCGCGGCCCTCGACGGCGAGGGCGAACGGCACGCTGTAGGCGTGGGCGACGATCTCGCCCCGCTCGTCCTCGGTGAACTGCACGTACTCCGGCAGCTCGGTGGCGATCCGGCCGTAATGGGCGTTGCCCACATGGTCGTTCGTCACCGGCTCCGGCCAGCTCGACTCCATGGCCACGACCCGCTCGAACATCTCGGGACGCTGGGCCAGGCTCGCTACCTTCCACTCCATGCGCCCACGGTAGGTGGGCGCCACGAGCGTCGGGAAACCCTTTTCCGACCGACCGCGACCGACCGCGACCGCCGGGTCAGCCCCCGCACTGTCGCAGCATCATCTCCTTGTCGGGCGAGGTCACCGGCAGCTCGTACTTCAGGGAGACCTGGGCGAAGCGCACGGCGTAGGAGCAGCGGATCCGCTTGTTCGGGGGGAGCCAGGAGGCGGGGCCGGAGTCGCCCTTGGAGCTGTTGGTGCGGCCGTCGACCGGCATGAGGTTCAGCGGGTCGTTGGCGATGGCCTCGCGTCTGCCCTCGGGCCAGCGGGAGGCGCCCATCTGCCAGTCGTAGGAAAGCGGCATGACGTGGTCGATCTGGACCTCCGTGGCACGGGACTTGGTCCACTCGATCGTCCGGCCGGTGTACGGGTCGTCGAGTCGCATGGACATCACGACGCAGTCCGAGCCCGAGCGGAACTCCAGCTCCTCGCCGTCCCGTTGCAGCAGGTCGTTGCGGGTGTCACAGCCGTTGCGGGCGTACGCGACACCCGGGGCGGAGTCCATCCAGGCGTAGCCGAACTCGTCCCGGCCGTATCCCGTCCTGGGGCCACGGCCCTTCGTCGTCACCTTCTCGATCAGGGCCCGCGCCTCGGCCCGGTCGGCGTCCGAGGTGATGGCCGCGAGGCCCGGTTTCGTTCCGTCGGAGTTGTCGAGCGGGCTGACCGCGCGCCCCTCGCCGCCGTCCCCCGCGGAGCCCGAGGCGGAGTCGTCCAGGGGCAGGTCACCCACGTCCTCGCAGCCCGTGACCGCGAGCAGCATGCCCAGTACCGCGGCGGAGACCGCCGCCCCGCCCCTCAGACGCATCACGGTGCGCCCCTCCCCTGCGTGCCGGTTGTGCCGGTCTCACGGTAGCGGCCGAGAGGTCCAGGCCATATCGGCTGAAAATGCGCATTCCATCGATCTCGGGCGTATCGTCGGTTCTGAGTCGCCCCGGAAGGAGTTCTGGATGGGCATCTTCGACAGGTTCAGGAATCAGGCGCGGGACAAGGCCAAGGACATGTCCGACACCGCGGAACAACAGGTCAACGAGAAGACGGGCAACAAGTACGAGAGCCAGGTCGACGACGCGCAGCAGCGGATCGAGGGCCAGCTCGGCATGGACCGTGACAGGCCCGAGCAACCGTAGGAACCCCAAGGCCGGAGAGCCATCCTGAAACAGAGGCCGTCCGCGGAAGACCCACCAGCCGCGGACGGCTTCGCCTGTCCGGAGCGGCGACCCGTCCGGGCGACCGCCCGTAGCCGTCAGACCCTCCAGAGCTGTCAGATGTTCCCGAGCCGTCAGACCTTCCCGATGCCGAGCGTCGTCTCCGACGGCAGCAGCCCCGAGGACAGCACCGCGACCCAGAACTCGCCGAGCAGTTCAGTGAGTCGGTCCACGTCCTGCGGGGTGAGCGCCCGCCAGGGTGCGGCGGCCAGGCGGTCGGTGTGCTCCTCGACGGTGCGGCGCAGGTCGCGGCCCGCCTCCGTCGCCGTACCGCCGGAGTCGACCAGGCCGCGGGCGGTGAGGCGTTCGCGTGCCGCCGCCCATTGCTCCGCACTCCAGCCGCGGCTCTCGAAGCGTTCGACGGAGGCGGCGCCTATCGCGGCGAAGGAAACGAGCGACTCGACCGGGTCGAGGCCCGCCACGAGCAGGGCCGCGAGGTGGCCGTCGCCGCGGTGCTCGCGCAGGATCGTCGCCGCGTGCCAGAGCTGGAGGTGTGGGGCCTCGGGCCAGTCCAGTTCGGCGTTGGCCGCGGCGAGCGGGCGGCCGGCCGTGTTCGCCGCCTCGGCGGCGCGCCGGGCGAGGGCGGCGGCCTCCGCCAGCTCCGGACTGTCGGTGCGGTCACCGAATATCGCGCGGTACGCCCGGTCCATGCCGCGCAGTCGCGCCGCCAGCACGCCCTCCGGGCTCGCGATCGACCACGCCGGGTCGATGTGTTCGGCGACCATGCGGGGGTTGAAGCTGTAGAAGGCGGACGCCACCCGCTCGCTCCCGGCCGCGCCCAACGGCGCCGCCCGGAAGGGGAAGTAGCTCGGCCAGCGCTCCTTCGTCCCGTACCCGAGCTCGGCGGCCTCCTCGAAGACCTCCGGCGCGTAGTACAGCACCGCGTGCAGCGGCTCCAGCAGATGCCAGAGCTGACGGACTCGGGCCGGCTCGATCCCGCCGTTCGATTCGCGCGTCAATTCCTCGTGCGTCGACATGTGACTCCCCCTCACACTCCACAACTAGACACTGCCTAGATTGCCCGAGCATCCCCAACTTGTCAACGCCTAGATTGCGGATACCCTGCTGAGCATGACCCCCGCACAGTCCTCCGCCCAGCCGCCCGCACAGCCCAAGAAGCCCGGCGAACGCCGCTACCACCACGGTGACCTGCGCCGCGCCATCCTCACCGCCGCCCTCGACGTCATCGCCGCCGACGGTCCGTCCGCGCTCAGCCTGCGCGATCTCGCCCGCCGCGCCGAGGTCTCGCACGCGGCCCCGGCCCACCACTTCAAGGACCGCACCGGGCTGCTCACCGCGATCGCGGCCGAAGGCTTCGGGCTGCTCGCGGCCGCTCTCACCGAGGCCGCGGACCTCAAGGACTCGGGCGTGCGCTACGTACGCTTCGCCCGCGAGCACCCGGCGCACTTCCAGGTGATGTTCACACCCGAGCTGCTGCGCGCCGACGACCTCGAACTCACCACGGCCCGCGCCCTCGCCGGCGACGCCCTGCGCGGGGCGGTCGCCGGCGTGCGGCCGGAGGAACTCGGCGTGGACAACCGGCTCGCGGGCGTCGCCGCGTGGTCGCTGGCGCACGGGTTCGCGACGCTGCTGCTGAGCCACAACCTGGACGGACCCGTCGGGGAGAAGGATCCGGAGGAGGTGTTCCGGGCGCTGGCGGCGCTGCTGTTCCGGGCGGGCGAGATCCGGTGACCGCCCCTCAGGACCCCAGGATCGACGCCAGGAACTCCCCGACCCAGCCCAGCAGTTCCCGCCCGACGAGCGGCTTGCCGCCCACCTTCGCGGTCTTGGGCCGCGGCACCAGGACCTGGTGCGCCGCCGGCTTGATGACCGTGCCGGGATAGAGGCGCTTGACCCGCAGTTCCTGGGACTCGCGCAACTCCACCGGTGCGAAGCGGATGTTGTTGCCCTGGAGGACGATCTCGCCGACGCCGCACGCGCGCGCGAGCATGCGCAGGCCCGCCACCAACAGCAGGTTCTCCACCGGCTCGGGCAACTTGCCGTAGCGGTCGACGAGTTCCTCGCGTACGGCCTTGATGTCCTCCTCCGTGTTGGCGGAGGCGATGGCCCGGTAGGCCTGGAGGCGGAGCCGCTCGCCGGGGGCGTAGTCGTGCGGGACGTGCGCGTCGACGGGGAGCTCGATCTTGACCTCCAGGGGCGGCTCCTCCTCGACCCCGCCCTCCAGGGAGGCGCGGTAGTCCGCGACGGCCTCGCCGACCATGCGGACGTACAGGTCGAAGCCGACGCCCGCGATGTGGCCGGACTGCTCGCCGCCCAGGAGGTTGCCCGCGCCGCGGATCTCCAGGTCCTTCATCGCCACGTACATACCCGCGCCCATCTCCGTGTGCTGGGCGATGGTCGCCAGGCGCTCGTGGGCGGTCTCCGTCAGGGGCTTCTCCGGCGGGTACAGGAAGTACGCGTAGCCCCGCTCCCGGCCTCGGCCGACCCGGCCGCGCAGCTGGTGCAGCTGGGACAGGCCGAAGTTGTCGCCGCGCTCCACGATCAGCGTGTTGGCGTTGGAGATGTCGATGCCGGACTCGACGATCGTCGTCGAGACGAGTACGTCGAACTTCTTCTCCCAGAAGTCGACGACGACCTGTTCCAGCGCCTGCTCCGACATCTGGCCGTGGGCCGTCGCGATCCGGGCCTCGGGGACGATCTCGCGCAGCCGGGCGGCCGCGCGGTCGATCGACTCCACCCGGTTGTGGATGTAGAAGACCTGGCCCTCGCGCAGCAGTTCACGGCGGATGGCCGCGCCGATCTGCTTCTCCTCGTACGGGCCGACGAAGGTCAGGACCGGGTGGCGCTCCTCCGGCGGGGTGGTGATCGTGGACATTTCGCGGATGCCCGTCACCGCCATCTCCAGCGTGCGCGGGATCGGGGTCGCGGACATCGTCAGGACGTCCACATTGGCGCGCAGCTTCTTCAGCTGCTCCTTGTGCTCGACGCCGAAGCGCTGCTCCTCGTCGACGATGACCAGGCCCAGGTCCTTGAACTTCGTCTCCGACGAGAAGAGGCGGTGGGTGCCGATGACGACGTCCACCGAGCCCTCCTTCAGGCCCTCAAGGACGGCCTTCGCCTCGGTGTCGGTCTGGAAGCGCGACAGGGCCCGGGTGTTCACCGGGAACTGCGAGTAGCGCTCGGAGAACGTCCCGAAGTGCTGCTGCACCAGCAGGGTCGTGGGGACGAGCACGGCCACCTGCTTGCCGTCCTGTACGGCCTTGAAGGCGGCCCGCACCGCGATCTCCGTCTTGCCGTAGCCGACGTCGCCGCAGATCAGGCGGTCCATCGGGACCGACTTCTCCATGTCCTCCTTGACCTCGGCGATCGTGGTGAGCTGGTCGGGCGTCTCGGCGTAGGGGAAGGCGTCCTCCAGCTCGCGCTGCCAGGGAGTGTCCGAGCCGAAGGCGTGCCCGGGGGCCGCCATACGGGCCGAGTAGAGCTTGATGAGGTCCGCCGCGATCTCCTTGACGGCCTTCTTCGCGCGCGCCTTGGTCTTCGTCCAGTCCGCGCCGCCGAGGCGGTGCAGCGTGGGCGCCTCGCCGCCGACGTACTTGGTGATCTGCTCCAGCTGATCGGTGGGGATGTAGAGGCGGTCGCCGGGCTGGCCGCGCTTGGCGGGGGCGTACTCCACGACGAGGTACTCGCGCGTGGCGCCCTGGACGGTCCGCTGCACCATCTCGATGTAGCGGCCGACGCCGTGCTGCTCGTGGACGATGTAGTCGCCGGCTTCGAGGGTGAGCGGGTCGATGGTCTTCCTGCGGCGCGCGGGCATGCGGGCGCCGTCCTTGCCGGCCGCCTTCTGGCCCGACAGGTCGGTCTCCGTCAGCACGGCGAGCCGGAGTGCCGGGTCGACGAAGCCGTAGTCGATGGAGCCGCACGCCACGTGCACGAGCGAGGGGCTCAGGGCCGTCAGGTCCGCGTCCAGGCGGGCCGCGATGCCCTCGCCGCCGAGGACCTCGACGGTACGGGCGGCCGGGCCGTGGCCCTCGGTGACGTAGACCGTGCGCCAGCCGTCGGCGAGCCAGCCCTTGGTGTCGGCCAGCGCCTTCGCGGTGTCGCCGCGGTAGGTCTCGGGCGCGTGCATGCCGAGCTTGAGCGTGTCGGCCTCTTCGAGGACGTCGTCGGCCGCGAACGGCGACACCGACCACCACATCATGTCCAGCTCGCGCGCGCGGTCGCGGACGTCGGCGATGGACCACAGGGAGGCCGCGCCGACGTCGATGGGCGCCTCGCCGCCGCCCGCGGTGGCCGCCCACGACGCCTGGAGGAACTCCTGGCTGGTCGCGACGAGGTCGGCGGCACGCGTGCGGACCCGCTCGGGGTCGCACACGACGGCCATGGCGCCCTTGGGCAGCACGTCGAGCAGCAGCTCCATGTCGTCGACAAGGACCGGAGCGAGGGATTCCATCCCTTCCACGGCGATGCCCTCGGCGATCTTGCCGAGCAGCTCGCCGAGCTCGGGGTGTTCCTCGGCGAGGGCACGCGCGCGTGCGCGTACGTCGTCGGTGAGCAGCAGCTCGCGGCAGGGCGGCGCCCACAGGCCGTGCTCGGCGACCTCCAGGGAGCGCTGGTCGGCGACCTTGAAGTAGCGGATCTCCTCGACGTCGTCGCCCCAGAACTCGACGCGCAGGGGGTGTTCCTCGGTGGGCGGGAACACGTCGAGGATGCCGCCTCGTACGGCGAACTCGCCGCGCTTCTCGACCAGCTCGACGCGGGAGTACGCGGCGGCGGCGAGGGCCTCGACGATCTGGTTCAGGTCGGCGGTCTGCCCGGTGCGCAGGGCTACGGGTTCCAGGTCGCCGAGGCCCTTGACCTGCGGCTGGAGGACCGAGCGTACGGGCGCGACGACGACGGAGACCGGGCCGGTCTCGGGGTCGTCCGGGCGGGGGTGGGCCAGCCGGCGCAGGACGGCGAGGCGGCGGCCGACGGTGTCGCTGCGGGGGCTGAGGCGCTCGTGCGGGAGGGTCTCCCAGGACGGGTACTCCACGACGCCCTCCGGGGGGAGGAGGGAGCGCAGGGCGGCGGCGAGGTCCTCGGCCTCGCGGCCCGTCGCCGTCACCGCCAGCACGGGGCGGCCGGTCTCGCGGGCCAGGGCGGCGACCGCGAAGGGGCGCGCCGCCGGGGGGCCGACGAGGTCGACGTGCATGCGGTTGCCGTCGGTGGCCGCGGCGATCGCTTCCGCGAGGGCGGTGTCCTTGACTACGGCGTCGAGCAGACCGTGCAGGCTCATTCGGGGGCGGCTTTCGTCCGGGGGCGGGCAACACGAACCGCCCGACGCGCGCTGCGGGCCGGGGGTCTCTCCAGCGTACGTCGCTGCGCGGGCGGGCGCCGGGGCTGTGGACAACGTCCGCCGTGTGGACAACCTGCGTGGGTGTGGGCGCCTCTGGGGGCGCCGCCCCCAGAGGCCCGGCCTGTGTCCCCATCGCAGAAGAGCCCGGTGCCGGAAGTCCCCCAAGACTCCCGGCACCGGGCCCCGCAACCCCCGTATGCGGTGGCTGCTTCCTGCGCTACTCCGTCGCGATCGCCTTCAGGACGTTCATGCGGCCCGCCCGGAACGCCGGGATCAGGGCGGCGAACAGGCCCACGAAGGCCGAGCCGATGAAGACGCCGATGATCGTCGGCCAGGGGATGTCGAGGACGTTCAGGCCCTCCAGCGCGAGCAGCTTCTGGGCCGTCGCGCCCCAGCCCATTCCGAGCCCGAGGCCCAGCAGGGCGCCGAAGAGGGCGATGACCACCGACTCCATGCGGATCATCCGGCGCAGCTGGCGGCGGGAGAGGCCGATGGCCCGCATCAGGCCGATCTCCCTCGTCCGCTCCACCACCGACAGGGCCAGCGTGTTCACCACGCCCAGCACCGCCACGATGATCGCCAGGGCGAGCAGGCCGTAGACCATGTTCAGCAGCTGGCCGACCTGGTTCTTCAGCTCTTCCTTGTAGTCCGTCTGGTCACGGACCTGGTACTGCGGGTAGGGGTCCAGCGCCTTCTTCAGGGCCGCGTACGCCTGGTCCTGCTGGCCCTCCTTCGCCTCGGCGAACATGATCGAGTTCGGCGGGATCCGGTCGGCCGGGAGGTACTTCTGCATCGTCTCGATGCTGATGTACCGCGCACCCTGGTCGAACACGCTGTCGTCGTCGGTGATCGCCGCGACCTTCAGCTTCGCCGTCTCGCCGCCCTTGAAGGCGACGGTAAGCGTGTCGCCGACCCGCACGTGGTGCTTCTTGGCGTAGTCGGAGCCGACCGACATGGCGTCCTTGCCGTAGGCGTCCGTGAGGGTGCCCGCCGTGGTCGGGCGGCTCAGGTCCTCCGGATAGGTCGGGTCGGCGGCCGTGACGCCGTCGTCCTCCGTCTTGCCGTCGGGCGAGGTGAGGGTGGCGTCGATCTCCTTGTAGCGGGTGACGTGGGCCAGGCCGGGGCTCTCCTGCATCGCCTTCTCGGCCTCGGGGAAGATCCGCTGGTTGCCCTGGACGATGAAGTCGGCGCCGACCGACTTGTCCAGCTCGCTCGTCGCGGAGGCGACCATCGAGGAGCCGACCACCGACAGACAGGCCACCAGTGCCAGGCCGATCATCAGGGCGGCGCCCGTGGCGCCGGTGCGGCGCGGGTTGCGCAGGGCGTTGCGCTCGGCCATCCGGCCCACGGGGCCGAAGGCCCGCAGCAGCACCGCGCTGATCACCCGGACCACCCCGCCCGCCAGCAGCGGGCCGATGATGACGAAGCCGATCAGGGACAGCACCACACCGCCGCCGAGCATCAGCGCGCCGTCGCTCGCCTTGTCGGCCGTGGCGGCCAGATAGAGGGCGGCGGCTCCCGAGCCCGTCAGCACCAGGCCGATCAGGCCGCGCACCCAGCCCGCCCTGCCGTCGGCCGGGGTGCCGGCGTCGCGCAGTGCGGCCATCGGGGAGACCTTGCCGGCGCGGCGGGCCGGCAGATAGGCGGCGAGGACGGTGACGACGACACCCAGGACGAGGCCGGCCACCGGGGTGGCGGTCTTGATGGTGAGGTCGTCCGTGGAGAGGTTCATGCCGGCCATCGACATCAGTTCCATCAGGCCGATCGCGATGCCGACGCCCGCGCCGACGCCGAGGATCGAGCCGACGAAGCCGAGCAGCAGGGCCTCGACCAGCACGGAGCGGTTGACCTGCTTGCGGGAGGAGCCGATCGCCCGCATCAGGCCGATCTCGCGGGTGCGCTGGGCGACCAGCATGGAGAAGGTGTTGATGATCAGGAAGACGCCGACCAGGAAGGCGATCCCGGCGAAGCCGAGCATGGCGTACTTGATGACGCCCATGAACTCGTTGACGTCCTCGCGGTTCTCGTCGGCGCTCTCCTTGGCCGTCTGGAGCTTGAACGTGCCGTCCAGGGCCTGGGCGACGTTCTGCTTGAGCCGCTCGTCGCTGACACCGGACGCGGCGGTGGCGAGGATCTGGGTGAAACGGCCCTCGGCGCCGAGAAGTTCGCGCTGGGCGGTGGCGGTGTCGAAGTAGACGATCGCGGCGCCGGGGTTGGTCACCTTGAAGGTGGCGATACCGACGATGCGCGCCTTGAAGTCGCCGACGACGGAGATGGTGCGCAGTTCGTCGCCGAGCTTGAGGTCGTGCTTGTCGACGGTGTCGGCGTCGACCATGACCTCGGTGGGTCCGCGCGGGGCGTGCCCGGAGGTGATCTCCATCGACCGCAGGTCGTTCTTGGTCCAGTTGCCGGCGATGGTCGGGGCGCCGCTGCTCGACCCCATGTTGTCGTTGTCGCTGTCGACGACGGTCACGTTCATCGAACTGACCGCGCCCTCGGCGGACTTGACGCCCTCCGCCTTCGCCACCTGCGCCAGGGTGGAGGCCGGCAGCGACTCGGGCTTGCCGTTCTGCGCGGCCTCGTCGCTCTTGGCCTCCTTCGGGGAGACCGTGACGTCGGAGGCGGTGGTGGCGAAGAGCTTGTCGAACGTCGTGTTCATGGTGTCGGTGAACACCAGCGTGCCGCACACGAAGGCCACCGACAGCAGGACGGCCACGGCCGACAGGGCCATGCGTCCCTTGTGCGCGAAGAAGTTGCGCATCGAGGTCTTCACGACGGTCATGACGTGCGCCCCCGGGCGTCGAAGTCCTTCATGCGGTCCAGCACGGCGTCGGCGGTCGGGCGGAGCATCTCGTCGACGATCCGGCCGTCGGCGAGGTACAGCACACGGTCCGCGTAGGAGGCGGCGACCGGGTCGTGCGTGACCATCACGATGGTCTGCCCGAGCTCGTCGACCGAGCGCCGCAGGAAGCCCAGTACCTCGGCACCCGCGCGCGAGTCGAGGTTTCCGGTCGGCTCGTCACCGAAGATGATCTCGGGCCGGGCGGCCAGCGCCCGGGCCACGGCGACGCGCTGCTGCTGGCCGCCGGAGAGCTGGGTGGGCCGATGCTTGAGCCGCCCGGCGAGCCCCACGGTGTCCACGACCCGCGCCAGCCACTCCTTGTCGGGCTTGCGGCCGGCGATGTCCATGGGCAGCGTGATGTTCTCTATCGCGTTGAGCGTCGGCAGCAGGTTGAACGCCTGGAAGATGAACCCGATCCGGTCCCGGCGCAGCTGCGTGAGCTTCTTGTCCTTCAGGCCGGTGATCTCGGTGTCGTCCAGGTAGATCTGGCCGCTGGACACGGTGTCGAGACCGGCGAGGCAGTGCATGAGCGTGGACTTGCCGGAGCCCGAGGGGCCCATGATCGCGGTGAACTGGCCGCGGGCGATGTCCACATCGACATGGTCGAGGGCGACGACGCGGGTCTCCCCGGCCCCGTAGGCCTTGACGACCTGCCGCGCCCGCGCGGCAACGGCCGTACGCCCTCCAGTGCCCCCGTGCCTGGGAATGGTCACAGCCGATGTCACGGTATGTCTCCTATGTCGGTCAGCAGATGAAGCAAGCGAATCAGTGCAAGGAACGTGTGAAGCGGTACGTCCATGAGTCTGGCGGCGGGAGGGGGTCCGGCGCGCTGGTGCCCAGTGCAGTCTTCTCCGGGGGAAAACCCCACCCTCGATGGTTCGGTCAGCCGCCCCCCAGCGGCGTAAAGCCAGGTTAAGGACCGCCCCCGGGCCGTCTCGTCCTCCGTCGGGACGAACCCACCCCGGCCGTTAGTACGGAACTACCCCTAAGGGCACTCCACCCTTCGGTGGAGTGCGCCTCGGGGTCGCCTCCACCCTCGGGCCCACTCCACGCTGCACCCTCCCGTCACGTGAGGCTCAAGTGGGAAGCTGGTCGGCGGCAGATAGGTGCAGTGGGAAGGAATCCGGTGGGCCGTACCAGACCGGCGATACCCAAGGGCGCACAGCGCACCGGAACCGACCGGCGCGGCGCCGTCGTGGCGGCCCTGATGCTCGCGATGGCGCTGGCCGCGCTCGATGCCACCGTCGTCTCCACCGCCGTACCCCAGATCGTCGGCGACCTGGGCGGCTTCTCCTACTTCTCCTGGCTGTTCTCCGGCTATCTGCTGGCCGTGACCGTCACCCTGCCCGTCTACGGCAAGCTCTCCGACACCTTCGGCCGCAAGCCGGTGCTGGTCGCGGGCGCGGCGGTGTTCCTGCTGGGCTCGCTGCTGTGCGCCGCCGCCTGGAACATGGGGGCGCTGATCGCCTTCCGGATCGTGCAGGGGCTGGGCGGCGGTGCGCTCCAGGGCACGGTCCAGACGCTCGCCGCCGATCTGTATCCGCTGGAGGAGCGCCCCAAGATCCAGTCCAAGCTGTCCACGGTGTGGGCGGTGTCGGCGGTCGCCGGGCCCGGCGTGGGCGGCGTGCTCGCGGCGTACGCGGACTGGCGGTGGATCTTCCTCGTCAACCTGCCCATCGGAGCGGTGGCGTTGTGGCTGATCGTCCGCCATCTGCACGAGCCGGAACGGAAAACGCCCTCCACGCGCGCGCGTGACGGGAAATCGCCCTCCACGCGCGCGCGTGTCGACTGGGCGGGCGCGCTGGCGGTGTTCGCCTGCGGGGGCGTGCTGCTGACGGCGCTGGTGCAGGGTGGAGTGGCCTGGCCGTGGCTGTCGGCGCCCTCCGTCGCCATGCTCGGTACGGGGCTCGCGCTGGTGGTGGTCGTGGTGCTGGTGGAGCGCCGGGCGGCCGAGCCGATCATCCCTGGCTGGGTGTGGCGGCGCCGCACGATCGCCGCGGTGAACCTGGCGCTCGGCGCCCTGGGCCTGCTCATGGTCGCGCCGACCGTCTTCCTGCCCACGTATGCCCAGTCGGTCCTCGGCCTCGGCCCCGTGGCCGCCGGATTCGTGCTGTCCGTATGGACGTTGAGCTGGCCGGTGTCGGCCGCGTTCAGCCAGCACGTGTACCGCAGGATCGGCTTCCGCGACACCGCGCTGTTCGGCATGGCGGCGGCCGCGCTGATCCTGTTCGCGTTCCCGTTCCTGCCCTACCCGGGCGCAGCCTGGCAGCCGACCCTGCTGATGCTGCTGCTCGGCGGCGCGCTCGGCCTGTTCCAGCTCCCGCTGATCGTCGGAGTCCAGTCGACGGTGGGCTGGTCGGAGCGCGGCACGACGACGGCGTCGGTGCTGTTCTGCCGCCAGACCGGCCAGACGATGGGCGCGGCGGTGTTCGGCGCGGTCGCCAACGGCGTGCTGGCGGCGCGTCTTGGCGGGGCGGGCGACCTGGACTCGGTGACCCGCGCCCTCGACTCCGGTACGGCCACGGAGGCGACCCGGCACGCCATCGCGGACGCCGTGCACGCGGTGTACCTGGGCGCGGCGTGCGCGGCGGCGCTGGCGTTCCTGGTGCTGCTGTTCCTGGCCCCGCGGAAATTCCCGGTGATCACCGACTGAGCGTCCCTATGCTCACCGCATGATCAGGCTGGAACGGCTGCGCGCCGATCACGCGAACGCCCTGCTGGCCTTCGAGCAGGAGAACCGCGCGTACTTCGTGCGCACGATCCCGGACCGGGGGGACGCGTACTTCACCGACTTCGCCGCCCTTCATGCCGCTCGCCTGGCCGAACAGGAGGCGGGTGTCTGCCACTTCCATGTGGTGACCGACGAGGACGGGCGACTGCTCGGCCGCGTCAACCTGATCGACGTCGAGAACGGCAGCGCCGAACTCGGTTACCGCATCGGGGAACACGCGTCCGGTCGGGGCGTGGCGACGGCGGCGGTCGGCGAGCTGTGCCGGACGGCGGCGACGACGTACGGTCTGGTCGCCCTCACCGCGGTCACGACGCTCGACAACCTCGCCTCCAGGGCCGTACTGGAGCGCAACGGCTTCCTCGCGACCGGGGAGTTCACCCTCACCGGGCGCCCCGGCATCGGCTACCGGCGCGCACTCCCCTAGGCCTTGCCGACCGCCTCCTTGCGGATGAGGTCGAGGAAGCTCGGTGTGTTCTGCGTCGTGCGGACGTCGACGAAGGCGCCGACGTGCCGCCGCCCCTCCGTGGCCTGGCGCAGCAGTTCGTGGGCGAGGTCGGCGCGTGAGGTGTAGCGGCCGGGCAGGCGGCTCGTGCCGGTCTCGTAGGCGCTGACCTCGTCCGCGTCGAAGAGGCCGCCGGGCCGCAGGACCGTCCAGTCGAGGTCGCAGGTGACGACGACCTCCTCCATGCGGCGCATGTCGTCGTAGACGGTGCGCCCCATGAAGCGGGCGATGCCCGGCTCCAGGATCTTCCGGAACAGGAAGTTCTCGCCGGGCGCGGGCGTCCCGAACAGGACGGTGGAGGTGACGCCGACGAACCGGCGTACGCCGTGCCGGGTCATGGCCTCGGTGATGTGCGCGACGCCGGCGGAGTACACGCTGACCGGCTCGCGGCTGTACGGCACGCCGAGCGCGGAGACGACGGCGTCCTGCCCGGCGACCGCGCGCTCCACCGCGGCCGGGTCGTGGACGTCCGCCGCCAGGACCCTGACCCGCGGCCCCGTTTCCGGGAACGCGTCGGGATTGCGGGTCACGGCCGTGACGGTGTGCCCGGCCTCGCTCGCCTGCGCGACGGTACGGCGGCCGGTGGGGCCGTTGGCGCCGAAGACGACGATCTTCATGGTGGTGTTCCTCTCGTGGACGGGTGCTGCTCTGCCGACAAGAGGCGCGGGGCGGGGCGGAGTGTGACACGGGATGTGAAAAGTCTGAGTTAACGGGGGTAACACCCGAGGTCAGACATGGATTCACAGAAGTAAGCGCGTACCGACCGCTCAGTTTGGTGAAACCCTCGCGGATCCGGCTACCAGCGAGTAGCGTGCGTGGCTCCGCTCACCCGCCCCCCAACTCCCTGCGGTCCGCACCGGACCCGAGCCGCCACGCAAGGAGCACGGGATGTCCCACGACCCGTATCCGTCGTACCAGTCGCATCCGCCGTATCAGTCGTATCCGTCGTACGAGCCGTACCCGCCCCGCCCCGCCGGTCCGCCGCGCCCGCAGCACGCCCCGCGCCACCCAGCGCTCGGCCACCACAGCGACCTGCGCATCCTGCGCAGCGCCTACCGCTGGCAGCGGCGCACCGCCACCCTCACGGCGCTCGGCTACTTCCTCCTCTTCCTCGTCCTGTCCGCGACCGCGCCCTCCTTCATGACGAGCACGGTCACCGACGGCATGCCCACCGGCCTGCTCCTCGCCCTGGTCCAACTCCCCGTCACCTGGCTGGCGATCGCGCTCTACGAGCACACCGCGCGCCGTTACGTCGACCCGCTCGCCGACCGCATCCGCCGGCAGGCCGCGGTGGACGCCAAGCGGCAGGAGGCTGCACGCCGATGACCACCCAGTTCAGCGGCGACGCACAGGCGATGTCCCTGGTGGCGTTCTCCGCCGTCGCCACCATCACCCTGCTGCTGTGCGTGATGACGGGCCCGGACCGTGACGACCTGGACGAGTTCTACACCGGCTACAGCTCCCTGTCCTCCATGCGCAACGGCCTGGCGATCGGCGGCGACTACATCTCCGCCGCGACCGTGCTCGGCACCACCGGGGTGATCGCGCTGTACGGCTACGACGGGATCGTCCTCGCCCTCAGCACGGCCCTGTCACTGATGCTGCTGATGTTCCTGCTGGCCGAACCCCTTCGCAACGCGGGCCGGTTCACCATGGGCGACGCGCTGGCCCGCCGTATGCCCGGGCGCAGCGTCCGCATCACGGCGTGCGTGGTGACGCTCGCCGCGATGATGCCGCTGATGCTGGTCCAACTGGCGGGCACCGGCCATCTGCTGGCGTTCATCCTCGGCTTCTCCGGCGACTCGATGCAGACGGGCTGCATCATCGGGGTGGGCGCGCTGATGATCAGCTACGCGACGATCGGCGGCATGAAGGGCACCGCCCTGATCCAGATGCTGAAGATGGTGATGCTGCTCGGCTCCGGCGCCGTGGTCGCCGTACTGGTGCTGAGCAAGTTCGACTGGGACCCGGGCGCGCTGTTCGACACGGCCGCCGAGCAGAGCGGGGTGGGGTCGGCGTTCCTGAACTCCGGTCTGGAGTTCGCGGGCGGCCCGTATCCGAAACTGGACATGATCAGCTCCCAGTTGGCCGTCGTCCTCGGCGGCGCCTGCCTGCCGCACGTCACCATGCGCATGTACACCGCCTCGGGCGCGCGCCAGGTGCGCCGTTCGATGTCCTGGGCGGTGTCCTCGGTGGTGCTGTTCGTGCTCGTCATCACGGTCGTCGGGTTCGGTGCGACCGCGCTCATCGGGCGGGCGGTGATCGCGCAGGCCGACCCGCAGGGGAACACCGCCTATCTGCTCGGCTCGCAGGCCGCGTTCGGCGCGGAGGTGTCCAGCGCGGAGACGTTCCTGTTCACGACGGTCACCACCGCCCTCTTCCTCACCCTGCTCGCCTCTGTCGCGGGCATGATCCTCGCCTGCGCCAACTCCCTCGCCCACGACGTGTTCGCCTCCCGGGTACGGGAGTTGTCCGGCCGCCGCGAGATGGTGCTGGCGCGGCTGTCCGCGCTGGCGGTGGGCACGGTAGCGATCCTGCTGGCCACCCTGGTCCAGAACCGCAGCCTGCAACCGCTGGTCACGCTCTCCTTCTGCCTGGGCGCCTCGGCCATCGCGCCCGCCCTCGTCTACGGCCTCTTCTGGCGCCGCTACACGCGAACGGGCCTGCTGGCCACGCTCATCGGCGGCTCCCTCACCGTCCTGCTGCTGATGCCGGGCACCAATCTGGTCTCCGGCTCGCCCTTCTCCGCCTTCCCCGACGCCGACTTCAACTGGTTCCCGTTCACGACGACCGGCCTGGTCTCCATTCCCGCGGGCTTCGCGTTCGGCTGGCTGGGGACGGTGATCTCCGGGCGGCGGAAGGCGGAGGAGCAGCGCCGGCAGTACGAGGCGGTGGAGGGGTGGATCCTGGCGGGGGCGGTGCGCCGGCAGGGGTGACGCCGTCGGTCGTTCTCGTTGTCCGGCAACCCTTTGCGGGGCCGGTGGCGACAGAGGGGCGGAAGTGAGGCAAGCGGCCTCGCTTCCGCCCCTCCGAACTCCCGAACGAGAGCGACGACGTGAGCGAGAGAGCAGTTGCCCGCAGGCATCGGCCGCGGCGCAGGAAGACGAACCGCCGCAGGGGTCTCCTGATCGGCGGCCTGGTCACGGCCCTGGGCGCGGGCGCGGTCACCGGCGGAATGCTGATGACGGCGTCGGCCTCGGGCCCGGGCGCGGGCACCTACCGCCTGGTCAATGCGGCGGACGGCACCTGCCTGACCGCCCCGTCGACGGCCGCCGGCACCCAGCTGACGACGGCGGCCTGCGACGCCGGATCCGCCGCACAGGTCTGGCAACTGGCCGACAAGGACGGCGGTTTCACGGTCAAGGGCGCCTCCCTGTGCGCCGGGGTGAAGGGCGCCTCGACGTCGGTCGGCAAGGCTGTGCAGCAGCAGACGTGCGACGACAGCCCGACACAGGTGTGGAAGCCGGCGGCGGTGGGCGACGCCCATCACCTGGTCAACGCGGGCAGCGCCAAGTGCCTGAACGTCAAGTCCGCGCTGGTGCAGCAGAACTCGTGCGACAAGGCGAGCAGCAAGAGCTGGCGGCTGGTGGCGCAGGACGAGCCGGTGCCGTCGGCCACACCGACCGCTTCGGCCTCCGCGTCGGCGTCTGCGTCGCCCACGAAGTCCGCCACGCCCACCCCGACCGCCACCGGCGGTTCGTCGCTGGGTGCCTGGCCGACCGCCACCGGCAACCAGGCCGTCAGCGCCACGATCGAGGTGTCCGGCACCTACGACGGCTCCCTCAAGCGCTTCTACGGCTCCGGCGACCTCGGCAGCGACGGCCAGTCCGAGAGCCAGGGCCCGCTGTTCGAACTCGCCGACGGCGCCGTGCTGAAGAACGTCGTCCTCGGCTCCCCGGCCGCCGACGGCGTCCACTGCCTGGGCAGCTGCACGATCCAGAACGTGTGGTGGGAGGACGTCGGCGAGGACGCCGCCTCCTTCAAGGGCAAGTCGACGTCCGCGAAGTACCTCGTGGACGGCGGCGGCGCCCGCAAGGCGGACGACAAGGTCCTGCAGTTCAACGGCGCCGGCACCCTCACCGTCAAGAACTTCCAGGTCGAGGACTTCGGCAAGCTGGTCCGCTCCTGCGGCAACTGCTCCACCCAGTACCAGCGGCACATCGTCATCAGCAACGTGAAGGCGACCGCCCCCGGCAAGGTCCTGGTCGGCATCAACACCAACTACGGCGACACCGCGACCCTCTCGGGCGTGACGGTCGTCGGCGACAAGGACCTCACCATCTGCGAGCGCTTCAAGGGCAACAGCAGCGGCGCCGAGCCGACGTCACTGGGCGAGGGCCCCGACGGCACGTACTGCCGCTACACCGCGTCGGACGTCACGTACAAGTGACCCGGTGAGCCGTTGGGACGGCGGCTCGCCTCAAGGGGGCGCCCGGAAGGGGCCCGGGCGCCCCTACTCCGCGGCCGCACGCCCCGTCAGCGAAGTGAGGCTGTTGCGTACGTGGTCCATGTGGGCGCGTACGTCGTCCCAGCGCTCCCCGTGCTCGCGCAGCACACGCTCCGTCTCGCGCGCGATGCGTTCCTCGCGCATGTGCGCCTCGGCGACCAGCTCCGCCGCCCGCGCCCGCGCCTCCTCCTGACGACGCCGCCCGGCGACCTCCGCGTCCGCGAGCGCCTGCTTCGCGTCGGACAGCGCGGCCTCCGCCCGGGCCACCTGCTCGGCGTGCCGGAGCTCGGCCTTCGCCGCGCGCTCCTCGGCCTCCCGCTCGGCCTCGGCCCACCGCTCGGCGTGCTCCTTGGCCTGTTCGGCGAGGAGCCCGTCGGTGCGCTGCCGCATCTCGCGCAGCGCGGCGAGCGCCTCGGAGCGGCTCTCCTTGATCTCGCGCCGGGTGGCGATGCGGATCTCGTCCGCCTCGGCGCGCGCCGCGAGCAGGCGCCGGTGGGCGCGCTCCTCCGCCTCGGCGCGCACGGTGTCCGCGTGCGCCTGTGCCGCGGCGTGCACGCTGTTCGCATGCGCCTGCGCCGTCTCCGCAAGGCGCTGCGCCTCCCGGCGCGTGCCCTCGCGCACGGCGGCGGCCTCCTCCTGCCCGAGCTGGAAGATGCGCCGCGCCCGCTCCCCGAGCGTCTCGTACGACTGCGGGGCGAGCCGGGCCACGGTCTCCCGCAGCCGTACCGCCTCCGCCTCCATCTCCTTGGCGAGCACGGTCAGCCGGGCGGCGCGCTCCCAGGCGGCGTCACGGTCCCGGGAGAGCGCGGCGGCGTACACGTCGACCTGTCCGGGACGGTAGCCACGCCCCCGTACGGCCACGAAACCGTGGTGCGGGACCGGTGTGCCGCTCATGCTGGAACCCCTCTCCATCAGACGGACGCAAAATGATGATTTCGCGCACATCTTGATGTATCAGGCAGAAAGGTTCATAACGCGACACTCCGGGCAGAGGTAACGGGCGGGGTGCGTACGAAGAAGCCGGGCCCAGTCGCAACGACCGAACCCGGCTCCTGTCCGTGACGCTCCCTCAGCGCGGGCGCGTCAGAGCAGTCCGTCCCACATCTGCTCCAGCAGCACCGACCACCAGCTCTCCGGCGAACCGAGCGCCGCCGGGTCGAGCGAGGCCAACTGGGCCTGGAAGTCGACGGTCCAACGGCCCGCCTGCTCCTGGTTCAGGCCGAACCGCAGCCGCCACATCCGGCCGAGCAGCGCCAGGCAGCGCTGGAACTCGGGCAGACCGGTGTTCACGAACTGCGGCGGTACGGGCGCGCCGCCCGGCCCCGCCTCCACGGGCACGGCGACGATGTTCGCGGTGCCGTACTGCACACAGATCGCGCGCCCGAAGTCGCTGCCCATCACCAGGTACGAGCCCGCGTCCGAGGCCGGCTGCACCCCGCGCTCGGCCGCCAGCTCCGCCAGCGTCGGCACGGGCCGCCCCGGCTGGGCCTGCGCCCAGAAGAACGGACCCATGTCCATCGGCAGGCCCGCCACCACGAGCGAGTGCGCCACCACCGGCGGCACGCCCTGCCGGGACACGGCGGCCTGCTCGAACCGGAAGACGCCCGGCCCGAACGCGCCCGCCAGCTCCTGCGCGATCCCCTCCGGCGGCAGCGGCGGCGCCGGCTGCACCTGCTGCAACGGCGCCCGCACCGGCGCGAGCCGCGCGGGCCCGTCCGCGACCTGGTGCAGCTCACCCTGGTGCGCCAGCAGCTGCTGCATGCCCTGCTGCCGGCTCGCGTGGTCCGTGCCGTACGGCGCGATGCTCGCGATCCGCGCCTGCGGCCACTGCTCCCGGATCATCCGCGCGCAGTACGCACCCGGCAGTTCGCACGACTCCAGCTCGGTGTGCAGCTCCAGCACCTGGTCCGACGGCACGTTCATGGCACGCAGCTCATGGAAGATCTGCCACTCCGGGTGCGGCGTACCCGGCGCCGAACGCCGGATCAGCTGCTGCTCGGAACCGTCCTGCGCGCGGTAGCGCAGCACGGCCTGGTAGCCCGGGCCGACCGTCGGCTGACCGGCGGGCGGCTGCGGGTAGCCGTACGCCGGGGGCTGCTGCCCGGGCATGGGCTGACCGGGCGGCGGCATCGCGCCGGGCGGCATCGGCGGCTGGGGAGCGCCCGGAGCCATCCCGGGGGCGCCCGGCATACCGGGTGCGCCGGGGGCCTGCGGCGGCGGGGGCGCGCTCGGGCCGCCGACGGGAGGTGCGGCGAGCATGGTCTCCGCGTGGTGCACAGCACCGCGCGCACCACCGGCGGAGCCGCCCGCGCCGGGGGCACCCGGCATGCCCGGGGCGCCCGGAGGCTGCGGCGCGCCGGGGGCGCCCGGAGCACCCGGGGCGCCGGGCGGGTTCGGCATGCCCGGGGCGCTCGGAACACCCTGCGCGCCAGGCGCACCCGGCATACCCGGGGCGCCCGGAGGCTGCGGCGCGCCCCCACCCATCTGACTCGGGTCGGCAAGCATCGTGGCGGCGTGGTGCACACCGCCCGGAGGCGTACCGCCAGGCGCACCCGGCGCACCGGGCGGCTGGGGGGCGCCCGGCGGCGTCGGCGCGCCGGGGGTGCCCGGGGCCTGCGGCGCACCCGGACCGGCAGCCCCGTCGGGACCCTCGGGACCGAGCGCCGACACGAGCTGCGTGGGCACATACCCGCCCGCGGGCGGAGGCGTGGCCCCCGGCCGCGCGCCGGGAGCGCCAGGAGCACCGGGTGCACCAGGCGCTCCCGGCGGAGGCGGCGGCGTGGCCCCGCCCCGCGCGCGACGCGGCGGAGGCGCCGCCTTGCTGGTCGCGGCGTCGGCGATGTCACCGGCGTGCGGCGCGAGCGGCCGCCCGGGCGCGGCCGGGGTCTGCGGACCTCCGGCAACACCGGGGCCACCCTGCGGGTAGCCGTAGGAGGACGCGCCCGCGTGGGGCGGAGGCGTGGCGCCCGGCGCGGGGGCGCCCGGAGGGGGCGTGCCCGGCACTCCCGCACCACCCGGCGCCTGCGGCGCACCGTACGGCGCACCCGGCGCGGGCGTACCACCGGGCACACCCGGCGCGTGCGGCGCACCCTGTGCCGGCGCACCGCCGAGACCACCCGGCGCGTTCCGTTCGTCGAGCGCCGGTGCGACCGCCGTCGGCGGCAGCTGGCTGCCACCCGACATCAGCGCCGTCTTCGCATCCGGCGTCGCCGGCGGCGGCGTGCTGTCGTCCACCTCGCTCAACGGCGGCGCGAACACGGTCGCGGGCAGCGGGACCGAACGGTCCTCACCGGCGTCCGCGTTGGTGTCCGTACCGGCCCACGGAGTCGCCCCGGCAGGCGCCCCCGGCGCACCGCCACCACTGGGCGCCCCCACGGGCGCTCCCGCGCCCCCACTGTCACCATGCGCGCCCGCTTCCGGCCACGCCGCACTCGCCCCGGACGCAACAGGCGCCCCCGGCGCGGGAGTCGGCGCACCAGCGCCCGCCGCGCCGGCCGCACCCGTCGGCACCCCGGCCTGCGTCTCCGGCAGCCCACCGGAACCCCCGGCGGACCCAGCGGACCCAGCCGCCCCGCCGCCCGAGGTGTCCCCACCCCGCCGCCCGGGAATCCCCAGCTGATCCGCCGCCTCCTGCAACCACTCCGGCGGCGTCAAAAGGAACGACGTCTGGTTCAGATCCACCCGCGCGGAAGCCGCCGGCGCCGGCTCGGGAGCCGCGTCCGGACGCCCGTACTCCTCCTCGTACCGGCGGATCACCTCACCCACCGGCAGCGAGGGCCACAGCGTCGCCTCGCCGCTGTCCCGCGCGATCACCAGCCGCTGCGCGCCCCCGTCCGAACGGGGCCCGTCCGCACGGTCCTCGGCCCACACCACGAACCCGAGCTCGAACTCCCGCACCCGCACCTCACGATGCTGGTACGACGGCACATCGCCGTTGATCCACTCTTCCGCGCGCTCCTGCGCCTGCGCAAAGGTCACCATCGCAACGCTCACTCCCCCACGGCCGAAACGGACACGGACCGCGCGAAGCCGCCGTCCACCATCAGATTCGCCACCGTCTCCAACTCCGGCGGCGATCCCGCCAGTCGTGACAGGAAGACGTCGAAGTCCTCACCGCACGGCAGCAGCAGCCGCTCCACACGATCCGCCGGCGCCCACGAGGGATCGACGTCACGCGCATCGTCGTAGGCGCAGAACCACACCGAACCGATCCGCTCGCCCTTCACCTTCACCGCGAGCAGCCCGCCCTGGACGAAGCCGACGCCCAGGTAGTCCTTGGTCAGGTGGTCGCGCAGGCACTTGTTCACATAGACCAGGTCGTTGACCGCCGCCTCGTCGCGCACCGTGAAGAACGGCTGGTCGATCAGCAGCCCCAACTCCGCGTTCAGCGCCGTCCCGACCGGCGCGCAACCGCCCGCCGCCTTCAGGAACGACCGGTACGCGCCCGGCAGCCGATAGCCGAGTTCCTCCTCGACACCCAGCACCTGGGACTCGCTCACCGCAGCGCCGGACTTCGGCAGACCGAAGTGCGCCGGACGCGTCTCCTGCAGCGGCCGTGTCCCCCGCTTGGTGTGGTCCACCGGCGCCGTCGCCACCCCGCCGTGGTGCCGCAGCAGCGCCTTCACCTCGACCGGAACCAGCTCCAGCCGCCGCGCGCCCGCCACGTGGTGCCACGTCCAGCCGTGCGGAGTCGCCACGCTCGGCACCGTGTCCCACAGCTCGTGCCCGGACGCCGCCAGCGCCGCGTTCGCCGACACGTAGTCCGTCAGCCGCAGCTCGTCGACCCCGAAGCCCTCAGGCGGATCCGCGATCTCCGCAGCCGCCCGCGCATAGGCCGAGAAGTCGGGAAAGCCGTGCTCGTCCACCCGCACCCCTCTCGGGTGACGGGCCGCCCGGACCGGGTCCGGGAAATGCACGACCTGCCCGGCATAGGCCGCGTTCGGCGGCGCGGCTTGCTGCCCGAGCCGACCTGTCGTCATGGCGGTTGCCCCCTGCGGCGTTCTGGTACGGCACGCAATGACCACCGTTGGCCACTACGCCCCGTATCGACTGTCTCCACGCGTCAACCGCATGGATCGCGGTGCCGACAGCCTATGCGGTACGGCGACACCGGTCACCGGGCACCGGTCAGCGGCCCTCCGCTTCCGTGACCTGCCGTCACCCCGCCGTAACAGCCCGCCCGGACCGGGCGTGTCGCGCCGCCCCAGCTTCCGCACCAGCCACGGCATTTGGCACTCTGTGTCGTCCGGGGGGATGCTCGGGAGGGGATGACGATCATGAACGCGACGCAGACGGGGCCGCACCGGGGCCCGCAGTCCGGCACGTCCGGAGACCCACGTATCGGCTGGAGCGCCACCGACGCACCCCACGCCCCCACCCTTCACCACCGCCGCGACGGCATACTCCCCACGGTCGCCGCCGCCCTCTCCGTCCGCGGCGCCACCCTCACCGGCACCGCCGCCCGCGGCGAGGAACCGCCCGCACTGCACCCGCTCGTCCAGGACTTCCTCGACGCGCTCACCAGCGCCCAGCGCGACCGTTTCACCGGCCGCTGCGCCGAGACGATCCTGATCTCCCGCCACATCGCCGCCGCCGACGCCGACCGCAGCAAACGCGCCGCCCGCAAACCGATGACCAACGGCGAGGCCCGCAAAGCCCTCAGACAGGCCAAGCTCACCGCCCGCCGCATCCGCGAGGACGGCGACCCCCTGCACGGCAGCTTCGCCGCCCCCTGCCGCGCCTGCACGGCCCTCAGCGCCCACTTCGGCGTCCGCATCGTCGACCCCGCGTCGACCGACAGCTGACCCCGGGCACACCCCCACCCCCCACGCCCCCGCCCCCGACCCCTATCCCTCGACGAACGAAGGGCAGATGCACACCGACCGCAGCTCCTCCACCCGCTTCCCCGTACCCGTCGACGCGGCCCTGCGCGCCGCGGGCTGGCAGCCCGGGCGCTGGGACATCAAGCAGGCCGAGGTCTGGGCCGACGCCCTGCGCGAGCACACCTCACCGGCCGGCCACCGCCACACCGTGTTCCCGGCCGCCGTGGAGGCCTGGGCCGAGTTCGGCGGACTGCACATCGCACCCGCGGGCCCCGGCCGCCAGGTCGCCCCGGCCGCACTCCACCTCGACCCGCTGCACGGCCTCCACATGGCCCGCACCCTCGGCGACCTCGGCCGCGCCCTCGACACCGAGATCTGCCCCCTGGGCACCGAAACCGACACCCAGGCACTCCTCGCCATCGACAGCGAGGGCCGCGTCTACACGCTCGACCACACCGGCGACTGGTTCCTCGGCCCCGACATCGACCACGCACTCGCCGCACTGGTCGCGGGCATACAGCCGGTACGCCTGACCGCGGGCTGACCCCGGCCCACAGCCCTCCGGGACGGGCTCACCCCGCCGGAATCACCGCCGACACCCGAAAACCCCCCGCATCCGTCGGCCCGGAAACGAACACCCCGCCCAGCGCGGAGACACGTTCCTTCATCCCCACCAGACCATTGCCCCCCGAGGGCAGACGGGCGGACGACGCGGACGACACCTCCGGCGGCGGCTCGTTCTCCACCTGCATCGCGATCTCCGACTCCCGGTGCGCAAGCCGCACATGGGTCTTCGCCCCCGCCGCATGCTTGTGGACGTTCGTCAACGCCTCCTGCACCACCCGGTACGCGGTCTGCTCCACCTCCGGCGCATACGACCGCACCTCGCCCTCGACCGACAGATCCACCGTCATGCCCGCCGCGGCCGACTGCCCGATCAGCTCCTCCAGCTCCGACAGACACGGCCCCTCGGCCGCCCCGTCGTCCTCCACGGCCCGCGAAGCCGCCGCCGCGGCAGCCGCACCCACCGCCGCCAGGGGCACCACCGAACGCCGCTCCGCCACCCCGTCACCGGAGCGCAGCACGCCGAGCATCTCCCGCAGCTCGGTCAACGCCTGCCGCCCCATGTCCCCGACCAGCGCCGCGTTCTTCACGGCCTTCTCCGGATCCTTGCGGGCAACGGCCTGCAGCGCGGCGGCATGCACGACCATCAGACTCACCCGGTGCGCGACGACGTCGTGCATCTCCCGCGCGATCCGGGTCCGCTCCTCGCCCCGCGCCCACTCGGCCCGCTCCTCGGCCCGCTCCGCGAGCAGCTGAAGCTCCCGCTCCAGGCTGTCCGCCCGCTCCCGCAACGACTCCATCAGACGGCGCCGCGCACCGACGTAGAGGCCGAGCAGCAAAGGAGGCGCCGTGAACCCCAGCGAGGTCGTGATCGCGCCGAACGGCACGAACCAGTCCCCGACCTCCAGGTCCCCCTGCGCCACTCCCTGCCGCAGCCACACGAACGTCACGATCAGCATCCCGACCTGCGACATCCCCGCGAGCGCCGCGATGATCCGCCGGGGCAGCTCGGATGCGGCCAGCGTGTACAGGCCGACGACGATCATCAGGAAGCCCATCTGGGCCGGCATGACGGCGATCGACACCAGCACGACCGCGATCGGCCACCGCCGCCGCAGCACCAGCACCGAACCGGCCAGCACACCGAAGAGCACACCCGCGAACCACGGGATCCCCGCCTCGTCCGCGAAGTCGACCCCTTCCACCCCGCACTCCAGCGCGGACACCACCGCCAGACCCACGTCCAGCACCGCACTGCGCCACCTGTCCCACCACCAAGGCCCCGCCCCTGCCCGGGCCTCGGCGTGGTATTCCCCCGTCGTGGTCATGCCTCCAGCCTACGGGCGCCCGCCACCGCTTTTCCGGCGAGTTTCGCCGACTGGCCTACACCACACCGTTCAGCCCCGGAACCGACGATTCCGGGCGCGCGACCCTGGAGGGAGCCGACTTGTACCGTCGCATCGAGGGCTTCCGGTACGGCATAGTGGTGTTCGTGCGCGAAGCCGATCATCCATATCGGGGCATCGCTCACCAACCATCCCGGATCGTCTAAGGGCAGGACAAACGGTTTTGGTCCGTTGAATGAGGGTTCGAATCCTTCTCCGGGAGCTCTCCGAACCACCGGCTCACCACGGGCCCTGACAGCCAAGTCGGGGCCCGCTCCCATGTCCCCCACGAAACGCCCCGGTATCCTGCGGATGTCCACCCCACCCCATCCCAAAAGCCGAAGGGCAACCCCGTGAGCGCCATTCGCCCGGCAGCCGTCGTCGTTCTCGCAGCGGGTGAGGGCACCCGTATGAAGTCGGCCACACCCAAGGTCCTGCACGAGATCTGCGGACGCAGCCTCGTGGGTCATGTGCTCGCCGCCGCGCGTGAGTTGCAGCCCGAGAACCTCGTCGTGGTCGTGGGCCACGCGCGGGAGAAGGTCACCGCGCATCTCGCCGAGGTCGACGCCGAGGTGCGTACCGCGGTGCAGGCGGAGCAGAACGGTACGGGTCATGCCGTGCGCATGGCGCTGGAGGAGCTCGGCGGCGGTGTCGACGGGACCGTGGTCGTCGTATGCGGTGATACACCTCTGCTGACCGGTGACACCCTCAAAGCCCTGGCCGCGACCCACTCCGCCGACGGCAACGCCGTGACCGTGCTGACGGCCGAGGTGCCGGACGCGACCGGGTACGGACGGATCGTGCGCGACGGGGCGTCGGGGGCCGTCACCGCGATCGTGGAGCACAAGGACGCGTCCGAGTCGCAGCGGGCGATCCGGGAGATCAACTCGGGTGTCTTCGCGTTCGACGGGCAGCTTCTCGCCGACGCGCTCGGGAAGGTGCGTACCGACAACAGCCAGGGCGAGGAGTACCTCACCGATGTGCTCGGGATCCTGCGGGAGGCCGGGCATCGGGTCGGGGCGTCCGTCGCCGGTGATCACCGTGAGATCGCCGGGATCAACAACCGGGTCCAGCTCGGCGAGGCCCGTCGCATTCTCAACGACCGGCTGCTGACCCGGGCCATGCTCGCCGGTGTCACCGTGGTCGACCCGGCGACGACCTGGGTCGACGTCACCGTCACCTTCGAGCAGGACGCCGTCGTGCACCCCGGGACGCAGCTCCAGGGGGCCACGCATGTCGCGGAGGGCGCCGAGGTGGGGCCGAACTCGCGGCTGAAGGACACGCGCGTGGGTGCGGGGGCGCGGGTCGACAACACGGTCGCGGACCGCGCGGACGTGGGTGCGGGCGCGACGGTGGGGCCGTTCGCCTATCTGCGTCCGGGTACGCGGCTGGGCGCGAAGGGCAAGATCGGTACGTACGTCGAGACGAAGAACGCGGTCATCGGCGAGGGGACGAAGGTTCCGCACCTGTCGTACGTCGGTGACGCGACGATCGGCGAGTACACGAACATCGGCGCCGCCAGTGTGTTCGTGAACTATGACGGACAGGACAAACACCACACCACCGTCGGGTCGCACTGCCGGACGGGTTCGGACAACATGTTTGTGGCTCCTGTCACGATCGGGGACGGCGCGTACACCGCCGCCGGCTCTGTGATCACGAAGGATGTGCCGCCCGGTTCGCTGGCCGTGGCCCGTGGTCAGCAGCGGAATATCGAGGGTTGGGTGGCCCGTAAGCGTCCCGGAAGTGCGGCGGCGAAGGCGGCCGAGGCGGCTTCCCGGGAGCCGGAAGGCGAAAGCTGACTGGAAACAGGTGCGTCTGGGACGGCGTACCGTGATAAGTGCACATCCGCACCAACCAGCTGAGACGCCGCTCGTACCAGCCGGGACGGGCTGGTGCGGCCTCTCGACATCCAGCTGAGACACCTCTGAGGAGACAGTGCTGTGACCGGGATCAAGACGACCGGCGAGAAGAAGATGATGTTCTTCTCCGGCCGCGCCCACCCCGAGCTTGCCGAGGAGGTCGCCCACCAGCTGGGTGTCGGGGTCGTCCCGACGAAGGCCTTCGACTTCGCCAACGGTGAGATCTATGTGCGGTATCAGGAGTCTGCCCGCGGCGCGGACTGCTTCCTGATCCAGAGCCACACGGCTCCGATCAACAAATGGATCATGGAGCAGCTGATCATGATCGACGCGCTGAAGCGCGCGTCGGCACGGTCGATCACCGTCATCGTGCCGTTCTACGGTTACGCCCGCCAGGACAAGAAGCACCGTGGGCGTGAACCGATCTCGGCGCGTCTGATCGCGGACCTGATGAAGACGGCCGGTGCGGATCGCATCCTCACGGTCGATCTGCACACGGACCAGATCCAGGGCTTCTTCGACGGTCCGGTGGACCACCTGTTCGCGCTGCCGCTGCTGGCGGACTACGTCGGCAAGAAGGTCGACAAGGACAAGCTGACCGTCGTCTCCCCGGACGCCGGCCGCGTGCGCGTGGCCGACCGCTGGTGCGACCGGCTGGGTGCGCCGCTGGCGATCGTGCACAAGCGGCGCGACAAGGACGTGGCGAACCAGGTGACCGTCCACGAGGTCGTGGGTGAGGTCAAGGGCCGCGTCTGCGTCCTGGTGGACGACATGATCGACACCGGTGGCACGATCTGCGCTGCGGCGGACGCCCTGTTCGCGCACGGCGCGGAGGACGTCATCGTCACCGCGACGCACGGTGTGCTGTCCGGTCCGGCCGCGGACCGGCTGAAGAACTCGCGGGTGAGCGAGTTCGTGTTCACCAACACGCTGCCGACGCCGGGTGAGCTGGCGAGCGACCTGGACAAGATCACGGTGCTGTCGATCGCGCCGACGATCGCCAGCGCGGTGCGTGAGGTGTTCGAGGACGGTTCGGTGACGAGCCTGTTCGACGAGCAGTAAGGGTTCCTCACCGAAGGCCTTCGGAAGGCCCTTCGGATGATCCTTTTGGGTGCGGCCTCCCTGCCGAGTAGACTGCTGAAGTTGCTCGGCGAGGGAGGCCGTACTCATTTCGGTACGGCTGTCCGTTATCGACGCGCTCTTCGTAGCAGGCCGTTCGTGGCCGGGTGACCCTGTCCGTTTCTCACCCATACGAGGAGTGAATGCCATGTCCGAGGTGAAGATCGCCGCCGAGACCCGCACCGAGTTCGGCAAGGGTGCCGCGCGCCGCATCCGTCGTGACAGCAAGGTCCCCGGTGTCCTGTACGGCCACGGTTCGGACCCGCTGCACCTGACGCTGCCGGGCCACGAGCTGCTGCTGGCGCTGCGTACGCCGAACGTCCTGATCTCCCTGGACATCGACGGCAAGACGAACGAGCTGGCGATCCCGAAGGCCGTGCAGCGTGACGCGGTCAAGGGCTTCCTGGAGCACGTCGACCTGCTGCTGGTCAAGCGCGGCGAGAAGGTCACGGTCGAGATTCCGGTGCACGCCGAGGGCGAGCTGGCCGCCGGCGGCAACCTGCTGGAGCACGTGCTGAACGCGCTTCCGGTCGAGGCCGAGGCCACCCACATCCCCGAGGCCGTCACCGTCTCCGTCGAGGGCCTTGAGGCCGGCGCCTCCGTGCTCGCCAAGGACATCACGCTGCCCAGCGGTGTGACCCTGGCCGTCGAGGAGGACGCTGTCGTCCTCCAGGTCCTGGCCGCGCAGGCCGAGGAGGCCCCGGAGGGCGAGGCCGCCGAGGAGGCGGCGGAGGCCTGATCCTCCCCTGCTGTTTTCGCTTTGTCAGCCGCTGCTTCCTTCGGGGAGCGGCGGCTGGCGCGTATCAAGGAGATATGGACGTGACGACCGACCCGAGTGCCCCGTGGCTGATCGCCGGCCTCGGCAATCCCGGACCCGAGTACGCGATGAACCGGCACAACGTCGGTTTCATGGTGGCGGATCTGCTGGCGGAGCGGATGGGGGCGAGGTTCAAGCGGGCCGGCAAGGCTCAGGCGCAGGTCGTGGAGGGGCGGATCGGTCCGCCCGGGCCGCTGAACCGGCGGGTGATCCTGGTGAAGCCGATGTCGTTCATGAACCTGTCGGGCGGTCCGGTGAACGCGCTGCGGGACTTCTACAAGGTGCCGCTGGGCAACATCGTGGCGGTCCATGACGAGCTGGACATCGACTACGGCACGCTGCGGCTGAAGCTGGGCGGCGGCGACAACGGGCACAACGGTCTGAAGTCGATGACGAAGGCGATGGGCCCGGACTACCACCGGGTGCGCTTCGGCATCGGGCGGCCGCCGGGCCGGATGCCGGTGGCCGACTTCGTGCTGCGGGACTTCGCGTCCGCGGAGCGCAAGGAACTGGACTACTTCGTGGACCGTGCGGCGGACGCGGTGGAGTGCCTGGTGGTGGAGGGTCTGGAGCGGGCCCAGGGGACCTACAACTCGTAGCGGCCACGGCAGGCGTGGCAACGCGCGGCGGCTACGACAGGTAGGGCGCGAGCGCGGTCCGGATGTCGTCGGTGGCGTCGGGGCGGGCGGCGAGCCAGGTGGCGGCGCGCTGCCTCAGTTCGGGGTGGCGGGCCAGGTCCGGGTCGTAGGTGACGAGGCCGTGCAGGATGCCCCTGACCCCGCTGCGGTGGTCGTGTTCGGTCATCCAGGCGAGGGCGGCCGGGAGCACGTCGGGGTGCGGGGGCGGCAGGTGGAGCAGCGCGGTCAGCAGGGGGCCGAGCACGAGGATGGCGCCCTGGACGGTGCCGTGGGGTGAGCCGAGCCAGGTCATGGCGTGGGCGACCGCTGCCTGCCGCTGGTCGAGCGGGAGCTCGTGGCGGTGCAGCAGACAGCCGATCAGCTTGAAGTCCGTTTCGCCCGGGGCGTGGCCGGCCAGCAGCCGGAACGCGGCGCGCACCACCGCGGGGTCGGGGATCTCGGGGTCGCCCTTCCTGCGGTACATGAGGGTGCGCAGGATGTCGGCGTCGTAGGGCTGTGGATGTTTCAGGTCGATGCGGTCGGTGGCGCAGCGGATGGCGGCTGCGTCGGTGTCTGCGTCGGCCGAGGCCATGAAGAGCAGCCGGTGCAGGATGCGGTTCTCCTGGTAGGCGCGTTCGGCGGTGCGGGGGCGGGCGGCGAGCCAGGTCTTGGTGACGTCGAGTGCGGTGCGGGCCTGGTCGGGGCCGATTTCGTCGGCTGCGTTGAGGACGGAGCAGAGCAGGGCGTAGCTGTCCTCGTGGGCGGGGTGGGCGCGGGTCCAGCGCAGGGCGTGGTCGGCGGCGCGGCGGGCGACGGTGACGGCGTCGAGGTGTTCGGTGGGCTGGAAGCGGTCCGGGAGGTAGAGGTTGCGCACCACGTGGGCCGCGTCCTCGGTGGTGCCGTGGTGGTCCAGCCAGTCCAGGGCGAGTTCGACGACGGAGCCGAGGGCGTCGGTGTCGTCGGCGCGGGCGGCGCGGTGGAGGCAGATCGAGAGCACGTATCCGGCTCTGACGCCGGTGCTGTTGACGTCGAGCCACTGGCGGGCGTGGCGCAGGGCGTCCCGGTACTGGGTGTCGGTGAGGTCGTTCTGGAACAGCAGCCTGCGGTGGACGTAGCTGTCGTCGGGTTCGGTGCGGGGCGCGGCCCGCATCCGGGCCAGTATCAGTTCGACTGCCTGGAAGCGTTGTTCCGGTGTCATGTCCTTGCTGCGGACGAGGAGGGCGCTGAGGGTGCGGCCGGCCCAGGTGTCGCGGGCGGTGAGCCAGTCGAGGGCGGCCTGGACGGCGACCCGGGCGACGTCGGCGCGGTCGGGGTCGGCTTCGGCGAAGTCGGGGTATTTGAGCAGGTGGCTCAGGACGAAGTCGGTGTAGGGCTGCTGGGGATGCTCGGCGAGCCAGGCGAGGCCGGCTTCGGCGCTGGTGGCCGCGGCTTCGGGGGCGGCCAGCAGTACGGTCTCGTGGAGCAGGGGGCCGAGGACGAAGGAGGCGTCGGCCTTGAGGCCGTTGCCGTCGGCGGCCAGCCACTCCTGGGCCTGGGCCACGGCTCTGCTGGTGAGGTGGTCCGGCAGCTTGTTGCACTTCAGCAGGGCTCTGAGGACAAAGCTGACCTCGGTCTTGTCGTCGCGGGTGCGCAGCCATTCGAGGGCGAAGGCGGCGATGGGGGCGACGTCGGGGAGCTGGGGGTTGGTGAGGGCGGCGCCGTAGATGTAGGTGGCGCGGTCCTGGGTGCCGTGTTTGACGAGCCATTCGTGGGTGGCCTTGGCGAGCCGGACCAGGGCGGTGGGGGGCACGTGGTCGATGCGGTGCAGGGTGCTGAGCAGGTGTTCGGTGGCGGCTTCGTGGCGTAGTTCGTGGGCGAGTTCCACGGCGGTGGCGGCGGCCTCGGCGTCGATGGCGGGGCTGTGTCCGGTGTGCCGCAGGAGGGTGTGGATGCGGGCGCGGCCTTCCCGGGTGAGGCCGTGGTGGTGCAGCCAGTCGCGGGCGGGGGCGGCGACGTACTGCTCGTAGTCGTCGGTGGTGGCGTGGGCGAGGGCGTTGACGAGGTGGATGGCGTCGGGGTCGTCGGCGGTGTGTGCGGTGAGCCAGGCCTCGGCAGAGCGCAGGAGTTCGGCCGGGGCTTCGGCGTAGTTGAGGGCGGCGGCGGTGAGGAAGCCGCGGACGCGGGCGGGGTCGGTCTCGTCGAGCAGGGGGGTGACGAGGGTGTTCCAGTGGGCGGCGACGGCCTGCCGCCAGGGGGTGGCGGAGATCATCGCGACGAGGGTGCTCATCCCGTCGTCCAGGTGGTCGCGCAGCAGGGTGCGGACGTCGGTCTCGTGGGTGTGCAGCCAGGTGGTGCAGGCGCGGGCGAGGTCGTCGGGGGCGTTGCCCTTGAGGTCGGTGCCCCAGCGGCTGAGGTGGCCGACGGCCCGGCGCAGGGAGCGCATGTCGTCGCTCACGGCGTCGAGGAGTTCGCCGGGGGTGTCGGGGTCGAGGGTGTAGCCGTCGGGGAGGCAGGTCTCGGAGAGGAACAGGTCGGTGACGATGTCGTGGATGGTGTCCAGGGCGTCGTCGGTGTCCTGTTCCTCGGCCGTGAGGAGCCAGCCGTGGGCCTTGAGGCGGGCGACGATCTGCCGGCCGGTGGTGCCGACGGCGGCGGGGCGGCGGCGCAGGGCGGTGTCGGCGGCGGCCTCGACGGCGTCCCGGGTGTGGACGCAGGTGAGGGCGGCGGCGGTGGCGGCGAGGCGTTCGGCTAGGTCGTGGGCGGGGCCGAGGTCCTCGCGGGTGCGCCGGTCGAACCAGTCGATGAGGGCGCCGGGGCGGGGGACGTCGGTGGCGGTGGGGTCGAGGGCGCCGGTGTCGGCGAGGCGTTCCAGTTCGAGGGAGAGCAGCAGGGCGAGGACGGGGTGGGTGGTGCACAGGTCGGCCGTGCGCCGGTGGCCGAGGGTGTCGTACGCCTTGGGGGCGACGGTGCGGAAGATGTGGGCGGCCAGGGCGTGCCGGCGTTCCTCGTCGCTGCGGAGTTCGACGACGGCGAAGAGGCTGCGCCAGCCGCGGTTGCCGAGGTCCTTCAGGGCGCCGGGGCGGACGGAGGCGACGCAGGCGATGCGCAGGCCGTGTTCGGCCTCGGCGTGCAGGAGGTCGGCGAGTTCGCGCAGGTCGAGGCGGTGGTAGCGGTCCAGGTAGTCCAGGACGAGCAGGACGGGGCTGCCGGGGCGGAGGTCGGCGGCCTGGCGGACGCCGTCGAGCAGTTCACCGGCGCGCAGTCCGTCGTCCTGGCGGGGGTGGAAGACCTGCCAGCCCTGGGTGAGGGCGTGCTGGGCGACCTCCAGGCAGGTGCGGGTCTTGCCGGCGCCGGCGGGGCCGGTGAGGAGGATGCCGCGCAGCCGGTCGCGGTAGCCGACGGACTCGGAGGAGGCGGAGTGGTCGGCGAGCCGGGCGAGGATGGTGTCGGGGGCGGTCTCGTGGCCGGGTTCGGGCGGCAGGTAGGGCAGCAGGGTGTCGGTGAGGTACTTGCCCTTGGCGCCGAGCCGGGTGAGGGCCTCGGTGTGGGTGCGCAGGGAGTCGGGGCGGCCGACGGGCGGGGCGGGGCGGAAGCGGGCGCCGGTCCAGTGGTCGTCGTCGACGGTGAGGGTCTGGCGGCCGTCGGCGCGCAGGACGGGGTCGACGGCGTGGGCGACGGTGACGGGGTCGGCGGGCCAGGCCGGGGCCTGGCGGAGCTGTTCCAGGAAGGCGCGGGTGAACAGGCCGCCGGCGGGGTCGCTGTAGGCGGCGCTGCCGGACTGGGTGGCGTGGAGGGTGACCAGGCCGGTGCGGCGTCTGGGTTTGTGGGCGGCGCCGGCGAGGGTGGTCAGGCCGTAGTCGTGGCTGTCGGGTGCCTTGAGCCGGCAGGCGTCGAAGAGGAGGACCTTGCGGGCGATGTTGTCGTAGGCCTGGCTGTGCAGGAGGGCGTCGCGCAGGTTCCAGGAGGGCAGGGCGGTTTCGCCGTCGGCGAGGACGAGGAGTTCGCCCTGCTGGTCGGAGGTGAGGACGCCGTGACCGCTCCAGGCGAGCCAGAGGAGGTCGGCGTCCAGGCCGCGCAGTTCCTTCTGCAGGACGTCGCGGACGTCCAGTTCGGTGGCGGTGCGGTGGTGGGTGACGCCCAGTTCGCGCAGGCCGGCGAGGAGGGTGTCGCGGTTCCGGGTGAGGGGGGTCAGGCACAGGTGGATCTGGTCCGGGGGTACGCCGTGGCCGGTGAGCCAGCGGGCGTGGCCGAGACAGTCGGCGCCGGCTCCGGGGATCGGACGGTGCCGGGTCTCGTACTCCTCGATGCCGACGAGCAGGGCGTGGGTGCGTGCCGGGTCCACGCCGGTCATGGTCTCGATCATGCGGCGCCGTCCCGGGCGAGGCGGGCGACGCCGGCTCCGAGGGCCGGCCGGTACTGGGCGTCGTACTCCTCGATGCCGACGAGCAGGGCGTGGGTGCGTGCCGGGTCCACGCCGGTCATGGTCTCGATCATGCGGCGCCGTCCCGGGCGGTGCGGGCCAGCAGAGCGAGGACGTCGGGGTTGCGGAAGTAGGCGCTGTGGGAGGCCTTGAAGGGCTGGCCCGAGGTGAGTTCGATGTCGCGGACGCGGGTTCCGAAGACCGGTTCGGCGAGGAAGGCGAGCAGGTCGCGGCTGTCGTAGACGTTGGTCCAGGCCGGGAAGTGGGCGGGCAGCGGCGCGCCGGGTTCGAGGGCGGGCAGGGCGCCGAGTTCGTGCAGCTGGGCGGCCTGGGAGCCGATCGTGACGAGGTGGCGTACGGCGGGCAGCTCTTCCCGGGCGAGGAGGTCGACGGCGGCGATGCCGCCGAGGCTGTGGGCGAGCAGGACGACGGGGCCGTGGGCGGCGGCGACCTCGGTGACGCGTCGCCGGATGCAGGCGCGCAGGGCGTCGCCGCGGGCGAGGTACTTGAGGATGTCGCCGGCCCTGGGGTGGGCCCGGTCCATGAGGGGGCCGCGCTTCCACATGAGGTAGCGCATGCCGCCGAGGGGGGCGATGACCTTCCAGCCGGCGCTGAGGAGGACGCCCCGGGTGTCGCCGCCGCCCAGGGCGCGGGAGAGCAGGTCGACGGCCTCGTCGCGCTGTTCGGGGCTCCAGCGCAGGGGTCGGCCCTCGTGGGCGAGTGTGACGAGGAGGTGGGCGACGGCGGCGGTGGCGACGGCGGGAGGCAGTTCGCCCGGGGGGCGGCCGTGGGTGAGGGCGTCGCGGCCGACGGGGCTGTCGAGGACGGCGGCCATGGCGCGGGGCAGGTCGGCGCGGATGCCGGCCCGGTCGAGGAGGGCGGCGAGGGGTTCGGGGGGTGCGGCGGCGGCGTCGCGGGCCCACTGGTCGAGGCGGGGGTCGGGGGGTTCGTCGTAGAACCAGGCGTCGGCGGGGGCGGTGCGGCGCAGCGGGGCGAGGGGGTCCTCGTAGAGGAGTTCCCAGGTGAGGATGGCGGGTTGGTCCTGGTCGTCGGTGAGGGGGTCGGGCTCCTCGGGGGGCGTGACGGCTCCCGGCAGCGTGCGGCTTCCGGCGCCCTCGGGCACGCCGAACTCGTCGCCCCAGTAGCACTCGTGCACGGTCGGCTTCGGGTCAACGGCCGCCAGGCCCTCCCGCAGCTCCGTCACGGTCTCCTGGTAGGCCGCGCGTCGCACGCCGGTGCCGTGGACGAACAGCAGCGCGGTCATCCCGCCCCCCTTGGATCCCTTGCGTCTCATCTCCCGTTCACTTGGGGAACGTTGGATGCCCCCCTCCTCGGTTCCCGCCCGGGCCACATTGACTTTCGGTTAGCCAATGGCCAAGGATCGCGGCCATGCCTTCTGCCGTCATGTCCAGCCCGGGCGCCCTGACCGCACTGCGTTTCGGGCGCGCCGCGGCGATGGGGACGGTCACGGCGCTGATCCTGATCGCGGGTGTGTGGGCGTCCTGGGGAACCGCCCAGCACGTCATGCTCACCAAGGGGCGTGAGAGCGGCACCGTCGAGGTGACGCGGTGCGGCGAGACCACCTGCACCGGCCCCTACGAGCCTCTCTCGCAGGGTTCGCAGCCCCGTGACCGCGTCGTCATCGAGCACACGGCCGCCGTCCGCAAGGGACAGACGTACACCGTCGTCATCAAGCCCGGCAGCGACGACGTCGTCCGCTCCGGCCCCGCCGGGATCCTCTACGCATGGGTGCCGCTGGGCGGAGCGCTGCTGCTGGCCTCGGTCGTGGTGGCGGGCGGGCTGCGGCGGACCCGGGCCGCGTGGGTGCTGGCGGGCGGCGGAACGGCCTTGCTCACAGCGGCTTTTCTGGCGATGTGAGCGGTTTAGGGGCCCGTGGGGCATCGGCACATTCGTGAGAAGTCTGTTTGTTCCCTGTTCGTGATTGACCTCCTGTCACATCTGGCACAATGCTGAGCTGCCCCCTCCACATCTTCCCTTTCGCTTCTCGAAGATGGACTGCTCATGCGAACCCTCACTCGCGCCGGCGCTGTGTCCGCCGTCGCCACCGCGGCACTGCTCGTCTCCCCCGCCGCACACGCCACAGTTCCGGGAGACAACGGCACCGTGAAGATTCACGACGCCACCACCGGCGAGGAGCTGCGCAAGAACGAGCCCCACGTCTGCGAGTTCTACCTGGACGCCTTCGGCTTCGACGCCGAGCAGCAGGTCGACTGGCACATCGAGGCCTGGGCGCCGACCGCCGACGTCAAGGGCGAGACGGTGAAGTCCGGCGAGTTCACCCTGGACGCCGAGGGCCACGGCCGCACGGACGACATGACCCTGCCCGACGGCCACTACAAGCTGTTCTGGAACTTCGACGGCGAGAACGGCTCGGCCAAGCACAAGGTGTTCTGGACGGACTGCGAGGGCACCGACGAGGAGCCCAGCACCTCGCCGTCGGAGTCGGCCGGAAGCACCGAGTCCCCCGCCGCCTCCCCGAGCCCGAGCACCGGCGACGAGGTGGCCCCGGCCACCTCCTCCTCGCCGTCCGCGCAGGGCGACGTCGAGGGCGACCTCGCCGAGACCGGCAACGGCGCCCCCGTGGGCCTGACCGTCAAGGACCGTACGAACGTACGCGAGTTGACGCTCGACGCGATCGATGGGGAGCCGGTGGATCTTGTCGTGGGGGATCTGTCCTTCATTCC
>NZ_JBFBLP010000021.1:9011-157522 GCF_040686775.1 Streptomyces sp. NPDC079141 | reverse complement strand
GGGGGTGTCCGTCCTCGGACCGGCGGTGCTGTGGGTTTGGGGGGTGGTGTGTCTTTACGCCGGCCTCTGCGGGCGGACACCCCCCGGCACGGCCCCTTCCCGCCGTACGCGGGTGCTGGGCCGCCCCCGGGGCACGTTCCCTTCCCGCCGTGGGCGGCTGCGGGCTCGTGCCCCTACGCGCGCGCGTGCTCGTTTTTCAGGCCGGGCGTACCACGCTGTGGATCGAGCCCTCGCCGTCGTAGTAGATCGACTCCTCGCGGACGTACGCGCCTGGCTTCGGGGCGTGGATCATCATGCCGTTGCCGATGTAGAGGCCTACGTGGCTGAGGTCGTCGTAGAAGAAGACCAGGTCGCCGGGCTGGGCGTTGGCGAGGGAGACCGTGGTGCCGGCGTTGACCTGGTCCCAGGTGGTGCGGGGGAGGGTGATGCCGGCCGCGTTCCAGGCGGCCTGGGTGAGGCCGGAGCAGTCGTAGGAGTCGGGGCCCGTGGCGCCCCAGACGTACGGCTTGCCGATCTGCGCTCGGGCGAAGGCGAGGGCTTTCTCGGCCTTCGTGGCGTACGAGGAGTCGGCGGTGGAGTCGGTGGGGGGTTCCGACGACTCGGAGGGGGCGGGTGTCGGAGTGCTTTCCTGCTCCGCCGCTGCCGCCTCTTCGGCCTCCTGGCGGCGCTGCTCCTCTTCTGCTTGTTGCTGCGCCAGCTCGGCCGCCTTGCGTGCGGCCTCTTCCTGCTTGCGCTTCTCGATCGCCGCCAGGCGGGCCTTTTCCTCCGCCGTGAGCTGCGAGAGGAGCTCGCGTGCGTCGGAGAGCTTCTGCTGGACGGTGGCCTTGGCGGTCTTGAGGTCGGTCTGCGTTTCGGACAGCGTCTGGAGGCTTTCGGTGGCCTCCTTGCGCTTCTTCATCGTTTCCGACTGCTGCGTGACGTAGTCGTCGACCGCTTCCTTCTGACGGCCGGTCATCCGGCTCATCAGCTGGGTCTGGTCGAAGTAGTCCTGCGGGGAGTCGGCGAGCAGGAAGGTCGCGGTGTCGGGGGCGGTGGCGCCGGTGCGGTACTGGGCGGCCGCGAAGGAACCGAGCTCCTCGCGCGCGTCGTTGAGTTTCTGGGTGCGCTTGGCGACGTCGTCGAGGAGGGTGTCGACGCGGTTGCGCTGCTTGGTGGTCTTTTCCTTGGCCGCGTTGTACTTCTCGGTCGCCGACTCGGCCTGGCGGTACAGGTCGTCGACCTTCTTCTCGACTTCTTCGAGGCTCGGCTTGTCGTCGGCCGAGGGGCTGGCGTTGGCCGTCTGGGAGAGGAGGGCCACGGAGGTGAGGGCGGCCGTGGCGAGGGCGGGGGTGCGTATGCCGGCTACGCGCGTACCCGTGGGACGCGGCTTGCGGTGCGACGCCAAGGGAGGCGACTCCTTCCATCGTCCGCCTACCGAGTTAGCTGTCGGGTTCGGGCGGGTGGTTCGGAAGGGTTGCCCTACGACTCGTCCCCGTAAGGGAGTTGGTCGATTCACCCCAAGGTCGGTTGGGTCCCCGGCTCCGGCTGCCGTGGGGGCGTACCGGACTCGGCGGAAGGCCGCGCGGCCCGGCGTCGTTCGCCGGTGGGGGTCGTACGGCCTGCCCGGCACGGTAGCCAACTCGTGTGGCGCCTGTGAAGGTTGGTGGGTGATATGCCCGATACATTTTCGTGACCTTTGGTCAGGGCGTCTCTGAGGGTGGCCAATACGGAAGGATCTGCGGCGACTTGTACGTATTTTGTCCGGAGTGACGGCGTCCGCCCGCTTCCGGGCGCTAACTTCCAGCCAGCCACGGTCGGGTGCCGTGGGTGGGAGGGATACGGCCATGAGGAAGCGTCGTAAGTCACTCGTCGTCGCGGTGGGTGTTGCACTCGCCGCCACCGCGGGCATCGTCCCCGCTACCGCCACGGGCGGGAAACCTGTCGTCCGCGTGATCGCGAGCGGGCTCGACAATCCGCGCCAGCTCTCGTACGACGGCGGGCAGCTGTACGTCGCCGAGGCCGGGCGGGGCGGCAAGAAGTGCATCGGGGAGGGGCCGGAGGGGGAGACCTGCATCGGCCTCACGTCGGCCGTCACCAAGGTCTACTGGGACGGGGGCGCGTGGAAGCATCACAGGGTGGTGCAGGGGCTGCCCTCGGGCGCCGCCCCGGACGGCGGCTTCGCCACCGGTGTGGACGGGGTCTCCGCTCTGTGGGGCGAGCTGTGGGGCGTCGAGACCTTCGCGCCGCCCGAGGCCGGGGTGCCCACCACTCCGCCGTGGAACAAGCTCGGCAAGCTGCTGCGCATCGACGGTGGGAAGGCCAGGATCGCCGCCGACATCACCGGCGTCGAGCTCAAGTACAACCCGCACAAGGCGTCCCTGGAGTCCAATCCGTACGCCGTTCTTGCTCTTCCGGACGGCCGCAAGATCGTTGCCGACGCGGCCGGCAATGACCTCGTGGTCGTCTCGAAGCACGGCAAGGCGCGGCCCTTCACGGTCTTTCCCGATCACAGCGGGCATGAGGCCGTGCCGACCTCCCTCGCCCTCGGTCCGGACGGCAACCTCTACGTCGGCGAGCTGAACGGGCTCACCGAGAAGCCCACCGCGCGCGTGTGGAAGGTCGACCCCTGGACGGGCAAGATCCTCGGCTGGAAGTCCGGCTTCGGCCCGATCAGCGGCATCGCCTTCAACGGCAACGGGGATCTCTACGTCAGTCAGCTCTTCCAGGGCGTCGTGACGAAGGTCTCGGGCGGCAAGCGTACGAACGTGAAGGTGCCGTTCCCGGCGGGCCTGGCCGTCGATCCGTACGACGGGAAGGTGTACGTCTCCGCCTGGTCGATCGCTGACCGTGACGGGACCGTGCTGGAGGGTAAGAAGACGCCGGGCGGGCAGGTCTGGAAGATCATCGGCTTCTGAAACAGGTGATGTTCTCAGGGCGGCGGCGGGCTGTCAGTGAGGCGCCCTAGACTCGGAGAGCGATGAGCAGCCTCTTTGACGACAGCTTCCTGGCGGACCTCCAGACCCCCCGTGGGCACGAGGAGGAGCCTCCGCCGCCGCCCGAGGACGAGCACGTGCCGGAGCCCGTTCCGGACGATCTGTTCGGCGGGAAGTTCGACGTGCCCCCGGACCGGGACGCCCACTACCGTGACGGCGCCCCGCGCCCGGCCCTCGACGCGGCCGCGCTGCTGGAGGGGCTCAACGAGAACCAGCGCGCCGCCGTCGTCCATGCCGGCGCCCCGCTGCTCATCGTCGCCGGCGCCGGCTCCGGCAAGACGCGGGTGCTGACCCATCGCATCGCCCATCTGCTGGCCGAGCGGAATGTGCATCCGGGGCAGATCCTCGCGATCACCTTCACCAACAAGGCCGCGGGCGAGATGAAGGAGCGCGTCGAGCAGCTCGTCGGCCCGCGGGCCAACGCGATGTGGGTGATGACCTTCCACAGCGCGTGCGTGCGGATTCTGCGGCGGGAGAGCAAGAAGCTCGGCTTCACCTCCTCCTTCTCGATCTACGACGCCGCCGACTCCAAGCGGCTGATGGCGCTCGTCTGCCGTGATCTCGATCTCGACCCGAAGCGGTTCCCGCCGAAGTCCTTCAGCGCCAAGATCTCGAATCTGAAGAACGAGCTGATCGACGAGGAGGACTTCGCCGCCCAGGCCTCCGACGGCTTCGAGAAGACCCTCGCCCAGGCGTACGCGATGTACCAGTCCCGGCTGCGCGAGGCGAACGCCCTCGACTTCGACGACCTGATCATGACGACGGTCAACCTGCTGCGCGCCTTCCCCGACGTCGCCGAGCACTACCGCCGCCGCTTCCGGCATGTCCTCGTCGACGAGTACCAGGACACCAACCATGCGCAGTACGCGCTGGTCAGGGAGCTGGTCGGGACCTCCGAGCACCCCGTTGACGTACCGCCCAACGAGTACGACGTGCCGCCCGCCGAACTGTGCGTCGTGGGTGACGCCGACCAGTCGATCTACGCCTTCCGCGGCGCCACCATCCGCAACATCCTCCAGTTCGAGGAGGACTACCCGGACGCGACGACGATCCTGCTGGAGCAGAACTACCGCTCCACGCAGACCATCCTGAGCGCGGCCAACGCGGTCATCGAGCGCAACGAGTCGCGGCGGCCGAAGAACCTGTGGACCAACGCGGGCGCGGGCGCGCGCATCACCGGCTACGTCGCCGACACCGAGCACGACGAGGCGCAGTTCGTCGCCGACGAGATAGACCGACTGACGGACGCGGGCGACGCGAAGGCCGGCGATGTCGCCGTCTTCTACCGCACCAACGCCCAGTCCCGAGTCTTCGAAGAGGTCTTCATCCGCGTCGGCCTGCCCTACAAGGTCGTCGGCGGCGTCCGCTTCTACGAGCGCAAGGAGGTCCGGGACGTCCTGGCCTACCTGCGGGTGCTGGCCAACCCGGAGGACTCGGTGCCGCTGCGCCGGATCCTCAACGTCCCCAAGCGCGGCATCGGCGAGCGCGCCGAGGCGATGATCGACGCCCTGTCCCAGCGCGAGAAGATCAGCTTCCCGCAGGCGCTCAAGCGCGTCGACGAGGCGTACGGCATGGCCGCGCGGTCGACGAACGCCGTGAAGCGGTTCAACGTGCTGATGGAGGAGCTGCGGACGATCGTCGACTCGGGCGCCGGACCGGCGACGGTCCTGGAGGCCGTCCTCGAACGCACCGGCTATCTCGCCGAGTTGCAGGCCTCCACCGACCCGCAGGACGAGACCCGTATCGAGAACCTCCAGGAACTGGCCGCCGTGGCCCTGGAGTTCGAGCAGGAGTCGGAGGAGACCCCCGGTGGGCTCGCCGACTTCCTGGAGCGGGTCGCGCTCGTCGCCGACTCCGACCAGATCCCCGACGAGGACGAGGACGGCTCCGGCGTCATCACCCTGATGACCCTGCACACCGCCAAGGGACTGGAGTTCCCGGTCGTCTTCCTGACCGGCATGGAGGACGGCGTCTTCCCGCACATGCGCGCCCTCGGCCAGGCCAAGGAGCTGGAGGAGGAGCGCCGCCTGGCGTACGTCGGCATCACGCGCGCGCGTGAACGGCTGTATCTGACGCGGTCGTCGCTGCGCAGCGCGTGGGGGCAGCCGTCGTACAACCCGCCCTCACGCTTCCTGGAGGAGATCCCGGGGCAGCACGTGGACTGGAAGCGCACGGGGGCGACCGCGCCCATGTCCTCCGGGCCCGCCTCCGGTGTGGCGGCCTCGCTGTCGTCCTCCCGCTCGCGTTCGTCGGCGTCCGGCGCGTCCGGCTTCGCCACCCGGCGGACGTCCGAGAAGCCGGTGGTCTCGCTGGCGGTGGGCGACCGGGTCACGCACGACCAGTTCGGGCTCGGCACCGTCATGGCGGTCAAGGGCACAGGGGCGAACGCCGAGGCGACGATCGACTTCGGCGAAGCCAAGCCGAAGCGGCTGCTGCTGCGGTACGCGCCGGTGGAGAAGCTCTAGCGGAGGTGAGTGGGGCCCTCGCCCAACAGCGGGGGCCCGTAAGGGAGTCGTCCGGCTACGAGGGGTCCAGTCCGTGGCTGCGCAGCCAGGACAGCGGATCGATGGCCGACCCTCCGGCGGGGCGCACCTCGAAGTGCAGGTGCGGGCCGGTGGAGTTGCCGGAGTTGCCGGAGTACGCGATCGTGTCGCCGGCCTTCACGGTCGTACCGGAAGGGACGCTGTAGCTGGAGAGGTGGCAGTACCACGTCTCCGTGCCGTCCATGGCGGTCACGATCATCATGTTGCCGTAGGCGGCGTTCCACTGCGTGCGCACGGTGCCGTCGGTCGCGGCCATCACCGTCGTGCCGTACGAGACCGGGAAGTCGATGCCGGTGTGCATGGACATCCAGTTGATGCCGGCCTGGCCGTAGTAGGCGCTGAGGCCGTGCTGGGCGACCGGCACCGCGAACTTCGGGCGCAGCCGCTCCTTGCGGGCCGCTTCCTCGGCCGCCTTCTTCCGCTCGGCCTCCTGCTGGGCCTTGAGGTCGATGCGCTCCTGCGTACGGCTGGCCCGGTCGGCGAAGTCGTCGGCGCCGGCCGAGAGGCTCTCCAGCTGGGTGTCCAGCTTGTTGTTCGCCGCCGACGGCTTGACGGCCTGCGCGTCGGACGCGGTCGTCGAGGTTTCCTTGTCGTCGGTCAGGGTGCCGACGGAGGCCGCGGCGATCCCCGCGACACCCATCACGCACGCCGACGGCACGGCGACGGTCAGCAGCGCGGAACGTTTGGCGGGGGTACGGCGGCGGGAGCGGCCGGAGTTGCGGGCCGCCGCTCGGGAGCCCGGCGCCGGGACGGTCTCCTCCTGGTCGTCGAGGAGCGGGGCCACGGCGGGCAGTTCGCCGGTGGCGGTCAACTCGTCCTCGTCCGAGGCGGGTTCGCCGTACGCGGTCTCGTCGTACGCGACCTGTTCGAAGGTCGCCGTCGCCTGCTGCTCGTAGACGCCCGTCGAGTTGTCCTCGGCCGAGTTCCACTGCGTGGCGTCGTAGGCACCGGTGTCGAAGGACTGGGTGCCCCATTCCCACTGCTGGGTCTGGTCGGCCGGGGCGCCGGACTGCTCCGGCTGGAGCCAGGCGCCCGCGTCCCACTGGCCGGAGGCATCGGGGCCGTTGGCCTGCTGCGGAACGGCGGACAGCTGCTGGTAGTCGGCCGTCCAGGCGGTCGTGTCGTAGGCGCCGGTGTCGTAGGCGGCGTGGTGCTGGGCCGCGTACGCGTCGTAGTTCAGCGTCTGGTGGCTGCCCGTGCCCCACTGGCCGGAGTCGTACCCGCCCGTGCTCTCGCCCGGCAGGCTGCCGAAGAGCGGGTCGGTGTCGAAGGTCCCGGTGGGCTGCTGAAAACCGGTGGTGTCGTAGGCGCCGTACGTGGTGAAGTCGCCGTACTGGGCTTCCTGGGTGCCGTACGACGCGTAGTGCGCCGAGGCAGGGTCGGAAGCCGGAGCCGGGGTGGTCATGATCCCCGACGGGTGACGGTCGTTCACCAACTTCTCTTTCGCCTCGACAACAGGGGCTGCCAGAGCAGTGCGGTGACTGTACCCGGCGGTACGCGGGCACGACAATCTTCGGCAGGTTTCGCGCCCGCAGGAAACGGGCATTCGGCCGTGTTTCGGGGGACTGCGGGCGCGACTTTGGCTTTGTGTTCGAAGAGTGTTCGAGGTCTGTCGCCTGTTCGGCTGCTGTCTCCAGGCTGTGGAAGAGGGGCGGGGGCTCTTACGCCACTGTCAGGCCGCCGGCGGGTGCGGCGGCTTCTGCTCCTGTCCGTTCGGTGTCCAGTGCCTGCCGTATCCCCGCAGCCACGGCCGGATGCACGGGCAGGGCGAGATGCCCGACTCCGCTCACCCGCACGTTCTGCGCCATCAGGTCGGGGTGGTCGATGCAGGCGGTCTCCAGCGGGTCCATCAGATGGTCGAGGTCGCTCCAGAAGCTGACGAAGTGCGTACGGCAGCCGGGGGCGGGCCGGGCCAGCTCCTCCAGCACCGCCGAGCCGGGGCGCATCTGCCGCACGATGGGGTGCGCGTTGGCCAGCGGCGCCACCCGGGTGCCGGAATGCGGGGTACCGAGCGTGACAAGGGTCCGCACCCGCAGGTCGCCGCCGAGCCGCTGCACGTAGTAGCGGGCGATCAGCCCGCCGAGGCTGTGGCCCACGATGTCGACGTGTGTGCTGCCCGTGCGCTCGCAGATCTCCTCGATGTGCCGGCCGAGCAGCTCGGCCGCCGTGCGGATGTCACAGGTCAGCGGCGAGTAGTTGAGCGACTCGACCTGCTGCCTGCCGTGCTGGGCGAGGCTGCGGCGCAGCAGGACGAACACCGAGCGGTTGTCTATGAAGCCGTGCAGCAGGACGACCGGGGGCCTGGCCTCGGTCGGCAGCTGGGTGGTGTCCGGTGAGTCCGGCGCGGGGAGCGCGGGGGAGGCCCTGCGCTCCTGGGCGATTCCGGAGGGGTAGAGGAGGAGGTGTCCGGCGAGGATCGCGATCTCCAGGGCGGTCGCCTTCAACAGCGCCAGGGAGAGCCCTGCCAGTTTGCTCGGGAGGAGCCGCTGACAGAGCGGAAGAAAGGGCAGCACTGCCTTGGTGACCTTCATGGCCGACCTCCTGTCGGCACGAAGGAGGACGCCTCTGTCCCCCGTGTGCCCTCGTGGGAAGTCGCGGCGAGGGCGGCCGACGGTGCACGAGCGGGCTGCGTGGGGTGAGTGCGGCATGTGACGTGTGTGACGCCAATGACGTGACGAGGCTCCCTGCCGGTCTGGCGACGAGGCTCCCCGCTGTCGTGCCTTACCTGCCCTACGTGCTGTTCGTGCCCTCGCCGACGCGCCGCGTCACCTCGGCGCGCGGTCAGCGGCGCGGTGGTGCGGCGACCTCGTTGCGGCTCCCGTTGCGCGTGTTCCGGCCGTGGCAGGCGTGCCGCGGATTGCTGCGGCCCGTATGCCGCAGAGATTCGGAACGATGCGCGGCGAACGTGTCCCACCGTGTGATTTCCCCCTCGCTCTCCACCGCGAAACGGCCGGTTGCGGGATGCTGGCGATAACGTTCGTTCACTTCCCCGGGCGGTGTGGCACGGGGCGTCCGTGCCACGGCGTGTGCGGCGTGTACGGCGCGAGCGAGATGTGCGGTACTTGTCGGTACGGATGGATGTATTCGCTTCATGGAGGCAGTGATGGGTGTGGCAGCCGGTCCGATCCGCGTGGTGGTGGCCAAGCCGGGGCTCGACGGCCACGATCGGGGTGCGAAGGTGATCGCGCGGGCGCTGCGCGACGCCGGTATGGAGGTCATCTACACCGGGCTCCACCAGACCCCCGAGCAGATCGTCGACACCGCGATCCAGGAGGACGCCGACGCGATCGGTCTCTCCATCCTCTCCGGCGCCCACAACACGCTCTTCGCCGCGGTGATCGCTCTGCTCAAGGAGCGGGACGCGGAGGACATCCTGGTCTTCGGGGGCGGCATCATTCCCGAGGCGGACATCGCTCCGCTGAAGGAGCAGGGTGTCGCGGAGATCTTCACGCCCGGGGCCACGACGCAGTCGATTGTGGACTGGGTGCGCGCGAACGTGCGTCAGCCGAGCGTCTCCGGCGGCTGAGCTGTTCTTCCGGTGCGGGAAGTCCGGGGTTGCTGTCCCTGGGGGCTGCGCCCCCAGACCCCCGTCGGCCTGAACGGCCTCGTCCTCAAACGCCGGACGGGCTAGTCGGTGCCGGCCGGGGCTGACAGCTCCTCGGTCATCGTCGCGCGCAGCCGCAACGTCGTGACCAGGCGCTGGAAGGCCTCCGCCCAATACCCTCCGGCCCCCGGCGAGCCGTCCTCCGGTTCGTCCGGTACGGCCAGCAGGCCGTCGAAGCGGCCCGCCTCGGCCGGGTCCAGGCAGCGTTCGGCCAGGCCCATCACTCCGCTGAAACTCCATGGGTAACTCCCCGCGTCTCGGGCGATGTTCAGCGCGTCGACGACCGCTCGGCCGAGCGGCGCGGCCCACGGCACGGCGCATACGCCCAGCAGCTGGAACGCCTCGGACAGGCCGTGCGCCGCGATGAAACCGGCCACCCACTCCGCCCGTTCGGCGGCGCCCAGTGTGCCGAGCAGCTTGGCGCGTTCGGCCAGGGACACGGCCCCCGGCCCGCCGGCCTCGGGCGCCGACGGCGCCCCCAGCAGCGCCCGTGACCATGCGGCGTCCCGCTGCCGTACGGCCGCCCGGCACCACGCCGCGTGCAACTCGGCCTGCCAGTCGTCCGCCACCGGCAGGGCCACGATCTCGGCGGGGGTACGACCGCCGAGCCGCCCGGACCAGGTGCCGAGCGGCGCCGCCTCCACCAACTGTCCCAACCACCACGACCGTTCCCCGCGTCCCGCCGGAGCCTTGGGTACGACACCGTCGCGCTCCATGCTCGGGTCGCACTCGTGCGGCGCCTCGACCGTGATCGTCGGCGTGGCCGCCGTGCGGTCGACGGCCACGCACGCCGCAGCCCTGACCGCCATCCGCGCGGCGAGGGCCGAGTCGGGCAGCGCGGACAGCAACTCCGCGGCCGTGGCCCGCACATTGCGGCTGCGGTCGGCCAGCGCCTGCTCCAGGAACGGCTCGTCCGTCGGGCCCAGGCCCGTCCGCAGCGAGTCGAGGAACATCAGACGGTCCTCGGCCCGCTCCGTCGCCCATGTGGTCGTGAGCAGCTCACGCGCGGCGGCGGGCTCGCGGGCCCGTATCGCGGCGAGCAGGGCGACCCGCTCGGCGAACAGGCCCTCCTGCCACAGCTGTTGGATCTTCTCCGTCTCCTCGGGGCGCGGCACCGCCGTGCCGCCACCCGGGGTCGCGCGCAGGGCGAACCGCCAGTCCGGGTTCAGCCGCGCGAGCCACACCGCGCGCGGGCCCGCGAACCTCAGCGCGGCGGGTCGCAGGTCCGTGCGCCCGCGCGCCGCGTCCAGCAGCGCGGGCAGCATCTGCGACGGCGCCGCGTAACCGCGGGCGTTCGCGGCCGAGAGCCACTGCGGCAGCAGCTCCATCAGGTCCGGCGCCGTGCCTCTGCGCCCGCCGCCCGTCGCGCCCGCACGGTCGGCCAGCAGCAGCGCGAGCCTGCGAACCGCCGCCGCGGGCAGCGCCGGACGAGAATCCTCGGGAGCCGGCTCGGGGCGGGCCACCGCCTGCGCCGGACGCAGTCCCGCCCGCCGCCGTACGGTCTCCAGCGCGGCCGCGTCCAGCAGCGCCACCGGCGCCTCCCGGGCCGGGCCGGCGCCCGGCGGGGTGCGCCGGTCGGTGCCGAGCAGCGCCGTGGTGACGAGCTCCTCCCAGGCGCCCTGCGCGGACGGGGCCGCGGGAGCGGAATTCCTGTTCATGAGGTTCCCTTCCGTGGGGTGCCGGGGAGTGGTTGAACGCTCATCCGTGCCGGGTGCCCCTCGGTGCGTGACACCTGCACGGGGGAGGCGATGCTGGTGCGGGCGGGAGTCGTTGACGTGGTGCGAGGGCTCAGCACAGCGGCACCGCCTCGCCCGCTCCCCGCGGCCAGGCCGTCAGCGGGGTGAAGCCGCGGTGGCCGCACTCGCCGAAGACCTTGACGGGCGCGCCGCCGGACAGCGCGACCAGACGCCACAGGCCGGGGCGGGCCACTGCGGTGGGCGTCAGCGGCAGGGCCGTGTCCGCATCCGCGTCCGCCAGCTGCCAGCCGTCGCCGTCCGGGGCCGGTATCACCCGGTCCAGGGTCACCGGGACCGACTCCAGCCAGGGATCGTCCCGCAGCGCCTCGCCGTAGCGGGCGGCCGCCTGGGCCGTCGTCACCCCCGGCGGACGCATCGCCGCCGGTACGGGCGCGGCGAACCGCTCGCCCAGGGACACCCTCGGCTGCCCGGCCCCCGGATAGGCGGACACCTCCGCCTCCAGCACCAGCCCCACCGGCAGCGTCAGCTCCGGGGCGCGGCCGGCGGCCCCGTAAGAGAGGAGCAGCGCGGTACGGGCGGAGTCGGCGCCGTACAGCCAGATCCGGCGGGTCGTCAGACGGGCGTCGGCCGTGTCGTACTGGGCGAGGACGAGCCAGCGGTCACGGACCGCCGGGCCGTCCGCCGCGGCGGGCAGCCCGACACGGGCACGGACCGTCGCCGCCAGCTCCCGCGGCAGCCGCTCGCGGCGCAGCCAGCCCCGGTCGAGAAGATGCAGCAGCGCGCACTCCTCCAGCAGACGCACCGGCCAGTCCGGACCGGACGACGGGATCGCCCCCAACTCCCGTACGCGCGCCGCCAGTCCCGGGGCCTGCGCGTCGACCATGCGGGCCGCCGTCTCCTCCCACAGCCCGTACCCCGCCTGCTCCGCGCCCGCCAGCCCGCCGCGCAGCAGATCCGCCAGCCGCTGCTCAAGCTCCGTCGCCCCCGCGGTGACCAGCGCGGCCCGGCGCTCCGCCCTGCGCCGCGCCGCCTCCGGATCACGCGACCCGGACGAGGCACCGGACGCCCCCGCCTCCGTCCGCTTCTCCTCGGCCCGCTTCCGTCTGCCCTCCAGCCACTGCTCCGCCCAGTCCGGTGGCTGCCCCGGCGCTACCGCTCCGTCCCCGCCCGCCCAGAGCAGCAGCAGCCCGAGGGCGTGCTTGCACGGAAACTTCCGGCTCGGACAACTGCACTTGTACGCGGGACCGGCCGCGTCCGTGATGTCCACGATCGTCTGATACGGCTTGCTGCCACTGCCCTTGCACAGCCCCCACACCGTCCCCTCGTCGGAACTCCCCGCCTCGGACCACGGCCCGGCCGCACCGAGTTTGCTGCCCGCTTTGCGTGACGCGGCGTCAGGCGCCAGTGCCAGCACCTGGTCCGCGCTCCAGCGCACCCCCTGCTGAGTCATGACATCGAAGGTAGATCCCACCACTGACAATCGGCTCCGCGAGCACGTTTGCGCAGGTCGGAGTGAATTGTCAGTGGCGTGGTGCACGGTTGTTCCCAGAGACCGACCGGCCCGGCTGGAGGGGGACTTTGCCATGTCTGTGTCCGTAGAACCGACGTCTGTGCAGATGCAGGACCAGGAGCCGACCGAGGCGTTGCGACCGCACGCCGAGGACGCCTTCGCCCATGAACTCACCGTGCTGGCCGCGCAGGACGACCGCCCGCGCCCGGCCCGCTGGAAGCTGTCGCCGTGGGCCGTCGCGACCTACCTGCTCGGCGGCACACTGCCGGACGGCACGGTCATCACGCCGAAGTACGTGGGCCCGCGCCGCATCGTCGAGGTCGCCGTCACCACGCTCGCCACCGACCGCGCCCTGCTCCTGCTCGGCGTGCCCGGCACCGCCAAGACGTGGGTGTCCGAGCACCTGGCCGCGGCCGTCAGCGGCGACTCCACCCTGCTCGTGCAGGGCACCGCCGGCACCCCGGAGGAGGCCATCCGCTACGGCTGGAACTACGCGCAGCTGCTCGCGCACGGCCCGAGCCGCGACGCCCTGGTGCCCAGCCCCGTCATGCGGGCCATGGCCGAGGGCATGACGGCGCGGGTGGAGGAGCTGACCCGTATCCCGGCCGACGTACAGGACACGCTCATCACGATCCTGTCGGAGAAGACGCTGCCGATACCGGAACTGGGCCAGGAGGTGCAGGCGGTCCGCGGCTTCAACCTGATCGCCACGGCCAACGACCGTGACCGCGGCGTCAACGACCTGTCCAGCGCCCTGCGCCGCCGCTTCAACACGGTGGTGCTGCCGCTGCCGGAGAGCGTCGACGCCGAGGTCGACATCGTCTCCCGGCGCGTCGACCAGATCGGCCGCTCCCTCGACCTGCCGGCCGTGCCCGACGGTGTCTCCGAGATCCGCCGGGTCGTGACCGTCTTCCGCGAACTGCGCGACGGGATCACCTCCGACGGCCGTACGAAGGTGAAGTCGCCGAGCGGCACGCTGTCCACGGCGGAGGCCATCTCCGTCGTCACCAACGGCCTCGCCCTCGCCGCCCACTTCGGCGACGGGGTGCTGCGGCCGGGCGACGTCGCCGCGGGCATCCTCGGCGCCGTCGTCCGCGACCCGGCAGCCGACCGGGTCGTCTGGCAGGAGTACCTGGAGGCGGTCGTCCGCGAGCGCGACGGCTGGAAGGACTTCTACCGCGCCTGCCGGGAGGTGAGCGCATGACCGTGACCGGAGAAGCGCCGCTGAACGCCGACGACACGAGGTGGCCACGGAGGCGCGCGGCCAGGGCCGTCGCAGGAAAGAGGTTGCTGCGGGTCGGTGGCGATGACACGAGGTGGCCGTGGTGGCGAGGGGGGCGGTGTGGGGACGGGGATTGAGCGTGGTGGCGGGGCGTGTGCCGGAGGTGGGGCGGTGCGGGTCGGTGGCGAGGGGGACGGTGTGGGGACGGGAGTTGAGGGTGGTGGTGGCGGGGTGCGTGCCGGGGGCGGGTCGGTGTTGCTCGGTGTGCGGCACCATGGGCCGGGGTCGGCTCGGGCCGTTCGGGCGGCGTTGGACGTGGCCCGGCCGGCGGTGGTGCTGATCGAGGGGCCGCCGGAGGCGGACCCGCTGATCGCGCTGGCCGCGGACGAGGACATGCGCCCGCCGGTCGCGCTGCTCGCCCACGCGGTGGACGAGCCCGGCCGGTCGGCGTTCTGGCCGCTGGCGGAGTTCTCCCCCGAGTGGGTCGCGATCCGCTGGGCCCTGGAGCACGGGGTCCCGGCCCGGTTCATCGACCTTCCGGCCACGCACACGCTGGCGTGGGAGAAGGCGGACCGGCCTGCCGACGAGCCGGACGGCGAGGCCTCGGCCGAGGTCGACGTGCGGGTCGATCCGCTCGCCGTGCTCGCCGACGCCGCCGGCTACGACGATCCCGAGCGGTGGTGGGAGGACGTCGTCGAGCATCGAGGGGTGGGCGAGGGGGACGCGCTCGCGCCGTTCGCGGTGATCGAGGAGGCCATGGGGGCGCTGCGGGAGACCTACGGCAGCGGGGGACACGAGCGGGACCTCGTGCGGGAGGCGTACATGCGGCTCCAGATGCGCGCCGCGCAGAAGGAGTTCGGGGACGCGGTGGCCGTCGTCTGCGGGGCGTGGCACGTGCCCGCGCTGCGGGAGCGGACGACCGTCGCCGCCGACCGGGCCCGGCTGAAGGGGCTGCCCAAGGTCAAGGCCGACATGACGTGGGTGCCGTGGACGTATCGCAGGCTCTCGCGGGTCAGTGGCTACGGCGCGGGCATCGACTCGCCGGGGTGGTACGGGCATCTGTTCAGCGCCCCGGACCGGCCCGTCGAGCGGTGGCTGACCAAGGTGGCGGGGCTGCTGCGGGCCGAGGACCGGATCGTGTCCTCCGCGCACGTCATCGAGGCGGTGCGGCTGGCCGAGACGCTCGCCGCGATGCGGGGACGTCCGCTGCCCGGTCTGGGCGAGACGACCGACGCCGTGCGGGCGGTGATGTGCGACGGCTCGGACGTGCCGCTGGCCTTGGTGCACGACCGGCTGGTCGTCGGCGACCTGCTGGGGGAGGTGCCGCAGGACGCGCCGGCGGTGCCGTTGCAGCGGGACCTCGACCGGACCCAGCGCCGGCTGCGGCTCAGGCCGGAGGCGCTGGAGCGCGAGCTGGAGCTCGACCTGCGCAAGGAGACCGACGCCGAGCGCAGCCGGCTGCTGCACCGCCTGCGCCTGCTCGGAGTCGCCTGGGGAGAACCGGTCGCCTCGCGGGGGAGCACGGGGACGTTCCGGGAGACCTGGCGGCTGCGCTGGGAGCCGGAGCTGTCCGTACGGGTCGCCGAGGCCGGGGTGTGGGGGACGACCGTACGGGCCGCGGCGAGCGCCAAGGCCGAGGCGGACGCCGTCTCCGCGCCGGGCCTCGCCGACGTCACCGCCCTCGCCGAGCGGTGCCTGCTGGCCGAACTGCCGGACGCGCTGCCCACGGTGATGCGGATCCTCGCCGACCGGGCCGCGCTCGACACGGACGTCGGCCACCTCGCCCAGGCGCTGCCGGCGCTGGTCCGCTCCCTGCGCTACGGAGACGTGCGCGGCACGGACACGGGAGCGCTCGCGGAGGTCGCCGCGGGCCTCGCCGAGCGGGTCTTCGTCGGCCTGCCCCCGGCCTGCGCCGCGCTCGACGCGGACGCCGCCGAGGAGATGCGCCGCCATGTCGACGCGGTGCACGGCGCGGTGGGCCTGCTCGGCGACGCACCCGCACCGGGCCACGGGCAACTGCGCGACCGCTGGCGGGCGGTGCTCGGGGTGCTGTCCGCGCGGGACACCGTCCCCGGGGTGATCCGCGGGCGGGCCGTGCGGCTGCTGCTGGACGAAGGGGAGTTGGCGCAGGACGAGGCGGCGCGGCTCATGGGGCTCGTGCTGTCACCGGGAACGCCGCCGGGGGACGCGGCCGCGTGGATCGAGGGCTTCGTCGGCGGCGGATCGGGCGGCGGGATGCTGCTCGTGCACGACGAGCGACTGCTCGGCCTGGTCGACGCCTGGCTGACCGGCGTACCGGCGGAGGCGTTCACGGATGTGCTGCCGCTGCTGCGGCGGACCTTCTCGGCATACGAACCGGGCGTGCGGCGGACCTTGGGCGAACTGGTCCGGCGGGGCCCGGGGGCACGGGGGAACAGCGGGACCGGCGGGCGTGGCATACCCGGCTTCGCCGCCGAGCCCGACGACGAACGGGCGGATGCGGTGCTGCCGGTGGTGCGGATGCTGCTGGGGCTGGGCGAAGCGGACTTGGACGCGGACATGGACGCCGACAACGACTTGGCGGGGGTGGGGCGATGACGACCGAAGGACTCAGGGAGCCGGGGGAGAAGGCGCAGGAGGCGGAAGCGATGGGGCGCGGCCAGGGCCACGGGCTCCGGGCGGACGGCCGGCTGACGACGACCGTGCCGGTGATGCCGCTGTGGGAGCGGCTCGGGGGAGGGGTGCGCGGATGACGACGGAGCTGACGGACCCGGGGCAGGAGCGGCTGCGCCGCTGGCGGCTCGTGCTCGGCGGTGACACGGCCGACGGCACCGGATGCGCACTGTCCGGGCAGGACGCGGCGATGGACGGAGCGCTCGCCGCGCTCTACGGCAAGGGGGACAAGGGACAGGCGGGGCGGGACCGTTCGGCGGGGCTCGGGGCGTCGGCGCCGTCGGTCGCGCGCTGGCTCGGCGACATCCGGACCTACTTCCCCTCCTCCGTCGTCCAGGTCATGCAGCGCGACGCCATCGACCGGCTCGGGCTGTCCACGCTGCTGCTGGAACCGGAGATGCTGGAGGCGGTCGAGGCCGACGTGCACCTCGTCGGCACACTCCTCTCCCTGAACAAGGCGATGCCGGAGACGACGAAGGAGACCGCACGAGCTGTCGTGCGCAAGGTCGTCGAGGACCTGGAGAAGCGGCTCGCCACCCGCACCCGCGCCACGCTCACCGGCGCCCTCGACCGCAGCGCGCGGATCAGCCGGCCGCGCCACCACGACATCGACTGGAACCGCACGATCGCGGCCAACCTCAAGCACTATCTGCCGGAGTACCGGACGATCGTGCCCGAGCGGCTCATCGGCTACGGGCGCGCCTCCCAGTCGGTGAAGAAGGAAGTCGTCCTCTGTATCGACCAGTCGGGGTCGATGGCGGCGTCCGTGGTGTACGCGTCCGTGTTCGGGGCGGTGTTGGCGTCCATGCGGTCGATCAGTACGCGGCTGGTCGTCTTCGACACGGCCGTCGTCGACCTCACCGACCAGCTCGACGATCCCGTGGACGTGCTGTTCGGCACGCAGTTGGGCGGCGGTACGGACATCAACCGGGCGCTCGCGTACTGCCAGTCGCAGATCAGCCGGCCCGCAGAGACCGTGGTCGTGCTCATCAGCGACCTCTACGAAGGGGGCATCCGCGACGAGATGCTGAAGCGGGTGGCGGCCATGAAGGCGTCGGGGGTGCAGTTCGTGGCGCTGCTCGCGCTGTCGGACGAGGGGGCGCCCGCCTACGACCGGGAGCATGCGGCCGCGCTCGCGGCGCTGGGCGCACCGGCGTTCGCGTGCACGCCCGACCTCTTCCCCGAGGTGATGGCGGCGGCGATCGAGAAGCGGCCGATTCCGATACCCGAGAGCGTGTGAGGGCCGGCTCGGACGGGCTGCCGGTGACCGCCTCCGACAGCGACTTGTCGACCCATTGACACCGGGTTCGGTCGGCAAAACGGACATGCGTACCCATGGGTAACGGGGGGCTTGCGCAACCGCGGGCGGGCCGTGCGAGGATCGACGCCGCATCAGCGGTACGCCGCGCTCCACTCGTTGTTCGATTCCGCCGTACGAGAGGAATCTTCCCCTCTTGACCTGGCCAGCTGCCCTGCCCGGTGCCGCCGCGCGCGTCCTGCGTGCGGCGGGCGGGCGGCGTGCGCTGCAGCTGGCGCTGCTGGTCGGCGGGTTGTTCGCGCTCGGCATCCTCTGCGGCCAGCAGGCTCGGGCGGCGGACGACGTTCCTGTGGCGGTCGAGCAGGTGGTCGACGGTTTGGCGAGCACCGCGGAGGAGTCAACAGCGCCCGCAGAGCCCACGGCTCCTGCAGCGCCCACGGCACCCGCACCGGACGCCGACACCGACACCGACACCGACACCGACAGTCCTTCCTCCGAGAAGGACGTTCTCCGTCCCGTCACCGACCACGTCGTCCCCGCCGTGAACGACCGCGTCGTGCGGCCGGTCGGCCGGGTTGTGGAATCGGTGACCGACGGGCTGGCCGAGGCGCAGGAGAAGCTGCCACCGCTGTCCTCGCTGCCACCCCTGTCCTCGTTGCCCGTCCTGCCGACGCTCCCCGAGTCGCCCACGTGGCCCGAACTCCCGGGCCTGCCCGCGTCGCCGGGGCAGATTCTGCCCGCGCCGGTCGCCGCGGCCCCGCAGCCGGGACCCGCGCCGCTCTCGCCGAACGGCGGGGACGACGCCGGGCGTTCCACGGCGGCGGCGCCGACTGCCCCGTACGGACCGAGGTTTGTCGCGGCCCGTACTGCGGCCGTGCCCCGGGACTCGGTGCACACGGCCGGTCAGCGGATCGTGTCCGTCGGGCACGCCCCTGTGCGCCAGGCGCCGGCCGGTGATCCGGGGGGCGCGCTGGGCCACCGTTCGGCGGCCGACAGTGGCACGCCGAGGAACGGCGACGCGCATGCCGTCGCCCTGAACGACCGGGTGCCGCTGCGGCTGCTGCCCGGCGCCGCCGTACGCGTCGGCGCGGACGACGTCCGGGACGCGTACCGGGACATTCCCGTATCTCCCGCATAGGGCAGGCCTTTCCCGCGCCGTGGACCTGCCGCGCGGGGGCGGAACAGGTCTGCCCGCCCGTCCGGACCCCCCTTCCCGACTTCCCGGACGGAAGCCGCCGGAGCCGTGTCCGAGTCCGCCGGTCCCCACTCCCCGGACCGCGCACGGAACCAGGCACCGGAATGTCCCCACGTCCCGTCGTACGAGGCCGAGCCCAGGCCGGGTCAAGGCCCGGGCGCCATGCCTCCGACGTCTCGGAATCCCTAAGGATCTGACGCACGTATGAACAAGAACATCCGCCGTTCCATCGTCATAGCCGCCGGTGTCACCGGCGCGTGGGCGCTTGGTTCCACCGCCGCCAGTGCGGACGAGCTTCCCTCCTCCACCCTCTCCGTCCCGGACGCGACCGCCGATGCGACCGACGCCGTCGACACGGTCGGTGACACCGTCGACGGGCTCGTCTCCGGTGTGGAGGACACCGTCGCCGGAGTGACCGAAGGCGTCGGCGAGACCGTCGCCGGCGCCACCGACAAGACCGCTCCGGTCGACAGCACCGCCGACCAGGCCCGCCGTTACGTCGACGCCGAGGTGACCGTTCCGGCCGCCGGGAAGGCCGCCAAGGTGAAGAACGGCGCCGCGCAGCTCAGCCACGGCGCGAAGGCGGCCCGCGCGGACAAGGCCGCCCAGCAGGCCGGCAGCGCGGCCGGGGCCGCCGTCGCGGACGCGGCGAGCCTGCCGCGGGAGCTGCCGGAGACGCCGGACACCCCCGACGCCATCGACTACCTCTTCGGTCCCCTCGCCGCCTTCGCTCCCGAGCTGGAGCACGCCCTCGCCGCCGCGCAGACCAAGATCCAGGGCACCCGGGCGGCCGCCCACGCCCAGGCGCAGGGCGTCGAGGGCGTCGTACGGACCAAGGCGCAGCAGACCGCGGCCGCCGCGGGCCGCACCGCCGGAGCCGCCACCGCTGCCGCGCAGGCCACGGCCGCCGGCGCCCAGGGCCGCGCCTCCGCAGCCGCGGCCACGGCCGGAGCCGAGGCCGACACCGTCGGGACGGCCGCCGAGGCGAGCGTCTCCGCCGTCCCCAGCCACGTCACCGGCACGGCCACCGGCGTCCAGCAGAAGGTCGTCGGCACGGTCAGCGCCGTCCCCGGCACGGTCACCGGCATCCACCAGGAAGCCCTCGACACAGCCAATGGCGCTCAAGCCGCAGCCCTCGCCACCGTCACCCCCGTAGCCCACGAGACCACCGCCGCAGCCGTCCCGCCCGTTGTCACGGCGGCCGTGAACGGGGTGCTCCCCACCGCCGGTCACGCCGTTCACGGAGTCGTCCCGGTTGCCGAGGAGGCCGTCGGCGGGGTCGGGCCCGCCGCGGCCCATGTGGTGGACGGGGCGCTGCCCACGGCCGGCTACGCGGTGCGGGGCGTCCAGCCGGTGGCCGGTCACGCGGTCGACGGGGTGCTCCCCGTGGCGCACGGCGTGCAGCCGATCGCCGAGCACGCCGCGTACGGCGCCGGTGTGGCCGCCGGACACGCTGTCGACGCCGCGACCGCGCTGGCGTACGGCCTCGTCGCCGACGTCCGGCCGGTCGTGACCGGAGCGGTCGCGGACGTACAGCCGGTCGTCATTGACGTGCGGAACCTGGCGGCCGGAGCCGTCGCCGACGTACAGCCGGTCCCCGGCGGTGTGGCCGCCGGTGCGCAGTACCTCGCCGCCGGAGCCGTGGCCGACGTGCAGCACCTCGCTGCCGGGGCCGTCTCCGGTGTGCAGCCGGTCGTGCACGGCGCCGTCGCGGACGTACCGCCGTACGCCACCGGCCTGGTCGGCCAGGTCGCCGCGGACGCCCAGGGCGCGGTGCTGCCGCCCGTCGCGCACACCGCGGTGCAGGGTGTCGTGCCGGTCGCGGAGCAGGCCGTGGCGGACGCGGGGGCGCTGGCGTACGGCGTCGCGGGCGATGTGCGGCCGTTCGCCGGCGGTGTCGTCGGCGAGGTCGACCCGTTCGCGCACGGTGTGGCCGGTCAGGCGGCGCCCTTCGCGGAGGGCGTCGTGGGCCAGGTGCCGCCGTTCGCCCAGGGCGTCGCCCAGCCCGTGGTGGACCTCGTGCAGCCGGTCGCGCAGAGCGCCGGGACGCTGGCGTACGGCGTCACGGGCGACGTGCGGCCGTTCGCCGAGGGTCTCGTCGGCGAGGTCGACCCGTTCGCGCACGGTGTCGCCCGTCAGACCGCGCCCGTCGCCGAGAACCTGAACGGCGCCACCCCGCTGGCCGGCAACGCCGTGACCGGCGTCCAGGGCGTCGCCGGATCGGTCACCCCGGGTTACGTGCACCACCTCTGACCCCGACTCCGTGAGGCACCGGAACCCGGACGGCCGAAAGCCGTCGGTCCGCTCGGCCGGGCCCTCACGGACGGGCCGGGCGGTCCCCATTGGGGTGGGGACCGCCAGGCCGAAGCCCCAGGGGCGTCCCGTTCGTGCCCCTAAGGGCTGTTCAGGGGGCCTCACCGGGTCAACCCCAGCCCGGTGAGGCCCTTCGCAATTGCTCACACCAGGCACGGCGTGCCGGTGAGCGCGGCATCATGTGACAGGTATCACCGCTCACGTGTGAGATGCGATTTAGAGAGCCCCGCCCGGCGGCGATAACCTGCGAGACGGACATGCCGCGCGCTCGGACACCGTGTGCGCCTCCCTTGTGACAGCGGACGTCACGTTGCCCTTCGCGGCACGCCCACGCATCCAACGAACCGCGAGATCACTGATAGGGACGGAAGCGCGTGGACCTGTTCGAGTACCAGGCGAGGGACCTCTTCGCCAAGCACGATGTACCGGTGCTGGCCGGTGAAGTCATCGACACGCCTGAGGCGGCCCGCGCAGCCACCGAGCGTCTCGGTGGCAAGTCTGTCGTCAAGGCCCAGGTGAAGGTCGGCGGCCGCGGCAAGGCCGGTGGCGTCAAGCTCGCCGCGACCGCGGACGAGGCCGTCGCCCGGGCGACCGACATCCTCGGCATGGACATCAAGGGCCACACGGTCCACAAGGTGATGATCGCCGAGACGGCCCCGGAGATCCTGGAGGAGTACTACGTCTCCTTCCTCCTGGACCGTGCCAACCGCACCTTCCTCTCCATCGCCTCCGTCGAGGGCGGCATGGAGATCGAGGAGGTGGCGGCCACCCGTCCGGAGGCCGTCGCCAAGACGCCGATCGACGCGATCGACGGCGTGACCGAGGAGAAGGCCCGCGAGATCGTCGCGGCCGCGAAGTTCCCGGCCGAGGTCGCCGACAAGGTCGCGAACGTCCTCGTCAAGCTGTGGGACACCTTCATCAAGGAGGACGCCCTCCTGGTCGAGGTCAACCCGCTGGCGAAGGTCGCCTCCGGCGAGGTCATCGCCCTCGACGGCAAGGTGTCGCTCGACGACAACGCCGAGTTCCGTCACCCCGACTTTGAGGAGCTCCACGACAAGGCCGCGGCCAACCCGCTTGAGGCCGCCGCCAAGGAGAAGAACCTCAACTACGTCAAGCTCGACGGCGAGGTCGGCATCATCGGCAACGGCGCGGGTCTCGTCATGAGCACCCTGGACGTCGTCGCGTACGCCGGTGAGAACCACGGCAACGTCAAGCCGGCCAACTTCCTGGACATCGGCGGTGGCGCCTCCGCCCAGGTCATGGCCAACGGCCTGGAGATCATCCTCGGCGACCCGGACGTCAAGTCCGTCTTCGTCAACGTCTTCGGTGGCATCACCGCCTGTGACGAGGTCGCCAACGGCATCGTCCAGGCGCTGAAGCTCCTGGAAGACCGCGGCGAGGAGGTCACCAAGCCGCTCGTCGTCCGTCTCGACGGCAACAACGCCGAGCTCGGCCGACAGATCCTCACCGACGCCAACCACCCGCTGGTCCAGCGCGTCGACACCATGGACGGCGCGGCCGACAAGGCCGCCGAGCTGGCCCACGCCGCCAAGTAAGCACTCAGGACGAGGACAGAACACACCATGGCTATCTGGCTCAACAAGGACAGCAAGGTCATCGTCCAGGGCATGACCGGCGCCACCGGCATGAAGCACACCAAGCTCATGCTGGGTGACGGCACCGAGGTCGTGGGCGGCGTGAACCCGCGCAAGGCGGGCACCACCGTGGACTTCGACGGCACCGAGGTACCGGTCTTCGGCACCGTCAAGGAGGCCATCGAGAAGACCGGCGCCAACGTCTCCGTCATCTTCGTGCCGGAGAAGTTCACCAAGGACGCGGTCGTCGAGGCGATCGACGCCGAGATCCCGCTGGCCGTCGTGATCACCGAGGGCATCGCCGTGCACGACTCGGCGTCGTTCTGGGCGTACGCCGGCAAGAAGGGCAACAAGACCCGGATCATCGGCCCGAACTGCCCCGGCATCATCACCCCGGGTCAGTCGAACGTCGGCATCATCCCGGGCGACATCACCAAGCCGGGCCGCATCGGCCTGGTCTCGAAGTCCGGCACGCTGACGTACCAGATGATGTACGAGCTGCGTGACATCGGCTTCTCGACGGCCGTCGGCATCGGTGGTGACCCGATCATCGGCACCACGCACATCGACGCGCTCGCCGCGTTCGAGGCCGACCCCGACACCGACCTGATCGTCATGATCGGCGAGATCGGTGGCGACGCCGAGGAGCGGGCCGCGGACTTCATCGCGAAGAACGTGACCAAGCCGGTCGTCGGCTATGTCGCGGGCTTCACCGCGCCCGAGGGCAAGACCATGGGCCACGCCGGCGCCATCGTCTCCGGTTCGTCCGGCACCGCCCAGGCGAAGAAGGAGGCCCTGGAGGCCGCCGGCGTCAAGGTCGGCAAGACGCCGACCGAGACGGCGAAGCTGGCGCGCGAGATCCTCAGCGCCTGAGCCTCACAGTTCGCAGGCCGGTGGGCCCGTTCCCCTCAGGGGGGCGGGCCCACCGCCGTTTCACCTCGCTGACGGCACCAGCCGCTCCGGCCCGCTCGCCGTCTCCTCCCGCAGCTTCGCGCGCAGCTCCTGCTCCGCCTGCGACAACGGCCCCGGCGCCACCCTCGGCGGCACGCCCTGGACCGTCGCCCCCGGCGCCACCGGCGGCTCGTACTGGGTCGGGGCCGTACGCACGGTGAGTGCCGTCGTACCGATCAGGGCGACGGTGAACGCGATGGCGGCACGCGTCCAGAACCGGGCCCGGCGCTCGCTGCCCGTCCGTACCGTCGGCGGCTTGGCGGCCCGCAGCCGCTCCGTGGCGGCGGCCTCGGCCAGCCGCCGGTGGAGTTCGCCCGGGTCGGCCAGCTCCGGCAGCCGCGCGGCAACGGCCTCGCGCGCGTGCAGCAGCCGCCGCGCCGCGGCCGGCGTGCTCGCCTCGGTCTCCGCCGCCGTGTCCGGCAGATCGAGGCCGACCCCGTCGTACAGCACGAGCGTGCGGCGGTGCGGTGCCGGCAGCGTCAGGAGTACGTCGATCAGGGCGCGGGCGGCGGCGTCGGCGGGCGGCGGTTCGGGGTGCCGGTAGCGGGGGCGTAGCCGGTGCCAGGGGGAGAGCGCGTACTCGTACGCCGTCGCCCGCACCCAGCCGGCCGGGTCCCGGTCGACGGCCACCTCGGGCCAGCGCTGCCAGGCCAGTTGGAAGGCCCGCTCCACGGATTCGCGCGCGAGCTCGCGCCGCCCGGTCAGGAGGTAGGTCTGGCGGACGAGGGCGGGCGCGCAGAAGGCGTAGAGGGCGTCGAAGGCCTGAGCGGGGGTCAGGGGGACGGGGGGTGCGTCCGGTTGGGGTTCGGGTTCGCGTGGTTCCGGGTGTACGGGGGTTTCGGCGGCCTGACCGTCCTGCTGACGGGTGGTCAGCTCGTCGAGGAGTTGCGCGTACGCCTCCCGTTTCCGGCCGCGTGGAGTCGTGCGGCCGGCCTCCCAGGCGCGCACGGTTTCGCGGGCGACGCCGATCCGCGCCGCGACCTGAGCCTGCGTCAACGAGTGGGCCTCGCGCAGGCGTCGGCGTTCCTTGGGCGGAGGGAGCGGGGTGGCAGGGCTCTGCGTCACAGCGCGCCCCTCCGTACGGAAAAGTACATAAACGTATATTGAGCGACACAGCGGAGGTTCGCCTGTTACGACGGGAAAGCGCGTGTCGTTGGGAGCATGGCGGGCGTGATCCAGATGACCGTTCGCCGATCGCCGTTGTCGTCCCTGCTCACCCGGTTGCGCGACCGATCGCCCGGACTGGCCGCCGGCCTCCTGGGCGGTGTGGTGGCGGCGGGGCTCGGGCTGGGGTCGTTCGCCGTGCTGGTGATGGTGCTGTGGATCAGTTCGCCGTATCCGGACAGCGGGCCCGGGGGTGCGCTGCATGTCGCGGCGGCGCTGTGGCTGCTGGCCCACGGGGCCGAGCTCGTGCGCACCGACACGCTGTCCGGGGTGCCCGCGCCGGTGGGTGTGACTCCGTTGCTGCTGCTTGTGCTGCCGGTGTGGCTGGTGCATCGGGCTGCGCGGGATGCGGTGGAGGGGGACGGGGACGGTGATGACGGGAGTGGTGCTTCTGTCTGCGGCCGCGCTGTGTGGGCCGGGGTCGTGCTCGGCTATCTCGTGGTCGGGGCGGGGGCCGCGGTGTATGCCGCGGGGGGTGCGTTGCGGCCCTCGTGGGTGTCCACGGGGATCTGTGTGCCGTTGGTCGTCGTGGTGGCCGCCGGGGCTGGGGTGTGGACGGCGTACGGGCGGCCGCGGGAAGTGATCGACGAGGTGGTGATCCTGCTGCCGGCGGGTGTGCGGCGGATGGTGCTCGGGAGTGCGGCGCGGGCCCGTCTCGGTGCTGCGGCGCGGGCGGCCGGGGCGGGGGTGGCGGTGCTGGTCGGGGGCGGGGCGCTGTTGCTGGGGGCGTCGCTGGTGTGGCACGGGGGTGCGGTGCGGGCGTCGTTCCTTCAGCTGACGGAGTCCGCTTCGGGGCGGTGTGCGGTGCTGCTGCTGTGTCTGGCGCTGGTGCCGAACGCGGCGGTGTGGGCGGGGGCGTATTCGCTCGGGCCGGGGTTTGCGCTCGGGGCCGGACAGGTGGTGGGGCCGCTGGGGGCTTCGCCGGCGCCGCTGTTGCCGCCGTTTCCGTTGTTGGAGGCGGTGCCGGGGGAGGGGGGCGGGGGGTTGTCGAGCTGGGCTGCCGGGGTGGTGCCGGTGGTGGCCGGGGTGACGGTGGGGTGGTTTGTGGCGGGGGCGGCGGGTGTGGGGCGTGACGGTGGGGCGGGCGATGGTGGGGATGGTGGTGAGGTGTGGTCGCGGGGGCGGACCGCGGGGGTTGCGGGGGTGGCGGTGTGTGGGTGTGCGGGGGTGATGGCGGGACTGGCCGCGATGGCGGGTGGGGCGTTGGGGGTGGGGGCGCTGGCCGGGTTCGGGCCGGTGTGGTGGCAGGTGGGGGTGGCGGTGTTGGTGTGGGGGGTGGTGGTGGCGGTTCCTGTGGCGGTGGGGGTGCGGGCGTGGCGGGGGCGGGGTGTGAAGCGGGTGTCGTCGTCTTCCGGTGGGCGGAGGGGAGGGGCTGGGGGCGACGAAGATCTTTCGGTCTACGGTGGGAGTGGTGACGACGGGGCGTTCGAGCCGTACGACTTTCTGCCGGCCGAGTCCGTGGGGTCCCCGTGGGAGGGGGACGATGCGGCGCGGTCGGTCCGGTGGGCGGCGCTGCGGGAGGCGTCTGGGCGGGGGGACACGCCGGAGGCGTCCTGAGCGGGTTGGGGGGCCTGGATGTTTTTCGCCCCCGCCGCCCCTACCCATTCCCGTCACCAGGGGCTCCGCCCCTTCGACCCCGCCAGGGGGCTCCGCCCCCTGAACCCCACCAGGGGCTCCGCCCCCTGAACCCCCGCGGGGCTTCGCCCCTGCACCCCGTCGGCCTGAACGGCCTCGTCCTCAAACGCCGGACGGGCTGGAAGTACTCAGCCGTTCGTCCCCAGTACTCCCCGCAGCTCCTCTGGCAGGAGGTCGTTGCAGGACTTCTTGGCCTCGTTCGTCAGGGCGTCGGAGGTGCAGGTGTAGTAGTCGCTGTAGACGAGCTTGGCGGCGAAGCCGGCTGCTACCAGGGCGATGGCGAGGGAGGCGGTGACCAGGCCGCTGATGGCGGCGGTGGTCTGGGGGCGGCCGGTTGTGGTGGGGGCCGGGGTGTCGGGGTCGGGGGTGCGGGGCTTGGCGCGGAGGGCGCTGATGCCCCAGTACAGGGCCAGGGCGCCGAGCAGCAGGGCGACGTAGGGCCAGGCGAACAGGGCGAAGAAGAAGGCCCACATTCCGCAGAGGAGGGCGTAGCGCGCGCGGCGCTGGGCGGGGTCCGTCGGGTCCCAGCGCATGCCTGTGCCGGGGCCGCCGCCCTGGCCCTCGGGGCCGGGGCCCTGCGCGCCCGGGCGGTCGCCGAAGTTGCCGGAGGAGCGGCCGGGCTGGCGGTCGCTCCACTGGCTGCCCCAGGGGGAGGTCCGCTCGTCCTCGCCGTCGCCGTTGCTGTCGCCGCCGTTCTTCGGGCGTCGCGGCTGCCACGGGCGGTCCGGGGTGCCCTCCGGCGGCGGGGCGAAGGGGTTGTCGTCCTTGGGTGCGCCGGTGCCGTCCGCGTTGTTCCCGCCCGACGGCGCGTCCGGCGGTGAGGCGGGCCGCTCGCGCAGCAGCACGCCATGGCGCTGCCCTCCCTGCACCGGCTGCGGGGGGAGCGTGAGGAGTCGCAGGCTGCGGTCCGGCATCAAGTGAGCGTCTTCCCCTATAAGTGACTGGTGTTTTCGTCTGACTTTTGCGTCTGACTTTTACGTCTGGACCAGGTCCGTCATCTTCTGAACGACCCTTGCACGAACGACGTTCCCGACCTGGCTCATCCCAGACGCTACCTTCCGGCCACGCCCCCGTCCCGTGGGGGCCGCCCGGTGTGCCGGTATCGTTGCTGACGGTCGACCGCTTCGTAGGCTTCCCCGTATCCGGGGGCCCGAAGCATTTGTACGACCATACAAAGACGCACCCCCGAGAAAGGCCCCCTGCTGTGGCTGCGAAGCGCCTCGTCGTGCTGGTCTCCGGATCCGGCACCAACCTCCAGGCGCTGCTCGACGCCATCGAGACCGCCGGCACCGAGGCCTACGGAGCCGAGATCGTGGCCGTGGGCGCCGACCGCGAGGGCATCGAGGGGCTCGCCCGTGCCGAGCGTGCCGGGATCCCCACCTTCGTGCGGAAGGTCAAGGAGTACGACAGCCGGGAGGAGTGGGATGCCGCCCTGGCCGAGGCCGTGGCCTCCTACGAGCCCGACCTCGTCGTCTCCGCGGGGTTCATGAAGATCGTGGGGAAGGAGTTCCTCGCGCGCTTCGGCGGGCGGTTCGTGAACACGCACCCCGCGCTCCTGCCCAGTTTTCCCGGCGCCCACGGCGTCCGCGACGCGCTCGCGTACGGCGCCAGGGTCACCGGCTGCACCGTCCACTTCGTCGACGACGGCGTCGACACCGGGCCGATCATCGCTCAGGGCGTGGTGGAGGTCCGGGACGAGGACGACGAGAGCGCTCTGCACGAGCGCATCAAGGAAGTCGAGCGAAGGCTGCTCGTCGATGTCGTGGGGCGGCTCGCCCGCAACGGCTATCGCATTGAGGGACGAAAGGTAGTTATCCAGTGACCGCCGAGAGCAACGCCAAGCGGGCCATTCGCCGTGCGCTTGTCAGCGTCTATGACAAGACCGGACTCGAAGAGCTCGCGCGCGGGCTGCACGAGGCCGGCGTCGAGCTGGTGTCGACCGGCTCCACGGCCTCCCGTATCGCCGCCGCCGGCGTCCCCGTCACCAAGGTCGAGGAGCTCACGGGCTTCCCCGAGTGCCTGGACGGCCGCGTCAAGACGCTGCACCCCAAGGTCCACGCCGGCATCCTCGCCGACCTGCGGCTCGACAGCCACCGGCAGCAGCTCGACGAGCTGGGCGTGGCGCCGTTCGACCTCGTCGTGGTGAACCTCTACCCGTTCCGCGAGACCGTCGCCTCCGGCGCCTCGCCCGACGAGTGCGTCGAGCAGATCGACATCGGCGGGCCGTCCATGGTCCGCGCCGCCGCGAAGAACCACCCGTCCGTCGCCGTGGTCACCAGCCCGGCCCGGTACGCCGACGTCCTTGCCGCGGTGAAGGACGGCGGCTTCGACCTCGCCGCCCGCAAGCGGCTGGCGGCGGAGGCCTTCCAGCACACCGCCTCGTACGACGTGGCCGTCGCCTCCTGGTTCGCGAGCGAGTACGCGCCCGTCGACGAGTCGCAGTTCCCCGCCTTCCTCGGCGCCACCTGGGAGCGCAAGAACACCCTCCGCTACGGCGAGAACCCGCACCAGCCCGCGGCGCTCTACGTCGACGGCACGGGCGGCGGCCTGGCCGAGGCCGAGCAGCTGCACGGCAAGGAGATGTCGTACAACAACTACACGGACACGGACGCCGCGCGCCGTGCCGCGTACGACCACGCCGAGCCCTGTGTCGCGATCATCAAGCACGCCAACCCGTGCGGTATCGCCGTCGGTGCGGACGTCGCCGAGGCGCACCGCAAGGCGCACGCCTGTGACCCGCTGTCCGCGTTCGGCGGTGTCATCGCCGTGAACCGCCCGGTCAGCAAGGAGATGGCGGAGCAGGTCGCCGAGATCTTCACCGAGGTCATCGTCGCGCCGGACTACGAGGAGGGGGCCCTGGAGGCCCTCGCCAAGAAGAAGAACATCCGCGTGCTCAAGGCCCCGGACGGCCCGTCGAACCCCGTCGAGGTCAAGCCCGTCGACGGCGGTGTGCTGCTCCAGGTCACCGACCGCCTGCAGGCCGATGGCGACGACTCGGCGAACTGGACCCTCGCGACCGGTGAGGCGCTCTCCGCGGAGGAGCTCGCCGAGCTCTCCTTCGCCTGGAAGGCCTGCCGCGCGGTGAAGTCCAACGCCATCCTGCTCGCCAAGGACGGCGCCTCGGTCGGCGTCGGCATGGGCCAGGTCAACCGCGTGGACTCCGCGAAGCTGGCCGTCGAGCGGGCGGGCGCCGAGCGCGCGCAGGGGGCGTACGCCGCCTCCGACGCGTTCTTCCCCTTCCCGGACGGGCTGGAGATCCTCACCGCGGCCGGCGTCAAGGCGGTCGTCCAGCCCGGCGGTTCGGTCCGTGACGAGCTGGTCGTCGAGGCCGCGAAGAAGGCGGGCGTGACGATGTACTTCACGGGCACGCGGCACTTCTTCCACTGATGTGCGACACGGGTGCCCCCGAATCGGGGGCACCCGTTCTCGTTGGGGCGGTCAGCCGCAACGTGCTGTTGCGCTCACGACAGTTGACTGACGTGTGGTCAGGCCGAGTCAGGAGTCCAGGAACTTGGCGCAGGCTCCGTCCCACACCCATTGATGCGAACTGATGTTGAGGAGCGCCCGGTGGCCGTTGTTGAACGTCCACCCGTTCAGGGTGTCCATGTAGTACTCGGACTTCTTGATGCAGATGTGGCCACCACCGTAGTGAGCATTCTCATAGAGTTTTACTGACATGCCGGATGTGCCCTTGTGCAGGACCGAGGCGGCTTGGTCGCCGGAGCCGGCCGTGAAGCTGTCGTTTCCGTTGTTCCAGTCCTCGTCGTCGCCCGCGTCGGAGCCGAGGGTGTAGTAGCAGTGGTCGTAGGCGTAGGCATAGAAGTAGCCCGACTTCGCTGAGTTCCACGCGTTGTCGCAGGCTGTGGACGCCTGAGCGCTGCTCGTGGGGACGATCACCCCCAGTGTCGCGAGACCGAGGGTGGCTGCTGCGGCCAGGGTTTTGCGCATGCTGTGTCACTCCTTGTGTTCGGTGATGGTGTGCTTGGTGTGCTTCGGCGAGCCGGTGATCTCCTCGGCTCTGGCCAGTGCCGCAAGGCTCATGCGCTCGTAGTCGGCGACGTCCTCGCCGTACTGCTGGAGGACGGGGGCGCGGTATTCGTCCTCCAGGGCGTGCGCGGTGTCGCTCAGGGGTGTCGTCGTGGCACACCTGGCCTCGGCCGTCGCCAGCTCCACTTCGACGGCGTACGCCTTGTCGGTGCTCAGCCCCTTGGTGATCTCCGGCAGTTTCCGGCGGATCTCCGACGGCTCCGCGTAGGAGTGCCCCGACTTGCGCATGCAGGCCGACCACTCTGTGACCGCGTTCCCGAAGCGCTCGTCCTTGAGCAGGTCCGACACGTACAGGGGCGTGAGGTTCGTGGCGGTCTTCTCCGCTTGGAACCAGGCCTCGAAGTCTCCGTAGAGCCGTTCCTTGGCCTTGGCCTGGCACCCCTCGCGAGGGGTCTGGACGGCGCCGCCTCCGGGCAGTTCCGCCGTCAGCATGCCGCTCGTCGGGCCGCCTTCGAGTGTCTTGCCGTACCGGACACGCTTGTCTTGCGGCAATGCGTTCACGTACGCGTGATTGGGGTCGTCGCGCTGGGACTCCTGAAGCTTCTGCTGGAGCCGGCTGCCGTATCCGTGCCTCTTCGCCCAGCCCGGGTCGGTCAGCACAAAGCCGCCGCCCTTGAGTTCGTCGACCGTCGGCAGTGGACCCACCCAGTACTTGAATCCCGCGTCCTGCATGCACTCCTTGACGAGCGTCTGTTCGGCGCGCTGAACCAGGATCTGCTCGGCGTCGGTCAGCTCGCGGGTCTCTCCGGAGTCCGAGCTCGCGGAGCTGACCGACGGACCGGCGGAGGCCGCCGCGGTGCAGCCCGTGACCACCGCGCCGAGCACCAGTGCCGCCGCGCACCTCATGGCGCGAGTACGCCCCATCGTCCTGCACCCCGTTTCCTGCCGCCGTCCCCCGTGTCGGCGCGGCGGTGACCACTCTGGAGGCGGAGACCGAGGCGCGGTACCTGAAAAGTTTCAGGGTGACTTCGGGAGCAGAAGGGAGCCCCGGCCCGGCGGGCGTGTGGGGTCAGGTCGAACTACGCAGCGCCGCCCAGGTGTTGGGGCCCACCTGGCCGTCCACCTCAAGACCCTTGGCAGTCTGGAACTGCTTGACCGCGGTCTCGGTGTCCCGGCCGAACTCGCCGTCCACGCCCGCGCTGCCGACGCTGTAGCCGCGCTTGGTGAGCATGCACTGCACCTGCACGACGCGCTGGCCGGTGTCGCCGTAGTCGGTCTGTTCCGTGCCGGAGTAGTAGGTGCAGTCGGAGATCCAGGCGGGGGTGGTCGGGGCCGTCGCGGTCTTGGTGACGGTGGTGGTCGGGGTGGGCGAGGTGTTCGTCTCGCTTCCGCCGCTGTCGTGGGTGGCGGTCGCGGAGGGGGCGGTGCCGGGCTCGCCGTCGCTCGTCCCGCCGTCGGTGCCGGTCTCCTCGTCCGGCTGCTTTTCCTCGCCTCCCTTGTCCTCCTTCTTGCCCTTCTCCTTGCCGGAGGGCGAGGCGGAGGTGCTGGGCAGCCGTGACGCCGCGGTGTCGTCCGCGGGGTCGTCGCCGGAGGCCGTCGGGGAGGTGGCCGCCGTCGCCTCGGGGGTCGACGGGCGGGTGAGCAGGAAGGCGCCGACGGCCACGGCGCATACGGCGATGGCTGCGACGACGGCGAGGTAGGGCTTGCGTCGTCGTGAACGCCGTGCGCCGTTCTCGCGGGTTCCGGAGTCCCCGGCAGCGGCGGCCGAGGCCAGTGGGGGCGTGCCGTACTGCCCCTGAGGCGAGGGTGCGGCCACACCGTACGCGCCCGGAGGCGTCCCCGGGCTGCCGTACTGGCCGGGTGGGTTGGACGGGTCGCCGTACTGGCCGGGTGGGGTGGACGGTCCGCCGTACTGGCTGGGTGGGGTGGACGGTCCGCCGTACTGGCCCGGTGGCGTGGACGGTCCGCCGTACTGGCCCGGTGGGGTGGACGGAGTGCCGTACGCCCCCAGTGGTGTCGGCGGGCCGAAGGCCGGGCCGGGGGTGGGGGAGGCCACGCGTTCCGTGGGGGCGCGGAAGTGGCCGGTCTGGTGGGCCGAGGCGCGTTCCAGGACCGCGCAGGCCTGCTGCCGGGCGAGCAACTGGCTGCCCAGGGGCTCCTGCCAGGGGGAGGCGGGGCCGTGCCCGGCAGTCGCGGCGGACTCGGTCAGCTGTCGCGGGGTGGGCCGCGCGGCCGGGTCCTTGGCGAGGCAGGCCGCCAGGAGGGTGGCCAACGAAGGCTCCACGACCGCGAGTTCGGCCATCACCTCCGGCTTGGGTTCCTCGAAGGCGACCCGGTGCATGACGTCGACGCCCGTTCCGTCGCCGAAGGGGGCGTGGCCGGTGGCGGCGTAGATGAGGGTGCCCGCGAGGGAGAAGACGTCGGAGGCGCCGTCGCAGCGGCCCTCGCGCAGATACTCCGGGGACATGAAGGCGGGCGTGCCGACCCGGGAGCCGGTGGTGGTGATCGCGCTGGCGTCCGCGGCCTGCGAGATGCCGAAGTCGATGACGTGCACGCCGCGCGTGGACAGGATCACGTTGGACGGCTTGAGATCGCGGTGTACGACGCCGGCGGCGGCCAGCGCCGACAGGGCCTGCCCGAGTTCGCCGACCAGCCGCCACATGCCGGTCGGCCGCAGGCGCCCGCAGTCGCGGACGGCGTCGGCGAGGTTGAGGCCGGGCAGGTACTCGGTGGCCATCCACAGCAGCGACTCGTCGAACCCGGTGCCGAGCAGCCGCGGCGCGTGCGGGGTGCTGACCCGGGCCTGCACGGCGGCCTCCCGCTCGAACCGCCGCCGGAACTCGGGGTCGTCGGCGTACTCGGGCCGGATCACCTTCACGGCGGCGAGCCCCGGGCTGTCGTCGGCGGGACGCGCCAGGTAGACGTGTCCCATGCCGCCGCTGCCGAGCTTCCCGAGCGGTACGTACGGGCCTATTCGCCCGGGATCCGTCGCGTCCAGCGGGGTCGCGCCCGTCTGCTGGAGGGCGACCGCACCGGTCGCGGGATCGTACGGCGACAGCGGCATGGGCCGATGGCGCTGGTCTGACATGGGTCCCCCGATTGAACTTTCTGGCACAACACGCTCTGGTTCATGGCTGGTTGACGGGAGGCTACCGGCCCGGGAGACGTACGGGACGACCGCGGTGGGCGTCGGGACACGACGCCCACCGCGGCCGCGGAACGGGAGAGAGCGCGCACCCCTGTTCCGCGGTCTCCGCCGTCAGCCGTGCCGACTCCCCCTGAGACGGCACGGGTTCATGATTGCGGGGCGACAGGACCGGCGGTACCTGAAAAGTTCCAGGGTCGCCCCGTGGGCGGGGGGAGTTCGCACCACACGGTCTTGCCCGCGGGCGTCAGCCACACGCCCCAGCGCCGTGTCACCGCGTCGAGCAGCAGCAGGCCCCGTCCCGTCTCGTCGTCCGCGTCGGGCCGGCGCAGGATGAGCCAGGCGTGCGGGTCGGGGTCGGTGACCTCCAGGCGGATGTGACCGTCGGGCGTGCGGGCGAGGCGCAGGGTCACCGCCGTGCCCTCTCCGAGGTGCCGGATCACGTTGGTCAGCAACTCGCTTACGCAGAGCTGGACTTCGGGGCAGGGGGCACCCAGGTGCTCACGGACCGCCCGGCGGGCCTCCGGTACGGCCTTGGGTACGGCGAGGAGGTCCAGCGACAGCGGATTCAGCGAATTCATGCACCGGCCGCCTTGCGCAGGGCGGCGGTCAGGGCGCGGGCGGTGGCGTGGTTGCAGTTGCCGAGCGCGATGAGGGGCGGTGTGGGGAGCGCGCTCGCGTAGGTCGGCAGGTCGATGCCGAGGGAGGGGAGCGTGATGCCGTTGGCTTCCAGGGCGGTGCGGAGTTGTTCCAGGCAGGCCTGGGTGTCCTGGTTGTGGGGGTGCATGGCCGCGCGCCTTCCTGTGCGGACTGTGACGAAGTGCTCACAGAGTGGTGTGGCGCGGCGTACCGTGAAAGAGATTTCAGGTGTGCAGCGGCAACTTGGAAAAGACGGTGGTGGGTTGTGCCCGCGAAGAAGGATCCCGACGCTTCGGTGAGCGTTCCCTGCTTCTACGGCGCCGAGTTGCGCTACAGAAGGGAGCAAGCGGGGCTGACGCTGGAGCAGTTGGTGGAGGGGAGTTTCCGGGGGATCTCGTTCCTCAGCCAGATCGAGCGGGGCGAGCGGGGGATGCCGGTGGACTTCGCCCGGCATGCGGATCAACGGCTGGGGACGGACGGGTTCTTCGAGCGGCGGTGTGAAGACGCGGCCAAGGCGCGGCGGGCGGGGCACGACTGGTACTACGCCGACGTCCCGGACCTGGAGAAGCAGGCGCAGACACTGGAGGAGTGGGCGCCCGTGAACGTCCCGGGACTGCTGCAGACCGGAGCGTACTTCCGGGGGCAGATTCAGTACGGGGATCCGGAGAGGTCGCCGGAGGAGATCGAGGAGCGTATCCGCGCACGGTTGGCGCGCGCGGAGTTGTGGAAACGCGAGGACCGGCCCACCTACTGGGGAATCCTGAGCGAGTCGGTCATCCGCAGAACGCCGCTTCCCCCAGTGGTTATGGCCGAGCAGGTGGAGCACATCCTCGACGTGATCCGGTCCACGCGGAGCGTTCTTCAGATCGTTCCGGAAACGACCCCCTGGCACCCGCTCAGGAATGGCATGGTCAAGATCATGACCTTCGCCGACGCCCCGCCGCTGGTGTACACCGAGGGCGACTTCACCGGGCAGATTGTCGACTATCCGGCCCGCGTGCAGCAGTACCGTCGTGGATACGATCTGCTCAGGGCCGTCGCACTGTCACCCGAGGCGTCCCTGGCCTTGATGGACGAGCTGGCAAGGACCTATAGAAATGAAGCGCAGCAAGGGGATTGACCTGGACTCCGCCGCTTGGCGCAAGAGCAGCTACAGCAACTCCCAGGCTGGCGACTGCCTCGAAGTAGCCGACAACCTCCCCGGCATCACCCCCGTCCGCGACTCCAAAAACCCCGAGGGCCCGGCGCTGGTGTTCCCCACCCACGCCTGGGCCCTCTTCCTCAAGTCGCTCTGAGTCTCAGCTGCAGGTGCGGTACTTGTAGGAGGCGACCCGGGTGCCGCCGTCCTGGTAGAACTGGTAGAAGCCCTTGGTGTTGCGGGTCACGGCGAAGCTGGACGTCTTGCCCACGTACTTCAGCTTCAGCGTCCCGCCCGCCGCGGTGCTGCCGGATACGTACTTCAGGTGGGTGCTCGCCTTCGTCCAGGTCTTCGGGCCGATCTTGGCGTCGGTCGTCAGGCCCCAGCGCTTCTGCAACTGCGCGCTCGCGTATGCCGTCTTCTTGCCGAAGATCCCGTCGATGTCGCTGATGGCGAAGTCCGTTTCGCTGCCGGACGCCCTGTTGACGCCCTCCGAGGACAGGATCCGCTGCCACAGGCAGGTGGCGTTGGTCTGGGCGTACGAGGTGGTGGTCAGGGTGCCCTCGTCCTCCCAGTCGTTGCCGTGGGTGCCGCTGCCGTTGATGGCCCCGGCGGAGGCGGACGCCGAGGCCGGCGACGTACCGAAGGCCAGGACGCCCGCAAGGGCGGTGCCGAGGGTGACGGTGGCCAGCTTGGCCCGGTGCGTGCGGAGGTTCATGGTGTTCCCTTCCCCGTTGGATCCGCGCAACTGCGGCATCTGAAAGATGCGTACGCCACTGTGGGGCCTCCGGGGCGCGCGAGGTACCTGGAACATTTCAGGGTGGTCGCCGCGCTGACGTCGGCTCACCCAGGCGCACGCCAAGTGCCCTATAACGTTCCAGGTTTCCGGCAGCGCGCTGTCGGCCGACGATGAGTGAGCCGTCACCTGAGGCAGTTCAACGCCGAAAGGATCGAACGCATGATCGCGCTTACAGACCCTGAGATGGCCGTCGAGACCCTCGCCCTGGCCGTACCTGCTCTCTGCCCTGCCACTGCGAAGAACGGCCCTCCTGGCACCGCTGAGCGCAGGCCCGTCCGCCACACCGCCACCGCGAAGGGCTCCGGCCCGGGCACCGCCGAACGGTCCCACCGATCCATCCCCGTCGGCCCGAACAAGCACTAGCCGACGCCCGTTCCGGCCCCGGCCAACCGCAGCACACGGGAGGAAACCAATGGGGAACCCGGAGATCACCCTGGAGCGGTGGGAAGGCCTGGCCTGCGCCGCGCAGCTCGATCTCGTGCTGCCGATGTACAAGGAGATCTGGGTCGAACCGCCGTACTGCGAAGGCACGAAGGAGATCGCCGACTTCGTGGACCGCTTCGCGCAGGAGGTCCGGCTTCCCCGCGCCCGGCTCGTCGTGGCCCGCTGCGGCGACCTGCCCGTCGGCTACATCTTCGGCTACCCCCTGCCGCCGGACACGGGGTGGTGGAAGGTGATGGACGGGGAGACGACCGCGGAGTTCGCGGCCGAGACCGGCGAGCGCACGCTGGGCATCGTCGAACTCGCCGTACGCGCCGGGTGGCGGCGGCAGGGGATCGCGGCCCGGCTGCACGACCACCTCCGGGAGGGGCTGGGCGTCGAGCGCGTCACCCTCGCCATGCGGCCGGAGCCGGAAGCGGCACCGGCGCACGCCACCTACGCCGCTTGGGGCTACCGCCAGGTCGGCCGGTGGCGGTCGGCGGAGGACGAGCCGCTGTCCCACATCATGCTGCTGAACCTGCCGGTCGCCGCCGCGCACGGGGTCGGCCGGTGACCGGGGACGCGATCGAGATCCGGGAGCTGACCCGGCGGTATGCGCGCAAGGGGCGGTCGGACCTGTGCGCGCTGGACCGGGTGTCCCTCGTCGTCCCGCAGGGCGAGGTGCACGGTCTGCTCGGTCCGAACGGCGCCGGCAAGACGACCCTGTGCCGCATCCTGTCCACCGTGCTGCTGCCGTCGTCCGGCACCGCCGCCGTCCAGGGGCGGGACGTCGTACGCCAGGCGGAAGACGTCAAACGGCTGATCGGGATCGTCTTCGGTGGGGACCGGGGTCTGTACCCGCGGCTCACCGGGCGGCAGAACCTGGAACTCTGGGCCCAGCTCTACGGGTTGCGGCGCGCCGCCCGTCGCGCGCGGGTCACGGAGTTGCTGGAGCGGGTGGGACTCGGCGACCGCTGCGACGAGAGGGTGCAGACCTACTCGCGCGGCATGAAGCAGCGCCTGCATCTGGCGCGCGGTCTGGTCTGCGAGCCCGGCGTGCTGATCCTGGACGAGCCGACCGTGGGCATGGATCCGGTCGCCGCCCACGACTTCCGGGAGCTGGTACGGGAGTTGAAGGCGGGCGGGCACACCGTGCTGATGACCACGCACGACATGGCCGAGGCCGCCGCGCTCAGCGACCGCGTCTCGTTCCTCGACAACGGGAAGCTGACCCTGACCGCGAGCCCGGAGACGGTCGGTGAACTCGTCTCCTCCTATGAGCGGTTGGACGCCCGAGGGCTGCCCGCCGCGCTGCGGGAGCGCGTCGCGGTACTGCCGGGGGTGGCGGCGGTGACGACGGCGGACGAAGACACCGTCCGCATCGAGACCGAGACCCCCGACGCGACCCGCGCCGTCATGCTGCTGCTCGTCCAGGAGGGGGTCACCGACATCGCGCGCAACCGGCCCTCGCTGGAGGAGGCGTATCTCCACCTCATCGGCCGTCGCGGCATGGCGGTCGGCCGGTGACGACGGCGACTCCGAAGGCCGCCCGCCGCGGACCGGCGGCATCCGGCTTCGCCGCCGGTCTGCACTTCCAGTTGGTGGCCATGCGGGGGGAGACCGACACCTACCAGTCGCTGACCCTCGCGCCCTTCCAGACGCTGGTGATGATGTCGGTGATGCAGTTCACCGGCCGCGACGATCTGAGCGCGTACGCCGTCGTCGCACCCACGCTGATGACGATGTGGACCTCCGCGCTGATCTTCTCCACCGACCTCATCACCGAGGACAAGGAGGACAGCCGGCTGGAGACCATGGTCGCCAGCCCCGCCTCCTTCCCGATGCTGGTCTTCGGCCGGCTCTGCGGCGCCATGCTGCTGGCGCTACCGGCCTTCGCCGTGGCGCTGCTGGTGGCCGGGGGCGTGTTCGGCTACTGGATGCCCGTACCGCATCCGCTGGTCTTCACGGCGGCCCTGATCCTGGCGGCGGCGAGCACCGCCGCGGCCACCACCGCCCTCTCCGCGCTGTTCGTGACCCGGCCGGGCGCCTACGTGCTGGGGAGCACCATGGTCTACCCGGTGTTCCTGCTGAGCGGGGTGGTGGTCCCTGCCTCGGAACTGCCCGGCCCGCTGGAGGCGGTGAGCCGGCTGAGCTATCTGGCGTGGGCGGCCGAGCTGCTGCGCGACGCCACCGACCCGGCACCGGTGGCGCAGGCCGTACCCCGGCTGGGGATGGTCCTGCTGCTCGGCGCACTGCTGCTGGCCGCCGGTGTGGTGGCCCTGAACCGGTTCCTGCGCCGGGCGCGGGAGTTGGGCGTCCTGGCAGGCAACGAGTGACCAGGACGTGAGCGGAGAAGGGGGGACAGCGGCGATGGACCGTCTCGTCGCGGCCGCGGGTGCGGTCCGTCAGGGCGCCGTGGTGACCGTCGAGGACTTCCGGGCCTACTACACCTGGCGCTCGTGGCTGGGCGGCTGGCTGGTGCGGCTGCTGTGCCAGGTGCTGTTCTTCAGCCAACTGGCCACGCTCGTCGGCGACTCCGGGTACGTGGTGCACGTAGTGCTGGGCGCCTCGCTGATGATCGGCGTGCTCCAGGCGATGCAGGGCGCCTCCACGATGGTGCGCGACCTCCTGCTGGGAACGATGCCGCTGCTCGCCGCGTCCCCGGCCGAGCCCGGCTGCTTCTTCCTGGGGCGGAGCCTTTGCTGGCCGCTGTCCGGAGTGGCGGCCGGCTCGATCGTGCTGCTCTCGATGTCGCCGTTCTTCGGGGCGTCCTGGACCCTCGTCCAGGTTCCGCTGGTCGTGTTCCTCGTCCTGCTGACGACACTCGCCACGTACTGCATGGCGCTGGTCCTCGGCGCCGTCGCCCTCGTCGTGCCCATGGCCAACAACCTGCTGAGCTCACTCGGCAACATGGGCACCACGGTGCTCTGCGGCGCGATCACCCCGGTGCACTTCTGGCCCGAGCCCGTACAGGCCATCGCCCGGACGCTGCCGGCGACCCACGGACTGTCCGCACTGCTCCTGCTGGAAGCGGACGCGGGGCTCGGCCCGACGGCATGGGCGGCGGGGCGCGCCGTGCTCGCCGGACTGTGCTGGCTCGCCCTGGGCCTCGCGGTCTACCGGCTGCTCTTCAGCCGCGCCCGCCGCGGGGGTGCCCTGCTCGCCTGAACCGGGGCGGTCGTCAACCTGAACTGTTGTAGGTGGTCGGGCACCTGGACCGTTGGGAGAGTGATGGTCGGATCACTGCCGAAGCAGAGGAGGAGGAGGAAGGGATGCTGCAAAACTCTCCGAACATCAGTGGGCTCCTGCCTCGCCGGGTACGCGCCACTCGGCCGATGGGCCGGGCCGGGGGGACCGGGACGATGCGACGCGTCACTACGACGGCGGCAACCCTGACCGGCGCGGCCGTCCTCCTGGCCGGCGCCGCCCCGGCGCAGGCCGCCGACCTTCCCACGGTCACCGAGAAGACCGTCCATGTCTCCGGCGCCAGTACCACGGGCTGCTCGTACGCGAGCGGTTCGCTGACCACCACGTTCGTGAGCGCGGTGCTGCCGGTCGGGGAGAACGGGGTCGGATTCGGCGTGGGCAGTTACCGGTGGGCGATGCAGGTCACCGACGAGTGTGCCGAGACCGGCCAGGCCAACCTGCGCGCCCGGTACCGCGTCTCCCTCCCCGGTACGGGCACCTACACCAGCGGCTGGTTCACCGTCGCCTCCTCCGGCACGCTGAACATCAACACCGGGGTAGCCCTGGGCGTGGAGTTCGCCGTCTGCGACTACACCCTCGTCGGGGGCGACCAGCACTGCGGCGCCGTCGACTGAGCGGTGGCACGGCAGGCGGTGCGGGGGTGGGCCGCCCGCCTGCCGTGCTCAACGGATCCCACTTTGGGCCGAACACCGTGCACGGACCTTGCGAGAACCTGGAATCCCCTGCTGGGAGCGGGACTTTCGGCACGGGGGCGGCATGGAGTTCCGTCTGCTCGGCAGGGTCGAGGCGTGGGGGGACGCAGGGCCGGTGGACATCGGTCCGGCCCGGCAGCAGGCCGTACTCGCCCTGGCCATCGCCCGCGAACCGGAGCTGCGCCCGCCCGCGAACCGGAGCTGCGCCCGGCCGAGTGCCGGGTCCTGCCGGCGCTCGCCGTGATCAGCCGCACCAACGGCGACCTGACCGCGGCGGCGCGGCACACCGCCGAGGCGCGGGTCATTCAGCAGCAGACCGGCTACTGCCCGGCCCCCCTGAGCAACCGGCGTGGAGGGGACCCCGCTGAAGTCACTGCTTGCCCCGCCAGGTATCTTGCATCGCATGGAACTAGGTGATGCGGCCAAGCAGGCCCGAGCGGCCGCCCAGCTGCGCAAGGGTGTCCTGGAGTACTGCGTGCTCGCACTGATGCGGGACCGCCCTCGCTACGGCGTGGAACTCCTGCATGCCCTGGAGAACTCCGGCGCCCTCGCCACCAGCCAGGGCACGGTCTACCCGCTGCTCTCCCGTCTCCGCCGCGACAACCTGGTCACCACCACCTGGCAGGAGTCCACCTCCGGACCACCCCGTCGCTACTACGCGCTCACCGACAGCGGCCGGGCCGCACTCGACGAGTTCACCCGCGTCTGGCCCGGCTTCCGTAACGCCGTCGACGCCTTCCTGACCACCCCGCACCCCCCCACCGGAGCCTCCGCATGAAGACCTCTGCCGACCCCGTACAGGACTACCTCTCCACCGTCGAGCGCGAGGCCGCCGCACTGCCCGCCGACCGCCGCCAGGAACTCCTCGCCGACCTCGCCGAACACATCGAGGTGACGCGCGCCGAACGCCCCGGCGCCGCGATCGGCGAAGTCCTGGCGGAACTGGGGGACCCCCGCTCGATCGCGGCCTCGGCGCTGGCGGAAGGGGACAACGGGACCGCCTGGGATCCGGCCCGTGGTCAGGCGGACGCACCCGCCCGGCGCGGCAAGGTGCACCCCCTGGTCCCGCTCCTGATGGTCACCTTCTCGATACCCTTCATGATGATCTTCCCGGCCCCGGCCGGATCGCTGATCGGCTTCCTGGCCCGCCTCACCGGCGCGATACTCCTGTGCACCTCGGCGCACTGGACCGCCGCCCGGAAGACCACCGGCGTGCTGCTCACCGCCATCCTGCCCACGGCCGTCATCACCGCCTGGAACCTGTCCAACGGCAGCACGGCAGGCAGTGCCCCGGCCCTCCTGCCCAACCTGGCGATGACCGCCCTGATAGCCGGCGCGGCAGCATGGCTCTGGCGGGTCCGCCGCGCCTGAGTACGGCCATCGGCATCCTGGTCCGGCCATGTGCGCCGTCCTCGGTCGGGGCGGCCATTGTCAGAGGTGCCTCGTATGTTGTGCTCGGCCGACGCCGGACCGTGCGAATTCACCGGAGGACCCGCACATGGAGCCCACGTACCTCGACGCCGCCGACGTCGACTTCGCGGCGATCTTCGCCTCCCAGGACCCGGACAGGCCGGTGTCCCCGCGCATCGACCTGGCCGGCGACCTCGTACTGAACGAAGCCGACGGATCGATACCGATGGGCGACCCCGGGCGTGAAGGCACGTACATCTGTGAGTACTTCCCGCACGGGCGCTTCCCCGTCGCCCTCACCATCGAGCCCCTCCGCGAACCGGAAGCCGCAGGCCGGTATGCCCGCGTCGAACGTCTGGCCATCGCCTTCTCCACGCGTCCGCCGGTCCGTTGGGAGCACCCCGAGGGGGAGACGTTCTGGACCGGTCTCGGCCTGTTCTGCGTGGGCACCCGCGAAGCGATGACCGTCGCCCACCTGGTCGTCCATGCCCGACGCATCCTCGACACCCACAGGATGTGGGCCAACGGATGCGAAACGATCGAGGAGTACACCAGCAAGGGCTACAACTTCGACCTCGCCTCGTACCCCACCAGCCCTGACCCCACCGCTTACCGGGACGGCTGGTACGCCCTGCCCGACCTGGTCAAGGGCGGCATAGCCCTCGGTATCCTGACTGACCATCAGCTGGGCGACGAGTACACCTATGGCCGCGTCGGCTACGACGAGGACGGTCAACTGGCGGCGTACGTCCACGTATTCAGGCCCGACGACCTCGTGACGCCCGAGGACTAGAGGGCCGGGCCCATGGCATCGGACGAAGCGAACCGAGCTGCAGAAAGCCAGAGGGCCCGGCACCGGTGTTCCCCACCCGTACCTGGGCCCTCTTCGTCAACTCGCTCCAAGCGTCAGCTGCAGCTGCTGTTGCTCTTGTACGACGCGTAGTGCCACACGCTCTTGTGGTAGAAGCGGTACTTGCCGCTCGTCGTGCGGAAGATGTCGAAGTAGTAACGCGAGCCGTGGTAGCGGATCTTGTACTTCGTGGCGTCGGTCGAACCGGTGCTCCGGTACTCCAGCTCGCCGCCCCGGGTGTCGGGGTTCCACTTGTCGTCGGCCGCGCCGAAGGTCTTGTTGCCGACCTTGCCGTCGACCGTCAGGCCCCAGGCCTTCTGCAGCTGCTTGGTGGCGTACGCGGTGTTCGAGCCGAACCGGCCGTCGATGTCGGCGTAGTCGAACTGGGTGCCGTTGCTCTCCTTGACACCCTCCGCGTACAGGATGATCTGCCACAGGCAGGTCGCGTTGGTGTCGTTGTACGACGCCGTCGACAGCGTGCCCTCGTCGCCGAAGTCGTCGTAGAACGAGGCGCCACCGCTGACGTAGCCGTCGGACGCGGCGGCCGAGGCCGGAGAGGCGCTCGCCGCGAGCGCGCCCGCGACGGCGGCGCTCACGGCGGCGGTGGCCCAACGGCCCTTGGTCGTACGGAAGTTCAAAATGGGTCCTTCCCCCGTTGAACGAGTCATGCCATTACGAAGATCATGATCGCAGGCGCACGTCACCGCGGTGCGACATGTTCACCACAGATTCACCACAGCGACGAAAGCACCGCCCAGAACGACGGCTCGTAGGAGCAGCTGGTCACCAGCTCGTGCGAGAGCGGCGCGTACGTGCCCGCCAGGTTCGCCATGCTGTTCACGCCGTCGCACCCCGTCCGCTGTGCCGTGCGCCGGCGGTCGAACCCCGCCGGGGTGTAGTCGGTGCCGCGGTAGTACGCGACGCCGCTGAGTTCCCGGTCCTCCGAGATGTTGTTGAACACCGACCGGACGGGGCTGTCGGCTGCCCACGGGCACGTCTTGCCGCCCGTCTGCCAGTCCGTGTCACTGTCCTGCCAGGCGCACATCTCCCCGTGGCCGTAGTACTCGCTGAAGAAGCACACGTGGTCCTCCGGGCAGCGGTGGTACCCGTAGTCGGTCGTCGCCACGACGGGCGCCGCCTTGTACACCGGCGTCCCGTCGTCCTGGTTCGCCTGCCGGTGGGCGACGTACGCCGAGGCCCCGAGTCCCGTCGTCGCGAGAAGTACGGCCGCGAGGACCCCCGCCAGGACAGGGTGCCGGCGCCGGAAACCGGGACGCAGCCTGGGGGAGCGGGCCACCCCCGCCGCCTCCTGCACCCGGCCCAGCAACGCCTCGCTGTCGAGGCGCTCGGCGTGCGTACGGGCGAGACAGTCGCGCACGATCTCCCGCCAGATGTCCGGGAGTTCGGGCGACAGGCGCAGCTCCTCCGCGCCCCGCGCATAACGCATCGCCGCGTCGCAGCGGGCCTCCGTCGTGCCGCCCGGCAGCGGGAAGGTGCCGGTCAGGACGACATGGGCGAGCACCCCGAAGGCCCAGACGTCGGCGGACGGGCGGATCCGGGTGCCCCGCTCGTCGATCTCGGGCCAGAGCAGCTCCGGCGGGGTGTAGTCGGGGGTCGCGAACGCGGGGGCGTAGGCGTGCGTGCCCTCCATCTCCGAGGCCATGTTGAAGTCGGCCAGCCGCACCGAACCGTCGTGCATCAGCAGCACGTTGGCGGGCTTGAGGTCACCGTGCACCCAGCCGGCCTGGTGCAGCTGCGCGAGCCCCTCGCAGATCTGCGCGAGCAGGGGCCCGGGCGACGGAACGTCCACGGCGTCCAGGGACCCCTCGGCCTGCTCCAGTACGAGCACGGTGGCGCCGTCGAGCTCCGGCTGGTCGGGGTCGTCGACGGTCAGCGTGTCGTACATCCGGATCAGCCGCGGCGAGCGCAGCCGCCCCAGGAACTCGACCTCCCGCTCGGCCAGTTCGCGCAGATGGCTGAGCTGGCGCGGGGTGCGGGTGCCGGTGGGCAGGAACTTCAGCGCCGCGCGGCGGGGCAGTTCGCCCGCCGGCTCCCCGACGAGCCGGCCTGCGTAGACCGTCGCGAACGCGCCCGTCGCGATCGGCTCGCGCACCTCCCAGCACCCGACCCGGTAGCCCTTCGGGACCGAAACGGCATACGTCTGCCCGCTCATCGGCACACCTCGCTCGCGGCCGGGGCCAGCACGACGAGGTCGTCCTCGCGGACCAGGTCGAAGCGGAGGGCGAGGGAGACCAGGGACTCCTTCTTGCCGTTGACGCGCTGACCGGCCTCCGCCGTGTCCGGGCCCGGCCGCAGCCGCAGCTTGAGCGCGAGGTAGTCGATGTTCCAGTACACGGCCGAGCGGCTGACCCCCGGCCACACCGGCCGCAGCCGCTCCACCAGCTGCTCGACCGCCGGCAGCGGGGCGTGCGGCTCACCCCGCAGCCGGGGCTCGCACAGGGCCGTCAGCACCGCGAAGTACCGCTTCGTGCGGTCCAGGGCGAACGCGGGCGCGGTGAGGGCCCCGGAAAGCCCTTGCCGCGCCACGCTGCGGAAGGTGTGGCGCGGCGCCCACACATCGAAGGTGAGCAGATCGCCCGCGGCCGGGAGCACGACCCGCGCGAACTCGAACGGCACCGGAGCGTCCACCCGGCCGGGCGCGATCTTGATGTGCTCGCCCGCGCCCTCCGGGTTCTCCACGACGTAGGTCTGGTCCTCGCTGAGGTTGCTCAGCAGCCAGAAATTGCGGTGAGCGGTGATTTCCCCGGCAATCCGGGGCACTCCCTCGTGCGGGACGGTGAAGCCGGCGGCCGTATCTTCCCGGCCGAACGAGATCTGCTCCCCCGTACCGATCCTGATCTGTCCGTCCGGCCTTGCGCATGCCGGAGGCACCACGATGACGCTGTACATGGACTCGTCCCCTCGCCCGATTCCATGAGGGCCACCCTCCCCCAGTCAACGTGGGGGAGGGTATGCGAGAGAGGTGAACGACAGCAAAGGCTTGCTATGCGTTCGGCGAGTCGTGGGGGCGGGTTACCAGTCGAACACTCCGATGACCGACTCCACCACGCCACCGACGGTCTCCGACACCTTGACGCCGATCTCGTCGGCAATGCCGGCCTTTTTGAACATCCACCCCTTGCCGAGGAAGATGCCGCCGATCAGGAACTGGCCGAGTGAGGACTTGAACTCGGCGCTGTCGCAGCCGTAGCCGACCCCGTTGAGGATGGTGCTCACGCCCGAGATGCCCCAGGAGGCGATGCTGAGGCCGAGGCCCAGGCCCTGGAGTCCCGGGATGAGCGAGCACACGGTTCCGGCGGTGCCCAGGATGGTGGCCCAGTGGCCGGTGACCTTCGCCCAGTCCTTGGGGTCCTCGACGTCCTCGGGCCAGAGCCCCCAGTCCACATAGAAGGGGTTGTCCTGGTCGGCGGTCTGTGAGGGATCGGTTCCGTTCGCCTCGTTCTGCTGCGCCGCTTCCGCCGCAGCCTGCGCCGCGGCCTCCAGTTCCGCCTGCCGCAGTTCCGCCGCTGTCTCCTGTGCCTGACTTGCGGCGTCGGCCGCGGCCTGTGAGTCCTGGCCCGCCTGGTCGGCCGACGCCTGCGCCTGGGCGGCGGAGTTCTGGGCGCTCGACGCGTACGACACAGCCTGCTCTGCCGAGGCCATCGCCTGCCGCATCGAGTAGTTGGCGCTGCGGGCCGAACTGCGAGCCACCGACGCGGCCTGCTTCGCGCTCTCCGCCGACTGGGCCGCGTCGGCAGCCGACTTGTCGGCGGCGTCCGCGTTCTGCTGTGCCTGTTGCGCCGAGTTCGCGGCGTCCGTGGCGTAGCCCTTGGCCTTCGCCGCCCACTCGGAGGCTTCCGCCGCCGCCTGACGTGCCTCGGCCGCCGCCTTGGAGGCGAGTGCGGCGTCCTCCAACGCCTTCGCAGCCACCCGCGCGGCATGGGCGATCGCCGCGCGGACGGCGGCGACGTGGGTGGCGTGGTCGTGGTCGAGGCGGGCGACGACGAACTTGTCGTGGATGACGAAGTACCGCCGCATGCGGGTGGGGCCGTCCAGGGCGATCTGCGCCGCGGCCTTCGTGTAGGGGCCGCCGGCGTCGAGGAGACGCAGAATCTCGACTCGGTCGTCCTCCTTGACGGCCGCGGGCAGTTCGACGGTGAAGAACCGGTACAGGGCCGTGGCACTGCCGTCGTCGAGCGCGGCCTCGGCCTTCGCCCTGACGGCGGTGCCGGGGTTTTCGTTCAGGATCTTGAGCACGGCGACCCGGTAGTCGGTCTGCGCCGCCTCCACCGCCCCCTGCGTGAGGAAGGCGGCCGTGGCGTCCGGATCGTCACTGGCCAGTGCTCGGTGCGCGGCGTCGGCAACGGACGCCGTGGACGCCTTGGCGACGGCCAGCACGGTCTCCCGGTCGTCCTGCCGCTGAGCGAGGACGCGATCGGCGTCGATCCAGTTCAGGACGGACTCGTCCGTGCCCGCCAGAGCGAACTCCGCGGCCTCCCGGGTCCAAGTGCCCACAGAATCCAGGAGCTTGACCGCGGCCTTCCGGCCCGTCGAGACCGCCGTAGCGGAGTCCCCGCCGCTCAGTGCCGTCTCGGCCGCGGCGATCAGGTCCTTGATCTCCGTCGCCGTCTTGTCGGCCTGCGTCCGTTCCCGGTTGATCCGCTCGGTGTCCGCGATCTCGGCCTGTGCCCGCAGCACGGCCTCCTCGATGCCGAGCTCGGTGTCCTGGGCGATGAGGGCCGCCTCCGCCACCCGCGCTGCCTGCTCCACCTCCTGCGCTTCCTTCACCGCGTTGGACGCGGTCGTCGCCGCCTCCACCGCCGCCGCCGCGTAGGCGGTGGACCGCTTGGCGTACTCGATCGCCTTGCCCGCGTTCGCCGCGGCCTCGTCCGCCGCGTCCGCAGCCGCGTCCGCGTGGTCGGCCGCGCTTCTCGCGGCGTCGCGGGCCACGCGTGCCGCGGCGGCGGCGCGGTTGGCCAAGGTCTGGGCGGTGCTCGCCGCCCGGGTGGCGCGCGCGGCGGCGGCATCGGCCTCGGCCGCCGCCTCCCTGGCCTTGGCGGCCTGGGACTGGGCGACGCCCGCCGAGGTGGCGGCGTCGGCCGCGGCATTGGCCGCCGCGGCGGCATTGGTGGCCGCGCTCGCGGCGGCGGAACCGGCGGCGGACGCCTCCGCGGAGGCGACCGCGGCCTGGTCGGCGGCCGCGGCCGCGGTGCGCGCACGACCCGCGGCGGCCCGCGCACCCTCGGCGGCCGCACGGGCGGCGTCCGCCTTGGAGGCGTCGGCGGAGGCCGCGATGGCGGCGTTGTAGGCGCGGGAGGCGGCGCTGCCGGCCGCCGCGGCGGCAGCGGCGGCGGCCTGCGCGGCCTGGGCGGCGCGACCGGAGGCGGCCTGGGCGGTACGGGACGCGGCGATCGCGGTGTTGGCGGCGCTCGCGGCTCCCCGCGCGGCGCTCGCCGCGTCGTTCGCCGCCTTGGCCGACTTGGCCACGTCCTGCTGGGCGGCCCGTGCCTCCTCCGCCGCCTTCAGGGCGGCGGCCTTGGCCTTCTCCGCGGCCTCCTTCGCGCGCGCCGAGGCGGCGACGGCCTGCTCGGTCTGGAGCTTGGCCCGCCGTCCCTCGCGCTCCACGATGGCGACCAACTGGCCGATCGTCGCGGCCTCTTCGTCCCGCGCGCGGGCGATGTACTGGCCGGAGGCGAGGAACCGGCTGATGGCTTCGGGCGATCCGTCGTTCAGTGCGCGCTCGGCGTACTTCTTCACCTCGGGCGAAGCGGTGCCGAGCATGACCATCACCGCGACCCGGTCGTCCTCCTGCTGTGCGGTGTACTGCGTCTTCTCCAGGAAGGTCCGCAGGGCCGCCGGAGTGCCGGTCTCCAGCGCCAGTCCGGCCTGCCGCTTCACGGCGGCGCCGCCGTGGCTCTGGACGGTGATGACCGCCACCCGCAGATCCTCCAGCACGGGCAGCTGGTAACCGTTGCTCAGGAACGTGGCGACCGCGTCGTCCCCGCCCGCAAGCGCCGTATCGGCGCTCGCGCGGGTGGCCCTGCCCGCGTCGGCGAGGCTGGAGATGATCCCGAAGCGGTTGTCCTCCGCCCGGGCGGCGGGCAGCCGGTTGGTGAGGAAGTCCGACACGGCGGCCGGCGTCCCCACGGCCAGCGCGGCCGCCGCGGCCTCGCGCACCGCACGTCCCCCGATCTTGTACTGCCACACGGCCCGCCCCCGTTCCGTGTCGGGCAGGCCGTTGTACGTGCCGTCGGAGTCGGCGGCGCGGGCAGGGGCGGCGGCACTCAGGGTGAGCGCGGCAGGCAGAGCGGGAGCGGCCGTGGCTCCCGCGAGCGACGCCAGTAAGCGGCGTCTGCTCCACAGTGAAGGCGGCAAGGCGGACATCCTTCCCGTGCGGATTCGGGCACGTGGTCTGGGTGTCGCACGGTAACCACCGGTGCGGAAGCGCACATCCTGCAACTTTCGAGGACGCCGGGGAGCAAGTGCGCTGATACGCCTAGAGGGCTCACGCATCGTCAACTTCCCGACGGAGGGACTCTCTTGAGACGCTGGCTGCCCCTGGGCCTCGCCGCCGCGGCCACCGCCGCTGCCGCCGCCGTATCGCTGCTGTTCACGCCCGCCTCGCCGGCCGCCGCCGAGGACATACCCCCGGTCGCCGTCGAGGACTTCGCCTACCCCGACGCCGACCAGATCTACGCCGACACCGGCATCCGGCTGATCAGCGGCGACGGCAACATCCTGCTCACCGACTGCGGCCCCACCGGCCTGGTGGAGATCTGGGCGCGCGGCAGGACCGAGAAGTTCTGCCTGTCCGTGAAGGGCGACTCCGGCCGTCTCGCCCTGGAGGTGCCGCAGGTGTATGGCATCAAGGGCAACGACTACCAGATCGTCGCCGACATGACGGTGGACGGCACCGAGACCTCCTACGACATCGACCCCAACAGCTGGACCGCGGTCGGCGAGAGCGCCGACCCCGAGGGCCGCGACCACACCCTCGTGGAACTCCACGCCACCAAGTAGGACGTCACCGTTCCACCGAGAGGGACTCACATGTTCTCGCTGCCCCGCCTCACCAGACCCGTCCTCGCCCTCCTCGCCGCCGGCGCCGTGCTGTCCGCGCCGCTGCCCGCCGCCCACGCCGCCGTCGGCACCCCGACCCCGGAGGGCACCCACGCCTTCACCGCGCATCTCGACATCGGCGGCAAGCGGTCCTGCTCCGCCGCCCTGGTCGACGCCGAGTGGCTGGTCACCGCCGCCTCCTGCTTCGCCGCCGACCCGCAGTCCGGCACCGCACCGGCGGCGGGCAAGCCGGCCTGGAAGACCGTCGCCACCATCGGCCGCACCAACCTGACCGGCACCGGCGGCCATGTCGCCGAGGTCACCCAGATCGTTCCGCGCGCCGGCCGCGACCTGGTCTTCGCCCGCCTGGCCACCCCGGCCGCCAACATCACCCCGGTCAAGGTCGCCACCGGCGCGCCCGCCGCCGGAGACGCGCTCACCGTCCTTGGCTACGGCCGCACCAAGACCGAATGGGTGCCCGGCAAGCTCCACCAGGCCAACTACACCCTGGACTCGGCCGCTACCGACACCCTCGCCATGTCCGCCAAGAGCGCCGACGACTCCCTGTGCAAGGGCGACACCGGCGGCCCCGTCCTGCGCGCCACCAGCGGCGGATCGTACGAACTCGTCGCCATCAACTCCCGCGCCTGGCAGGGCGGTTGCCTCGGCTCCGCCGAGACCCGCACCGGCGCCATCGCCGCCCGCGCCGACGGCTCACCCTTCGGCGCGAGCCTTGCCGCAGGACAGACCCTGCGCTCCGGCGACTCCCTGCTGTCCACGTCGACCAAGGTCACCATGGGCACCGACGGCAACCTGACCGTCGCCTCCAACGCGGGCAAGACCCTGTGGTCCTCGAAGACCTCCGGCAACGCGGGCGCCACCGCCACCCTCACCACAGGCGGCAACCTGACCGTCAAGTCCACCACGGGCACCACCCTGTGGGAGTCCAAGACGTCCGCCCCCGGCGGCAGGCTGCTCCTTCAGGACCGCGGAAACCTGGTCGTGCAGACCGCCTCCGGCGAGAACCTCTGGTCCAGCAACACCGTCGTCCGCACCGACTACAACAGGGACGGCCGGTCCGACCTGGTCACCTGGTACGACTACGCCGACGGCCGCGACGCCAGTTTCCGCTTCCTCACCGGGACGGGCGGCGCCTTCCAGGCCCCTGTCTCCTCCTGGGCCACCGTCGCAGGCAACTGGACCGCGTCCAACGCCAAGCTGCTGAACGGCGACTTCAACGGCGACGGCCGCGCCGACCTCGCCGCCGCCTACGGCTACGCCGACGGCACCGTGGGGCTGTGGACCTGGATCTCCACGGGCGACGGCGTCTACGCCACACCGTTCCGCTCCTGGCAGTCGGGCGTCGGCGACTGGACGTTCTCCCGCTCCACGTTCGTCGCCGGTGACTTCGACGGTGACGGCCGGGACGACATCGCCGCCTGGTACGACTACTCCGCGGGCCACGACCGGCTGTGGACCTTCAAGTCCACCAAGGCGGGCGGCTTCGACGCGCCCACCTCCTCCCTCACCATCGCCGAGGGCAGCTGGACCGCGTCCAACGCCAAGCTGGTGACGGGCGACTACAACGGCGACGGCCGCGACGACCTCGCCGCCTTCTACAACTACGACAGCGGCCTCGCCCGTACCTTCACCTTCCTCGCCACCGCCGCCGGCGGCTTCAACTCCGGCGTCAAGGGCTGGGAGGCGCCGACCTGGGGCAACCCCGACAACACCACCGTCCACTCCGGCGACTTCAACGGCGACGGCCGCGACGACCTGGCCGCCTGGTACGAGTACTCCGACGGCAGCGACGGGGTCCACACCTGGCTGGCCGACAGCGGCGGCCTCCTCGCCACCTACAAGGCCTCCGCGCGGATCGCCGCGGGCAACATCACCCGTAACAGCATGAAGACCGCCACCGGCGACTACGACGGCGACGGCCGGGACGACCTGGGCTTCATGTACGGCTACGGCGACGGCAGCGTCAAGATGTGGACCATGCCCGCCCTGAGCGACGGCACCTTCGGCGCCTACACCAGCAGCTGGTCCACGGCGACCGGCTGGACCTTCGGCAACGTCGAGGTCGTGGACCGCTACCCGCGGAACTGACCCCCTCGGTCCCACGGCGAACCACGGCAACGCGCAGGGGCCGTGTCCCCCCTCGTACGGGTGGGACACGGCCCCTGAATGCGAATCCGCCTGCCGGTGCCGCCGGTTCAGTACCGCGGGCGCTTGAACCACTCGGCGCTGGCGCGCTTCGCCGCGAACACGATCAGCAGGATGGCGACGACGATGATGATCAGGCCGATGCCCCACGCGGCGATCATGAAGATGCCGGTGATGATCGCGAACGAGCCGTAGACGATGGAGCAGACCCGGACGCCGTTGCCGCCCTTCGCGTACTGGACCACCAGCGCCAGGCCGAGCAGCGCGAAGACCGCGGCGAGGCCGAGGAAGAAGACGACGATGCCCTTGCCGAGGTCGGCGAACTCCTGGGCCTGGGAGTCACCGGTGATACCGGCCTCCGCCATCGTCTCGTCCCACACGGTCAGCGTGTAGCCGTACAGGCCCGCGATGACCGCGTGCGCCAGCACGACGATGCCGAGCATGATCTGCGCGGCGCGCGTGATGCCGGGCATCTGGAAGGGGCCGGCCGGCGGATAGCCGCCGTAACCGGGCTGCTGCAGCGGCGGGGCCGCGGGGTAGGCGCCGTACCCCTGCGGAGGGACGCCGGGCGGGGCCTGCTGCGGGTAGCCGTAGCCGGGAGCGGGCGGCTGCTGCTGGGGCGGGGGCCCGTAGGGGTTGTTCGGGTCGCCGAAACTCATGGCGGTGTTTCCTCCGTTTTACCGAATGTGCGGGGACGACGAGCGGCACGGTCGGAGGAAGGTGTTTCGGTTGCGGTTCGTCCCCCCGGTACTGCCCGCGGCACTGTGGCCACAATCGTTCTTCAGTGGCCGGTTCGTTGTCCAGCCGCAATGTGTATGTGTTGTGCAAGTGCAACATCACTGATCATGAGGGGATACGGGGGACAGCCTCCCCGGGGACCCGGATTGGAACAGGGACCCCGTCATCGGCGAGGATGGGGCCATGACCGCCCAGATTCTCGATGGCAAGGCCACCGCAGCCGCGATCAAGTCCGATCTGACCGCCCGCGTGGCGGCGCTGAAGGAGAAGGGCGTTACGCCCGGCCTCGGCACGATCCTGGTCGGGGACGACCCCGGCAGCCAGAAGTACGTCGCAGGCAAGCACCGCGACTGCGCCCAGGTCGGCATCGCCTCCATCCAGCGCGAACTGCCCGCCACGGCCACGCAGGAGGAGATCGAGGCGGTCGTCCGCGAGCTCAACGAGGACCCCGCCTGCACCGGTTACATCGTCCAGCTGCCGCTCCCGAAGGGCATCGACGAGAACCGCATCCTCGAACTGATGGACCCGGACAAGGACGCCGACGGCCTGCACCCGATGAACCTCGGCCGACTGGTCCTGAACGAGCCGGCCCCCCTGCCCTGCACCCCCAACGGCGTGCTCACCCTGCTGCGCCGCTACGGCGTCGAGATCAAGGGCGCCGAGGTCGTGGTCGTGGGGCGTGGCGTGACCATCGGCCGCCCGATGCCGCTGCTGCTCACCCGGCGCAGCGAGAACGCCACCGTGACCCAGTGCCACACCGGCACCCGTGACCTGTCGGCGCATCTGAAGCGGGCCGACATCATCATCGCGGCCGCCGGTTCCGCGCATCTGATCCGCGCCGAGGACGTCAAGCCCGGTGCGGCCGTCCTGGACGTCGGTGTCTCGCGCAGCGCCGAGGGCAAGATCGTGGGCGACGTCCACCCGGACGTCGCCGAGGTCGCCGCCTGGATCTCCCCGAACCCCGGCGGCGTCGGCCCGATGACCCGCGCCCAGCTGCTCGTCAACGTGGTCGAGGCGGCGGAGCGCAGTGTCGGCTGAGGACCAGGAGAACGACATCGAGGTGCGGGACGCGATCAGCGCGCCCGACGCCGAGGGGAAGCCGCGCCGTGCCACCCGCCGCTTCCCGCTGTTCACCCGTGACACCGCGCGTCCCGAGGGCGGCGGCCGGGCCGCGCCCGGCGGCGCCCCGGCGCCCGCCCGCCAGTGGCCCGTCCTGCTGGTGCTCGGGCTGGTCGGCGTCGGTCTGCTGGTGACCGCGCTGGACGCCTTCCGGGCCGGGACGCTGCTGATCGGTGCCGCCCTGCTGGGCGGTGGGGTGCTGCGCTGGCTGCTGCCGGACGTCGGCATGCTCGCGGTGCGCTCCCGCTTCACCGACATCCTCACCTACGGCGTACTGGGCTCGGCGATCGCGCTGCTGGCGCTGATGGTGCAGCCGAACCCCTGGCTGGAGATCCCGTTCCTCAAGGACACGCTGCACTTCACGGTCAGCAACTAGCACTCACGTACCCGGTCGTACGACGGCGGCCCGTCCTCTCCCCCGAGCAAGGACGGGCCGCCGTCTGTGCTCAACCCTCCTGCACGGACAACGGCCTGTTCAACGACTGTCAGGGCGCTGTGGCAGAGCGGTGACCGTTCCGCCACGGTGTCCGTGCCCTGCCACAGGGTGCCGCTCGGCGGAACCGATCACTGCCTCTGTGCATAGAGGGCTTCGTGTGCTGTCTGTGACGGCATATGTGCGTCCTGTGTGGCGATGTGTTGACAAGTTTGCGGATTTGGACCGAAGTCGTTCGACAACCGGGCTAGCGTGGCCAATCGGGACGGTCCGGGACGTCCCGAACGTCTGTCTGCAGTGCCACCGGGGGGAGTCCGGCCGAGGGGGAACGGGCGGTGGAAGACTGGACCGCGGCCCGGTGGGCGTGCAACGGTGCATGCCCACAGCCCCCATGCTCCCGTGCGCCCCCACCCCGGGAACTGAGATCCTTACGTTGCGCATCCCTGTGGGTAGCCAGAACGGGGACTCGGCAGAGGGCGGCACGCGCGGGGGACCAGACAGCACGAACCGGGGGGAAGAGGGGGGAAGCAATGCCTCGTTGGAAGGACTTGCCGGATGAACTCGATCCGCAGGTCAGGGAGTTCGCGAGCCAGTTGCGCCGGCTCGTGGACCGCAGCGGCCTGAGCATCGCCGCGCTGGCCGACCGCACCGGGTACAGCAAGACATCCTGGGAGCGCTATCTGAACGGCCGGCTGCTCGCCCCCAAGGGGGCGATCGTGGCGCTGGCCGAGGTCACCGGGACCAATCCGATCCACCTCACGACGATGTGGGAACTCGCCGAACGGGCGTGGAGCCGTTCGGAGATGCGCCACGACATGACCATGGAGGCGATCCGGATCTCCCAGGCGCGCGCCGCGCTCGGGGAGTTCGGCGCGCCGCCGGTCAACGTCAAGGGGAGCAAGACGGCCCGCAAGGGCGGCAGCGCGACGGCGACGCCGGGTGTGGCCGGGCCGGCGGGGGTGGCGCCGACGGTGCCGCCGCGGTCGACTCCGGCGCCCTCGCCCGCTCCGGCGCCCTCGCCTTCTCCTGAGGTTGAACCGAGGGACCGGGAAGAGGTGGGCGGGGCCCGCGACGAGGTCTCCTCCGCCGTCAACTCGTGGGGCGTGGCGGGATACCGAGGTCCGTCGCAGACCGGCGCCGGGGCTGGGGCCGGGGCTGGGGCGAAGAAGGCGGCGGCGGGCGATCGGCCGCCGACTCCGCCGCCCACCCCCTCGTACGGGGAGCCGCCGCAGGCCCCTCGGCCGGGGGGCGGGGGCAAGCGGCGGCTGACGATGTTCCTCGCGGGTGTCGTGGGCGTGCTCGTGGTGGTCGCGGCGGCGCTGTACCTGACGGACGGCAGCGGCGACAAGAAGAACGAGGGCGGCGCCAAGTCGCCCTCGCCCACGGTGAGCGCCGATGTCGACCTGCCGCCCGGCGTGAAGTGCAGCGGGGCCTCCTGCACCGGCAAGGACGCGGAGAGCATGGGGTGCAGCGGGGACCTGGTGACCACCGCCAAGACCGCGACCGTCGGCACGACCGTCGTCGAGGTGCGCTACAGCGAGACCTGCGGCGCGGCGTGGGGTCGGATCACGCAGGCCGCGGAGGGTGACGAGGTGCAGGTGACCGTCGGGAAGACCGAGCAGACCGGCACGATCACGGTCGCCGGTGACACCATCGCGTACACCCCGATGGTCGCGGTGAAGGACGCCGGTGACGCGGAGGCCTGCGTGACGCTGGCGACGGGTCAGAAGGGGTGCACGCAGTAGCGACGGCGCGGGCGGGCGGCTTGGCGCGACGGGGTGTCGGCTCGGCTGCTTTTCGACGCCGGTCGGCATCACTCAGCCCGTCCGGCGTTTGAGGACGAGGCCGTTCAGGCCGACGGGGGTCCAGGGGGCGGAGCCCCCTGGGCGGGGTCGAAGGGGCGGCAGCCCCTGGAGGATGGGACGGGTAGGGGCGGCGGGGGCGAAACAATTCGGTGGCGGCAGGAATAGTCCCGCCCAACGGGGGCACGCGCCCGTTACCCCCACGGGAGTCCGGCAACCCGGTACCCCCACCGGCGGCCGTCCTCGTCCACCCTCTCCCGGACCGGGCGGCCGCCTCTTCCGTTGGGCCGCAGGGATCTTTCGTGGGGCTGTGGGGTGGGCCACACGGGCCCGCGCATCCGAGATCCCGGATGCGCGATAGCCTGACCGCTGGATTCTCTTGATGCCAAGAGATCGATCAAACGTCCGGGGCAGGGACGCCCCACCGCCAGCTGTCATACGGAGAACGCCATGACCCGCACTCCCGTGAACGTCACCGTCACCGGCGCGGCCGGCCAGATCGGTTACGCCCTGCTCTTCCGCATCGCCTCCGGCCAGCTGCTCGGCGCGGACGTGCCGGTCAGGCTCCGCCTGCTGGAGATCACCCCGGCTCTGAAGGCCGCCGAGGGCACCGCCATGGAGCTGGACGACTGCGCGTTCCCGCTCCTCCAGGGCATCGACATCAGCGACGACCCGAACGTCGCCTTCGACGGCGCCAACGTCGCCCTCCTCGTCGGCGCCCGCCCCCGCACCAAGGGCATGGAGCGCGGCGACCTCCTGCAGGCCAACGGCGGCATCTTCAAGCCGCAGGGCAAGGCCATCAACGACAACGCCGCGGACGACATCAAGGTCCTCGTCGTGGGCAACCCGGCCAACACCAACGCCCTCATCGCCCAGGCCTCGGCCCCGGACGTACCGGCCGAGCGCTTCACCGCGATGACCCGTCTGGACCACAACCGCGCGCTGACCCAGCTCGCGAAGAAGACCGGCTCCTCGGTCGCCGACATCAAGCGCCTGACCATCTGGGGCAACCACTCCGCCACCCAGTACCCGGACATCTTCAACGCCACCATCGCCGGCAAGAACGCCGCCGAGGTCGTGAACGACGAGAAGTGGCTGGCCGAGGACTTCATCCCGACCGTCGCCAAGCGCGGCGCCGCCATCATCGAGGCCCGTGGCGCCTCGTCGGCCGCCTCCGCCGCCAACGCCGCGATCGACCACGTCCACACCTGGGTCAACGGCACCGCCGACGGCGACTGGGTCTCTATGGGCATCCCGTCCGACGGCTCCTACGGCGTGCCGGAGGGTCTCATCTCCTCCTTCCCCGTCACCTGCAAGGACGGCAAGTACGAGATCGTCCAGGGCCTGGACGTCAACGAGTTCTCCCGCACCCGCATCGACGCCTCCGTGGCCGAGCTCTCGGAGGAGCGCGAGGCGGTCCGCGCCCTCGGCCTCATCTGAGCCGTCCCCGGCGCGACTTCTGTCACGAGGTCACGAGCGTGCACGGGCCCTGTTCCGGTTTCGTCCGGGACGGGGCCCGTTCCCGTTTTCGCCGCTACCGTCGTGAAATGCCTTGCCCGCCACGGTGATTCGGGGGGTTCTCACGATGAGCGGCTGGGGACACGAACCGAGTGAGGAGCGGGGCCAGGCCCCTTGGTCCGCGCGCGAGCCGCACGGCGGCGTACCGCCCTGGGCCGCCGCGGAGACCCAGGCCCATCCTGCTCCGCCGTACGCTCCGGCCCCGCGGCCGGAGCCCGCGTTCCGGTTGCGCCGTCTGCTGCCGGCCGTGCTCGCCGCCGTAGTGCTCGGCGTGGGTGCGGGTGCGGGCGTGTGGGCCCTGGTCAGGGACGACGGCCGGGAAACGGTCACCACCGCACCGCCGCCGGTCACGGTCACCCCGTCCACGTCCGCGCCCACGGGGTACCGGAGCGTCAAGGACCCCGTCGGCTACACCCTGCTCGTCCCCGAGGACTGGATCCGCCGGCAACAGCCGGGCCAGAAGGCCCCGGTGGTCTTCTACGACGCCCCGGACGACGGCCGCCAGCTCCAGATCTTCGAGATCACGGAGGAGAACGTCGTCGAGTCCCAGCGGGTCGCCGAGACCGCCGCCGGCTACGGCTTCGAGAACCGCACCGGCTACCGGGCCCTGACCCGCGACTCGGGCCCCGGTTTCACCGAGCTCTCCTACCGTTACGACGACGAGGACAAGGGCCCCCGACTGGTCATCGACCGCCGTTTCGAGGCCGCCGACGGCACACCGTACGCAATCCGCGCCAGCGGCCCCGAGCAGCTGTCCCCCGACCAGGTCCGCGCCCCGCTCACCACGGCGCTGTCCGCCTTCTGCCCGGCGGGCGCGGACTGCTCGTAGGGACGACGGGCGCGGACTGCTCGTAGGGGCGACGGGTAGCGGGAGGCCGGCCGTGGGGTCAGCGTGTCTCGGGCAGCCGCTTTTCGAACCAGTGCTGGGCGTAGACGTGCTCGACGTACGCCGGGATCTCCGTGTACCCGGACGCCCGGTACATCGCCTGCGCCTCGGTGAGCGTGGCGTGCGTGTCGAGTCGTACGACCCGCAGGGCGCGTGCCGCGGCCTCGCCCTCCAACGCCGCCAGCAGCCGCCGGGCCAGGCCGAGACGGCGGGCGTCCTCATGCACCCACACGTGCTTGATCTCCCCGACGCCGGGTTCCAGGCGGCGCAGCGCCCCGCAGCCCACCGGGCGGCCCTCCTCGTAGGCGACGAAGAACGCGCCGGCGTTCCCGGACACCTCCTCCGGGCTCACGAGGTCTGACTTGTCGAAGCCCTCCGGGAAGCGCCGGTCGATGTCGGCGGCGTAGGCGTCCAGGCAGGCGCGGGCGTCCGGGTCGGCGCCGTCGACGTGTTCCACGGTGATGGCCGCGAGCCGCAGCAGGCGCTGGGCGGTGGCCATGGCGCCGGTCAGCTCGGCGCACTGACCGTCGCTGAGGCCTTCGAGCAGTCCGGCGGCGAGCGTGTTGGCCCGCCGGTTCTGCTCCTTCAGTTCGACCCGCCCGGCGGGGGTCAGCTCGACCATGCGCAGCCGGCTGTCGTCCGGATGCACGGTGACCCGGACCACGCCCTGCGCCTGAAGGGCCTTCGTCATCCGGCTCAGATACCCGGCGTCCAGGCCGAGCCGGCCCCTGAGCTCGCGCAGGGACACCCCGTCGCCGATCTCGAACAGCAGCCGGGCCTCGCCGAGCGGGCGGTCCTGGCCCAGGTAGTGGTCGTCGAGTGCGCCGATACGGCGCGTGAAATAGCGGTTGAAGCGGCGCAGGGCCGCCACATGCTCCGTCGGCACTGGCTCCATAATTCTTTGACTTTAGTCAAAGAGTGGTCGAGAGGCCATGCCATGGCGCGTTGTCAGTGGGTGCCCCTACTCTTCCGGATCATGACTGACGACACAGAGCCGATCCTGCGGGAACCGCCCGTCGCCGGCGGCGAGGCCGACGCCCTGATCGGCTCCCTGGAACGGCAGCGCAGGACATTCGCCTGGAAGGCCGACGGGCTGGACGCGGCCGGTCTTGGCAGGCGGCTGGAACCCTCGGAGCTCACCCTCGGCGGACTGCTCAAGCACCTCGCGTTCGTCGAGGCCGAGTACTTCACCCACCGGCTCCTGGGGGAGGACCCGGGCCCGCCTTGGAACACCGTGGACTGGGACGCCGAGCCCGGCTGGGAGTGGCGGTCCGCCGCCGACGACACCCCGGAGCAGCTGTACACGCTGTGGCGGGAGGCCGTGGCGCGCTCCCGCGCCAACCTGCGCAAGGTCCTCGCCGAGGCGGGACCCGATCAACTCGTCGCCTACACCTCGCCCCGCGGCCAGACCCCCAACCTGCGGCGTGTCCTCGTCGACATGATCGAGGAGTACGCCCGTCATCTCGGGCAGGCCGACCTGATCCGTGAGTCGATCGACGGGCGGGTGGGGGAGGACCCGCCGGAGGACTTCGGCGCCTGAGGGCTCTTGAGCCTTGGGGCTTTTGAGCCTTGGGGCTTTGAGTCTTGGGGCTTTTGAGTCCGAGGCCTCACACGCTCTGCAGCTCGTCCTGGAGCTTGCCGACGTCGATCGTCTCGTCCGGTGACGGGGTCCCGGACGGGACCGGCTCGTCGTAGTCGGTCAAGGTCAGCGTCAGATCGGTACCGCCGCCCCGCTGGGTCGCCTCGACCAGGCGGTGCGGGGTGTCGGAGGTGACGTAGAGCGTGGTCCGCGTGCCGTCCACCTCACCCCTGAGCGGGATCACCTTCGTGTCGTCGCGGGTCGTCTCCTCGCCCTTCGTCAGGTCGATGGTCCCGGGGTCGGTGCCGACGTCCCGCTGGAAGTTGTTCAGGTCGCAGGTGTCGGCCATGCCCTTGAGCAGGGCGTCGTCCGTGGAGCCGTGGATGATGGGGGTCCCCCCGCTCGAACGAAGTTGAGAGTGGGGGAGGTTCTTGAACAGCTCGGCCACCGCGTCGCCCTCGGCGCCGGGAACCTGCGCCTTCCAGAACGCCGTGTCCGGCTTCATCCACACCTCGTCGCCCTGTTTGACGATCTCGACGCTGCCGCCGTCGGAGCCCATCTCCATGGTGCCGACGCAGTTGCCCTTCCGGTCCAGGGCCAGATCCTCCCCCACTCTCAACTTCGTTCGAGCGGGGGCACCCCCACCGTCGGCTGGGTCCTGCTCGTCTCCGTCCCCGCACTGCGGTCCGTCAGCTTCAGTCGGACGGACTTCGCGTCGAGGAGGTTGTCCTGCGCCTCGTCGGCGAGCTGCTCCGCGGTGGGATCGTCCGCAGCTGCCGCCGCCGGTGCCAGAAGCAGGGCCGCACTCATCGCGGCCGAGATCAGCACCCTTACGGCCATGGCGTCACCTCCGTGGTGCGCATCACCCCTCAGCCTACGTTTCGCCCTATTTGCCCGCATGTTCAGTGACGCGGCGCACTTTCGGCCATGGATTGCGCATGCCTGTGGACGGCCCGGGCAGGCGGTGGCGGTCCCCGAAGGTGACACCCGTGTGACTCAGGGGAACCGACCAGGAACGGAAGGCAATACCGAGCATGGCAAGGCAGCAGGCACAACGGACGATCCATGTCGACGGCGCGTGGCAGGAAGCCGCCTCCGGAGCCACCCGCGAGATCGTCGACCCCACGGACGCCCGGCCCTTCGCCGTGGTCGCCGAAGGTGACGAGAAGGACACCGACCTGGCCGTCGAGGCCGCCCGACGCGCCTTCGACGGCGGCCGGGGCGCCTGGCCCACCACCCCCGTCGCCGAACGCGCCGCACTCCTGCGCCGCGTCGCCGACCTCCTTGTGCGCGACCGCGAGCAACTCGGCCTGCTGGAAAGCCGCGACGCAGGAAAGACCCTCGCGGAGGGCCGGATCGACATCGACTGTGTCGCCGACGCCTTCCGCTACTTCGCCGACCTCGTCGCCGCCGAGGCGCCCGGCCGGGTCGTCGACGCGGGCTCGCCCGACATCCACAGCGTCGTCGTGCACGAGCCGGTCGGCGTCTGCGCGCTGATCACCCCCTGGAACTACCCGCTGCTCCAGGCCAGTTGGAAGATCGCCCCGGCGCTCGCGGCCGGCAACACCTTCGTGGTCAAGCCGAGCGAGATCACACCGCTGACGACCGTCGCGTTGATCGAGCTGCTCACCGAGGCCGGGCTGCCCGCCGGCGTCGCCAACATCGTGACCGGGCCCGGCCATTCGGTCGGCGCCCGCCTCGCCGAGCACCCCGACGTCGACCTCGTCTCCTTCACCGGCGGCCTGGCCAGCGGCACCAAGGTGGCCCAGGCCGCCGCCCCTTCGGTGAAGAAGGTCGCCCTCGAACTCGGCGGCAAGAACCCCAACGTGGTCTTCGCCGACGCCTGTGCCACCGACGAGGCCTTCGACACCGCCGTGGACCAGGCCCTCAACGCGGCCTTCATCCACAGCGGCCAGGTCTGCTCCGCCGGATCCCGGCTCATCGTCGAGGAGTCCATCCGGGAACGCTTCGTCGCCGAACTCGCCCACCGCGCCGCGAAGATCCGCCTCGGCCGCGGCACCGACGACGGCGTCGAGTGCGGCCCCCTCGTCTCCGAGCAGCAGCGCGCCAAGGTCGAGGCGTACGTCGCCTCCGCACTGGCGGAAGGGGCAGTCCTGCGCACCGGCGGCAAGCACCCCGAAGGCCCCGGCTACTTCTACGAGCCGACGGTCCTCGACGCCTGCCACCGCGAGATGAAGGTCGTACGCGAAGAGGTCTTCGGCCCGGTCCTCACCGTCGAGACCTTCCGCACCGAGGACGAGGCCGTGGCCCTCGCCAACGACACCGAGTACGGCCTCGCCGGCGCCGTCTGGACCGCCGACGCGGGCCGCGCCCGCCGCGTCGCCGGCCGGCTGCGCCACGGCACCGTCTGGATCAACGACTTCCACCCCTACCTGCCGCAGGCGGAGTGGGGCGGCTTCGGCAAGAGCGGCACCGGCCGCGAACTGGGCCCCGCCGGCCTCGCCGAGTACCGCGAGAGCAAGCACATCTACCAGAACCTCGCGCCGAAGCCCGTCCGCTGGTTCGCCGGCTGAACCCCCCTTCCGCTCGTCCCCGGACCTGGAGTAACCCCCCATGCCTGACACCACGCATGTCTACGACTACGTCGTCATCGGCGGCGGCACCGCCGGTTCCGTCATCGCCTCCCGCCTGACCGAGAACCCGGACGTCACCGTCGCCGTCATCGAGGGCGGCCCCAGCGACGTCGGCCGCGACGACGTCCTCACCCTGCGCCGCTGGATGGGCCTGCTCGGCGGCGAGCTGGACTACGACTACCCGACCACCGAACAGCCGCGCGGCAACTCGCACATCCGGCACAGCCGCGCCCGGGTGCTCGGCGGCTGCTCCTCCCACAACACCCTCATCGCGTTCAAACCGCTGCCGTCCGACTGGGACGAGTGGGAGGCGGCCGGCGCCAAGGGCTGGGGCGCGGTGCCGATGGAGGCGTACTACGCCCGTCTGCTCAACAACATCGTCCCCGTCGACGAGAAGGACCGGAACGCCATCGCCCGCGACTTCGTCGACGCCGCGCAGACCGCGCTCGGCGTCCCGCGCGTGGAGGGCTTCAACAAGAAGCCGTTCACCGAGGGCGTCGGCTTCTTCGACCTCGCCTACCATCCGGAGAACAACAAGCGCTCGTCGGCCTCGGTGGCGTATCTGCACCCCGTGATGGACGAGCGGCCCAACCTCCGCATCTTCCTTGAGACCTGGGCCCACAAACTGGAGCTGGACGGCACCCGCGCCGAGGGCGTGCACGTACGCACCAAGGACGGCGAGGAGTTCCTCGTACGGGCCCGGGGCGAGGTCGTCCTGTGCGCGGGCGCCGTCGACTCGCCCCGGCTGCTCCTGCACTCGGGCATCGGCCCCAAGCAGGACCTGGAGGCGCTCGGCATACCCGTCGTGCACGACCTGCCGGGCGTCGGCGAGAACCTGCTCGACCACCCCGAGTCGGTGATCGTCTGGGAGACGAACGGTCCCATCCCCGAGAACTCCGCGATGGACTCCGACGCGGGCCTGTTCGTGCGCCGCGACCCCGAACACGCGGGCCCCGACCTGATGTTCCACTTCTACCAGATCCCGTTCACGGACAACCCGGAGCGCCTCGGCTACGAGCGGCCGGAGTTCGGCGTCTCGATGACCCCGAACATCCCCAAGCCGAAGAGCCGTGGCCGGCTGTACCTGACCAGCGCCGACCCGTCCGTGAAGCCCGCGCTCGACTTCCGCTACTTCACGGACGAGGACGACTACGACGGGCGGACGCTGGTCGACGGCATCAGGATCGCCCGGGAGATCGCGCAGGCCGAGCCCCTCGCGCACTGGCTCAAGCGGGAGGTGTGCCCCGGCCCTGCGGTCACCGGCGACGAGGAGCTGAGCGAGTACGCCCGCAAGGTCGCGCACACCGTGTACCACCCGGCGGGCACCTGCCGCATGGGGGCGGACGACGACCGGCTCGCCGTGGTGGACCCCGAGTTGCGGATCCGCGGCCTGGACGGCATCCGCATCGCCGACGCCTCCGTCTTCCCGACCATGCCCGCGGTGAACCCGATGATCGGGGTGCTGATGGTCGGGGAACGAGCCGTGGACCTGATCGGCGGTGATGCGTGATGAGCACGCCGGTCTTCTCCGTCGACGGACTGTGGAAGGTCTTCGGACCCAAGGCGGACCGGATTCCCGCCGACCCCGCGCTCGCCGCCCTCCCGCCCGCCGAACTCCGCTCCCGCACCGGCTGCACGGCCGCCGTCCGTGACGTCTCCTTCGACGTCCGCAAGGGCGAGGTCTTCGTGGTCATGGGCCTGTCCGGCTCCGGAAAGTCCACCCTGGTCCGCTGCCTCACCCGTCTGATAGAACCGACGGCCGGCACGATCGCCATCGACGGCGAGGACGTCCGCGCCATGGACCGCGCCCGGCTGCGCGAACTGCGCCGCCACCGCGCCGCGATGGTCTTCCAGCACTTCGGCCTCCTGCCGCACCGCACGGTCCTCGACAACGTGGCCTACGGCCTGGAGATCCAGGGCATGAGCAAGGCCCGGCGCCGCGAACGAGCCGCCGAGGTCGTCGCCAAGGTCGGCCTGGAGGGCATGGAGCACCGCCGCCCCGGCCAGCTGTCCGGCGGCCAGCGGCAGCGCGTGGGCCTGGCGCGGGCGCTCGCGGTGGACCCCGAAGTCCTCCTCTTCGACGAGCCGTTCAGCGCCCTGGACCCCCTCATCCGCCGGGACATGCAGGAGGAGGTCGTCCGGCTGCACCGCGAGGAGGGCCGCACGATGGTGTTCATCACCCACGACCTGTCCGAGGCCCTGAAACTCGGCGACCGCATCGCCCTGATGCGCGACGGCCGCGTCGTCCAGCTCGGCACCCCGGAGGAAATCGTCGGCTCCCCGGCCGACGACTACGTCCGCGAGTTCGTACGGGACGTGCCGCGCGAGCAGGTCATGACGGTGCGCACGGCGATGCGCCCGGCGTCGGCGGAGGAAGCGGCGGGCGGCCCTGCTGTCTCGCCGGACGCCACGGTCTCGGAGGCGATCGAGGCGGTGGCGCGCAGCGGTGCCCCGGCCCGGGTCATGGAGGGGGGACGTTGTCTGGGGGTGGTCGACCACGAACGGCTTCTCTGTGTCGTAGCGGGGACGGAGCAGCGTAAGGAGGTGGCCTGATGGCCACGGTGACCGCCGCCGCTCCGCGAGCGGCCCTGCCCGGCATCCTCAAACGCCCTGTCGTCCGCAAGCTGCTCCTGCTCGGCCTGGCCGCCGCGGTCCTCGTACCGCTGGCGAACGCCCGCTGGGCCGGCGGAACATGGCCGACACCCCTGACGTTCGACCTCACCACTCCCCTCACCGACGCCAGCACCTGGATCATCGACAACAGGGACACCCACCCCCTGTTCCTCTACTTCTTCGGACACCTCAGCAACGCCGTCGTCGTCTCCGTACGCGTCGTCTACCTGCTGCTGCTCGCCGCGGGCTGGGCCGGTGTCACCGCCGTCGCGGCCTTCCTCGCCTGGCGAGCCGCGAGCTGGAGACTCGCCCTCGCCACCGCCGCCGCCTTCGTCACCTGCGGCCTCCTCGGCATGTGGATCCCGACGATGCAGACCCTCGCCCTGATGGCCGTCGCCGTCCTGGCATCCGTCGCCGTCGGCGCCGTCCTCGGCCTCGCCGCCGGCCTGTCGGAGCGCACGGACCGCGCCCTGCGCCCGGTCCTGGACACCATGCAGGTGCTCCCCGCCTTCGCCTACCTCCTCCCCGTCGTCCTGGTCTTCGGCATCGGCGTCCCTGCCGCCGTCCTCGCCACGGTCGTCTACGCCGCCCCGCCCATGGCCCGCCTCACCGCCCTCGGCCTGCGCGGCGCCGACAAGGAGGTCCTGGAGGCGGTCGACTCCCTCGGCGCCACCGCACGCCAGCGCCTGCTGACCGCCCGTATCCCGCTGGCCCGCAAGGAGCTCCTCCTCGGCGTCAACCAGACGATCATGATGGCGCTGTCGATGGCGGTCATCGCCTCGGTGATCGGCGCCGGCGGCCTCGGCGACCGCGTCTACCAGGCGCTGGCCTCGGTCGACGTCGGCGCCGCGCTCGCGGCCGGCATCCCGATCGTGCTGCTCGCCGTCGTGCTTGACCGGGTGACGGCCGCTGCGGGCAGCGGCGGCTCGTCGGAGTCCCGGCGCACGGACCGGTGGCCGTACGCCCTCGTCGCCGCCGTCGCCGTGGCGCTCGCCGGACGGCTGACGGACCGCCTCGAATGGCCCGACGCCTGGAGCCTGAACATCGCCGGGCCCGTCAACCGGGCCGTCGACTGGATGACCGCCCACCTCTACTCGGGCGTCCCCGTGGTCGGCGGCACCGGCGAGTGGGCCGGCCACTTCACCACCTGGGTCCTGGACCCCGTACGCGACGGCCTCCAGTGGCTGCCGTGGTGGTCGGTACTGCTGCTGGTCGCCGCCCTGTCCTGGGTCATCGGCACCTGGCGCACCGCGCTGACCGCCGTACTGGCGATGGCCGCGATCGGCGTGCTCGGCGTCTGGGAGCCGTCGCTCGACACGCTCTCCCAGGTCCTCGCGGCGGTCGCCGTCACCCTTGTGCTGGGCTTCGCCACCGGCATCGCCGCCGCGCGCAGTGACCGCTTCGAACGGGTCCTGCGCCCCGTCCTGGACGTGTTCCAGACGATGCCGCAGTTCGTGTATCTGATCCCGGTCGTCGCGCTGTTCGGCGTCGGCCGCGCCCCCGCCGTCGCCGCGGCCGTCGTCTACGCGCTGCCCGCCGTCGTCCGCATCACCGCGCAGGGCCTGCGCCAGGTCGACCCGGCCGCCCTGGAATCGGCCCGTTCGCTCGGCGCGACCAGTGCGCAGCAGCTGTGGCAGGTCCAACTCCCGCTCGCCCGGCGCTCGTTGCTGCTCGCCGCCAACCAGGGCGTGGTCCTGGCCCTCGCCGTGGTGATCATCGGCGGCCTGGTCGGCGGCGGAGCCCTCGGCTACGACGTCGTCTTCGGCCTTGCGCAGGGCGACCTGGCGACCGGTCTGGTGGCCGGAGCCGCGATCGTGTGCCTGGGCTTGATGCTCGACCGGGTGACACAGCCGACCAAGAAGGGAGCGTGACATGCGCATTCGCATCACCACGACCGCCGCGGTGGGCGCGCTGCTTCTCCTCACCGGCTGCGGTGCCGCCGACATGACCAAGCAGGCCTCGCCCTTCGCCAACGCGCAGGGGGCGAAGACGGTGACCCTGTCCGTCCAGTCCTGGGTCGGCGCGCAGGCCAACGTGGCCGTCGCCCAGTACCTCCTGGAACACGAACTCGGCTACCGCGTCGACACCGTCCAGATCGACGAGGTCCCCGCCTGGGACGCGCTCAGCCAGGGCCGGGTCGACGCCATCCTGGAGGACTGGGGCCACCCCGACGAGGAGCAGCGGTACGTCAAGGACAAGAAGACCATCGTCAACGGCGGTGGCCTCGGCGTCACCGGCCACATCGGCTGGTACGTCCCGACGTACTTCGCGAAGCAGCACCCCGACGTCACCGACTGGAAGAACCTCGACAAGTACGCCGACCTGATGCGTACTGCGGAGAGCGGCGGCAAGGGCCAGCTGATGGACGGCTCCCCGTCCTACGTCACCAACGACAAGGCGCTGGTGGCGAACCTGGACCTGAACTACCAGGTGGTGTTCGCCGGTTCGGAGGCCGCGCAGATCACCCAGATCAAACAGTTCGCCAAGGAGCAGAAGCCCTTCCTCACCTACTGGTACGCCCCCCAGTGGCTGTTCAAGAAGGTCCCGATGACCGAGGTGAAGCTGCCGGCGTACAAGGAGGGCTGCGACGCGGACCCGGAGAAGGTCGCCTGCGCCTATCCGCACACCCCGCTGCAGAAGTACCTCAACGCCGACTTCGTCAAGGACGGCGGCCGGGCCGCGGCCTTCCTGAGGAAGTTCCAGTGGACGACCGGGGACCAGAACGAGGTCTCCCTGATGATCGCCGACCAGAAGCTCAGCCCCGAGGAGGCGGCGAAGAAGTGGGTGGACAGCCACGAGTCCACTTGGCGGGCGTGGCTGTCCTGACCCCTAGCGCAGGCCGGCGGCGATCTCCTTGAGGGCGGCCTCCGCCCTGCGCTGGAGCCCCGGCCCGAAGGTGATGCGAGTGGCCCCGAGTTCACCGAGCGCGGTGGGCGAGGGGCCCTCGCCGTCCAGGCGGGCGAACACGTTCAGCGGCCCCTGGATCCCCGACCGCAGCAGCGGCAGTACGTCGGCGGGGGCGCCGATCGGATACACGCAGTCGGCGCCCGCGGCGACGTACGCCGCCGCCCGCTCGATGGCCCGTCCGGGATCGGTGTCCCCCTGGATGAAGGTGTCGACCCTGGCGTTGACGAAGAGCCGGTCCCCGGCGGCGGCCCGCACCTCGGCCAGCCACTCGGCGTGCTCCCGCGGGTCCTTCAGAACACCGTCGGCGGAGTCCTCCAGGTTGCACCCGACCGCTCCCGCCTCCAGCAGCCGCTCCACCAGCTCCTTCGGCGCGAGCCCGTAACCGGCCTCGACGTCCGCCGACACCGGCATGTCCACGGCCCGGACGATCCGCGCGACCGCCGCGAACATCTCGTCGGCCGGGGTCTCGCCGTCCCGGTAGCCGAGACTGGCGGCTACCCCCGCACTGGGCGTGGCCAGCGCCGGGAACCCGGCCTCGGCGAACACCCGCGCGCTCGCCGCGTCCCACGGCCCCGGCAGGACCAGCGGATCACCGGGCACCCTCCCGTGATGCAGCGCACGGAACACCTCGACCTTGCTCATGGCCCGGCCGGCCTCCTCGTTCAGCAGGTTCATGCGTGCTGCCCCGGCCGGTAGTGCCCCGGCGTCATCCGGCAGGTCACGCCGAACCGGTTCCACGCGTTGATCACCGTGATCGCGGCGATCAGCTGCGCCAGCTCGGCCTCCTCGAAGTGCGCGGCGGCCTTCTCGTACACCGCGTCCGGCACGAAACCGTCGGTCAGCACGGTCACCGCGTCGGTCAGCGCCAGCGCCGCCAGCTCCTTCTCGGTGTAGAAGTGCGCCGACTCCTCCCACGCGCCGAGCTGCACGATCCGCTCGACGCTCTCACCGGCCGCCAGCGCGTCCTTGCTGTGCATGTCCAGGCAGAGCGCACAGCGGTTGAGCTGCGAGGCACGCACCTTCACCAGCTCCAGCAGCTTGGGGTCCAGGCCCCGCCGGGAGGCCGCGTCGAGCCGGACCATCGCCTTGTAGACCTCGGGGGCGTGCTCGGCCCAGAGCAGCCGGGGTGCGTGCTCGGGGGCGTACTCGACAGGGGCGGTGCGATCGGTTGTCGTCGTCATGTCCTCGACCCTAGGAGCGCAAAGGCCCAGGAGTATGGTCCATTTCCATGGCAGACACATGGGCCACTTTGGGCATCGACCTCCACTTGGAACCGGTCGCCGGACCCGGTCTGCGCCGGGGCCTGACCGACGCCCTGCGCGAGGCCGTCCGCACCGCACGCCTCGCACCCGGCACCCGGCTGCCGTCCTCCCGCTCCCTCGCCGCCGACCTGGGCATCGCCCGCAACACCGTCGCCGAGGCCTACGCCGACCTCGTTGCCGAGGGCTGGCTCACCGCCCGCCAGGGCTCCGGCACCCGCGTCGCCGAAGGACGCGCGATGCCACCGACGGCCACCGCCCCGAGCCGCCGCACCCGCCCCCGGCCCACCTACGACCTGGTCCCCGGCACCCCCGACCTCGCCTCCTTCCCCCGCACCGAGTGGCTCAAGGCCGCCCGCCGGGCCCTGGCCGCCGCGCCCCACGACGCCCTCGGTTACGGCGACCCGCGCGGCCGTATCGAACTGCGCACCGCGCTCGCCGGCTACCTCTCCCGGGCCCGGGGCGTACGCGCCGACCCCGAACGCATCGTCGTCTGCGCCGGGTTCACCCACGGCCTCGGGCTGCTCGGCACGGTCCTGCGGGCGCGCGGCCTGCGTGCCGTCGCCGTGGAGTCGTACGGCCTCGACGTGCACTGGAAGCAGCTCACGGCGGCCGGCCTGCGCACCGAGCCGCTGCCCTTCGACGAACTCGGCACCGACCCCACGGGGTTGACCGACCCCGGCGCCGTACTGCTCACCCCCGCCCACCAGTTCCCGATGGGTGCCGCCCTCCATCGCGAGCGGCGGGCGGCCGTCCTGGACTGGGCGCGGCGCACCGGCAGCGTGATCCTGGAGGACGACTACGACGGCGAGTTCCGCTACGACCGCCAGCCGGTGGGCGCGCTCCAGGGCCTGGACCCCGAACACGTCGTCTACCTGGGCACGGCGAGCAAGTCCCTGGCGCCCGGCCTCCGGCTGGCCTGGCTGGTCCTGCCACCGGGCCTCATGGAGGAGGTGACCCGGGCCAAGGGCGAAGTGGACACCTGCGGGGTGTTCGACCAGCTGACCCTCGCCGAGTTCATCGAATCCGGCGCCCACGACCGCCACGTCCGCGCCGCCCGCCTGCGCTACCGGCGCCGCCGCGACGGCCTGGTCTCCGCCCTCGCCGCCCGCGCCCCGCACCTCCACGTCACCGGTATCGCCGCCGGACTGCACGCCGTCCTGCGCCTGCCGCCCGGCACCGAACACTCCGTGGTCCAGGCCGCCGCCTGGCAGGGCCTGGCCCTGCCAGGCCTGTCCTTCTTCCGCCACGAGGCCGCACGGACCGAACCCGTCGACGCCCTGGTCGTGGGCTACGGGACACCCCCGGACCACGCCTGGACAGGGGCCCTGGAAGCGCTGTACAGGGTGCTGCCGTAAGGTGAGCCGCCAGTTGGCAGGCACCGGTAGAGACACAGGGGAGACAGCGAGATGGCGGAAACACGGCGTCGGCTGCGGTCCAGCACCGTCGTGCTCGGCGGCATGGGAGTCGTCGCGGCGGCCCTGACCTCCTGCAGCTCCGAGCCCGACCGCCGCTGCGTCGACCGCGACAGCTACAACTGGGACGGCTACAAGATCATCGCCGACAACAACTGCTCGTCCGGCTCCTCGGGCTCCTCCTACGGCAAGAGCGGCAAGAAGAAGACCGGCAGCAGCACCGACGCCGCCTGGTACTACGACGCCGATGTCGACGGCGGCCACGCCGACTACGGCACCTTCAGCCGCAGCGAGGCCGTCGACCGCGGCGGGTTCGGCTGCTCGGGCTCCGGCAGCAGCGGCGGCTGAGCACCCGCGCCCATGGAACGCCGCACCATCGACCCCCGCCCCGGCTGGCAGCAGACCGTCGAGGAACAGGGCCTGATCTACCCGCTCACCCGCTACCCCGACAACTCCCTGCGCCCCTACTGGGACGAGAGCGCCTACTACGTCTTCTCGCTGGAGGAGATCGAGGCGCTGGAGGAGGTCGTCGAGGAACTCCACCGCATGTGCCTGGCGGCAGCCGAGCACATCGTCACCGAGGACCGCTTCGCCGACCTCGGCATCACCGACCCGCGCGTCGCGCACGCGGTCGCCGAGGCCTGGCGCCGGCGCGCCGAACTCCCCTCCGTCTACGGCCGCTTCGACCTGCGCTACGACGGCACCGGCCCCGCCAAGCTGCTGGAGTACAACGCCGACACCCCCACCTCACTGGTCGAGGCCGCGAGCCCCCAGTGGTTCTGGATGGAGGAGCGCTTCCCCGGCGCCGACCAGTGGAACTCCCTCCACGAACGCCTCATCGCCGCCTGGAAGAAGCAGGCCGCACTGCTGCCGCCCGGCAGCCCCCTGTACTTCGCGCACTCCTCCGCCGACGAACTCGGCGAGGACCTGATGACGGTCGCCTACCTGAAGGAGACCGCCGAGCAGGCCGGCCTCGACACCGACTGGATCTCCATGGAGGAGATCGGCTGGGACCGTCTCTCCCGCCGCTTCGTCGACAACCGGCTGCGCTTCATCCGCAGCTGCTTCAAGCTCTACCCGTGGGAGTGGCTCACCACCGACCGCTTCGCCGACCACGTCCTGGCCACCCTCGACAACGGCGGCGGAACCGGCACCACCCTGTGGATCGAACCGGCCTGGAAGATGCTCCTGTCCAACAAGGCCCTCCTCGCGATCCTCTGGGAGCTCTACCCCGGCCACCCCAACCTCCTGGCCGCCCACCTCGACGGCCCCCGCGAACTGGCCACGACAACCGGCTACGTCGCCAAGCCCCTCCTCGGCCGCGAGGGCGCGGGCGTCACCGTCCACGAACCGGGCACCGCCCCCGTCGTACGCACCGAAGAGCGCTGCTGCTACCAGGAACTGGCCCCCCTGCCGTCCTTCGACGGCAACCGCGTCGTACTGGGCGCCTGGGTCGTCGAGAACGAGTCCGCAGGCCTCGGCATCCGCGAGTCCTCCGGCCTGGTCACGGACGAGTACGCCCGCTTCCTGCCGCATGTGATCCTCTGAGGGCCTGCGGCGGACGACTGTCCGCCGCGATGACGGGAGTTGAGGGAGCCGGTAGGGCGAACGCCCTACACCCCCAGCACACCCCTTAGTTGAGTCAGCCCCCAGTCCAGGTCCTCCTTGCTGATCACCAGGGGCGGTGCGATGCGGATGGTTGCGCCGTGGGTGTCCTTCACCAGTACGCCCCGGTCCATCAGCTTCTCGGAGACCGTGCGGCCCGTGCCGAGTGCGGGGGCGATGTCGACGCCGGCCCACAGTCCGCGTCCGCGCACGGCCGTGACGCGCCCGGTGTCGGTCAGTGCCGTCAGTTCGTGGTGCAGGTGTGCGCCCAGTTCCGCTGCCCGTGCCTGGTACTCGCCCGACCGCAGCATCGCGATCACCTCCAGGGCCACCGCGCAGGCCAGCGGGTTCCCGCCGAACGTCGAGCCGTGCTCCCCAGGCCGGAACACCCCGAGGACCGCGGCGGACGACACCACCGCCGACACCGGCACCACGCCGCCCCCCAGCGCCTTGCCCAGCACATACATGTCCGGCACGACCCCTTCGTGCTCGCAGGCGAACGTACGCCCCGTCCGTCCCAGCCCCGACTGGATCTCGTCGGCCACGAACAGCACGTTCCGCTCCCGCGTCAGCTCGCGCACCGCCGGCAGATAACCGGCCGGCGGCACCACGACCCCGGCCTCGCCCTGGATCGGCTCCAGCAGCACGGCCACGGTGTTCTCGGTCACCGCCGAACGCATCGCCGTCATGTCCCCGTACGGCACGATCTCGAAGCCCGGCGTGTACGGCCCGAAGTCCGCCCGCGCCTCCGGATCGGTGGAGAAGCTGATGATCGTTGTCGTCCGGCCGTGGAAGTTGTTGCCCGCGACCACGATCTTCGCCATCTCCGCGGGCACGCCCTTGACCCGGTACCCCCACTTCCGGGCGGTCTTCACCGCGGTCTCCACCGCCTCCGCGCCCGTGTTCATCGGCAGCACCATCTCCATGCCGCACAACCCGGCGAGCTCCTCGCAGAACGCGCCGAACCGGTCGTGATGGAACGCCCGCGAGGTCAGCGTCACCCGCTCCAGCTGCGCCTTCGCCGCCTCGACGATCCGCCGGTTGCGGTGACCGAAATTCAGGGCCGAGTAACCGGCCAGCAGATCCAGATACCGCCGCCCCTCCACATCAGTCATCCACGCCCCGTCGGCCGAGGCCACGACGACCGGCAACGGCTGGTAGGTGCGCGCGCTGTGTGCCTCGGCCGTGGCGATGAGGGATTCCGCAGTGGTCATCGGACCTCCAGAGAGTGACGGTGTCCCCTTCCTAGCGTCGCTCGCATGGTGGACGTGGGATCAACGCCCTAGGCTCGCCCGGTAGGCTGACCAACGGGCCGTGACTGGCGCGCTGGGATGGGACCGACCATCGGGGAGCGGCCCGGTTGTGACCGTGTGCCGTGCGCCTGGGCCGAACCGTGAATCGTGACCGCAACCGCCACGCCATCCGGAGGCCGCCATGTCGGAGCAGCAGCCCCTCTCCACCGAATCCACCGCCTTCCGCGCAGCCCTCGACGTCATCCGCGCCGTGGAGCCGCGGGTCGCCGACGCCATCGGCCAGGAGGTGCACGACCAGCGCGAGATGCTCAAGCTGATCGCCTCCGAGAACTACGCCTCCCCGGCCACCCTGCTGGCGATGGGCAACTGGTTCAGCGACAAGTACGCCGAGGGCACCGTCGGCCGCCGCTTCTACGCCGGCTGCCGCAACGTCGACACCGTCGAATCCCTCGCCGCCGAGCACGCCAAGGAGCTCTTCGGCGCCCGCCACGCCTACGTCCAGCCGCACTCCGGCATCGACGCCAACCTCGTCGCCTTCTGGGCGGTGCTGGCCGACCGGGTCGAGGCCCCCTTCCTGGAGAAGACCGGCGTCCGCCAGGTCAACGACCTCACCGAGGCCGACTGGGCCGAGCTGCGCAGCGCCTTCGGCAACCAGCGCATGCTCGGCATGTCCCTGGACGCCGGCGGCCACCTCACCCACGGCTTCCGCCCGAACATCTCCGGCAAGATGTTCGACCAGCGCTCCTACGGCACCGACGCGGCGACCGGCCTCCTCGACTACGAGGCCCTGCGCGCCTCGGCCCGCGAGTTCAAGCCGCTGATCATCGTCGCCGGCTACTCCGCCTACCCCCGTCTGGTGAACTTCCGGATCATGCGCGAGATCGCCGACGAGGTCGGCGCCACGCTCATGGTGGACATGGCGCACTTCGCGGGCCTGGTTGCCGGCAAGGTGCTGACCGGCGACTTCGACCCGGTGCCGCACGCCCAGATCGTCACCACCACCACCCACAAGTCGCTGCGCGGCCCGCGCGGCGGCATGGTCCTGTGCGACGACTCCCTCAAGGACCAGGTCGACCGCGGCTGCCCGATGGTCCTCGGCGGCCCGCTCCCGCACGTCATGGCCGCCAAGGCGGTGGCGCTGGCGGAGGCCCGCCAGGACTCCTTCCGCGACTACGCCCAGCGCATCGTCGACAACTCCCGGGCCCTGGCCGAAGGCCTGATGCGCCGGGGCGCGACCCTGGTGACCGGTGGCACGGACAACCACCTGAACCTCATCGACGTCGCCACCTCCTACGGCCTCACCGGCCGCCAGGCCGAGGCCGCCCTCCTCGAATCGGGCATCGTCACCAACCGCAACGCGATCCCGTCCGACCCGAACGGCGCCTGGTACACCTCCGGCATCCGCATCGGCACCCCCGCCCTGACCACGCGCGGTCTCGGCATCGCCGAGATGGACGAGGTCGCCGGTCTCATCGACCGCGTCCTGACCACCACGGAGGCCGGCACCACCAAGTCCGGCGCCCCCTCCAAGGCCGCCCACATCCTCGACGCCAAGATCGCGGACGAGATCTCCCGCCGCGCCACCGACCTCGTGGCCGGCTTCCCGCTGTACCCGGAGATCGACCTCGGCTGACAAACGCCCTCTTGAGTTGTCAAAGAACGGTGACTCTCACAGATCGATGAGCTGCTGTCGTGGCTCCTCACGCGGCGGTCCGGCTCCCGGCCGGGCCGCCGCGCGGCGTATCGCCAGCGTGCCGCCCACCCCGGCCGCGAAGCCCACGGCCAGTCCCGGTATCGCCCACCAGACCCCGTCCCCCGCCGGATCCGACGCGTCCCCGGCCGAAGCGCCCCCGCCCGGTCCGTCCTCCGGCGCGCCCAGCGCCCCCGCCCGGTCCAGCCGCTCGAAGACGGAGCGCGGCGCCCGATGCCAGCGGATGTCGTCGTCCTCCACCTCCGGAGCCGGATCCGACCGCACCCACGGTGTGCCGTCCTCGGCGACGAACAGCTGGTCCTGCCGCTCGACGGCCACGTCCCCGCCCGGCGCCCGGTGCGTCATGGGCCAGCCGCCGACTCCCGTCAGCCCCCACACCACGGTGAGCCGCACCGGCGGATGTCGGCCCTCGACCCAGGCCGGGGGCACCCGCTCGGTCGCGGTGTAGGTCGGTTCCAGCAGCTGCCAGAGCCGGGCGAAGTGCGGCTCGCCGGAGCGCACCGCGGTCGGCCGCCCCGCACCGCCCGTGACCACCATCGCCAGATCGGGCGCGTCCGCCGTCGGCCCGGACGGCACTCTCCCCGCAGCGGCAGCCGCGGTCGTCTGCGATCCGCCGCCCAGAGCCGACGCCACCGCGGCCACTGCGAGCAGCGCGATCCGCATACGCGCCCGCCTCCTGCTGTCGGCCATGTGTCCCCTCCCCACCGTCCTACGCCCCGCTCCTCATACGTCCCGCAGCTCCTGCCTGGGCCCAGGCTCCCCGCGCACCCCGCTGAAGGGCAGCCTCACGGCGAAGGGACGAAGCACCAGGGCCAGGGCCGCACCGGCCGCCGCGCCCGGCAGGGCCCACCACCAGTCGGTGCGGTCGCCCGCCCCCGAGGCCTGCTCCCGGGGCGCCGGTGCCGCGGTGTCGGCAGGTTCCGTCGACTGCGCCGCCCCCGGCGCGACGGCCGCATCGGCGGCGGTTTCGTAGACCTCCCGCAGCGAGAAGGGGGACGAGACGTCACCGGGTGCGACCTTGCCCAGCATGTCCAGGTCGGTCAGCAGGGCGCGGAGCCGGTCGGGCTGCGGGACGCGGTACCAGCTGCCCTTTGTCGGCTCGGTGATGTTCATGGTCTGGTGCACCCAGACGTCCGTGCCGTCGGTGACCGGGTAGATCCGGTCGATCCGCCAGGGAGAGGTGTCGTGTATGAGCCAGGTGACGCTGATCTGCCGCTCGGCCCGCGCATCCTCGGGCGGTTTGCCGAGGGTGCCCGCCTGGAGGAGCGAGTCCAGCTGGCCGTACTCCCGGTCCGAGTAGTACAGCCCCGTCGTCCGGCCGCTCTCCGGGGAGACCAGCAGCGCGCTCGTCGGCCCCCCGGCCGAGGCGGGTGCCGCGCCCCACCCGAGCAGCGCGAGCGTCACCGCCAACGCTCCTGCCAACGCCGCCGGTCGACGGCTTCCGTTCCTGCGGCCGAGCCCACGCCTGCGCATCCGAACCCCCTACCAGCCGATCGCCGTGCGGCCCGCCCGCGAGCCGCGTGTCACTTCTGGTACACCGCCCGACCCGCCGGGGTTCCCACCCCGGGCCAACTATTCGGAGGACTTCTCCAGCGACCGTGCGATCTCCACCGCCCCTGCCTTGGACGCCACTCCCTCCAGCCGGAGCGTGACCGTCCCGTCGGTCGCGGCGCCGCTGCCATGGGTCCACAGCAGCGTCGGTCCGGCCGTCCGCTCCTTGCGCGTGTAATGGGCTCCGTCGGCGTCCACCAGCCAGAAACTCAGCAGATGAGGACGGGCGAACCACAGCGCGTCGCCGCCGTCGGCGCCGTCGGCGTCCAGGGTGATCCAGTCCGGCTGCTCGGTCACGGTCTTGGTGAACCCGATGTCCAGGCTCGCCCGGAACTCGTCCAGCCGTATCGTCCGCCCGCCCTCGTGCCAGCACAGGCTCACCAGATAGCGCCCCTGCGGCTCACCGGTCACCGTCACCGCGTCCGGAGCGCCCAGCGCGTCCGGCACGACCGGCGCGAACCCGGCCCGGCGCTCCGCCTGCGCCGGCGACACCGACCCGTGGCAGCGGGGTACCTCGGCGCTCGCCGAGGGCCGCGCCGAGGGGTCGTAGCGCACCTCGACGCCGCCGAAGCCGAACCAGTCGAAGACCGCCGCCCGCACCGGGGGCGTGAGCACGAGCACCGTGAGCAGACCGCACAGCACCGCGGTCAGGGAGCGCCGGCGGGACCGCGCCCAGCGCCGCACCGACCGCAGCCGGTCCGCGGCCCCCGGCGGCTCGGCCACCGGCACCGGAACCTGCTCGGCGAGTATCTGCCCCAGCACCCGCTCGACCATCGTCTCGGCCCCGTCCGCCCCCGGCCGGTCCAGGGAACGCCCGAGGGCCCGCAGCTCCTCCGGCAGCTCGGAGCGGCCGTGGCGCTCGTCACCCATGCTCTTCACCCCCTTCCCGAGGCTCGAAGTCCGGCAGCAGCCTGCCCAGCTTGCGCAGCGCGCGATTCAGCCGGGACTTCACCGTCCCCCGGGGCCAGCCCAGCGCCTGGGCCGTCTCCGACTCGTCCATCTCCAGCAGATAGCGGTAGGTGACGACCAGACGGTGCTCCTCGCTCAGCTCCTCCAGGGCGGCCATCAGCGCCGCACGCCGCTCGGTGTGCAGCGTCGCCACCGCCGGGTCCGCCGACTCCGGTATCAGCGGTTCCGCCTCCACCAGGGCCGCCTCCCGGCCGACGAGCGTGCGCTGCCGGGCCGCCGTCCGCACTGTGTTCCTCGTCTCATTGGTGACGATCGACAGCAGCCACGGCCGGAACGCCGAGCCGTCCTTGAACCGTCCCAGCGCGCAGTACGCCTTGACGAAGGCCTGCTGCACCACGTCCTCCGCGTCCGCACCCGCCCCCAGCGCGGTGGCCGCCCGAAGTGCGATGCCCGTATGGGCACGCACCAGCTCCGCGTACGCCTCCGGCTCTCCGGCGCGTACACGTGCGATCACCGCGGCCTCATCGACGATGCGGCCCCCCTCCCGCGTCCTCACACTCTTGTTACACCGCAGGAGACAGATCGGTTCCCACCTGTTGCCGACCAGTTCGCCGTCAGTTCCGGATCGGGCCCGCCGACCTGAGAGAATGGTGAACATGGCCTCTGATCGACCCCGCGTGCTTTCCGGAATCCAGCCCACCGCAGGCTCGTTCCACCTCGGCAACTACCTCGGCGCCGTCCGTCAGTGGGTGGCCCTGCAGGAGACCCACGACGCGTTCTACATGGTCGTCGACCTGCACGCGATCACGGTCCCGCAGGACCCGAAGGACCTGCGCGACAACACCCGGCTGGCCGCCGCACAGCTGCTCGCCGCCGGTCTCGACCCCGAGCGCTGCACGCTGTTCGTCCAGAGCCACGTCCCCGAGCACGCCCAGCTGGCCTGGATCATGAACTGCCTCACCGGCTTCGGCGAGGCGTCCCGCATGACCCAGTTCAAGGACAAGTCCGCCAAGCAGGGCGCCGACCGCGCGAGCGTCGGCCTGTTCACGTACCCGATCCTCCAGGTCGCCGACATCCTGCTCTACCAGGCCAACGAGGTCCCGGTCGGCGAGGACCAGCGCCAGCACATCGAGCTGACCCGCGACCTCGCCGAGCGTTTCAACGGCCGCTTCGGCGCGACCTTCACGGTTCCCAAGCCGTACATCCTCAAGGAGACGGCGAAGATCTACGACCTTCAGGACCCGTCGATCAAGATGAGCAAGTCGGCGTCCACGCCGAAGGGCCTGATCAACCTCCTCGACGAGCCCAAGGCGACGGCCAAGAAGGTCAAGAGCGCGGTCACCGACACCGACACCGTCATCCGCTTCGACGCCGAGAACAAGCCGGGCATCAGCAACCTGCTCTCGATCTACTCGACCCTCACCGGGGCGGGAATCGCGGAACTGGAGCAGAAGTACGACGGCAAGGGCTACGGTGCGCTCAAGACGGATCTCGCCGAGGTCATGGTCGAGTTCGTGACGCCGTTCCGGGAGCGGACCCAGCAGTATCTGGACGACCCGGAGACGCTCGACTCGATCCTGGCCAAGGGCGCGGAGAAGGCGCGCGCTGTCGCCGCGGAGACGCTGTCCCAGGCCTATGACCGGGTCGGCTTCCTGCCCGCCAAGCACTGAGGCGCACCACCGCACAGACGTACCAATGGACAGAGCGCTGCACATCACTACGGTTGCGCCTGCCCACAGCACAGCCGTGGCCGTACAGTCGATAGCCGGACGGCCGGCACCGAAGCCAACAGGACGACAGGAGACGACGTGGGGACCGTAACGATCGGCGTGTCGATCGCGGTCCCGGAGCCTCACGGCAGCCTGCTCCAGGAGCGGCGCGCGGGCTTCGGCGACGCCGCGGCTCACGGCATCCCCACGCACGTCACCCTGCTGCCGCCGACCGAGGTCGAGGCCGCGCTGCTGCCCGCGATCGAGGCGCACCTGGTCGAGGTCGCGGTCGCCGGGCGGCCCTTCCCGATGCGGCTGTCCGGCACGGGGACCTTCCGGCCGCTGTCGCCGGTGGTGTTCGTCCAGGTCGTCGAGGGGGCGCAGGCCTGCGGCCGGCTCCAGAAGCAGGTGCGCGACGCGTCCGGGCCCGTGGCGCGCGAGCTGCAGTTCCCGTACCACCCGCATGTGACCGTGGCGCACGGTATCGACGACGCGGCGATGGACCGCGCGTTCGAGGAACTCGCCGACTACGAGGCCGAGTGGCCGTGCACCGGGTTCGCGCTCTACGAGCAGGGCGCGGACGGTGTGTGGCGCAAGCTGCGGGAGTTCGTCTTCGGCGGGGCCGTCGTGCCGCCGCAGGCGAGCCACGCGGAGCGCGGCTCGATTCCTGCGGGGTAACGCGCCCCCGGACCGGCGCCCCTCAGACCGGCAGTCGCCGGAACAACCCCCGCGGCACGTGCCGCAGCGCCGACATCACCAGCCGGAGTGCGCCCGGCACCCACACCGTCTCCGAGCGGCGCCTCAGGCCCAGTTCGATCGCCGTCGCGACCGCCTCCGGCGTGGTCGAAAGGGGGGTCTCCGCCAAGCCTGCCGTCATCTTCGACCGTACAAAGCCGGGGCGTACGACCATGACGTGGACGCCCGTGCCGTGCAGGGCGTCGCCCAGGCCCTGGGCGAAGGCGTCGAGGCCCGCCTTGCTGGAGCCGTAGATGAAGTTGGCGCGGCGGGCGCGCTCGCCGGCGACGGAGGAGAGGACGACCAGGGAGCCGTGGCCCTGGGTCTGGAGCGCGCGGGCGGTCACCAGGCCCGCCGAGACCGCACCCGTGTAGTTGGTCTGGGCGACCCGCACCGCGGCGACCGGTTCGCGTTCGTCGTGGGCCTGGTCGCCGAGGATGCCGAAGGCCAGCAGGACCAGATCGATGTCGCCCTCGGCGAAGACCTTGCCGAGGACCGTCTCGTGGGACTCGGGGGCTAGGGCGTCGAAGGCGACGGTGTGCACCTCGGCGCCCAGGGCGCGCAGTTCGGCCGCGGACTGTTCCAGGGCGGGGGAGGGGCGGCCCGCCAGCCACACCGTGCGGGTGCGGCGGGCGATCAGACGGCGGGCGGTGGCCAGCGCGATCTCGGACGTGCCGCCGAGGACGAGCAGGGACTGGGGCATTCCGAAGGCGTCCTTCACGGCAGCTCCTAAGACAGGACTAGAGGTTGAGACGGCGGGCCAGGTCGGAGACGAACACCCCGCGCGGGTCCGCCTCGGCGCGCAGCGCGCGGAAGTCGGCCAGGCGCGGGTACATCGAGGCGAGCAGCTCGGGGCGCAGCCGGGAGTCCTTGGCGAGGTAGACCCGGCCGTCGGCCGCCGCCACCGCCTCGTCGAGCTCGTCGAGGAAGGCGCCGAGGCCGGGCAGGTTCGCCGGGATGTCCAGGGCCAGCGTCCAGCCGGGTGCGGGGAAGGACAGCCAGCCCGGGTCGGCCTCCCCGAAGCGCTTGAGGACGGCCAGGAAGGACGGGCAGCGGCGCTCGGAGATGCGCCGGACGATGTCGCGCAGGGCGTCCTCGTGGCCGTAGCCGACGACGAACTGGTACTGCACGAAGCCGCCGCGGCCGTAGACGCGGTTCCAGTGAGGGACGCCGTCCAGGGGGTGGAAGAACGCGGAGAGCTTCTGGAGTTCGCCGGTACGCGCGCGGGGGGCCTTGCGGTACCAGAACTCGTTGAACAGGCCCACGGTCCGTCGGCTGAGCAGGCCCTCGGGAAACAGGGCGGGCGCGGCCGGCAGCCGGGCGGGGCGGAAGGCCAACGGGTCCCTGCGCGCGCGTGTGCCCTCGCGCAGCGCCTCCAGGGGGGCGTGGTCGCCGCGGGTGAGGACCGCGCGGCCCGTCGCCGCGCCGCGCGCGAGCAGGTCGATCCAGGCCACCGAGTAGCGGTAGCGGTGGTCGGTGGCGGTCAGCCGGGCCATGAGGTCGTCGAGGTCGGTGGCGCGCTCGGTGTCGACCGACATCAGCGAGGTCTCGACGGGCAGCAGCCGGATTGTGGCCGCGAGGATCACGCCGGTCAGGCCCATGCCGCCACAGGTCGCGTCGAACAGCGGGGTGCCGCGCGGGACGGTGCGGATCTCGCCGTCCGCCGTGAGCAGCTCCAAGGACACCACGTGCCGGGAGAAGGAGCCCGACACATGGTGGTTCTTGCCGTGGATGTCCGCGCCGATCGCGCCGCCGACCGTCACCTGGCGGGTGCCGGGCGTCACCGGCACGAACCGGCCGAGCGGCAGCAGCACCTGCATCAGCCGGTGCAGGGAGACGCCCGCGTCGCACAGCACGGTGCCGCCGTCGGCGTCGATGGCGTGGATCCGGTCAAGACCCGTCATGTCGAACACGGCCCCGCCGGCGTTCTGCGCCGCGTCCCCGTACGCCCGCCCCAGGCCCCTCGGGATGCCCCCGCGGGCCCCGCACTCACGGACTGCCGCCGCGGCCTCCTCGTAGCTGCGTGGGCGGATCAGACGGGCCGTGGTGGGAGCGGTACGGCCCCATCCCGTGACGGAAACGGTGTCGGCAGGCATGTCGGCGACCGTATCGCCCATTAATGAGCGATTAGTTGTGAAACATTCATCCCTCCCCGAAATGGGTGATTAATGGGATGTCGCTCAATATTGCCGGAGTTCCGGCCGGGTTGACGTGAACAGTGAGTCCCCATGGACCACCTGGACCACACGGACCACCACGACGACCTCGACGCCATGGACCACCGACTCCTCTCGGCGCTCCGCGCCTACGGCTCGGACCCGCGCGTCGCCCGTGCCGCGCGCGCCCTGTCCTGGGCCGGGGAGCACGGTGCCCTGTGGCTCGCGGCGGGCCTCGCGGGAGCCGCCGTGGACGGCGCGCGGCGCGACGCCTGGTTGCGTGCGACGGCGCTCACTGCCGGCGCGCACCTCGTCAGCATGGGGGTGAAAAGGGTGGTGCGCCGCCCGCGCCCCGCGCACGTCGAACCCCTTGTGCGCACGGCGGGCGCGCACTCCTTCCCGAGCTCGCACGCGACCTCCGCCGCGGCCGCCGCCGTCGCCTTCGGCACCCTCGGGGCGCGCGGCGCACTCCGCACACGCGGAGCGCGCACGGCGCGCGCCACCGCGGCCGCCGCCCGCGCCGTCCCGCCCCTCGCCGCCGCCATGTGCCTCTCGCGCCTGGTCGTCGGCGTCCACTACCCCTCGGACGTGGCGGCGGGCGCGGCCCTCGGGGCGCTCACGGCGCGCATCGGGGCGCGCTGGATGACAGGGAGCGCCCATGACTGAGACAGCGCCTCTCACGAGCGCCGCGCGCACCAGGGACACCGCGCTCCTGGAGCAGCGCACGCCCCCACGGCACCACGGCACCCCGCCCCACCGCACCGGCGGCGTCCTGCGCGGCCTGCTCAGAACCGCCCGCCCCAAACAGTGGGTCAAGAACGTCCTCGTCGTCGCCGCTCCCGCCGCCGCCGGACAGCTCTTCTCGACCCGCGCCCTCACCCAACTCGCCCTCGTCTTCGTGCTCTTCACCGCCTGTGCCGCCGCCGTCTATCTGATCAACGACGCGCGCGACGCCGACGCCGACCGCGCGCACCCCACCAAGCGGCACCGCCCGGTCGCCGCCGGCCAGGTCCCCGTACCGGTCGCCTACGCCGTCGGCGGCGCCCTCGCCGTCCTCGCACCGGCCGCCGCGGCCTGGCTGAGCTCGCCCCTCGTCGCGGCCCTGCTCGCCGCCTACCTCGGCATGCAACTGGCCTACTGCGTCAGCCTCAAGCACGTCCTGGTCGTCGACCTCGTCGTCGTCACGACCGGCTTCCTGATGCGGGCCATGGTCGGCGGACTCGCCCTCGGCATCCCGCTGTCGCGCTGGTTCCTGATCACGACCGGTTTCGGCGCGCTGTTCATGGTGTCGGCCAAGCGCTACTCCGAAGCCGTCCAGATGGCCGGAAAGGCGGGCGCCACGCGCGCGTTGCTCACCGAGTACACCACCGGCTACCTGCGCTTCGTCTGGCAGCTGGCGGCCGGTGTCGCCGTCCTCGGCTACTGCCTGTGGGCCCTGGAGGAGGGCGGGGTCCCGCACACCAGTGTGCTGCCCTGGCGGCAGCTGTCCGTGGTCGCCTTCATCCTCGCGATCCTCAGGTACGCCGTCTTCGCCGACCGCGGCACGGCCGGCGAACCCGAGGAGGTCGTCCTGGGCGACCGCGCCCTCGCCCTGATCGGCCTGGTCTGGCTGGCCATGTACGGCCTGGCGGTGGCGAATTGGTGAGCGTTCCCGGCGCCGGTCGACACGCGGGCACGCGCGCGTGGACAACCAACCGCAGCGAACTCCTCGGCTTCGCCGCCGCCGGCCTGCTCGCCTACGCCGTCGACCTCGCCCTGTTCACCTGGCTGCGCGGACCGGCCGGTCTCGACCCGCTCACCGCCAAGGCGCTCTCCTTCGTCGCCGGCTGCTCGGTGGCGTACGCGGGCAACGCGCTGGGCACCTACCGGCACACGCGCGCGAGGGGCCTGCGGACGTACGCCGTCTTCTTCGCGGTGAACGTCGCCGGCGCCCTCGTACAGCTGTTGTGTCTCGCCGTCAGCCACTACGGCCTCGGCCTCACCTCCCAGCGCGCGGACACCGTCTCGGGCGCCGGAGTGGGCATGGCACTGGCGACTGTCCTGCGTTTCTGGGGAACCCGGACATGGGTCTTCCGCAGTGAGGGGAGAGTCGGATCATGGACTGGCTGAAAAAGCTCCCCGTCGTCGGGCCGTGGGCCGCCCGGCTGATGACCACGCACGCGTGGCGGTCGTACGAGCGCATGGACCGGGTGAAGTGGACGCAGCTGGCCGCGGCGATGACGTTCACCAGTTTCGTCGCGCTGTTCCCGATGCTGGCCGTGGCCGCCGCGATCGCCGCCGCGACCCTCAGCCAGGAGCAGCAGGACACGCTGGAGGACAAGATCGCCGAGCAAGTGCCCGGCATCTCCGACCAGCTGAACATCGACGGCCTGGTGGAGAACGCCGGCACCGTCGGCCTCATCGCCGGCGCACTGCTGGTGCTCACCGGCATCAGCTGGGTCGGCTCCATGCGCGAGGGCCTGCGCGCGGTGTGGGAGCTGGACGACGAGCAGGAGAACCCCGTCCTGCGCAAGGTGAAGGACGCGGGCGTCCTGGTCGGGCTCGGCGGCGCTGTGCTCGTCACCCTCGGCACCTCCACCGTGGCCTCCGCGCTGGTCGGCCGGATCACCGAGGAGCTCGGCATCGAGGAGGGCGGCTGGGGCGGGGTCCTGCTGCGGATCGTCGCCTTCTCGGTCGCCGTCCTCGCCGACTTCCTGCTCCTGCTGTACGTCCTCACCCTGCTGCCGGGCGTCGAACCGCCGCGCCGCCGCCTGATCGTGGCCGCGCTGATCGGCGCGGTCGGGTTCGAACTGCTGAAGCTGCTGCTGAGCGGCTATATGCAGGGCGTGGCCACGAAGAGCATGTACGGCGCCTTCGGCGTGCCGGTCGCCCTGCTGCTGTGGATCAACTTCACCGCGAAACTCGTGGTGTTCTGCGCGGCATGGACGGCGACCGGCACCAAGGAGGAAGAGGTCACCGACGACGACGTACCAGATCCGGCAGCGGCCACCGGCGGTTGATCAGGAACGCGCCGCCCGCGAGCAGCACCAGCAGCCCGCCGGTCATCGCGAGCGCGATGCCGATGCCGCTCGAACCGTTCGAGGCCTGGGTGGAGGCCCCCACCGCGGGCTTGCCGGACGCCTCGCCGCTCGCGCTGCCGCCGGCCTCCCCGGAGGCGTTCGCACCGGGTTGCGCGCTCGCCTGCACCGCGCTCTTCGGCGGCACCAGCTCGCCCACCGGCTCCACCTTGCCGGCCGCCTTGAAGCCCCAGTCGAAGAGTTTCGCGGTCTCCTTGTAGACCTCGTTGTGCTCGTCCTTCTCCGGGTTCATGACGGTGACGAGCAGCACCCGGCCGTCGCGCTCGGCGACTCCGGTGAAGGTGGCGCCCGCGTTCGTGGTGTTGCCGTTCTTGACGCCCGCGATGCCCTGGTAGACGGGCACGTCGGAGTCGCCGCTGAGCAGCCGGTTGGTGTTCTGGATCTCGAAGGACTCGCGGACCTTCTTGCCCTTCTTGTTCTTCTTCGTCTCGCCGGGGAACTTCGCGGTGACGGTCGAGCAGTACTCGCGGAAGTCCTTCTTCTGCAGCCCGGAACGGGCGATCAGGGTCAGGTCGTAGGCGGAGGAGACCTGCTCGGGAGCGTCGTAGCCGTCGGGGGAGACTGCGTGGGTGTCGAGGGCCTGGAGCTCCTCGGCGTGCTCGTTCATCTCCTTGACGGTGTTTTTCACGCCGCCGTTCATCGCGGACAGCACGTGCACGGCGTCGTTGCCGGAGCGCAGGAAGACGCCGAGCCACAGGTCGTGGACGGTGTAGGACTCGCCCTCCTTTATCCCGACCAGGCTGGAGCCAGAGCCGACCTTCGCGAGGTCGGAGGGGACGACCTTGTGCTTCGTGGAGGAGGGGAACTGCGGCAGCAGGGTGTCCGCGAACAGCATCTTCAGGGTGCTCGCCGGGGCGAGCCGCCAGTGCGCGTTGTGCGCCGCGAGCACCTCGCCGGACTCGGCGTCGGCGACGATCCACGACCGCGCGGACAGGTCCTTGGGCAGCACCGGCACCCCGCTCGCCAGCTGCACCTGGGTGCCCGGCTGCCCGAGCCGCTCGCCGCCCACCGTCGACATGTTCGCGGGAGGAGTGGCCGAGGGGCTGGCCGAAGCGCTCGGCGACGGACTCGGGGCCGCGTACGACAGAGGCGTACTCAGCGCCAGGGACGACAGGACGGCGGAAGTGACCAGCAGGGATCGCCCGGCGGTCTTCTGGGGTGCGGACACGGACGAGAACGTACAGGGCACGGCAGGTGAAGTCCCGCCCCGACCCCCACCCCGGCCACGGAACCGGACAAGCGGCGGTGATACTGAACGTATGAAGCTCAGCCGCCCCGTCTCCTGGTTCCTGCTCGCTTTCGGGGTGTGGAGCTGGTTCATCTGGATCACTTTCGTCAAGAACCTCGTCAAGGACGGCAGCGGTCTCGCGTTCGACGACGCGGGTGACCCGACCGCGTACTTCTGGGTGCACCTGCTGCTCGCCGTCGTCTCCTTCGTATTGGGGACGGCCGTCGGGGCCATCGGGTTGCGCGGGGTGCGCGCATTGCGCCGGACGTCATAGCAAGGGATACGCCTCAGTGGTCTTCGTCTTCGTACTCCTCGCCCTCGGCGTCCTGGTGACCGCCAACTGGTACCTGTGGCGACGCCTGTTCCGTGACACGACCAGCGGCCCCGGGTGGGTGCGCCGCGCGGGCGTGGGCGTCGTCGCGGGCGGCTGGGCGCTGGCGATCGGCGCCCTCGTGGCCGAGCGCACCGGCGCGCCCTTCTGGCTCCAGCGGACGCTGGCCTGGCCCGGCTTCCTGTGGCTCGCGCTGTCGGTCTACCTGCTGGTGGCGCTGGTCGCGGGCGAGGCCGTACGACCGCTGCTGCGACGTTTCCTCGAACGCCGGGCGCGGGCGAAGGCGCAGGCCGTCCCGGTCGCCGTACCGCAGCCGGAGCCCGTACCGGTGGGGGCGCCCGCCGAGGAGTCCCACGAGCCCGAGCAGGCACCCCTGCTCGCCGCCCCCTCCCGTCGCCTCTTCGTCTCCCGGGTCATCGGCGGCGCCGCGGCCGCCGCGGCCGTCGGGACCGTCGCGGCCGGGACGTACGGCGTGCTGAACGGGCCGGGCGTGAAGCGGGTGACCGTGCCGCTGGCCAGGCTCCCGCGCGCGGCGCACGGTTACCGCATCGCGGTGGTCAGCGACATCCATCTGGGCCCGGTTCTCGGCCGGGGCTTCGCCCAGAAGGTCGTCGACACCATCAACGCCACCCAGCCCGACCTCATCGCGGTCGTCGGCGACCTGGTCGACGGCAGTGTGAAGGACCTGGGCCCGGCCGCGGCACCCCTCGCCGGGCTGAAGGCCCGCCACGGCACGTTCTTCGTCACCGGCAACCACGAGTACTTCTCCGGCGCCGAGCAGTGGGTCGAGGAGGTCCGCCGGCTCGGCATGCGCCCGCTGGAGAACGACCGCACCGAACTGCCGTGGTTCGACCTGGCCGGAGTCAACGACGTGGCCGGCGAGGACGAGGGCCAGGGCCCCGACTTCGCCAAGGCGCTCGGCGACCGGGACACGGCACGCGCGTGCGTGCTCCTCGCCCACCAGCCCGTCCAGATCCACGACGCCGTCGAGCACGGCGTCGACCTCCAGCTCTCCGGCCACACCCACGGCGGCCAGCTCTGGCCCGGCAACCTCATCGCGTCGGCCGCGAACCCGACTCTGGCGGGCCTGGAGCGGTACGGCGATACTCAGCTCTACGTCAGCCGGGGCGCGGGCGCGTGGGGTCCGCCCACGCGGGTCGGGGCCCCGTCGGACATCACGGTGATCGAACTGGCCTCCAGGCAGGCCTGATCCGGGGGAGCGCGCCGCATGCCCGAGGTGTCCCTGCTGCGCCTGGCCCGCACCAGACCCGTGCTGTTCGCCGCCCTGGAGACGCTGCTCACCGGTGCCTGCGCGCTGGGCTGGTTCGCGTTCGCGGCGCTGCTCCGGCTGGAGGGCGGGGCCCATGCGCCGCAGGACCCCCTCTCCGCGCCCGCCGGCGTCTTCTTCGTGCTGGCCTGTGCGGCCGCCGCCTCGCTGGTGCTCACCTGGGCGCTGCGCTGCCTGCCGTCCCGCCTGCTGCGGCGGTTCGTCGACCGGCTGATCCTGGTCCGCGCGGGGGCCGCCGTGGCCGTGTGCCTGGGCGCGCTGGTGTTCGCGATCGCATATTGAGGGCGGCGGTCAGCACCCCCTGCGCACGCCCCCGCCGATCTCTGTGAACGTCCTGTGTAACTTACCGATAACGCCCGTCGGTAAGTTCTTTCCCATCTGGGCCAAACCCTCTTCCCCCAGGTGAAACACGTGTGATTAGGTGTCGGCGCCGCTTAGGGGAGTGGCATATGCACAGGTGGCCCGTACCGGGCCTGGGGAGGGAACCATGCGCTCCGTTCGCATGCGGATTCTTGCGACGCTGCTGGTCCTGGCGGTCGTGGGAGTGGGCGGTTGGCAGTTGCTGCCGTCCGAGAGTGAGGACAAGGGGACCATCACGGTCGGGACGACGGACGCCGTCACGTCGCTCGACCCGGCCGGCGCCTATGACGCCGGATCCTGGGCGTTGTTCAGCAATGTCTTCCAGTCTCTGCTGACCTTTGAGCCGGGCGGCGCCAAGCCCGTGCCGGACGCGGCCGAGAGCTGCGGGTTCGTCGGCGCGGAACTGCGCACGTACCGCTGCGAACTGCGCGAGGGGCTCACGTTTCCGAGCGGGCGCGAGATGACCGCCGAGGACGTCAAGTACTCCTTCGACCGGGTCGTGGCGATCGATTCGGAAGTCGGTCCCGCCTCCCTCTTCGACACGCTCGACAAGGTGAGCGCGAGCGGACTCACCGTCACCTTCAAGCTCTCGTCGGCGGATGCCACCTTCCCGCTGAAGGTGGCCACCGGGGCGGGCGCGATCGTCGACAGCACCAAGTACCCTGCCGACGACCTGCGCACCGACAACGCCGTCGACGGCACCGGACCCTACGAGCTGTCGTCGTACGCCGAGGGCGGCAAGGCGGTCCTCGCGCCCAACACGCGGTACCAGGGCGCCCTGGCCGAGACCGGCCGGCCCGTCGAGCTGCGCTACTTCGAGGACGCGGACGCGCTGAACAGCGCCTGGAAGGACCGGCGGATCGACGTCGCCACCCGGCAGCTGCCGCCCGAGGTGCTCGCCGACCTCAACCCCAGCGACCCCGATCAGCGGGTCTCCGAGGCCGACAGCTCCGAGGTGCGCAACCTGTACCTCAACACCCGCGCGGACTCCCCGCTGCACGACACCCGGGTCCGCCAGGCCATGGCCTGGATGGTCAACCGCGAGAAGCTCGCCGCCACCGTCTACCAGGGCACCGTCGACCCGCTGTACTCGCTGATCCCGACCGGCATCACCGGCCACACGACGTCATTCTTCGACGCCTACCCCGAGCAGAACACGCAGAAGGCGCGCGAGCTGCTCACCGAGGCCGGGGTGAGCCTCCCGGTCCGCTTCACCTACGGCTATGCCACGGGCCGCGGTGCCGCCGAACAGGAGGCCGCCGAGCTGAAGAAGCAGCTGGAGGCGGGCGGCCTGTTCGAGGTGACGGTCAAGGGCTACGAGTGGACCGACTTCCAGCAGCGGTGGGCGAACGCCAAGCTCGACGCGTACGGCGTCGGCTGGGTCGCCGACTTCCCCGACCCCGACACCTACGGTGGCCCGCTCGTCGGCACCAAGGGCACCATGAACACCGGGTACAGCAGCAAAACCGTGGACCGGCTCATTCAGGACAGTCAGCAGCATGCCGACCGCACTGAGGCGACCGACGACTTCCGCGATGTGCAGGTGGCGATCGCCCGCGATGTCCCGGTGATCCCGCTCTGGCAGGCCAAGGAGTACGTCGTGAGCAGCGAGGACGTCGGCGGTGGCCAGTATCTGTCGGACGGGACCGGCGTCTTCCGTCTCTGGCGTCTCACCTGGATCTGACGCGAACTCGCTGCCTTGACAGGGGCTCCGGGTGACATTGGGGGCGCGCTCCGCGCAGCACCATGTGTGGGTGGTGTGCACGGGGTGAGGAGCAAACGTGTTGAGACGCAACTCCTTCCGGCTGCCCGGACACCCGGCCTCCGTCGGTCTGGCTCGGCGCCGGGTGCGCGACCATCTCGCCGACTGGGGGCACGGGCCGGGGGATCCGGCGCGGGACGACGTGGTGCTTGTGGTGTCCGAGCTGGCCTCGAACGTCGTGCTCCACGGTTCCTTGACGGAACGGGAGTTCGAGGTGGCCGTGACGGTGCTGGCGGACGGGTCCTGTCTGGTCGAGGTGTCCGACGAGGGGGTGGGCGAGCCTCGGTTGCGGGAGGTGGGGGAGGACGCGGAGAGCGGGCGGGGGCTGCATCTGGTGGAGTACGTGGCGGCGGCCTGGGGGATCTGGCAGAGGGGGGCCTCCGGGGGTAAGACCGTATGGGCTGTGGTGCGTTGACGGGTGCGGCTCAGGTGGGGATCGTCACCGTTGCCTTCAAACCCTCGCCCGGGGCTGTCTCCACGGCCACCTCGCCGCCGTGGGCCCGCACCACCCCCTGCACTATCGCCATCCCAAGACCGCTGCCCGCGCCTCCCCCCGCCCTGAAAAAGCGGTCGAAGATGCGGGTCGCGTCCTCCTGGCAGAGCCCCGGCCCCTCGTCCTCGACCCGCAGTCGTACGACGCCGTTCTCGCGTGCCACGCCCAGCCGGACCGGGGTGTCCACAGGCGTGTGGGTGCGGACGTTGGTGATCAAGTTGCCGAGGACCTGGCGCAGGCCGGACTCGTCGGCGTGGATCAGCAGGGCGCCCTCGGCGTCGACCGTGACGGGGCGTTCCGGCTGCTGTACGCGCAGATCCTCGGCGGCGTCACGGACCAGGCGGCTGATGTCGACGTTGCGGAACCGGAGTTCGGGCTGCTGGTCGAGGCGGGCGAGGCAGAGCAGTTCGTCGACCAGCCGGCCCATGCGGTCGGCCTCCGTCATGACCCGCTCCCAGGCCCGCTTGCGCTGGTCGGGGTCGTTCAGCATGCCCTTGTCGTACAGCTGGAGGTAGCCGCGGATCGCGGAGAGCGGGGTGCGCAGCTCGTGGGAGGCATCGGCCACGAAGCGGCGCAGCTGGGCCGCGCTGTGCTCGCGCGTCCGGTACGCCGACTCCACCTGGTGGAGCATGGAGTTGAGGGCGAGCCGGAGCTGTTCCACCTCCCGGGTGGGGTGGTGGCTGGAGGGCACTCTGCGGGTCAGGTCGCCCTCGGCGATCGCCGACGAGGTCTCCACCATGTCCTCCAGCGGCCGCAGCCGGCGGCGCACGCTGAACAGCGTCAGGCACGCCAGCAGCGCCAGCAGGAGGGTGCCGAAGGCGAGATCGAACTTCAGGGCCTTGCCCATGCCCTGGTGCAGGGCCTCGGTCGAGGCGGCGATCAGCACGATCGTGCCGTCCGACAGACGCGCCCCGGCCATCCGGTACGACTCGCCCTGCACGCGCGCGTCCCGCGGTTCCTGGGCCGCGGCGACCGCGGACGGGTCCTCGGCCGCCGCGGCGAGCGCGCGCTGGCGCGGGGTCGGGTTCAGCGGGCCGAGGGCCACCGGGCGGCCGGCGGCGTCGACCGCGACGTACACCATGTCCGGGCTCGGCAGTGCGTTGGCGTCGTCGCCGGCGAACTGGTCCAGGGCGATGCCCACTTCGCTCAGCGACTCGATCTGCTTCAGGCTGAACCCGGCGCTCTGGAGCGTGACGCGCGAGGCCAGCAGCTCGGAGTCGATCTTGTCGAGCAGATAGTGCCGCGCGGTCATCAGGCTGATCGCGGTCGCCATGACGATGCCGAGGGCGAGCAGCGCCACGTTCGCCAGTGTCAGCTTTGCGCGCAGCGAGTGGATGCCGCGCTTGCCCGGCACCCTCATGCCAGCCCGTATCCCACGCCCCGCCGGGTGGTGATCACCGGCGGTCCCAGGGCGTCGAGCTTGCGCCGCAGATAGCTGATGTACGTCTCCACGACGGTCGACTCGGCCGGGGTGTGCTCGTACTGCCAGACATGGCGCAGGAGTTGCTCCTTGGGCACGATCCGGCCGCCGTTGCGCACCAGGAAGCGCAGCAGGGCGTACTCGGTGGGGGTGAGCTCGACCGTGCGGCCCGCGCGGTGCACCGAGTACGTCGTGTCGTCCAGTTCCAGGTCGGCGTAGCGCAGCGGCGGGCGCTGGGGGAGGACGTCGGCGGGGCGGGTGCGGCGCAGTACGGCGGTGACGCGGGCGATCACCACGTCGATGTCGAAGGGTTTGGTGATGTAGTCGTCGCCGAAGCCGAGCGCGCCGACGATCTCGGCGGGCGAGTCGCGCGCGGTGAGGAAGACCAGCGCCAGTTCGGGCCGCTGTTCGCGCAGTTGGCGGCCGAGGGCGCGGCCGTCGCCGTCCGGGAGCATCACGTCGAGCAGGGCGACGTCGGGGCTGGTGCGACCGGCCAGCGCGAGGGCCTCGCGGACGGTGCCCGCGGTCATCACCTCGAACCGGTGGTAGCGCAGGGCGATGGCGAGGACGTCCGCGATGCTCTCCTCGTCCTCCACGACCAGCACGGTGCCTGGAGCCGTCATGCCCCCAGTATCCGTACCGGCACCGGCAGTCGGGCCGGTTCCGTGCTTTGGAGTTGCTTGAGAGTCGAGCCCGTTGCATGTCCCTGCCCGAGGGCCGCCGTCGATTCTGTTGTCCAGGACCTGGGGGACCGACCGACGACCGATGAAGGAGCGTTGAGCGTGGCGACATTGGCACGGTGGTGCTATCGGCACCGGCTGGTGGTCCTGTTGCTGTGGGTGGGCGCGTTGTTCGGCCTGGGCTTCGGCGGATCCGCCGCCGGCACGGACTACGCGAACGTATTCGAGCTGCCGGACACGGACTCCAAGCACGCGTACGACCTGATGGAACGGGCCTTCCCGGAGCGCGCCGGTGACATCGACACAGTGGTGTGGAAGGTGGACGAGGGATCCGTACGGGACGAGGCCGTACGGTCCCGGATCGAGCCGGCTCTTGAGGAGATCGGCGCCATGGCCGGGGTCGGTGAGGTCACCGAACCCCGGGTGAGCGAGAACGGGCGGATCGCGTACGCCGAGATCACCTTCAAGGAGCAGGCCAACGCCATCCCGAAGGAGATCGTCGAGGACATCGTCGACACCGCGCAGGCCGCCGAACAGGACGGCCTCCAGGTCGAGTTGGGCGGTCAGGCGATCGCCCGCACACAGGAGCCGCCGGCCGGTACGGCCGAGGCGGTCGGCATCTTCGCCGCGGCGATCGTGCTCTTCCTCGCCTTCGGCTCGCTGTTCGCGATGCTGCTGCCGATCGTCGTGGCGATCGCGGGCGTGGGCACCGGCATGCTCTCCACGATGCTGCTCAGCCATGTCACCAACGTGCCCGAAGTGGCCCCGCTGCTCGGCTCGTTGATCGGCCTCGGCGTCGGCATCGACTACGCCCTGTTCATCGTCACCCGGCACCGGCGCGGCATCCTGCGCGGGGCCGAGCCGGAGGACGCGGCGGTGACGGCCCTCAACACCTCCGGCCGTGCGGTGCTGTTCGCGGGCGGCACGGTGTGCATCGCGCTCGCCGGCATGCTGGTGATGAACATGCGCTTCCTGGACGGCGTGGTCATCGCGACCTCGCTGACCGTGGTGCTCAGCGTGCTCGCCGCGATCACCCTGCTGCCCGCCCTGCTGGGCCTGCTCGGCATGCGGGTGCTCGGCCGCCGGCAGCGGCGCCGGCTGGCCGCCAAGGGGCCCGAGCCGGACGAGGCGAGCGGGCTGGCGGCGCGCTGGTCGACGTACGTCCAGAAGCGGCCGCGGTCGATCGCGGCGGGCGCCCTGGTCGTCATGGTGGTCCTCGCGCTGCCCGTGCTCTCGCTCCGGCTCGGCGCCACCGACCAGGGCAACCACCAGGAGTCGACGACCACCCGGCAGGCCTACGACCTGCTGGCCGAGGGCTTCGGGCCCGGCTTCAACGGGCCGCTCCAGGTGGTCGTGGAGGGCACCGCCTCCGATTCGCTGGTCCGCAGCATCGAGTCGACCGAGGGCGTGGCCCAGGTCGCCGCCGCGCCGCCCGCGAACGGTGTGTCGGTGATCCAGGTAGTGCCGACGACGTCACCGCAGTCCGAGGACACCGACCGGCTGATCGACCGGCTGCGCGACGACGTGATCCCGGCCGCGGACGTCGACGCCCATGTGGGCGGTGTGACCGCGGTGTTCAAGGACTTCGCGCAGGTGACCGGTGACCGGCTGCCGTACTTCGTCGCGGCGATCATCGCGCTCGGCTTCCTGCTTCTGCTGGTGGCCTTCCGCTCGCTGGTCGTGCCCCTCACGGCCGCGCTGATGAACCTGATCGCGGCGGCGGCGTCCTTCGGTGTCCTGGTGGCGATCTTCCAGTGGGGCTGGGGCACGGAGCTGATCGGCATCGGCAAGGAGGGCCCGATCACCTCGTTCCTGCCGGTCATCATGCTCTCCCTGCTCTTCGGCCTGTCGATGGACTACCAGGTGTTCCTGGTCAGCCGGATGCACGAGGAGTGGGTGCACACCAAGGACAACGCGCGCGCGGTCCGCGTGGGCCTCGCGGAGACCAGCCGGGTCATCAACTGCGCGGCGCTGATCATGATCTGCGTGTTCTCCGCGTTCGTCCTCAGCGGCGACATGGAGGGCGCGATGGCGGGCGTCGGTCTCGCGGCGGCGGTGGCGCTGGACGCGTTCATCCTGCGTACGGCGCTGGTGCCGGCCGCGATGCACATGCTCGGCAAGGCCAACTGGTGGCTGCCGGCCGGGCTGGAGAAGCGGCTGCCGCACCTGGCGGTGGAGCCTCGCGAGGAGGCCGAACCGGTGGTCTCCACGGAGGGCTCGGCCTCGGTCGTGCACGGGTTCATCCGTACGACGGACGGCGAGCCGGTCGAGGGCGCGGCGGTCACGCTGCTGTCGAAGGGCGGACGCCAGCTGGACCGGGTGACGTCCCTGGCGGACGGCTCGTACATCGTCTCGGTCCCGTCCCCGGGCACCTATCTGCTGGCGGCGACGGCCTCCCCGTACGGATCGCGGGCACAGCACGTGGTCGTGGACGGGGAGCCGGTGGTGTACGACGTGGAGCTCGCCGAGGGCGAGGTGGACGCGGTCAACTGAGGTGACTACGGCTTCCTGCCGGGGTTCGGCATCACCTTCGTCATCCCCGGCAGGAAGTCCGTGAACAGCTCGTGCACCTCGCGCACCAGCGGGCGCAGCACCCGGAAGCGGGCGAGGGCCACCCCGCGCGCGGTGAGGCGGGCGCCGCGCGCGGCCAGCTTGTAGCTGCGCTCGCGTCCTGCGGTGCGGTCGAAGATCCAGTAGAGCACCAGGCCCATCTGGGAGAGCCACATCAACTCCGGGAGCACATCCCGCAGATCGTCGGGGACCTTGGTCTTCGTCGCCCCCGCCAGCACCTCGCGGTGGACCTCGATCGCCTCCACGCGCGCGTGCTCCGACTCCGGGGAGAACGGGCTGAGCGGGCTGTCCGGGTCGGCGGCCGTCTTGAAGAACTGGACCGCGAACTCGTGGTACGGCGTGGCCACGTCCAGCCAGGCCTTCAGCACCCCCGCCAGCCGGGCCTCCAGGTCCGTCTCGCGGGCCAGGACCTCCCGGACCGCCGCCTTGTGCTCGGCGGCGATCCGGTCGTAGAAGCCCTGGATCAGGTGCTCCTTGCCCTCGAAGTAGTAGTAGGCGTTGCCGACGGAGACTCCCGCCTCCTTGGCGATCGCCCGCATGGTGGTCTTGTCGTAGCCGCGCTCCTGGAACAGCCGCATCGCCGTCTCCAGGATCAGCGCGCGGGTCTGCTCGGACTTGCTCGGTTCGGGGCTGTCGTTCTTCGAGGGCACGGAGCGAGACTAACCAGTGCGGTTCAGGACGACTGCGCCGCCTGGTACAGGTTCTGCGCGTCGGCGCCGAAGTACGGGCCGTACATCCGGTTGGGGAAGAAGTTGTACTTGAAGCTGTTCACCGAGGACAGCAGGCCGGTGCCGGTGGACTCGTTGAACTGCGTGAACCACGGGCCGCCGCTGGAGCCGCCGGTCATGTTGCAGGTCATGCCGTGGTCGTTGGAGAACAGGAAGTCCCGGCTGGTGTTGCCGGAGCAGTAGATGAACTTCTCGCCGTCGTAGGGGGAGGCGGCCGGGAAGCCGAAGGAGTACATCGGCAGGTTGTAGCCGGTGTTGAAGGCGAGGCCCTGTCCGCCGACGACATCCGTCAGCGCCTGTCCGTTCAGCGGGGCGACGACGGCGGCGCCGACGTCGTAGTTGATGTCCTCGCTCGCCGTCCACTGGGGTGTGGACAGGGTCTTGGACGCGGTCCACCGGCCGTAGGGCGCCTGTCCGTCGTGGTAGCCGGGCACGAAGACCCAGTTGGTGTGCCAGGCCCCCTCCAGCTTCACGCAGTGGCCCGCCGTGATGACCGTGCTCTTGTTGGCGCTGGTGACGGCGTTGCCGGAACAGGACGCGGTACGCCCCTGGTAGGTGAAGAACACGCGTCCCGCGGTGGAGACGACCGCGCCGCCGCCGGTCCACGCGCCGCCGCCGTTCGGGAAGGCCTGGATGCCGACGTCGGTGGGCGCGGTGGCCGGGACGGTGGACTTCGCGCCCTTGGCCGGCGCGGAGCCGCTGCGGCCGCTCACGGAGAGCAGGTCCAGCGGCTCGGCCGCCCGCATCCGCGCGGGCGTCCAGAACGCGGCGGCCTTCTCCCGCGCCGCCGCGGTGACCGAGCGGACGCCGGTGTCGGGTGCCGGCGCGGGTGCGGCGCTCGCCGGCACGGCCAGCGCCCCGGCGGTCAGCAGCGCGGTGACGCCGACGAGGAGGGAGCGGGGTATCCGGGGTGTGCCTCTCACGCGTACTCCTTCTGTGAGGGGTGCGGAGTGGATCGAACCGTCTCGCAGCGTCCCACCTGAGCCGGATTTTGGAAGGGTGCATGCCAAATCCGTCCGAAACCCGGCCGGTTGCGGACCGGCCGGGTTCCTCGCCTACCGCGGCGTGCTGTACGTCCATCCGTCGCTCGGGTGGTACGTCCACCCGTCCCCCTGCCGGTACACCCGCCCGCCCCACTGCGTCCCGCGCCACTTGGCGGCGGCCAGCACCGCCCCCCGGGCCAGCCACGCCCCCGTCCCCTTGCTCAGCCGGTGCGCGAGCTTCCGGTGGTCCCGCAGGGCCCACAGCACCACGACCCAGGCGGCGGTGGACCGGTAGACCTGCCCGGAGTCCCCTACGACGGTGATCTCGTCCAGGGTCGGACCGAGCCCCGGGAACCGCTGCGCGGCCTCCTGCGACCCGGCAGGCACCAGCTCCAGCGGCACCAACTGCGGCTGCCGTACGAGCCAGTCGCGCACGAAGGCGCACAGGGCGCAGTCGGCGTCGTACAGGACGGTGAGCCCGCGGACCGGAGCCTGCGCGGCGGCGCTCATGCCCGGACCCAGTCCTGCGGCGCGACCGGCGGCAGCTGCTCGCGCTCCATCGCCCCGCGCCGGCGGATCTTGTTGAGCACGTACACATTGCCCAGGTGCATCACGCCGAGCACCAGCAGCACGACACCGAGCTTGGTCGACAGGGCCTCGAAGACGCCGCGCGTGTCGGTGACGGTCCCGTCGTCGCTCAGGTAGAGGGCGACGAAGCCGAGGTTGACCAGGTAGAAGCCGACCACCAGCAGGTGGTTGACGGCGTCGGCGAGCTGCTCGTTCCCGCGCAGGACGTCGGCGAGGAAGATCCGCCCGTTGCGGCTGAGCGTGCGGGCGACCCAGACGGTCAGGGCGATGCTGACGACCAGGTAGATGACGTAGGCGATGACCGTGCGGTCCATGCCGACCCCCTTGTTGAACGCGTTCAAAACGCTGACAGGGAAGACTGTAGACCTGCTTTTGAACGTGTTCAACTCAAGGGTGCGGAGACCTGTGTCACGGCCGGCGCCCGAGCTCCGGACGCTTGGAGTAGTCGGTGAACCCGATGACGTTGCCCCATGGGTCGGCGACCTCCACCGCCCACCCCGTGGCCACCGGAAACGGCTCGTCGAGCAGCGCAACCCCCGCGCCCCGCAGGGCCCGTGCGGCCGCGCGCACGTCCGGCACCTCCAGCCAGACCCGCGGCGAGGCCCACGGCGGCGGCCGGTGCCCGAGCCCCTCCTCCTGCCGCAACAGAATCCCGGGAGTCTCACCCCCGACCTTCAGCAACGCGATCCCGGCCTCGTCCAGCCGGAACCCGACCGCAAACCCGGCCCGCCCGTAGAACTCCAACGCCTCACCGAGCTGCCCCACCGGCAGCAGCACGTTGTCGAACCCGAGCAGTTCGTACGACTCGTCATCTGACATGCCGTCAGACTAGATGGACGGTCGCCCGGAACCCGGCATTGTCAGTGTCGTCTCGTACTGTCGGCGACATGGGAATCGTGACGTTCGTCGACGAGACGACAAGCGGGGGCCGTAGTGACGGCTGGGGGCTGGAGTTCACCGAAGAGCGGGTCAGCGTGCGTGAGTTGATCCGGCGACGGATCTTCCAGGAGGTCGCCGAGTACAACGCGCGCACACCCGAGGTGTTCCAGGGCCTGGTACAGCCCGAGGACACCGAGCGGACGCTCAACGGCTACGCGCTGCGCACGCCCCGCCGGATAGACCCGGAAAAGCAGACCGAACTGGCGCTGAAGGCCTTCGCGGGCAACGGCTTCCTGGTCCTGGCCGGGGACCGCCAGGTGACCGAGCTCGACGAGGAGATCGAGCTGGGGCCGAGCACCGAGGTCACGTTTCTCAAGCTCGTGGCGCTGGTGGGTGGCTGATGGTCGAGTCGTCCGCCGAGCACGCCCGGCAGATCGAGACGGTCCTCGCCCTGATCGACATCGAGGACACCGAACACCTCGTCCACGAACTGCTCACGCTCGCCGACCTGGTCGAGAACCACTGGGGCGGGGAGGCACAGCAGGTCCTCCAGGCGCTGCGCATTGTCGACGACCGGTTCCGGTCCGCACTGGTGCATCGTCTCGCCGGCCACTACCACCAGCTGGAGCCGGGCACCGCCGCCCGCTTCCATGTCGTCGTGCTGCTGAGGAACCTGCAGGACAAGACGCCCGCCGACGACCATCCGTTGGACACACGCCCGGCGCTGATCGCCCTGAACGCCGAGCAGGACGTGCTGCACGACACCTGGCAGCTGATCCGGCTGGCGGAACTGGAGCTCGCCGACGGCCGGGAGCTGCCCGGCGAGTTCGTCGCCCTGATCCGCCGCACGCTCCTGACGACGTGGGGCGGCAAGGCGAAGCTGGGCCCCTTGGCCGCGAAGCTCACCCGGCCCGTGCTGAACCCGGGGGAGGCGTGGGCGGACCGGGCCATGGCCGACCTGAGCCCGGCATGGGAGCGGCTGCTCGCCCACGCAGCCACCGCCACCAGCGCCCGCCCCTCCGCGAAGTGGGAGCAAGCCGGCCGCGCGCTGATCGCGTCGCTCGGCGCCGACGACGTGCGGCAGCGGCTGGTGACCTGGCTGTGGCTCGTGGGGCGGCCCCGCACGCACCCGCTCCTCCACCCGGGCCACGGCGTGGACCCGAACGCCGTCTTCGACCCCTTCAACGCCGACGCCCTGCGCGGCCTGGCCTGGCTGCTCTCCTTCCTGCCCCCGCACCCGGACACCGCCCGCGCCCTCGGCGCCCTCGTCGGGGCCTCACTGCGCAAGGTCCCGGGCCTCGGCCCGGTCAACCCCAAGGTCGCCAATGCCGGCGTCAACGCCCTGGCCCGCATCGACGGCGAGGCAGCCCTCGCCGAACTGGCCCGCCTCGCCACCCGGGTCACCTACAAGGGCACCCTCAAGCTGCTGGGCACCGCGCTGGACCAGCGGGCCGAAGCGCTGGGCCTCAGCCGCGAGGAGATCGAGGAACTGGCCGTGCCCGCCTACGGGCTGACGGAGGTCGGCCGCGCCGAGCACCGGTTCGGCGAGATCACCGCGCTGCTGGAGGTGCATGGCACCAAGGCCACGCTGAGCTGGCGCAACGCGGCGGGACAGGCCGTGAAGAGCGTGCCTGCCGCCGTCCGCCGCGACCACGCCGACGAGCTCAAGGAACTCAAGACCGCCGTCAAGGACATCGACAAGATGCTCTCGGCCCAGAGCGAGCGCCTGGACCGCCAGTTCCTGGCCCGCCGGACCTGGTCCTACGCCGCCTGGCGCGAGCGCTACCTCGACCACCCCCTGGTCGGCACCTTCGCCCGCCGCCTCCTGTGGACGGTCGACGGTACGACGGCCGGATACACCGACGGCGCCCTGCGCACCCTCACCGACGACCCGGTCACCTCGGGCACCGAGGTCCGACTCTGGCACCCGGTCGAGGAGGAACCCGCCGGGATCGTGGCCTGGCGCGCCTGGCTGGAGCGGCACGGCATCACCCAGCCCTTCAAGCAGGCCCACAGGGAGGTCTATCTCCTCACGGACGCCGAGCGTGCGACGGGCACCTACTCCAACCGCTTCGCCGCCCACATCCTGCGCCAGCACCAGTTCCACTCCCTGGCCGCGGTGCGCGGCTGGCGCAACAAACTGCGCCTGTACGTGGACGACGAGGCGCCGCCCGCCACCCGTGAACTCCCGCAGTGGGGCCTGCGCGCCGAGTACTGGATCGAGGGCGACGGCAGCCACCACCACGAGGACATCACCGACTCGGGCAGCTTCCTGCGCCTGCGCACCGACCAGGTCCGCTTCTACCCGATCGACGCCCCGGAGAACTCGGCGCACTGCTGCGGCGGCGAGTACGGCATGCGGCTGCGCGGTGGATCCACCCTGCCGGTGGACCCGCTGCCGCTGACGGAGATCCCGCCCCTGGTCCTCTCCGAAGTCCTGCGCGACGTCGACCTGTTCGTTGGCGTCGCCAGCGTCGGCAACGACCCGACCTGGCAGGACGGCGGCCCCGGCGGCCGCTTCCAGGAGTACTGGACGTCGTACGGCTTCGGCGAGCTGAACGGCACCGCGGAAACCCGCCGCGCGCTCCTGGAGCGCCTGATACCCCGCCTGGCGATAGCCGACCGCTGCACGCTGGAGGGACGCTTCCTCCACGTGAAGGGCGACCGCCACACCTACAAGATCCACCTGGGCTCGGGCAACATCCTCCGCACCCCGAACGACCAGTACCTCTGCATCGTCCCCGGGACCAACCCCACCGCCCCGCAGGCCGGTTACCTGCCCTACGAGGGCGACCGCATGCTCGCGGTCATCCTCAGCAAGGCGATGCTGCTGGCGAGCGACACGAAGATCACGGACCCTACGATCCTGAGTCAGTTGTAGTTGACGGGCTTCAGTACCCTTCAGCTGATTGCGGGAGGGGGAGCCGGTGGGCCGTTTGCGCACAGCCTTCGGGTTGCTGGTGGTGATCGTCGGCACGGTCTGGCTGCTGGGCGAGACAGAGGCTCTACGCGCCGGCGGGCGATGGGTTCTGTCCGCCCTGCCCTACGTGCTCGCCGCGGCGGGGCTGCTGCTCATCCTCCGGGCGGCCGTGCCCAAGGGACTGTTGGTCGGGCCGGTGGCGCTCGTCGCGGGCGGTGGTCTGTGGGCCGCCTCCAACGCCGGTGTCTTCGAGGGCAGGACGGCCGACCGCATCTGGCCGTCCGTGGTGATCGCCGTCGGGGTGGCGCTGTCCCTCGGGGTGCGCACGGAGCCCGGGGGCCGAGAGGTGGACCATCCTCTGCGGCGGTACCGCAGTGTGCTGGTGCCGGTGGACCGGAGGGTGCGTACCTCGTCCGTCCCCCTGGAGACCCTGACGGTGAGCTCATACTTCGGGAACGCCGTTGTAGATCTGTCGGGAGCGCGGTTCGCCGCGGTCGACTCGTCCGACGACCGGCTGCGCGTCGTCAGGGTCGACGTCACGGTCTTCTTCGGGCGCGTCGAACTCGTGGTGGGGCCGTCCTGCGCCGTGGTGAAGGGGAATGTGGAGAGCACTCGTGCCGTGCGGTTCGCCGAACAGGTCGTCGTGTACGCCAGCCTGGACGAATACCTCCGCTTCGACCGTGAAGACCCGCGCAGGCCGCATCGAATGGTGTTGAACGTCCTAGGGCTGGGCGGGGCCGTTGCCGTTCGTTCGTTGTAGGACGTCCTCGCTCGTCGACGGGTGGACCATGGGGAGGTCCCCCAGCTCGTCCTCGAACCGCACCTTGTCCCGGGCGAGATAGTCCGAGACCGCCTCGTTCATTCCCACCAACTCGTCAGCCGCCTCCGGCAATTTGTAGTGGAAGGCCCTGAGCAGGTCGAACCGGTGCACATCGAAGACCGCTGCCAACAGGGTTCCGTGGAAGGCGGAGGCTGCGACCGCACCGCGGTAGGCGAGAACGGCCAGGATCGCGGGAGCGAGTGGAAGCAGCGACCAGACGTCCCAGCGCAGGAGCAGTGGACTGATCGCCAGCGTGGTGAGTCCGAGGGACACGGCGAGCGATGCGGTGGCAGAGATGAGGCTGAGCTGCTGAGTGACGGCGTTCTCCAGCCGCGGAGCGACGAAGGGGTAGATCCGCGGATAGACCCGCATCATGTCGAGCCCGTAGCGGTCGCCCGAGAAGCGTTCGGCTCGCAGCAACATGTTGCCGAGCGAGGTCGGCATCAGTTCCCCCTGGCGATCCCGCTTCGTGCTGGGGGTGTCCGGACGGATCTCGGTCGGGTACCCGGAGCGAACACGACGGGCTCGTTCGGCACTTCGGCGCAGCCGAGCGCTGCGCCGATCCCTTGCGGCGAGTTCGTGGAGTGGAACGGATCCTCTCGGGGGAGGGTTCCCCGACGCTATGGAAGCGGCCCGTTCCGCCGCTTCCACGGCTTTCGCATGCTGGACCACCAGCTGTGCTCGATCCCTACGGCGACGGTGACGCTCCACTGCCGCCCCGCGCAACAGCGCCAAGGGCGCGGGCCTCGCCCAATACCCTTCCAGCAGTTGGATGACCGCGGCTTCGAACGGCCGCAGCAGGACGCCAACCACGAACGCGAAGAAGACGAACAGCACAACGACTGCGGTGTCTCCGGAACGTGGTGCTATGGCGGAGAAGTCCGGCGGCGCGTCGAGGCGGTACAGCCCCGCGCGTTCCACGGCCGCGATGATCGTCACCAGCACAACCCCGGGCAGGACGCTGGTGAGGCTGAAGCGGGCTCCGCCGATGGCTTTCCCACCGGCTTCGGCGAGTGCCTTGAGCATGGCTCACCCTCCGAGGCGCTTGACGGCATAACTCTTGAAGAGATGGCCTGGTCTCGCAAGAGGCTGGGTGTCGACGCGCCTCGGCGGTTCTGCGCATTCGATTGTGGTACAGACCCAGATGGCGTGGTCGTGTTCATCAACAGGAACGAAGGCGCCCCGTGAGGACAGGCGGCGGTACAACATCGAATGGCCGCAGGAGCACCGCAAGTCCTCATGGCTCACGGCGTAGATCCACTTGGTTGGGGCTGAGCACTCGGACCAAACACAGACGTGGACCCACCACTTGGGCTCGGCATCCGCGGCAGGAGGATCTCCAAACGAGCCGATGGGGCCGATGGGCCTAGCCGCAAGTGCCCACCCCAAGGCCAGCAGCCGCAGCGCCAGACCCGCGCCACCCAACCGTGTCCCCGCCATACCGCCCCCATTTTCGGTGGATCGAGTATGGCCCCAACTCCCCTTTCTGCACAGCCGGTTCATGGCGCGAACAGGGCGGGCAGGCAGTTACCGCTCGCCGAGACCGTCCCTGACGAGCTTCCTCGCCACGGCGGCTCGCGAGTCCGTGAGTTCGGTGGTGAGGCGGTGGGCTCGTTCGGTGTCGGCCTGCACCGAGGCCGGCATGGCCGGGAGGTGATGCAGCAAGGCGCGGCGCAAGTGCGTGGGCGGGTGCGTCGCGTCGACGCTGTGACCGCGACGGGCGCTGACGCGGCGGCGGCGTTCGTGCTCGGATTCCGGGACCGAGCGCAGATGGGCAGCGAGCGCCTCCCACAGCCCCTCCGCGTCCTTCGTGCTGGTCCGTCCCCGGCTGCGCATATACCGGGCGTTGACCTCTCGGTACAGCGTTGTCTCGATGGATTCCACGATCAGGAGGTGGTCGATCAGCCCGGCCGCGGCTTCGGTGGACCCGATGCGGGCCGCAGCCGCGTCGGCGAGGTACTCGCTGCGTTGCGAAGCGCGCGTGGTCAGGAGGTCGAGCAGCATCACGAGACCCGTGATCAGCCAACGGGGCGGTATGTAGAGCAGGTTGACGAAGTGTTCGGGGACGGTCGGGTTCGCGATCGGGGACAGGTAGTAGAGCCAAGTGGTCAGCGAGCCGTAGGCCGTGCCCACGACCATGCCGTGCCGCGTGTCCCCGTGGGTGAAGTGTCCGAACTCGTGGCCCAGGAGGGCGATCCGTTCCTGTGGGGACAGGACCTCCCACAGGGGCAGCCCCAGCGTGAGAATCCGACGGCGGACACCGAGGTGCGTGACAGCGGCGTTGGCCTGCGCGTCGAGGACGATGACGTCCACGCTCCGGGTGCCCAGCGCCTCCGCGACCTCGTCGACCAGGGCGTACAGCTCGGGAGCGTCGCCCCGGGACACGACATGGGCGTTCGCGGGCAGCCGGTTGAGTCGCGGGCGAAGCGTCGCCGCCAGCCCCAGCAGGAAAAGCCCGGGCACCATGCCGAAGCCGCCCCAGTCGCCGATCAGCAGCCACAGCCCGCCCGCGAGCAGGGCCAGGGTCACGCCATGCACCAAGAGCGCGATGGCGTACGCCATCGCACCGGCCGCCGACCGTCCGGGCCGCTCGTGCTCCAGGCGTCCGGCCTCGTTGGTGAGGTCCCCCAGCAGCCGTTCGCCGTATCGCTGGGCCAACCGGTGCCGCCGTCGCTCCAACCTGCCCTGCTTCGCATGGTCCGCGCCCTGTGGATCCACGTTCCAGTCGCAGGCCGTGCACCACACGGTGAACCGGCGGTCACCACGGATCTCCGTCCCGCACTGCGGGCATGGCTGGACGATGTGCTCCTCGGCGGCACGCATCGGCGCGGCCTCCCCCTCCGGGCAGCCCCTCCCCAGAGGCTGCTGTGTACATGGCGGGGGCAGTTGATCACAGTCACGGCGACGCCGTCGAGGCGTACGTCGTGGCGCGTTGGCGATTGGCTGAGTCGGCGGATCTCAGTCGCTCTTCCGGCTGCCCGCCTTCAGGATCTCCGCCACGTCCAGGGTGACCTCGGCGCCGATGGATTTGGGCAGGGTGACCGTCTCGCCGGGGGAGTGCGGGCGGTGGCTCTCGTAATCGTCCCCGACGGGGTTGGTCAGGACGTGGAGGCGCTGATGCTTGCGGTCGATGATCACGTAAACCGGGATCTTGGCGGCTGCGTACGCCTTCACCTTGTCTCGCAGGTCGGTCCGGTAGTTGCTGGAGGTGACCTCCAGGACCAGACGGAAGCAGACGGGGTCGTAGCAGTTGTTCTCGACGAGGTGATCCTCGATGTCGGCGTCGACGACCACCAGATCCGGGATGGCGTAGTCCTCGGTGCCGCTGGGGAGCCAGAGGCCTACTCCCTGGAGCACTTCCGACTCGCCATCGGCGAGACCGGCTGCGTTGAAGGGAGTCATGAGCCTGCTCAGAGCCCGGGCGTGGGCGGCGTCCGGCGGTGGGGACACGAGGATCTGGCCTCCGATGACCTCGACGCGGTAGCCCGGGAGGCGATCCATGATCCGGTTCGCTTCCGCGATCAGCGGACGGTCCTCATGCGGCCGCTCGACAGCTGCTGCGGACATCGGTGCCTCCTGTGGGCTGGTGTCGAGACCAGCATCGTAGGCCGACCGCCACCGGTATGTCCTTAACGATCACGTTTACCCAAACGGGTGTCCGCACGCATGAGAGCCCCGCTCCCAGGCGGAAGCAGGGCCCTCACAGACGTGCCGAAACGCGACCTCAGAAGCGGCGCGTGATCAGCGCCTTCTTCACCTCGGCGATCGCCTTCGTGACCTCGATGCCGCGCGGGCACGCGTCCGTGCAGTTGAAGGTCGTGCGGCAGCGCCAGACGCCGTCGCGGTCGTTGAGGATCTCCAGGCGCTGCTCGCCCGCCTCGTCACGCGAGTCGAAGATGAAACGGTGCGCGTTGACGATGGCGGCCGGGCCGAAGTACTGGCCGTCGTTCCAGAAGACCGGGCACGAGGAGGTGCAGGCGGCGCAGAGGATGCACTTCGTCGTGTCGTCGAAGCGCTCGCGGTCCTCGGCCGTCTGGAGGCGTTCCCGCGTCGGCTCGTTCGTCTCCTTCGTGATCAGGAACGGCATGACGTCCCTGTACGCCTGGAAGAACGGCTCCATGTCCACGACCAGGTCCTTCAGGACCGTCAGGCCCTTGATGGGCTCGACCGTGATCGGCTTCTCGGGGTTGATGTCCTTGATCAGCGTCTTGCACGCGAGGCGGTTCTTGCCGTTGATCCGCATCGCGTCGGAGCCGCAGATGCCGTGGGCGCAGGAGCGGCGGAAGGTCAGCGTGCCGTCCAGGTCCCACTTGATCTTGTGGAGGCCGTCGAGCACGCGCTCCTTGGGGTCGATCTCCAGCTGGAAGTCTTCCCAGACGGCTTCCGCCGAGACCTCCGGGTTGAAGCGGCGGACCCGGAAGGTGACCGTGATGTAGGGGGACGCGGCGGACTCTGCCTCGACCTTGTCCAGAACAGGGGTTGCCATCAGTACTTACGCTCCATCGGCTGGTAGCGGGTCTGGACGACCGGCTTGTAGTCGAGACGGATGGACTCGGTGCCGTCGTCGCCGACCTCGCGGTACGCCATGGTGTGGCGCATGAAGTTGACGTCGTCGCGGTTGGGGTAGTCCTCGCGGTAGTGACCGCCGCGGGACTCCTTGCGGGCGAGGGCGGAGACCGCCATGACCTCGGCCAGGTCGAGCAGGTTGCCCAGCTCGATGGCCTCCAGCAGGTCCGTGTTGAACCGCTTGCCCTTGTCCTGGATCGAGACGTTCTTGTAGCGCTCGCGCAGCTCGGCGATCTTCTCGACGGCCGTCTTGATCGTCTGCTCCGTGCGGAACACCATGACGTTGGCGTCCATGGTCTCCTGCAGCTCCTTGCGGAGCGTCGCCACCCGCTCGGTGCCCGTCGACGCGCGCAGCCGCTCGACCTGCTCGACCACGAACTCCGCCGGGTTCTCCGGCAGCTCGACGAAGTCGGCCGTGTGGCTGTACTCCGCCGCCGCGATGCCGGCCCGGCGGCCGAACACGTTGATGTCCAGCAGCGAGTTGGTGCCGAGGCGGTTGGCGCCGTGCACCGACACGCACGCGACCTCGCCGGCCGCGTACAGGCCCGGGACGACCGTGGTGTTGTCCGACAGGACCTCACCCTCGACGTTCGTCGGGATGCCGCCCATCGCGTAGTGCGCGGTGGGCTGGATCGGGATCGGGTCCGTGTACGGCTCGATGCCCAGGTAGGTGCGGGCGAACTCCGTGATGTCCGGGAGCTTCGCGTCCAGCTGCTCCGGCGGGAGGTGCGTGAGGTCGAGGTAGACGTGGTCGCCCTCGGGACCGCAGCCGCGGCCCTCACGGATCTCCGTGTAGATGGAGCGGGACACGACGTCACGGGACGCGAGGTCCTTCATGACCGGCGCGTACTTCTCCATGAAGCGCTCGCCGTCCTTGTTGCGGAGGATGCCGCCCTCACCACGGGCGCCCTCCGTCAGCAGGATGCCCATGCGCCAGATGCCGGTCGGGTGGAACTGGAAGAACTCCATGTCCTCCAGCGGCAGTCCGCGACGGTAGACCGCGGCCTGGCCGTCACCGGTCAGCGTGTGCGCGTTCGACGTCACCTTGAAGAACTTGCCGGTGCCGCCGGAGGCGTAGATGACGGCCTTCGCCTGGAAGACGTGGATCTCGCCGGTGGCGAGCTCGTACGCCACCACGCCCGCCGACTTCTTGACGCCGTCGACCTCGGTGATCAGCTGGTCCAGGACGTAGAACTCGTTGAAGAACTCCACGCCCTCCTTCACGCAGTTCTGGTACAGCGTCTGGAGGATCATGTGGCCGGTGCGGTCGGCCGCGTAGCAGGAACGGCGGACCGGGGCCTCGCCGTGGTTACGCGAGTGACCGCCGAAGCGGCGCTGGTCGATGGTGCCGTTCGGGGTGCGGTTGAACGGCAGGCCCATCTTCTCCAGGTCGAGGACGGCGTCGATGGCCTCCTTCGCCAGGATCTCGGCGGCGTCCTGGTCGACCAGGTAGTCACCGCCCTTGACCGTGTCGAAGGTGTGCCACTCCCAGTTGTCCTCCTCCACGTTGGCCAGCGCGGCGGCCATGCCGCCCTGCGCGGCGCCCGTGTGGGAGCGGGTGGGGTAGAGCTTCGTGAGCACCGCGGTGCGGCTGCGCTTCGTGGACTCGATGGCCGCGCGCATGCCCGCGCCACCGGCGCCGACGATGACGGTGTCGTACTTGTGGATCTTCATGATTCTCGCAGCCCCGTGCCTAGCGGATGTTCGGGTCGAAGGTGAAGATCACCAGCGTGCCCAGCAGGATGGTGAACACCGTGGCGGTGTAGAGCAGGCCCTTCAGCCACAGCCGCGTGTTCGCGCGCTCCGCGTAGTCGTTGATGACCGTACGCAGGCCGTTGGCGCCGTGCAGCATCGCCAGCCACAGCATCAGCAGGTCCCAGACCTGCCAGAACGGGGACGCCCAGCGGCCGGCCACGAAGGCGAAGCCGATCTTGGAGACGCCGCCGTCCAGCACGAGCTGGATGAGCAGGTGGCCGATGACCAGGACGACCAGCACGATGCCGGACAGGCGCATGAACAGCCAGGCGGCCATCTCGAAGTTGCCGCGAGTGGACCGCGGGGTCTTCTTGGTGCGCTTGCGCGGGGCCTCGATGAGCGGGGCCGGGTTGTCGACGTTGTAGAGGGACTCGCCCTCGACGGGGCCGATGCCGGTCGCGGTCTTCTCAGTGGTGGACATGGGCGTCAGCTCCCGAAGAATTCACGAGCGGCGTGACCGAGGACGGGGTAGATCGCCCCGGCCATCAGCACCAGCCACAGACCGACGACGGACCAGAGCATCTGCTTCTGGTAGCGCGGGCCCTTGGACCAGAAGTCGACGGCGATGACGCGCAGGCCGTTGAGTGCGTGGAAGAGGATGGCGGCGACGAGGCCGTACTCCAGCAGCGCGACGATCGGCGTCTTGTACGTGGCCACGACCTCGTCGTAGGCCTCGGGCGAGACGCGGACGAGAGCGGTGTCCAGCACGTGAACGAACAGGAAGAAGAAGATGAGGACGCCGGTGACTCGGTGAGCCACCCAGGACCACATTCCTTCCCGGCCGCGGTACAGCGTTCCAGCCGGCACGGAAGTCCCTCCGGGAGCGGGGATTGGGGCCTGCCGGCTTCGGTGTCGGACGGGCCCGGCCGGGTACGGTCCACCGGCCCCCAGCATGTTATCGATGCGGCGCGGTCTGGCTTACGCCGGGCCTATCGGTGTGATCAAAGTGGCACGCGTATGGGTGAGTGCCGGGCGGCTACTGGGGTGGTGTGTGCGGTTATTTGCCGGGTGCGGCGCCGTTGTGGCTGGTCGCGCAGTTCCCCGCGCCCCTGAGGAGGTTCACCAGGCGCCCCTTTGCCAGGTGCCGTAGTTCCTCCCACGCCACCATCCGTTCGTCCTCCGGGTCGTTTGCCAATCGTGACCGGATGCCTGCCAAGGCGTGATCCAGGGACTCGTTCGGTGGGAGGTCGTCCAGGCAGATGACGAACACGTGGCCGAACTTGGCCTCGTACGCGGCATTTGCGGCGTTCAGTGCCATATGGGCCGCCGAGTACGCGTCCTCAGGCAGCACCGGCAGGGTCTCGCCCGCGAGGGCCTCCGCCAGGTCGGCCGGCGTCAGGTCGTAGGCCGCCTCGTCCGATGCGGCGAGTAGGGCGTCGAGGGTCGGGTAGGGGCGGTGCGCGGTGATGCGGTGGGACCAGCGCAGGCTGTGCAGGCAGGTGAGGAGGGTGTGCTGGACGTCGGCGGCGGGGGCGGTGTTGAAGCGCTCCAGAGAGGTGCCGCGCGTCTGCTGGGGTATGGCGACTCGGCCAGGAAGATGTGTGGGCGTCACGTGCGTTTCGGCAGGGGATGCAGTGAGAGGTGTGGCGCCACGTTATCGAGAGTGGACGCGACGTGTCCGACGGATGCCCGAATTTCAGCCGAACGGGAGAGTTTCGGAACGTGTGGTGGACGTCTTCCGGTCTCACCGGTCGTAGGTTGGCGCCGTGAGCCAGCACAGGCGCCGGGCGCCGGACAAGAAGGTCGGACAGCGGGCCCTTCTGGTGGGGGTCGTGGTCGCCGCGTCCGGGGTGGGCCTCGGGCTGTGGGCCTCCAGTGGGGACAGCGGGCCGACCGGGTCGGCCCGGCGGCAGCCGACGGTCGAGGCCTCGTCCCCGTCGTCGGAGGGCTCCGCGTCCCGGGCCGCTCCCACGCCGAGCCCGTCACGTTCGTACGCGCTGTCGAGTACGCCCCGCACCATCCCGGCCGTCCGCTCCCACACCCCGGCGCGCGGGCCCGGCTGGCGGCCGGTGCGCGGGGAGCGGGTGGTCGTCGGGGACGCGGACCTGGCCGACGAGGGGCGGCTGATCGCCCAGGAGCTGGGGCTGACCTACGCCGGTGAGAAGGGCGACGTGCGGGCCGGGGACGTGCGGTTGTCGCTCAACGACGACGAGGGCGCGGACCCGGAGTCGTACAGCATGACCGTGCGCGGCGGGCGGGTGAGCATCAGCGGGCCCGCCGACGCGGGCGTCTTCTACGGCACCCGCACCCTCAAGCAGGCGGTGCGCGCCGGCGGTACGGCGCCGGAGGGCGTCGTACGGGACGGGCCGGCCAAGCCGGTGCGGGGGTTCATGCTGGACATCGCGCGCAAGCACTTCACCGCCGACTGGATCGAGGACCGGGTCCGGGAGCTGGGCGATCTGAAGTTCAACCAGCTGGGGCTGCACTTCTCCGACGACCAGGCCTTCCGTATCGAGTCCGCGTCGCACCCCGAGGTGGTCTCCGATCCGCATCTGACCAAGGCTCAGGTCACGCGGATCGTCGAGCTCGCCGCCGCCCGGCACATCACCGTCGTGCCCGAGATCGACTCGCCGGGGCATCTGGGCGCGGTGCTCGCGGCCCACCCCGAGCTGGAACTGCGCAGCGCGGGCGGTTCGGTGGCGCGGGGCGCGATCGACATCTCCAAGGACGCGTCCGCCGAGATCGTCGACGACCTGCTGAACGAGTACGCCGGTCTCTTCCCCGGAGCCCAGTGGCACCTCGGCGCCGACGAGTACCGGGCCCTGATGGTGGCGAACCCCGAGCAGTCGTATCCGCAGCTGGCCGCCGCCGCGAAGCGGGCCTACGGCGCCGGCGGGACCGTCGCCGATCTCGCCACCGGCTGGCTCAACGACCGGGCCGACACGGTCCGCGCCCACGACAGGACGCTGCGCGCCTGGAACGACGGGTTCTTCCGCGACACGTCCGTCCGGCCGGCCGAGGACCTCCAGGTCGCCTACTGGACGGGCAAGGAGATCGGGGCCCGGCAGCCCGCGGAGTATCTGGGTGCGGGGCGCCGGCTGATCAACTACAACGACGAGTTCCTCTACTACGTCCTCGGGCAGCCGCAGACCTTCGTCTACCCGACCGGGCAGCGCATCTACGAGCAGTGGACGCCTCGCGTGGTGCGCGGTCTGCAGGAGGTCGACGCGAAGTACGACGGGCAGATCCTCGGCGGATCCTTCGCCGTCTGGTGCGACATCCCGGAGTCCCAGACCCAGGACCGGGTCGCGGCCGGGATCCGCATGCCGCTGCGGGCGACCGTCCAGAAGCTGTGGAACCCGCAGCAGCCCTCGCTGACCTGGGCGGAGTTCACGGCGCTGGCGGACCGGCTGGGCTGAGGCAAAGGACTGGACCTTCGGGGTGGGCGGCCGTAGGTTTCGCACTTGTGATCGAGAAGACCCATCCCCAGCACCCCATTGCCCCTGCCGCCTGGCTGCGTTCGCCCATCGGGCTCGGGTGGGCCGCCGTCGGCGGGCTCGGACTGGTCATCGCCGCCGACCTGTTCGCGGTCTGGGCGGACGTCGTCATGCGTGACGTGACGGGCGACCTGGCAGGCGACGGCTTCGGGGCCGTCACCGAGGAGCGGATCGACCGCGCGGACCGGCTCTACTCCACGGCCGGAATCACTCAGACCGCCGCGCTGATCACCAGCATCGTCCTGTTCCTGTGCTGGTTCCACCGCGTGCGGGTCAACGCCGAGGTGTTCAACCCGTTCGGGCACAGCAAGAAGCGGGGCTGGGCGATCGGCGGCTGGTTCACGCCGGTCGTGAACCTGTGGTTCCCGCGCCGCATCACGCTGGACATCTGGGATGCCAGCAGCCCGTGGGGCGCGCCCCGCTCGCACGGGCTGGTCAACGCCTGGTGGACGCTGTGGATCCTCTCGCTGCTCGCCGGCCGGGCCGCATCCCGTCAGGACCGCGCCGCCGACACCGCCCAGGAGATGCACGACGCCGTGCAGCAGATGCTGCTCGCGGACGTCCTGGACATTGCGGCCGCCGCCCTCGCCATCGCCGTAGTGCTCCGGCTGACCCGTATGCAGCACGCGAAGGCCCTGGCCGGACCGGCCCCGCTGCCCGCCTGACAGGGCGGATTGTCCGATACGGCTGCGAACGGGCGTACGGCTGTGGTGTATTCGGGCCGAGCCGAACCGAACAGCCGGGGGGACCGGAGATGGGCTACTGGGGGTACTTCGTCGTGGGCCGCGCGGAGCGGCCGCTGACGGAGCTGGAGGTGCCGGTCGGCGCCGGGGACATGACCCTGCGCCAGGAGGCGCCGGGCGGATGGCAGGTGTGGGAGTACCCGAGCAGCGAGGGCGAGGTCGGCAGCATGAACGCCCTCGCGGACCGGACCGGGTCACCGGCGCTGTTCGGATACGTCATGGACAGCGACTGTGTGGTCGTGGAGGCGGCGGCGCCGGAGAGCGGCGCGTGGACGACCTGTCTCGCGCGGGCCGCGATGGCCGGCCGGCTGAGCGCCGGTCAGGAGGGGCTCACCCTGGAGGACTACTTCCTTGAGCCGCGCGACGCCGCCGAGCGGGCCGTCGCCTGGGCCGCCGAGGCCGGGCACGAAGTGGCGGCCGAACCGCTGCTGGAGGTACTGACCGCCGACCCCGACCCGTTGGCCGAAAACCTCTTCTTCAGGCTGCTCGACCGGCTCGGTGTGGTGCCCCTGTGACACTCCGGGGCCGTTGCACGCAGTAAGGGGAAGTGCGGGCTCCGTTAGGGAAACCGCAGGCGATGGAGGCGTTGGATGAGTCTGGTGGAGCTGATCGCTCAGGCCGACGAACGCGGACTGGCCGCCAGCGGGTTGGCTTGTTTGGATCGGTGCGTTCCCCTGCTGGGCGGAGACGACGAGCTGCTGCGACCCCTGTGGGCGAGCCTCGCTCCCGCGGCCGGCCCCGGCGACTGGGCGGACCGGCTGGAGCAGGTGCGCGGCAAACTCGACGGCACGGAGGATTCCGCCGAGGACGAGGCCGTCGTCCTCGCCCGCCGGATGCTCGCCGCAGCCCCCGCCGACCGGGGCGCCGCCGAGGTGCGGGTGTGGGCCGACGCCTGCTCCGTCGCCTCGCTGCGGATCCACCGCATGCTCGATCCCGTCGACGACGAGGCCTCCTCGGTCGACGCCCGCCGCGAGGGCCGTACGGACGGCATGTCGCCGCTCGTCGCCGCCGAACTGCGCCGCCAGGTCACCGTCCTGGAGCTGCTCGCCGGGCACGGTGCGGGCGGACTGCGGCCCGCGCTGGAGGTGTCCACCGAGGGACGGCGCGTGCTGCGCGCGGTGGTGTCCCGCAGGGCGCGGGGACGTGCCTGAGCCGGTCCGGGCTCAGACCAGCAGCCACTTCACCACCGCGTCGCCGTACTGCGCGGTCTGTCTGTAGAAGGCGGTCAGGTCCCGGTGCGCCGACGCGAAGGCGCCCCGCAGGGTCTGCTCCGCGTCGGGCATGCCGTACGGGCGCAGCAGTTCCTCGCGCGCGTGTCGCCACAGCTCGTCGAAGTCGGCCTGGACCAGGTACTCGGCCACGCGGTTCGCCTGCGCGGCGGTGAGCAGCAGGAACGGCGGCAGGGACGGGTCGGCCGGGGTGATCGGGCGGCCGCCCAGCACCACATGGGCGCGCGGGCCGTCCGGCAGTTGGCGCGAGGGGACGCCGGCATAGAGGAGCTCGTGGTGGAGGTACCCCTTGTCGAGTACCTCCTCCCGATGCCGGCCGATCCGCTCCCGCACGGTGTTCCAGTCGTCCGCGAACAGCCGCTGGAACCATGTCGCGCTGTTGCGCAGCGCCGGGGGCGGCACCGCGCGGAGATGGAAGTACGTACTCATCAGTGACTGGAGCGCACGGGAGCCGCCAGGCGTCACACCCGTCGCCGAGGGGTTCCTGTGACCGTCGTGGGGGCGATGGGGCGGTCCTGCACCGGTCCCGGGGAACGAGCAGGATCCGGGTGACGAAACGCACCCCCGCCACGCTCTTGTCGATGTGACGACAGCAGAGCAGCAGACCAGGCCCTCAGCTGCGGCGAAGCCCGCACGATGGGCGGCGGACGCGGTGGCGACGATGCGCGAGGGTGCGCGGGTGCGCCTCGACTACTCGGCGCAGAGCCTGTGGCGGGTGGACCGGATGATCGACGACCTGCGCCGCGAGGACACGCCGTACGCCGCCGTGGAGACCGTGCTGCGCGGGCTGGGGGCGTACGCCGGTGAGGTGATCGTCCGTCAGTCCGGTGCCGAGTGGTGGGCGTCGGGCGGCGACCACTGGATCCGCACCCCGGACGGCCGGCTGTGGGACCCGATCGAGGAGGCCCGCCGGTGCTTCACCGCCGACGGTTCGCTGCGGCTGCTGTGCCGCGACGCCCTGAGCGGCGCGCCCCGGACGTGAAGCGGCCGGGGTCCCGTGCAGTGGGCGGGACCCCGGCCGAATCTGTGGGCCGACGCCGTTACGGCGCCAGCACCTGCCCGAGGCGCCCGTCCGTCGGGGTGCCGAGCGTGGTCTTGCTGTAGATGACCGCGTCGCTGTAGCCGAGGCCCGTGGAGTTGCTCGGCAGGTGCAGCAGGATGCCGTCCGTGCCGTCCTCGCCGTCCGCACCGAAGGTGAGGTCCGCGCGGCCGTAGCCGGACAGGTCCGTCAGCGACACCGACGTGCCCAGCTGGTCGCCGGCCTCGGCGGTGCCGGGGATGCCGGTGGTGTCCTGCGAGATCGTCACCGCGCCGGTGCCGGTCAGGCCGGAGGAGCTGCCCTTGACGAGGACCGCGCTGCCCGCGTTGGCGTAGCTCACGCCGCTGCGGACGAGGTCCTCGCCGCGCGCGCCGACGAGAACGTCCGCGTAGCCGTCGGCGTTGACGTCGCCGGCCGAGACGGAGATGCCGAAGGAGTCGCCCGACTCGTTGGTGTCGGGGACGCCGGAGGTGTCCTGGTGGACGACCTTCATCCCGGTCGTGGTGAACCCGCTCGACGTGCCGAACAGCATGGTGACCTGGCCGGCCGACACACCGCCCGACTCGGACGCGACCGGCTGGCCGATGACGATGTCGTCGTAGCCGTTGTTGTTGAAGTCGCCCGCGGCGATGGAGCGGCCGCCCTTGACGGACAGGACGCCGGCCTTGGTCAGACCGGTGGCCGAGCCCGCGAAGCGGACCACGCGGCCGATCTTGCCGGAGTCGCGGTAGTTGAGGGCGACGTCGGCGTAGCCGTCCCGGTTGAAGTCGCCGGTCGTGGCGTCGAGGTACGCGACCGCGCCGGTGGCGGTGGTCAGGGTGCCGGAGGTGGTGGCGCCGCCGGTCAGCCGGACGTTGTAGTTGCCGCCCTGGCCGGTGCCGGCCGAGAAGACGTCCGCCTTGCCGTCGCCGTTGAAGTCGCCCACGGTGACCGCCGAGCCGAGCTTGGCGCCGGCCGCGGTGACCCCGGAAGTGGTGTACGAGAAGCCGGTGTTCAGGGCCGGGCCGTACATGACCGTGACCTGGCCGCGGTCGGCGTTGCCGCTGGTGTCGTCCTCGCCGGCGGAGCCGATCGCGAGGTCGGCGTGGCCGTCGCCGTTGACGTCGCCCCAGGCGGTCGAGGTGCCGAAGGCGTCACCGGTCTCGGAGGATCCGGGGACACCGGCGCTGTTCTGGGTGAGGCCGATCCGCGCGGACGTGTCGGGGCCCTCGGTCCCGCCGGGGACCACGGTGACCCGGTTCGCCGCCGGGGTGCCGGCGACCAGGTCGCTGACTCCGTCGCGGTTGACGTCGGTGGTGGCCAGGGCGTGCGAGATGCCCGGGGTCTTGGCGAGCGTGGCGATGCCGCCCAGCTTGGGGTAGAGGTTGGCGCCGGGGCAGGCCGTGGCGTTGGTGTCCTTGTGGCCGAAGACGCGCGGCAGGGTGATCTGCTGGCCCTCCGGGACCTTGTTGCCGCTCCAGTTCAGCGGCGCACGGGAGGTCAGCGTGACCTTGGAGGTCGCGTCGAGGCCGTACATGCCGAACTTCCAGGCGACGACCCGCGCGATGGCGTCGAGCGCGGCGCGGCTCGGCTGGGCCGTCTCGAAGTTGCCGATGTAGGAGATGCCGAGCGTGTCGGTGTTGAAGCCGGCGTCGTGCGCGCCGATCACCGGCAGGTCCATGCCGCCGCTGCGGCCCTCGAAGATCTGGCCGCAGCGGTCGACGACGAAGTTGTAGCCGACGTCGAAGTAGTCCTGCGAGAAGTGCGCCTGCTGGATGGTCCGCATCCGGGCCCGGGACTCGGCGCAGGAGAGCTTGTTGTCGCTGTCCACGCCGGTGTGGTGGATGACGGCGGCCTTGATGTCGGTGCCGTAGCTCGGTGTGCCGTTGTAGTCCGTCGACGCGCCCCACTCGGCCTGGGTGATGACCGGCGGCTTGACGACCGTGGAGGGACGGGCCGGGGGGACCGTCGAGGTCGGGGTGGGGGAGGCGCTCGGGGACGCCGACTCGGTGGCGGTCTCCGTGGGAGACGAGGAGACCGTCTCCGTGGGGGACGCCGAAGCCGTCTCCGACGGGCTCTCCACGGGGGCGGTCGTCTCCACGGGGGCGGTCGTCTCCGCCGGCGCGGTCGTCTCCTCCACCGCGAACGCGGCCGGCTCGACCCCGTCCTCCGGGTCGGTGCCCGGGTCGAGGAGCTTGACGTCCATGCCGGCCGGCTGGCCGCCGACCTCGGTGCCGTCGGCGTTCACGACGCGTACCTCGACGCCGTCGGACTCACCGGTCCACATCGACTCGGTGCCGCCGCGCAGACCGGCCCGCTCGGCCTCGGCGCCGTCGGCCTGGCTGGGCTCCAGCGCCAGCTCCTGCCAGGCGGACCACTTGCCGGTCTCGATGTCCCGGGTGCGCACCTCGGGCGTGCCCTTGGCCTCGGCCTCGGGGTCGTCCCAGGTCACCACGACGGCGCTGAAGAGCTCGGTGTCCTGCTTGTCCAGGCCCTTGCGGCCCGAGCCCTCGTTCTTGAGCTTCAGCGTGTGCACGGCCGGCTCGCGCTGCTCCGCCTTGTCGTCGGACGGCGCGGACGGGTCCGCCATCGCGTAGGTGACGACGCCGGCCCCGCTCAGTACGACGGCCCCGATGGTCATCCAGGCGCGTCTCTTCAGACTGAGCGGTTTGTACGCATGGGTCCTGCGAGGACTCAACTACCCCACCCCTAGAAACTGGTCATGAGCGCATCACCTGTCACACAGGCATGCTCTTGACTCAGCGTTAAGTCCGGGCCAAACGTCACCACCGCAAAAGGTTGTACGCCGCCTGTGAAATTCATGTGTGGCAATGACCACAGCTGTGAGGCGTGATGTTCGTGTGCCGACAGCCGCTTGAAGCTGCGGGGGAGTCGCGAGGGTTCTTCCGCGGATCGAGAAGGGGCGGGACCCATGGACCAGGTGGACACGCGTGTGCCGTGTGCGAACGAGATACGCGGGCACACCGTCGCCTTCGTCGCCCGCGTCACCGCCCGCAACCGGCTGCCCCTGGACTACTCCGTGGCCAGCCTGCGGGTCGTCGACTTCCTGATCGACGGACTGCGCAAGGGCGGCGCCGACCGGGAGCAGGTGCGCGAGACGCTCTTCGGGCTCGGCGCGTACGTCGGTGAGGTGCTGGTGCGCCGCGCGGGCGCCCAGTGGGTGGACTTCGACGACCGGCAGCGGTCCTACTTCGGGCAGCCGCTCGGCGTACGGATGCCGGACGGCCGGATCTGGAACCCGCTCGGCAAGGTGCTCAACCGCTTCGAGGCCGGCCCCGAGGAATCCCTCCAGACCTTCTATCTGACCCTGCACGGCCGGGCCCGGCGGGCCGTCGCATGAGGGGGCTTCGCGGCGCGCTGACCGCGCTCCTGGTGGGGGCCGCGCTGACCGGCTGCGGAGCGGAGGACGCACCCGAGTCCGCTCCCACCACCGCCCCCAGCAGACAGGCCGCGCCCGCCGAACAGCCCACCACGGCCGCCGACTTCCTCGACCTGGCCGACAAGGCGATGTCCGCACAGCACGGCTGGACGTTCTCCGTCCGGGGCAGCGAGGGACTGGACCTGGGGGCGGAGCGGAACTCCGCCTCCTACGAGGCGACGGTCCGCCGTACGACGGACGAGCCCTGGGCCCTGCACTCCACCGGCACCAGCCACCGCCCGAGCGGGGACGTCGCCGAGGAGGTCTACGTCGTCGACGGCACGGGCTACGTCAAGGAGGGCAGCGCGGGCTGGCAGCAGGGGCCGCTGTCGGACCCCGAGATCGCCAACAAGACCGAGGACCCGCTCGCGGCACTCGACGCGTTCCGGGAGTACGGCGACGAGGTGACCGTCGTCCGCTCGGACGGCCGGGTCGAACTGCGCGTCCGTACGGCGTCGTCCGCCGCCCTGCCCGACGTACGGGACCAGGGCGTGGTGGAGAAGGCGCTGCGGGAGTACACGCCGACCCTGGAGCAGCTGCGGTCCTCGGGGGTCACCGCGGACGAGAGCGCGATCACCGTGGAGCGCGCGGAGGAGTCCGTCGTACTCGACGCGAGGACGCACCGGATCACCGCGCACGTCTTCCGCTGCACCTTCACGGTCCCCTACGGCGAGCAAACCATCAGCTACAGCCAGGAGGTGACGGAGCGGAACTCGGGACCCTACGAAGGCACGATCGCGCTCCCGGAAGCGGTGGGATGACGGAGCCACTGTGACACTTCTGTGAATCCCGGCGCTGTTGACCGTGGGGGACGTGGGCAAGAGGCGCCTGCGCCGCACGGTGCGGATCCGCCATGAACTCGGTACGGACTAGGACAGTTCTTGGGCCAAGGAGGGGAGCCCCGCCGCGTGCACGCGCACGACGGGGAGCTGGGCACGGCCGTCGCGCGGGCCCAGGAAGGTGACGAGGCCGCTTTCGCGGTCGCCTACCGCATCGTGCAGCCCGGACTGCTCGGCTATCTGCGCGGGATCGTCGGTGACGACGCCGAGGACGTGGCCTCCGACGCCTGGCTGGAGATCGCGCGTGACCTGGGCCGCTTCAAGGGCGACGGGGCGGGCTTCCGGGGCTGGAGCGCGACCATCGCCCGGCACCGGGCGCTGGATCATCTGCGACGGCAGAAGGTGCGGCCCCGGGCGACGGCGACGGAGCAGGACGTGCTCGACCTGCCCGGTCCGCACAGCACGCACGACCAGGCGCTGGAGTCCATCTCCACCGAGTACGCCCTGGAGCTGGTCCGCGGCCTGCCGCGCGACCAGGCCGAGGCCGTGCTGCTGCGGGTCGTCGTCGGTCTCGACGGCCCCGCCGCGGCCCGGGTCCTCGGCAAGCGCCCCGGCGCGGTGCGCACCGCCGCGTACCGGGGTCTGAAGCGCCTGGCCGCCCAGCTGGGCGTCGAAGGTGTGACGGATGGCGGCCCCCGGACGCTGGGGGAGTCGAAATGAACGGCGGCGGAAGCGAAGGCGTCGCGGCGGAAGCGGGACGGCCTCCGGGCCCGTATGCACAACAGGCACCACGCACAGCACCGGTCGCGGAGGCAGCGCACACCCCTGGGTACGCGCGGCTCGCACAGGTCCCACAGGCCCCGTCAGGGCCCTGGGCCACATCAGTCGAACAGGTCGGACAGGAACGGAATCGGACATGGGTGAACGGCTGAGCGACGGCGGTCCCTCCGGCCGTCGGCGTGCGCACCCTGACGGCGCCGCGTCCGGCTCCCGGGCAGCGGCCGGCGAGGCCGCCCTGGAGGCGCTGCTCGCGGCCGCCATCCGCAGCCAGCACCTGGACGCCGAGGGCGAGCAGCGGGCTGTGGCCGCGTACCGGGCCTCCCGGGCCGCCGGCGCGCACCGGGCCCGCACCCGGCGCCGGGACGACTGGCGGCCCCGCGCGCAGCGGCGCCCGTCGCGCTCGCTGAAGGCCACGCTCTCCCTGTTCGTGGCGAGCCTCACCCTCGGCGGGGTCGCGGTCGCCGCGATCGGTACGACCGGTTCCTCCTCGGACTCCGCCGACGGCCCGGCCGCACCCACTCCGTCCGCGGGCGCCGCCGACCAGCCCGGTGGCGACCCGTCCTCGCGCACCCCCGGCGCCGCGCAGACCGAACGCCCGGACACCGCGCAGGACACCGAGGCCCAGTGCCGGGTCTACGAGCAGGTCGACGGCCGGGGCAACGCCCTGGACGCGGCGGCCTGGCAGCGGCTCGTCGAGGCCGCGGGCGGTGCGGGGAAGGTCGCCGCGTACTGCGCCGAGCAGCTCGCGCAGGCGACGCCCTCGGCCAGGCCGAGCCGGACCGCCACACCGGTGCCCCCGGTGGACGAGGCGACGAACGGCACGGACAACGCCGAAAACGGTTCCGGCAACGCCGACAACGGCCAGGCCGACCAGGGCACCGGCAACAACAGGAACTGAAACCCCGCGCGCCCCGGTCTCCACACCTGTCAGGCCCCGCGAATACGCCGCCGAGGCAACGGCCGGGGCCGCCACCCCCCACAGGAGAGGCCCCGGCCGTCGCGCGGCACGGGCCGCGCGGCGGCCCGTACTTCCTACAGCGCCATGAGTGCGTTTTCTGTCACACCCCACCCCGACTTCTGTCACCGCCCACCCCGTCACGAGTTGGTTGCACCTTGTACGGACATGGACGAGCAGTGGTTTCAGGTCGTAACGTGCCATTCGCGCCGGGCGGGACAGTTGACTGATCACCGCGACCATCGACCGAGGAAAACGGGTGCTGGGGGACGACGCGGAGCTGACGACCGCGGTGCTTGCGGCACAGAACGGGGACGAGACCGCGTTCCGTGCTGTGTACCGCTCCGTGCACCCGCGGCTGCTCGGATACGTCCGGACGCTGGTCGGCGACCCGGACGCCGAGGACGTCGCCTCCGAGGCCTGGCTCCAGATAGCCCGTGACCTCGACCGCTTCAGCGGCGACGCGGACCGCTTCCGCGGCTGGGCCGCCCGGATAGCCCGCAACCGGGCGCTCGACCACATACGCATGCGCGGCCGCCGCCCCGCGATCGGCGGCGACGAGTCGGAGCTCACCGGCAAGGCCGCGGCGTCCGACACCGCGGGCGAGGCCATGGAGGCCCTGGCCACCGACGGCACGCTCTCCCTCATCGCCCGGCTGCCGCAGGACCAGGCCGAGGCAGTCGTGCTGCGCGTGGTCGTCGGCCTCGACGCCAAGACGGCCGCGGAGACCCTCGGCAAGCGGCCGGGTGCCGTACGGACGGCGGCGCACCGCGGTCTGAAGCGACTCGCCGAACTGCTCGGCGACAATCCGGAACTCGATCCGGAATCGGCGGGCGTCCTCGACGCCCTGCCCCCTCAGCGAGAACCGCGCGGTCGCGCGGTGACGTCCGCGAGTGTGACGCATACGCGTGCGCGGACGCAGAAGGATGTGTGATGGCCGACGAGCAGTACAGGTGGCTGGACCGCGAGATGGCGGAACGTCTGCTGAGCGGAGGGTCACTCGAAGCTGTCGACGCGGCCGACCGGGGCGAGGCCGAACGGCTTGCCAAGACGCTTGAGGCGCTGACCGCGGAACGCCCGCTGAGCAGCGCCGAACTCCCCGGCGAGGCCGCCGCGTTGGCCGCCTTCCGGGCCGCCCGCACCGACGTTTCGCCGGGCCTCGGCCGGCCCGTCCGCCCGCAGTCCCCCGACGCCGGGCTCGTCCGGATCGGCAGCCCCGCCCACGGTGCCCGCCGCCCCCGCTGGGGCCGCCCGGTGCGCCTCGGGCTCGCCGCCGCGCTGGCCCTCGGCATGGCCGGCGGGGTCGCCGTCGCGGCCGGAACCGGAGTGCTGCCCACGCCGTTCGGCAACGACGAACCGACCCCGGCCGTCTCGGTCACGGCGGCCGTGACGCCCGAGCGCCCGCTGGTGTCACCGCCGTCGGCCGGCGCCGGGGAGAGCGAGCCCACACCCGACGGCGCGCCGTCCTCGCGGGAGACCGCGGGCAGCGGCTCGGCCCCCGGCGCCGGCCCCTCGGCCGACGAGCAGGAGGGCCGCGGCAACGGCAGCGGCTGGAGCGGGAACGTGGCCTCGGCCTGCCGTGACATCCGCGACGGCAAGCACCTGAGCGCCGACCGCCGACGTGCCCTGGAGGGCGCGGCGGGCGGCTCCGCGCGCGTGTCGAAGTACTGCGCGGGCGTCCTCGGCGACCGCGAGTCGTCCGACGCCGGCAACAGCAAGGGCAAGGGCGAGACCGGCGGCCAGGGCAGCGGGCAGGACGACCCGAACGGCCAGGACGGTGACGACGAAGGCCACCGGCCCGGCCGGGGCAACGGCAACGACCACCACCCCGACGGCTCGCCCAAGACACGCCGACATGCCCGCTGACCTGCGCGTTCGTAGATCGTTGAAGTTTTTTCGCGCGGGGTGTGACGTTTTCCCGCCCCCGCACGCAGTACTGAATGAGCCGACTGGTCATCGGCCGTCGCACGGAGCCGGGGTTCCCCCCGTACCTACGGCTCGTGCACACGGCGCGGGCGGGACACGTTCCCCCGGTCCCGCCCGCGCCCCACTCTTCTACCGCCTCACCAGGACACGACGACCTTGTCGCCGTTCCTCACCTGCGCGAACAGCTCCGCGATGGCCGCCTCGTCCCGTACGTTGACGCAGCCGTGCGAGGCGCCCGCGTAACCGCGTGCCGCGAAGTCGGACGAGTAGTGCACCGCCTGGCCCCCGCTGAAGAACATCGCGTACGGCATCGGCGAGTCGTAGAGCGTGGAGTGGTGGTGGCGGGACTTCCAGTAGACCTGGAACACGCCCTCGCGCGTCGGCGTGTACTGCGAGCCGAAGCGCACCGACACCGTCGAGACGGTCCGTCCGTCGATCATCCAGCGCAGGGTCCGGCTCGTCTTGTCGATGCACAGCACCCGGCCGGTCGTACAGCGCGGGTCCGGCTCCGCGGCCGGCTGCCCGCCCATCAGATACAGGTCCCACTGGCCCGGCTCGTCGGTCATCCGCAGCAGCCGCTGCCAGGTGACGGTGTCGGTCTCACCCGTTCGCGGCAGTCCGCGCTTGCCCTGGAAGCCCTTGACCGCCTGCTCCGTCAGATCGTCGTACGTGCCCGTCGGCCCGTCGAACAGCCAGGCCACCTGGCGCAGCCGGGCCTGGAGCTCACGGACGTCGCGGCCGGTGTCACCGCGGGCCCACAGCACCTTCGGCGCCTCGCGCGCGGGAGAGCCGCTCGGCTTGTCGTCGCCCTTGTCGTCCTTCGGCGTCTTCGACGGCGTACTGCTGGGGACATCTATGCGCACCGGTGACCCCTGCTCGCCCTCCCCGTCGGCCGCCTGTACCGTGCAGCCGCACACCACGGCGAGCGCCGCCGCCGAGGCGAGCGCGCCGGTCCATCTCCTCGTGCCCCTGATACGCATCACGGCCCCCCGTCGTCCACACCGGCGGCTGCCGGTGTTCTCTGAGATGTCTCCCCGCGGATGACCGGTTGCGAACGGCGGTGCATTGTTGTGACCGGGGCCGCACCGCGGCTGTGAGCAAGGTCCCAGCGTGCTCCTCTCCACCGGGTGCGCACCACGCCGCTACAGTCCGTCGAAGGGTCGGTCTGTACCAGTGAGTAAGCAGCGAGCGAACCGCTCGGCGGGAGGCAACACACCATGGCACGCGAGTCGGAGTCCGGACTGCCCATCGAGGCGGTCTACGGGCCGGATGCCCTGGAGGGCTGGGACCCGGCCGAGAAGCTGGGTGAGCCGGGGGCGTACCCCTTCACCCGCGGTGTGTACCCGTCGATGTACACCGGCCGTCCCTGGACGATGCGCCAGTACGCCGGTTTCGGCACGGCGACGGAGTCGAACGCCCGCTACAAGCAGCTGATCGCCAACGGCACGATGGGTCTGTCGGTCGCCTTCGACCTGCCCACCCAGATGGGCCACGACTCGGACGCGTCGATCGCGCACGGCGAGGTCGGCAAGGTCGGGGTGGCCATCGACTCGGTCGAGGACATGCGGGTGCTGTTCGGCGGGATTCCGCTGGACAAGGTGTCGACGTCGATGACGATCAACGCGCCGGCGGCGCTGCTGCTGCTCATGTACCAGCTGGTGGGCGAGGAGCAGGGCGTCAGCGCCGACAAGCTGACCGGCACGATCCAGAACGACGTGCTGAAGGAGTACATCGCGCGCGGGACGTACATCTTCCCGCCGAAGCCCTCCCTGCGGCTGATCGCCGACATCTTCAAGTACTGCAAGGCCGAGATCCCGAAGTGGAACACGATCTCGATCTCCGGCTACCACATGGCGGAGGCGGGCGCCTCACCCGCGCAGGAGATCGCGTTCACGCTGGCGGACGGCATCGAGTACGTGCGCACGGCGGTCGCGGCGGGCATGGACGTCGACGACTTCGCCCCCCGTCTGTCGTTCTTCTTCGTGGCCCGCACGACCATCCTGGAGGAGGTCGCCAAGTTCCGTGCCGCGCGCCGGATCTGGGCCCGGGTGATGCGCGAGGAGTTCGGCGCGAAGAACCCCAAGTCGCTGATGCTGCGCTTCCACACGCAGACCGCCGGTGTGCAGCTGACCGCGCAGCAGCCGGAGGTCAACCTGGTCCGCGTCGCGGTCCAGGGCCTGGCGGCGGTCCTCGGTGGCACCCAGTCGCTGCACACCAACTCCTTCGACGAGGCCATCGCGCTGCCCACGGACAAGTCCGCGCGCCTCGCCCTGCGCACCCAGCAGGTCCTGGCCTACGAGACGGACGTGACGGCGACGGTCGACCCCTTCGCGGGCTCCTACGTCATCGAGACGATGACGGACGAGGTCGAGGCGGCCGCGGTCGAGCTGATGAAGAAGGTCGAGGACCTCGGCGGCGCGGTCACGGCCATCGAGCACGGCTTCCAGAAGAACGAGATCGAGCGCAGCGCCTACCGCATCGCCCAGGAGACCGACTCCGGCGAGCGGGTCGTGGTCGGCGTCAACCGCTTCCAGCTCGACGAGGAGGAGCCCTACGAGCCGCTCCGCGTCGACCCCGCCATCGAGGCCCAGCAGGCCGAGCGCCTGGCGAAGCTGCGCGCCGCGCGCGACCAGCAGGCGGTGGACACGGCCCTCGCGGCCCTGAAGAAGGCCGCCGAGGGCGAGGACAACGTCCTGTACCCGATGAAGGACGCGCTGCGGGCGCGGGCGACGGTGGGCGAGGTTTGTAACGCGTTGCGGGAGGTCTGGGGGACGTATGTCCCCTCGGACGCTTTCTGAGCTCGGCGATTCCCTCGAATGGGTGATCGAGGGCGGAAAGCGCCCGCCCCCGGTTACTCTCGTGAAGAGTGCTCCCGAAAGGAGGTTGCCGTGGCTGTGATAGAGCGTGAGATGACGATCGCCGAAGCCGCAGATCGTGTCTCCAGCTGGCTGCCCGGACACCGCGTGGAGATCATTCGAGGGAGCCTCATCGTGTCACCACCTCCGGATGAGCCGCACCAGGGAACGGTGTTCGAGGTCGGCTATGCGTTCAGGCAGGCTGGGGCGAAAGAGGCGGGTCTCAAGGTTCGTCCCGGTATCGGCCTGTGGTTGCCGACCGGATCGGCGGATTACGCGATTCCGGACTTGGCGATCGTCGAGGCCGACATTGCTGACGCACTCGTCCAGAAGAACTGCTACGCCCCGCATGTCTTCCGCATGGTGTTGGAGGTGACCTCCTCCAACTGGTCGGACGACACACTCATAAAGCCTGAGGTCTATGCCGAAGCCGGCATCCCCGTGTACCTGGTTGTCGACCGAAAGCACGACGAGGTACTCCTGTTCACGGAGCCGGCCGACGGCAAGTACCCCGCCCCCCTCCGCTACAAGCGAGGCCAGACCGTCCCCGTCCCCGAGTCCGTCGGCGTCACCCTCGACCTCTCCGTCGACACCCTCCTCGACGGCGACGAGTAGCGCAGGCCCGAACCGGAGTGTCGTACCCCCGTGCGACACTCCTTCTCATGTTCGGCGTCATCGATCTCCCCACCTACCTCGCAGGCCTGATCCTGATCGTCCTGCTGCCCGGCCCCAACTCCCTCTACGTCCTCTCCGTGGCCGCCCGGAAGGGCATCCGCGCCGGGTACACCGCCGCTGCCGGTGTCTGGTGCGGGGACACCGTGCTGATGACGCTGTCGGCCGCCGGAGTCGCCTCGCTGCTCCAGGCCAACGCCGTGCTGTTCGGGATCGTGAAGTACGCCGGCGCCGGGTATCTGACCTGGCTGGCGGTCGGGATGCTGCGGGCGGCGTGGGGGATGTGGCGGGCGCGGCGGGAGCCGAGCGTGGACGACACCCCGGTCACCGCGGCGGACGAGCGGCCCTACCGCCGGGCGTTCGTCATCAGCCTGCTCAACCCGAAGGCGATCCTGTTCTTCGTCGCCTTCTTCGTGCAGTTCGTCGATCCGGGGTACGCGTACCCCGCCCTGTCCTTCGTCGTCCTCGGGGCCCTGGCCCAGCTCGCCAGCTTCCTCTACCTCACCGCCCTGATATTCAGCGGCACCAAGCTGGCGAGCGCCTTCCGGCGGCGCAAGCGGCTGTCGGCCGGGGCGACCTCGGCGGCGGGGGCGCTGTTCCTCGGGTTCGCGGTGAAGCTGTCGCTCGCGGGCGCCTAGAGCCCGAACCGGCCCAGGTACTCCTGGAGCCCGGCCCCGGTGTCCCCGGCCCAGCCCACGTAGCCGTCCGGCCGTACGAGGAACAGCCCGCGGCCGTACGACTCCTGCGCCGCCCCGCGTACCACCCGCACCGGCACCTCCGGCGCCGCCACGCCCACCGCCACCAGCGTCCAGTGCGGCCCCCGGAACGCGTCGAAGAGCCGTACGCCGTCCAGGAGGCCGTCGGGCGCGCGGTCACCGGCGCGCAGCGCGGCGGGGGCCGTACGGGTCTCCTGCGTGAGTGACGAGTCCGGGTAGCCCAGGCCCAGCTGGCGCGTGGCCTCGCCGCGCCGCGTCTCGCCGCGGTGCACGCTCGTCGACAGGCCGAGCATGTCCGCCGCGATCGGCCGCCGCTCCTCCTCGTATGTGCCCAGCAGCGCCGCGTCCGCGCCGTCCCGCAGCACCGCCCCGAGCTTCCACCCCAGGTTGTACGCGTCCTGCACGCTGGTGTTGAGGCCCTGGCCGCCGGCGGGGGAGTGGATGTGCGCGGCGTCCCCCGCGAGGAAGACCCGCCCGTCCCGGAACCGGTCCGCCAGCGCCGCGCGCGGCCGGAAGTCCGAGGCCCAGCGCACCTCGGTGACGTCCTCGGGGGCGAGATGGGAGCGGGCGGCCACCGTCTTGCGTATGCCGTCCAGAGAGAGGTCCACCGAGGCGCCCTCCGGGAACTGGGCGACGACCTGGAAGTCCTCCGTGCCGGCCAGCGGGCAGACGGCCAGGAAGCCCTCGCCCTCCCCGCGCGGCGGGAAGACATGCCAGTTGTCGCGGTCCAGGCCGGTGATCCTGACGTCCGCCACCAGCATCGGCTGCGGGTCCACCGTCTCCCCGGTCATCCCGATCCCGAGCGCACGCCGCACGGTCGAGCGGCCTCCGTCGGCGGCGACGACGTAGCGGGCGCGCAGGTCCGGGCCGTTCGCGAAGCGCACCGTCACGCCCTCGGCGTCCTGCGCGAGACCGGTCATCTCCCGCCCGAAGGCGACCTTTCCGCCCAGCTCCGCCAGCCGCGCCCGCAGGATCTCCTGCGTCCGCCACTGCGGCACCAGCCACGGCTCGGTGTACGGCGAGTCCTCCGTCGCCTCGGCCGGGTCGAACATCCGGTGCTCGCCCGCCCGCTTCCCGTCCTGCCAGATCATTCCGACCGGGTAGTTCCCGCCCGCCGCGCGGATCGCGTCCAGCACGCCCAGGTCGTCGAAGACCTCCATCGTGCGGGGCTGGATCCCCTTGCCGCGCGACCCGGGGAACAGCCCCTCGGCCCGCTCCACCACCACCGCGTCCACCCCACGCCGGGCGAGATCGACACCGAGGGCGAGACCGGTCGGCCCCGCGCCCACGATCAAAACATCGGTATTCATGCTATTTCTCCTTAACGTTGTTAAGTGCAGCCGAGTACGAGGATGGCCTTAACGGCGTTAAGCTGTCAAGCGTGAACACGGACCGCCGAGCGCCCCTCGACCGCACCCGGGTCGCCGACACCGCCCTGAAGCTCCTGAACGAGGTCGGCCTCGACGGCCTGACCCTGCGCGCCATCGCCAGGGAGCTCGACGTCAAGGCCCCGGCCCTGTACTGGCACTTCAAGGACAAGCAGGCCCTGCTGGACGAGATGGCGACGGAGATGTACCGCCGGATGGTGGCGGGCGCCTCCCTCGACCCCGCCGACACCTGGCAGGAACGCCTGCTCAAGACCAACCGGGGGCTGCGTACCGCCCTGCTCGGCTACCGCGACGGCGCCAAGGTCTTCAGCGGCTCACGCTTCACCGGCATCGAGCACGCCGAGCAGATGGAGGACAACCTGCGCCTGTTCACGGCCGCCGGCTTCAGCCTCGCCCAGGCGGTTCGGGCGACGGCGACGACGTACGCGTACACCCTCGGCTTCGTCACCGAGGAGCAGGGCGTCAAGCCGCTGCCGGACGAGCGCCGCGAGGGCTACGACGTAGCCGAACGCGCCCGCCTGCTGGCCGACTTCCCTCTGTCGGCAGCGGCGGGCGCGGAGATGTTCGAGGGCTATGACCAGCACTTCGAGGAGGGGCTGGCGCTGGTGGTCGCGGGCATTGCGGCGCGGTACGGGACCTAGCGGGCCAGCGCCTTCCTGAGCCGCGGCGTCAACGGGCGTTCGACGTAACGGTTCAGCAGCCAGGCCAGCAGCAGCATCGAGCCGATCGTCAGGGCGAAGGTCGTCGACGACGACAGCCCCAGATCCCGGTGCAGCACGTCGATCACCACCCAGCCCAGATGCTCGTGGACCAGGTAGAAGGGGTACGTCAGCGCCCCGGCCACGGTCAGCCAGCGCCAGTCGGCCCGGTTCAGCCAGCCGAGCGCGATCGCCGCGACCGCCACGAAGCCCAGCGTCACCACCAGCGCGATCCCGTAGGAGGTCCGGTTGGCGAACGCGTCCGGGCTCGGCGGACGCCACAGGTTCTGCACCGCGTAGTGCTGCCCGATCAGCCAGCTCACGCCCACGATGCCCCACGCGTAGGCGTCCCGCCGGTCGCGGTGGACGAGATAGAGGCCGATGCCGCCGATGAAGAACGGCGCGTACTCGGGCATCAGGATCAGGTCGAGCAGCGGCTCGTTCGCGGCCTCGGCGAGCACCGCCGCCAGCGTCCAGCCCGCGCAGAACAGGATCACCCGCTGCCGGGTCGCCCCCGGAAGCACCACGCACAGCGCGAACAGCGCGTAGAAGCGGACCTCTGCCCACAGCGTCCAGCACACGCCGAGCACCCGGTCCGCGCCCAAGGGCTGTTGAAGCATCGTCAGGTTCAGCAGCGCGTCGCTCGGGGACACCGCCTGGAAGGCCACCACCGGCAGCGCGAAGACCGCCGTCACCAGCACGACCGCCACCCAGTAGGCGGGCAGCAGCCGGGAGGCGCGGGAGGCGAAGAACGACTTCAGCGGGCGGCCCCAGCCGCTCATACAGATCACGAATCCGCTGATCACAAAGAAGATCTGGACGCCCAGACAGCCGTATGCGAAGTACGAGTGCAGCGTGGGGAACTGAGTCTTCGCCGAACTGCCCCAGGCCGCTGTGACCTCGCCGCCCCGGCCGCCGTAGTGATAGGCCGCCACCATCAGCGCGGCCACCAGTCGCAGGCCGTCGAGGGCCCGGAGTCTCGACGGCTGTCGCGGCGCCGACCGTTCCGCCCTCCGGGGCGCCTCGATCACCGCTCGGACGGTCGTGCTGGTCACAGAAGATCCCCTCGCACAGTCATTTCTCAGGGTGGATCCACGCACGTTAGTCCGAATCAAAGTCAATGCAGGGTTGACGGGGCAACGATTAGTCCTGTGGACCCGATGAGTTCACCTGAACGTCGTTTTGCCTTCCTAATTTTTCTCAGCATCCCCCCACGGATGACCAATCGGTTTCAAGATCCCCCCACCTGCCGATAAACCGCGGCAAACACAGCATTGGCTTGGCAAAAACCAGGAGTGCCATGACGAGGGTCCAGAACAGACGGGCACGTGCGCGCGGAGGGGAGCTGGACGACTGTTTGCGTGCCTGCGCGGCGCACAGCGGCAAACTCGTCGGCAGCATCGACCGCCGCCGTATCGAACTCGCCGAACAGCTCAGAAAGCTGCTCGTCGTATGGGGCACCACCCCGGCCGCCCCGGCGCCCGCCCCCACCACCGGTGCCACCGCGCTGCTCAAGCGCGCCGTCAAGGGCGCCGCGACCCCCGCCACGAGCATCGGCAACGAACTGCTCGACGCGCTGCTCGCCGTCGCCAACCAGGCACTCAAGTGCGGCTACGACGACGAGTTGAACCTCGCCCTGGTGATCAGCGACACCGTCCTCGCCCAGCGCAAGAACTCCCGGGCCGGCTGGCGGCTGCGCGCCCGTGTGCTGGAGGCGATCGGCGACGAGCCCGAGGCGCTGGAGGCGTACGAGAAGTACCTCGGCCTCACCGACGACGACGGCTTCGGCGTCCGCGCCCGCATCGCGGGGATGCGCACCGCCGGTGAGCGGGAGCGCGAACTGCTCGCCCTGCTGCGCCGCCAGTGCCCGCGCGCCGAGGAGTTCACCCGCGGCGACGCCACCGAGGTGTGGGCCGAGGGCCTGGCCGCGCACGCCGCCGGCGACTGGGCCGGTGCCGAACCCCGGCTGGTCGGCGCGCTGCTGTCCATGGGCGACGCCCCGGTGGCCGACCGCCAGGAACTCCTCGGCCAGTACCTGGACCTGCGCATCGCCGTCGACACCGATGTCACCGCGCTGACCGAGGTCCTCGCGCTCTACGCCGAGCAGCGCCGCAGCCGGATGCGCGGACCCGTCACCGACCCCACCATCGGCGGCGTGCAGTGGATCAGCCTCGGCGAGTTCCGCAACCGCATCGCCGGCAAGTCGATCTGCCTGATCGCCAACTCCGGCCGGGTGGGCGCCAGTTCGATGGGCGCCGAGATCGACGCCTACGACCTGGTGGTGCGCTTCAACTCGTACCGGATCGACCCGAAGCACACCGGCAGCCGTACCGACATCCACGCCACCATCCACAAGCACGGCTTCAACTGGGAGAAGCAGGTCGACACCCGGCTGGTGTTCGGCGGCATCTCCGGCGACTGGAAGTGGTCGCTGCGCAACCGTCTGGTGCCCGGCGCCCAGACCCACCTCGGCGACGAGTCGCTGCGCTGGCCCGTGCGCAACATCGGCAGGCTCGGCAGCGACCAGTGGTCCGGCATCCCGACCACCGGCTTCAACATGCTGTACCTGCTGGACTTCCTGGACGTCAGCCCGAAGCTCGACCTGATCGGGTTCGACTTCTACGAGAGCGGCGCCTACCGCGTGCAGGAAGCGATGAAGCTCGCCATCACCTCCGTGCACGAGTACACCAGCGAGAAGGCATGGGTCATGGACCGGGCCCAGAGCGTGACGGACATGAGGATATCCCTGCGATGACGACCACCCTGCCTGCCCCGAAGGCACCTCTCACCGACGCCCACGCGCTCACCGGCAAGCGCCGCATCGCCTTCGCGTCCTACGTCGACGAGAACTACCTCCCCGGCTTTCTCGTCCTGCTGCGCAGCCTCGCGCTGTCCAACCCGAGCGTCTGCGAGGACTTCGTCGTCCTCTACGACGACCTGCGCCCCGGCTCGATCGCGAAGATCCGCGCCCTGCACCCGCGGATCGTCCTCAAGCGCGTCAACGACACGCACTACGACGCGTACCAGAAGGGCGACCAGGACAACTACCTGGTCCGCAAGGCGTACTTCATCCTCGATGTCTTCCGGCTGCGCGAGTACGACACCGTCATCACCCTGGACACCGACATGGTCGTCCTCGGAGACCTCGGCGAACTCCTCAAGCTGCGCGAGGGACTCGCGGCCGTCCCGCAGTTCTTCTACGGACAGCACAAGCTCAACTCCGGGCTGCTGGTCATCCAGCGCGAGTACCTGAGCGAGGAGTTCTGCGCCAGGCTGGACGCCACCGGCCGCAGCGGCGACTACGAGCTCGACAAGCACGACCAGGGCATCCTCAACGCCGTCCTCGACGGCGACTTCGTCCGCCTCGACGCGCGCTACAACTTCGTCAAGCGGCGGCTGTCCGGCGACCTGCCCGTGCCCGAGGACACCGCGATCCTGCACTTCACCGGCCGCCACAAGCCCTGGCAGGGCGGCGAGTCCGGCTACGGCCTGGCCGAGGAGAAGTGGCGCGAGTACGAGCTGTCCGACGCCGACTTCCACGCCGCCTACCTCGCGTCCTCCGGCGGTCTCCACCACGACCTGGTCGTCCACTACGGCACCCCGCACGTGGCCCGCACCGGCGACATCGAGGTGGCCCGCAAGGTGGCCGCCGCGCACATCGCGTCCGGCGACTACCAGGACGCCGTGGACGTCCTGGAGAGCGTCCGCATCCCGCTCGACGAGGCCTGGCCGCACGAGGTCCTCGGCCACGCCCTGATGAGCGTCTCGCGCTACGACGAGGCCAAGGCGCAGCTGCTGATGGCGACGGCCGCCCCCAACCGGGCCGCCACCGCCTACGCCCGGCTCGCCCAGATGGCCTGGGTGCACGGCGACAACGCGGCGGCGCTGAAGCACGCCACGGCCGGCATGTCGGTGGACATCACCCACCGCTCCAGCCGTCTGTGGGCGCAGCGCGCGGCCTCCGTCCCGGCCCAGGAACTCGGCTCCCCCGAGGACCAGCTGGCGCACGTCGCCTTCTACATGGACCGGCAGGGCAACGCGGGCGACAAGCTGCTCCCGGAGAGCGTGCGCAGCGCCTTCGGCCCGGACACCACCTCCCGCCGCTGGCACTCCGTGCACGCCCACCGGCTGTTCGACGAGGCGGCCCTGGAGCGCGTCAACGCCCGGCGCGGCATGGTCATCGGCGGTGGCGGCCTGTTCATCCCGGACACCATGCCCAACGGCAACAGCGCCTGGCAGTGGAACGTCCCGGACGAGCTGATGCGCCGTATCGACGTGCCGATCGCGGTGTACGCCGTGGGCTTCAACGCCTTCGACGGCCAGTCCTACCGGGCGGGCCGGTTCCGTGACTCGCTGCGCTTGCTCGTCGAGAAGTCCTCCTTCTTCGGGCTGCGCAACCACGGCTCGATCGAGAAGGTGCGGGCCATGATCCCCGCCCACCTGCACGACAAGGTGCGCTTCCAGCCGTGCCCGACGACGGTGACCCGCCAGCTCGTGCCCGGCTGGCAGGACCCGGCGAAGCGGGACGACACGATCCTGGTGAACGCCGCCTACGACCGTGCCGGTCTGCGTTTCGGCCACGACTACGCGTATTTCCTGGCCCAGATGGCCCAGGCGGTACGGGACCTGGGCGAGCTGGCCGAGGTCAAGTGCGTGGCGCACTCGCTCGACGACGAGAAGATCGCCTTCGACCTGCGCCGCGAGCACGGCATCTCGCTGCCCGTCATCCCGATGTACGACTTCGAGAACGACGAGATCCGCGACCTGTACGCGCGCACCAAGCTGGTCATCGGCATGCGCGGCCACGCGGGCATGATCCCGTTCGGCTGCGGCACGCCGATCATCAGCCTGATCTCGCACCCGAAGATGGCGTACTTCCTGCACGACATCGAGCGCCCCGAGTGGGGCATCTCGGTCCACGACCGCCACCTGGCCGCCCGCCTGGTGGAGCGCTCGAAGGACCTGCTGCGCGACCACGCGGCCACCGTCGCCGACGTCCACGGCCGCCAGCAGGAACTGTGGAAGGTCACCGAGGCGAACGCCGCGGACCTGCGCATCATCCTGGGCGGTTGAGAAACGGGTGGGCCCCCACGTCCGTCGTGGGGGCCCACCTCACCGTCCTACGGCCTTGCGCACCAGCTTGCCGAGCGAGGAACCCTCCTTCTCGTACGCCGCCCTCAGCTGCTTGAAGTGGTCGGCGCGGGTCCGGCTCAGGTACTCGTCGTCGGTCAGCTTCCGTGCGATGGACCAGGCCTGTTTGTGCCGTCCGTCGTAGTGGGCGACATACGCCTTCGCCAGCTCCAGCACCGACTTGAAGGGGATCCCGCCGGTGTGGTCGCGGTCGATGCGGTCCTGCACGGCCGAGATCAGCTTCAGCTTCTCGTCGAGCGTGAAGGCGTCCTCGGAGATCGTCTTCAGCACATGCCCGGGGATCGGCTCGGTGACCTCGAAGGCGAGGGTGGAGCGGATCGGCGGGCCCGCGATGTCGATGTACGGCAGCAGGGCGCCCGTGCTGTAGTGCAGCCACGGCAGCCGGGGTCCGGCGAAGTCCTGGTGCAGCACGACCGATCCGGGCCGCAGCCGGGTCAGGAAGCGCTCGGAGACACAGCGGAAGACGCGGGCCGTCTTGGCGATGTCGATGTGCAGGAACTCGATCGGGCTGGTGTCGTCCGGGTCGGAGGTCTGCCAGATGTCACCGGCGTGGATCTCCAGGAACGGCAGGAAGGGTTCGAGCCGGCCGCGGAAGTCGTCCAGGAAGGACGTGTCGCCGTCCGCGGGCTTGGCACCGGCCGTGAAGAACTTCTCCGTGGCGAAGGTGCCCTTGCCGACATGGAAGAAGTCGTACGCGTGCAGCCGTCCCGTCCGCTCGTCGAACACGGGGCTGTCGCGCAGGCCCAGCGCGAGCGCGTAGGTGGATCCGCCGCCGCCCGAGCCCAGTTCGACCAGCCGGTCCTCGCCCGTGAGGCGATGTCGGCCCAGGAGATAGAGGAAGCGCAACTCCCAGGCGCTCACCTGGGAGTAGGGAATGCCGTCCGGCAGGGTGACGCCGTCGAGCATGGAGTAGAGCCGGCCGAGGTTCGTCATGAGTGCCTCACGGAGTCGAATGGGGCGGCGTCCGCGATCCTAGGGATTCGAACGCCGCCCCACCATGGATTCATCGGTTTAACCCGATGATGTGCCACCGTTTCCTCGGCCTTTTCCGGTAGTTCACCGGAGATTTCAACTCGGCGGCAAAACCGTTTTCGTCAGCGCGTGACCGCCTTCTTCAATGCCTTCGCCCGGCGCACCACCCGGCGCGCCGTGGAGTTGCGCGGCAGGAACGACAGCCGCTCCGGGATGCCGCCGGGCAGCCCCAGCGAGGTGAGCCGCTTGCGCTTGAAATAGCGCTGGGTGCGTGGCCCGAAGTGCTGCGACAGGTACTTCTCCGCCGCCGGCCGCAGGCTCGGGTAGATCTGCGGCTGCATGGTGAACCCTATGGCGGTGACCAGCGCGCCCAGCGTGTCCACCGCGACGGTCTCCTCGCCCTCGCGGCCCTCCAGGTCCGGCAGCACCGCGTCCGCCAGCACCGCCGGGATGCGGTTGCTGTTCTGGTAGGGCGTCAGCCGGTCCAGCAGCGGCTCGGTGCCGATGCGGGCGACGGGGAGGTCGTAGAAGGCGGACGCGGTGAACAGGGCGGTCGAGAAGCAGCCGACGACCAGGCCGGGGCGTGCCTTCTCGAAGAGCACCTCGGCGAGGACGGGGGTGTCCAGGACGGTCAGGTCGACGCCGAGCTTGTCGGCCTCGGTCTCCAGGGCGCGGCTGAAGCGGGCCGGGGCCGTCGGATGCGGCTTGAAGACGATCGAGCGGTGACCGCGCTCCACCGCCCCGCGCAGCATGCGTACGTGCAGATCCTCCTCGCCCTGCGGCGTGAGGATGTTCAGCGCGGACAGGTACTGGCCCAGCAGCAGCGCGGAGTTGTCCGGCAGCACCGGCAACTCGGGAATGGTTCCCGCGAGTTCGCCCATCACCTTCAGGAACGCCTCGGCCGGCACGACCTGCGCGGGCACGTCGAACTCGGTCAGCAGCATCGGGGTGAGGCCCGGCACCAGGTCCAGATGGAGCAGCCGCCGCACGCGCGTGCCGACCAGCGGGTCCAGCTTGTTGCGCGTGGGGCCGTAGCTCATCAGACCGTCGGCGTAGACCGTGATGGGGGCGCCGGTGAACATCTGGGCCAGCCCGAGCGCGGGGTTGACCTGGATGGACTCAAGGACCAGCTCCACCCGGTCCTCGCCCAGGCCCCACAGCAGCCGCAGATACCGCTCGAACAGCGGGACGTCGTCGGGGCGCGGCGCCCAGGCGCCGGGGTGGAAGGGGCGGATCGCCTCGTTGAAGGAGAGCACGCCGTCGAAGTGGTCGCGCAGCGGCTCGAAGCCCGGCATCTCGTCGACGGCCGGAGTGGTCTCCGGCGTCGCGGAGTTGTTGAACACCAGCAGCAGCCGGCGGTCCGCCTCCGCGAAGCAGTCCGAGTCGATCGCGGCGGCAAGCGTGGCGGCGCCGTAGAGCGTCGAGGCGCAGAAGATCTGGGTGGTACGGGGCATCACGCTGCCGCCTTCGCTGTGGTGGCCCGGCGCCGCAGTCGGCGCAGCTTGCTGGCCCGGCGCAGGTCCATGGTTTCGAGCACGTCACCGAGCGCGTCCTGCGGCATGCGCTTTATGGCCGCCGCGCTCATCGCCCGCAGCTGCTTGGCCACGGCCGGTTCCCACTTGGACTCGTCCGCCAGATGGTGGGCGATGATCGCGCAGTAGGTGCGCACCGCCTTGGGCAGCAGCTTGTCCGCCTCCGGGTCCGCCGCCGTCTCCTCGACCACCTGGTCGAAGGCGCGGATGAAGTCCAGCTGGCGCACATCGCCGATCTGCGTCAGCGATCCGGCCACCCCGCGCCGGTAGAAGACGCCCAGCAGGCTCACCACCGCGAACGACTCAGCCTCCCGGTGCAGCTTCCAGATCCACGGCCGGTCCTCGGCCGTGCGCAGCCCGTCGGTGAAGTGCAGCAGGCCCTTGTCCAGCAGTCGGCGGTGGTAGGCGCCGGCCCAGGCGTAGGCGTAGTCGACGGAGGTGGTCCGGTCGGCGGGCAGGATCGCCGCGCGCGGGTTCAGCACCTCGCCGCGGCGGCCGTGCGGCACCCGGTGCACGGACCTGGCGCGGGCGTTGGCCTGGACATGGTCGGTGCGCACGAAGTCGCAGCCCAGCTCCTCCATGGCGGCGACCAGTTCGGCGTAGTAGCCGGGCGCGAGCCAGTCGTCGCCGTCGAGGAAGGTGAGGTATTCACCGGTCGCCGCGTCCAGACCGGTGTTGCGGGCGGTGGCGAGTCCTCCGTTCACCTCATGGCGGATGTAACGCACCTGTGCGACATCCGAGAGCTGGTCGACAGCCCGTTCGAGAATGGCCGGAGTTTCATCCTTCGAATGGTCGTCGACCAGGATGAACTCGAAGTCGCGCCGGGCGTTCGCGCGAAGACTTCGGAGGGTGTCCGGGGCGTATTGCTGCACGTTGTAGAACGGCACGATCACGGAAAGCTTTGGCACCCGCAAAAGGTTAGGAGGGTGCCCGGCAGCTGACTTTGCCGGTGCCCGTACAGCGGGTGAACTCAATGTGTCGGAATGGTGCATCCCATGTACTTCCCGGGCTCTGACGGGCCAGTTCGGCTCTCGGTGGGGTGTTGTTAACTTTTCGTTGATTCGCGGTTGGGCCATACCTAGGAATTGCTTCCTAGCGTCTTCCTCGTGCCAGCAAGTACACCGAAGCCGCCGCGAATCGCCGTCCTTGCGGACTCCGACACCCGCTGGAAATGGGGTGCGCTGACGGCGGGCCGCATCGCCCCGGGCCCGTCCATGGAAGCCGGATCCGAAGGCGGCACGCAAGTCGCCCCCGCCCTGAGCGGATTCCTGCTGCGCGGCCGGGCCACGCCCACCGCCCGCCAGCTGGCGGAAGTCGGCGTGAGCGCGGACTCCCTGCGCGAGGTGACGGCGGTGGAGTTCCTGCGCGCGATGGCGGAGGAGCCGTACGACATCGTCGTGCTGTCGCTCGTCGGCGGCGGCGTACAGGCGATGCTGCACGGCCTCAAGCGCGTCTGGGAGGGCCGCTCCGAGCGCCCCGTCGTCGTCACCGGCTACGTCGGCGTCGTCTACGAGAAGCTCGCCGACGGCCTGCTCCTGCGGCACGGCGCCGACCTCGTCCTCGCCAACTCCCGCCAGGACGCCGAGCGTTTCCGCGCGGTCTACGAGGGGGTGGGCGCCGACGCCTCGTCGGTGACGGAGGTGGCACTGCCGTTCCTCGGCGGGGCGGCCTACGAGGGGGAGCACGACCCGTACACGGTCGTCTTCGCCGCGCAGCCCTCCGTGCCGGACAGCCGCAAGGACCGTACGTACCTGCTGAACCGGCTGGTGCAGCACGCCCGGCTGCACCCCGAGCGCGAGGTGCTGCTGAAGCTCCGCTCCAAGCCGGGCGAACACACCACGCACATCGAGGAGTTGCCCTACCAGAAGCTGGCCCAGCGGGTGGACCTGCCGGCCAACTTCCGGCTGGTGTACGGGCACATGGGCGAGGTCCTGGACCGCACCGACCTGCTGGTCACGGTCAGTTCCACGGCCGCGCTGGAGTCGCTCCACCGCCGGATCCCGACCGTCGTCCTCACCGACCTGGGCGTGCGCGAGGTCCTCGGCAACCACCACTTCATCGGCTCCGGCTGCCTCGCCTCCTGGGACCAGCTGGACGGGGGACACCGGCCGGTGCCCGACGAGGCGTGGGTCGCCCGGCAGGGCGTGGCGACGGACGGGGCGTTCGACGCGGCGCGCGAGCGGATCGCCAAGTTGCTTGCCCAGCCGGGCGGGTTGGCGCCGCTGACTCCCTACTACACGCCCGCGACGGCGCCGGGGTATCTGCCCGGGATTCTCGCCCGGCACCACCTCGGGCCGGACGGCAGTCCGCTGCCGGGCGCTCCCGCGCATGACAGGGAGCCCGGACCTGTGCGGCAGATCGTGCGGCGGGCCGCGCGGGGTGCCTACCGGCACGGGGTGCAGCGGGTGGCGCCTGTTATCCGGCGGATGGGGGAGCTGTGAGCGCCGTGGGTGGTTCTTCGTCTGCCGCGCCGTGGGGGCTTGTCGCGCCCCGCGGCGGAGCCGCTGATCGACACGGCCCCGCGCCCCTTGAAGGCGGCTCCGCCGCCCCCCTCCGTACGTCTGAGAACCCTGCGCTAGGAGTGCAGCCCATGTCCGACTCGCCCGCCTCCGTGCGCCGCGTGCTCGCCGTCATTCCCGCTCGCGGGGGCTCCAAGGGGGTGCCCGCGAAGAACCTCGCCCCCGTCGGCGGTGTTCCGCTCGTCGCCCGTGCCGTACGCGAGTGCCTGGCCACGCGGCTTGTCACGGACGTGGTCGTCTCCACCGACGACCAGGCCATCGCGGCAGCCGCCCGTTCGGCCGGGGCCGAGGTCGTGCTGCGGCCCGCCGCCATCGCCGGCGACACCGCCACCTCCGAGGCGGCCGTCCTGCACGCCATGGACGCCCATGAGGCGCTGCACGGCTCGGCGGTCGACGTGGTGCTGCTCGTGCAGTGCACCAGCCCCTTCGTGATCCGCGAGGACATCGACGGGGTCGCGGGGGCGGTCGTGGAGAACGGCGCCGACACCGCGGTGACCGTGGCCCCCTTCCACGGCTTCGTCTGGCGCGACGCCGAGGAGCCCGCGGAGGGCGGCGTCGGCGTCAACCACGACAAGGCCTACCGCCCGCGCCGCCAGGACCGTCCCCAGGACTACCTGGAGACCGGTGCCGCCTACGCCATGGACGCCCCCGGCTTCCGCAAGCACAACCACCGCTTCTTCGGCCGTACGGAGCTCGTCCGCACCGACCCCGCCCGGGTCCTGGAGATCGACGACCCGCACGACCTGGCGCGCGCCCGTGCGCTCGCCCCCCTCTTCGACGCGGACCGCCCCGGTTCGCTCCCGACCGGCGCCGACATCGACGCGGTCGTCCTGGACTTCGACGGCACCCAGACAGACGACCGGGTGCTGATCGACGCCGATGGAAAGGAGTTCGTCTCCGTGCACCGCGGAGACGGCCTCGGCATCGCCGCCCTGCGCAAGAGCGGCCTGAAGATGCTGATCCTTTCCACGGAGCAGAACCCGGTCGTCGCCGCCCGCGCGCGGAAGCTGCAGATTCCCGTGCTGCACGGCATCGACCGGAAAGACCTCGCACTGAAGCAGTGGTGCGAGGAGCAGGGCATTGCGCCTGAGCGCGTGCTCTACGTCGGCAACGACGTCAACGACCTCCCGTGCTTCGCCCTCGTCGGCTGGCCCGTGGCGGTCGCGAGCGCCCACGACGTCGTGCGCGGCGCCGCACGCGCGGTCACCACCGTTCCCGGCGGTGACGGCGCGATCCGAGAGATCGCCAGCTGGATCCTCGGCCCCTCTCTCGATTCCCTCACCAAGTAAGGACAGTTCCTGCCATGAGCACCAACTCCCGTCTCCGTCAGTTCGGTTCGTCGCGTCTTGCCGGCCCCGGCCAGCCCGTCTACGTCTGCGGCGAGATCGGCATCAACCACAACGGCGAGCTGGAGAACGCCTTCAAGCTGATCGACGCGGCCGCCGAGGCCGGCTGCGACGCGGTGAAGTTCCAGAAGCGCACGCCGGAGATCTGCACCCCGCGCGACCAGTGGGACATCGAGCGCGACACCCCCTGGGGCCGGATGACGTACATCGACTACCGCCACCGCGTGGAGTTCGGCGAGGACGAGTACCGCCAGATCGACGAGTACTGCAAGTCCAAGAACATCGCCTGGTTCGCCTCCCCGTGGGACACCGAGGCCGTCGCCTTCCTGGAGAAGTTCGACGTCCCCGCCCACAAGGTGGCCTCCGCCTCCCTCACGGACGACGAGCTGCTCCGCGCCCTGCGCGGCACGGGCCGCACGATCATCCTCTCCACCGGCATGTCCACCCCGAAGCAGATCCGCCACGCGGTCGAGGTCCTCGGCTCGGACAACATCCTGCTCTGCCACGCCACTTCGACCTACCCGGCGAAGGCGGAGGAGCTGAACCTGCGCGTCATCAACACCCTCCAGGCCGAGTACCCGAACGTCCCGATCGGCTACTCCGGCCACGAGACGGGCCTGCAGACCACCCTCGCCGCGGTCGCCCTCGGCGCCACCTTCGTTGAGCGCCACATCACCCTCGACCGCGCCATGTGGGGCTCGGACCAGGCCGCCTCCGTCGAGCCGCAGGGCCTGACCCGCCTCGTCCGCGACATCCGCACCATCGAGGCCTCCCTCGGCGACGGCGTCAAGAAGGTCTACGACTCCGAGCTCGGCCCGATGAAGAAGCTGCGCCGCGTCGCCGGTGTCGTGGCCGAGGCGGAGATCGCCGCGGCCGCGGGCGAGCCGGTCACGGTCTGAGCCCTCAACTCCCAGGGGACGGTCATACGTCGATGAGCCGCCGCGCCGGATCCGCCGGCACCACCACTCTCGCGTTCGTCGAGAGCCCGGTACAGCTCCTGAACGTGCTGGAGTGGGCGCACACCCGGGCCCCCGGCGCGGAGCTCACCCTCGTCGTGCTGTCCCCGACCGACCCGATGACCCGCGGCCAGCTCCGCCGGATGGCAGAGCTGGCCCGCGGGGAGGGTCACGGGGTCCGCTGGGAGGAGGCGCGGGGCGGCGCGGCGGCGCCGTTCCAGACGATCGGAGGCCTGGCGGGCATGCTCCGCCGGGCACCGCGCGTGGTCTTGGGGGACCCCTTCTCCCGCTACGTCCAGCTCCTCCTGACGATCACCAGGGCCCGTGACCTGGTCGTGGTCGACGACGGCACGGCGACGATGGAGTTCGTCGCCCAGCTCGCCCGCGGCGAACGCCTGGTGCGCTGGCACCGCAAGGGCGGCCGCCCGGGCCCGCGGGACCTGGTCTTCGCCCCGGTGGCGTCCTCGGCCCGCCGCCGGCTGACGCCGGGCGAGCACCGCCGGGTCGAGATCTTCTCCTCGATGCCGATGGAGCAGACACCGGCGGGCGTGACGGTCACGGCCAACACCTTCGCCTGGACCCGGGCCCGCTTCGGCCCGCCCAGCGTCACCAAGGGCGCCGACATGGTGGGCACCTCACTGGTGGAGACGGGCGTGGTGGACGCCGACCGCTATGTGGAGGCCGTACGCGCCCTGGCCAAGACCCACGGCGCGACCCGCTACTTCGCCCACCGCCGCGAGAGCACGGAGAAACTCCACCGGCTGGCCGTCGAGACAGGCCTGGAGATCGTCCGCCCGGACCTCCCCCTGGAGCTGATCGCCCGCCGGGGCCCGATCGGCCGCACCATCCTCAGCTTCCCCTCCACGGTCGTCCACACCCTCCCCCTGGCCCTGGTCGGCACCGAGGTCCGCGTGGCGGTCTGCGACATCGACCCGGCCTGGCTCACCGAGAACGCCTCACCGAGGGCCCAGGGCTTCCTGTCCGGCGTGACGGGCTCGGCCCGCGACGTGCACCGCCTGGCGGCGGTGACGGCGGTCTGAGCGGGTCGGGTGAAGTCGGCTGCGGTTCGGTAGTGCCCCGAAGGGGCGCGGGGCTGTATCGATATGCGGCTCCGCCGCGCGGGCACGACCAGCCACGACGGCGCCGCGGCCGAACGACGACCCGTCACCGCAGCTTCAGCGGAGCGCTCAGCCGGGCCGGTACGCCAGCAGGAACGCCCGCGCCCACTTCTCCTCGCCCACCCGCTCCCGCACCACCCGCGCCTGTAGCCGCAGCCCCGCCTCGGTCAGGTGGGCGGCCACCGTCTCCGGCGTCCGCCAGTAGTAGTCCAGCAAGATCTCGTGGCCGAAGCGCTCGGTCAGCCGGAGCCGGTCCTCGGTCTCCTGCGTCTGGAACGCGAGCAGCACCTGCCCGCCGGGCACCAGCACACGGCGGAACTCCGAGAACACCGCCGTCAGCCGCCCGGTCGGAATGTGGATCAGCGAGTACAGGGCGAGAACGCCGCCCAGAGTCCCGTCCGGCAGGTCCAGCTCCGTCAGGGAGCCCACGTGGAAGCGCAGATGCGGATGCGCCTCGCGGGCCAGCGCGACCATCCGCGGCGAGATGTCCACGCCGAAGACGGGGACGCCCAGGTCGTGCAGACGGGCGGCGACACGGCCCGGCCCGCTGCCGAGGTCGGCGACCGGTGCGGGGCCGTTCGCCCGCACCTGCTCGGCGAAGGCACCCAGCAGCCCGCGCTCCAGCGGGCGGTCGGTCAGACCGTCGGGGTGGGCGGCGGCGTAGTCGGTGGCGATCGTGTCGTACGAGGTCCGGGTCGCTGTCAGGAAGTCCGCGTCGGAGGTCACGACGGCGCACCCTACCGACGGCGGTCGTCGGCAACATGGCCCTCCGGAAAACTGCCGGACACCGGACAAGCGCTTGCCCCGACGGGCAAGGCAGGATTCCGCCCATGAGCGACGTCCGGGACCTGATCTTCCGTAGCCCCTTCAGAGGCGCCCTGTGGTCCCTCGTCGGGCTCGGCGCGGCCGGGGCGGGCACGGCCGCCGTGGCACTGGCGTACCGGGGGCCGGGGCCCCTGCCGGTGCTCGGGGGGTTGATCGCCGTGGTGGGGCTCGTCGCGCTGCGCGCGCTCGTCGTCGAGGTGCGCGCGGACGCGTACGGAGTCACCTGCCGCACACTGCTGCGCCGCCGCAGCACGCCCTGGCGGGACATCGCCAACCTGCGGGTCCGCCTGATGTACGAGAACGTCCCCAGGGTCCCGACCGCCCGCCGTATCGAGCTGGTCCTGGGCGACGGACACAGGCGGCTCCTGCCACGGCCGCACGACCACACCGACGGCGACCCGGGCTTCGACGACCGGCTGGCCGCACTCCGCGCCCTGCACCGCCGCCACGGAAACCCGCAGTCGGACCACCTCGCCGTCGTCTCGGCCCGCACCGCCGGACGCGGCTGGGCGGGCTCGCTGGCCGTCTGCGCCGCGCTGCTCGCGGTGGCGGGCGGCTTCGCGCTGGCCGTGCCCGGTGTCACGGAGGAAGAGCGGGAGTGGCGCGCGGCCGCCGCCTGCACCGACGGCACGCCCGCCGCGGACCGCACCGAGTGCGTGTCCACCTGGCCGGCCGTGATCGCCCGCACGGAGCGCGCCGAGCGGCGCAGGGAGTCGAGCCTGCTGTACTTCGTCGACGGCGAGCCCCTGGAGCGGCTCGCGGTGTCGGAGGAGGCCGCCGAGGAGTTCCGGCCCGGCGACAAGGTGGAACTGTCCGTCTGGCGCCGCACGGTGATGACCGTCACCGGCGAGCGCTACGTCTGGCACCGGCACGTCACCACCGGCGGCTCCACCGCCGTGGTCGCGGTGCTCTTCGCCCTCGCCGCCGGCTACCCGGCCGCCCGGCTGCTGCAGCGCCTGCGCGGCCGCCGGCTGCCCGCCGACGAGGTCCTGCCCTCGGCCCTGCCGTTCGCGGCCGTCCTCGTCGGCACCGCCCTGTGGCTGCTGCCCCTGGTGTACCGGCACCCCACCGCCCCGCCCGACTCGCCCGCCACGATCACCTGGGCGGTAGCGGGCACGTCGGCGACCCTGGGGCTGCTGGCCTGGGCCTGGCGCGCCACCCGGCTCGGTACGTCCGGCGAGGCCGACGCCCCCGACGAGCAGGAGGAGGTCTTCCTGCCCGCCCGCTTCCTGGACGCCACCGACTACAACCCGCACCACATGGGCACCCACATCGCCCTCGGCGGCGGCGAACCGCCGGCCGTGACGCCCGGACCCGGCCGGTTCGGGGCCAGGACGATCCCGGCCGCCCGGCTCACCCTCCACCAGGTCCGCCGGGCCCGGGGCAGCGACGGCGACCTCGTCTCCGCGAGCTGGCACATCGCCGAGCTCGACGACGCCGGCACCCCGGTCCGGCTCGCCGCCGCCCCGGCCGACCTGACCCGCATCCTGCGCGCCCTGGACGCCGTAGAAACGCTTGAGGACGCCTCGACGCCGGGGTCCGACAGGTGAACGGAGCCGACGGTCGCGACCGGGGCGTGGTAAGGGTTGAATACAGAGGATGGGTGATTTTCATGATCGGCTCGGTCGGAAACGGGCGAGTTTACCCATCCCGGCCGACAGCTATGCGTCGGGCGGCCAGATTTTCTTCCCCTAACGGGCTGAACTTTTGTTGATCGAGGGTCAGTTGGCCACCCGGGCGTCCTACCCTGCAGAGGGTGAACCAATTGATGTCCGTAGAGTCCGAGGTCGATCTTCCGGGGGAAGCGCTGCTTCCCGGCACGCTCCCCGAGGCGCTGCGTGCCGAACTCGTCGCGTTCCGCCGCGACTTGCACATGCACCCGGAGCTCGGCAACCAGGAGTTCCGTACGACCGCCGCGATCAAGGAGCGCCTGGAGAAGGCCGGTCTGCGGCCGCGGGTGCTCGCCGTCGGGACCGGGCTCGTCTGTGACATCGGCAACTGGGACGACGGGCTGCCCGCGCTCGCCCTGCGGGCCGACATCGACGCCCTGCCCATCCCGGACGCCAAGGCGGATTGCCCCTACCGGTCGACCGTGCCGGACCGGGCGCACGCCTGCGGGCACGACGTGCACACCACCGTGGTGCTGGGCGCCGGGCTGGTCCTCGCCGAACTGCACCGCGAGGGCCTGCTGCCGCGGCCGGTGCGGCTGATCTTCCAGCCCGCCGAGGAGGTGCTGCCCGGCGGTGCCGCCGACGCCATCGAGTGCGGGGTGATGGAGGGCGTCGGGCGGATCGTCGCGGTGCACTGCGACCCGAGGGTCGACGCGGGCCGGATCGGCATCCGCGAGGGCGCCATCACCTCCGCCTGCGACCGGCTGGAGATCGCCCTGGACGGCCCCGGCGGCCACACCGCGCGCCCCCATCTGACCACCGACCTCGTCACCGCCGTGGCCCGCGTGGTCACGGACGTGCCCGCGCTCGTCGCCCGCCGCGTCGACACCCGTAGCGGACTGGCCGTGACCTGGGGACGGATCGAGTCCGGGCACGCCCCGAACGTCATCCCGCAGCACGCCGAGCTGTCCGGGACCGTGCGCTGCCTGGACATCGCCGCCTGGCGGCAGGCGCCGGACATCGTGGTCGCCGCGATCGACGAGGTCGCGAACCTGCACCGGGCCAAGTCCGAGATCAACTACGTGCGCGGAGTGCCGCCCGTGGTCAACGACCCGGGCGTCACCGAGCTGCTGCGGGACGCCATGATCGCCCGCCGCGGCGCCGACTCCGTCGAGGGCACCGAGCAGAGCCTGGGCGGCGAGGACTTCTCCTGGTACCTGGAGCACGTGCCCGGCGCCATGGCCCGCCTGGGCGTGCGCACCCCCGGCCAGCGCACCGTGCGCGACCTGCACCAGGGCGACTTCGACGTGGACGAGCACGCGATCACGGTCGGGGTGGAGCTGTTCACGGCTGCGGCGCTGATCGACCTGTAGGACACCGGAACGGCTCCGCTCCGCTTGCGTCCGGGGCGGGGCCGGAGCAGCCTGGGCGCATACAGAGCAGGTTGCAATGTCCTGAGTGCACCTTTCGATCCGGTGGTTCACCGGGACGTAACCGACCATCGGCACGAATGGATAACGGCCAGGCGATACCCCGTTCCCAGGAGTGTCTACGCGCGTTAATGTGCGCCGAACTCAGCACCCACTGCGGGGCTTTGGAGAATGGGGAACTTCACAATGCGTCGGATATCCAGACTGACCCGTGTCGCGGTGGGGGTCGCGTCGCTCGCGCTCGCTGCCACGGCCTGCGGTGGTACCAGCAGTGACGACAGCGGCGACGAGGGCAAGGACGAAAAGGGCCTGGCCATCGCGTACGACATCGGCGGCAAGGGCGACCAGTCCTTCAACGACGCCGCGTACGCCGGTCTGCAGAAGGCCCAGAAGGAGTTCGGCTACAAGACCGCCGACATCGAGCCCACCGAGGGCGAGACCGATGCCGACAAGGAGCAGCGGCTGAGGTCGCTGGCCAAGCAGGGCTACAACCCCGTCATCGGCGTCGGCTTCGCCTACGGTCCCGCCATGGAGGCCGTGGCCAAGGACTACCCCGACACCACCTTCGGCATCGTCGACTCCGTGGTCGAGGGCGACAACGTCGCCTCCCTGGTCTTCGCCGAGCAGGAGGCCTCCTACCTGGCCGGCGTCGCCGCCGCCAAGGCCACCAAGACCAACACGGTCGGCTTCGTGGGCGGTGTGGACATCCCCCTGATCCACAAGTTCGAGGCCGGCTACAAGCAGGGCGTCCAGGACACCAACTCCAAGGTGAAGGTCGTCTCGCAGTACCTGACCCAGACGGCCGAGGAGGGTGGCTTCTCCAGCCCCGACAAGGGCAAGGCCGCCGCCGAGGGCCAGATCGAGAAGGACGCCGACGTCGTCTACCAGGCGGCCGGTCTGTCCGGTCAGGGTGTGATCGAGGCCGCCGCCAAGGCGAAGGTCTGGGCGATCGGTGTCGACTCCGACCAGTACAACCAGGCGGCCCTGGCGGCCTACAAGGACTACATCCTCACCTCCGCGCTCAAGGACGTCGGCGGTGCGGTGTACGCGCTCGCCGCGTCCGTCGAGGACGGCAAGCCGCTGACCGGTGTCCAGACCTTCGACCTGAAGGTGGACGGCGTCGGCCTCGCGGACAGCAACCCGAAGATGGCCGAGATCGCGGGTCTGACCGACGCCGTGGCCGAGGCCAAGCAGGGCATCATCGACGGCACCATCAAGGTCAAGACGGAGTAGTCACCGCCCGAACGGACCAAGCACAGCGATCCGCCGAAGCGGGCGGGTGTCCCGGACACCCGCCCGCTTCGGCGTTCCCGGCGGGGCCTGTCCGGAGGATCGGGCCGGCTGCAAGGAACGGCGTGTGCCGGTCGGCCCGGGCGGGTGGCGAGGTCCCCGTCGGCCCACCCGGGGGCCGGGGAGGCGTGCGGGTGAAGGCGGAGGTGGCTGGCGGCGGAGGGTCTTGGCAACCGGTGGCAGGGGGTCTCGGTGACGGGTGGCGCAGGGTCTTGGCAACCGGTGGCAGGGGGTCTTGGTGACGGGTGGCGCAGGGTCTCGGCGGCCGGTGGCAGGGGGTCTTGGTGACGGGTGGCGCAGGGTCTCGGCGGCCGGTGGCAGGGGGTCTTGGTGACGGGTGGCGCAGGGTCTCGGCGGCCGGTG